>CAWEUZ010000003.1:0-24411 GCA_963812435.1 uncultured Actinomycetes bacterium
CACGGCGGGCGGGGACCCGTGGTCATCGGCACCGCGACGGCGAAGTCGATGGTGCTGAACATCGTGTACGTCCACCTCATCGGCATGCTCGGCACGCAGCTGTTCTGGGGGCGAACCCGCGCGCGCCGATCGGCGGCTAGCGAACCACGCTGCCGGCCGTGGCTGACGCGGTCGTCGCCGGACCGTGTTGCGTGCGTCGAAGCGCGGATCGCCTCGTCGCGCGTGACGAGGCGGGCGCGGGATGCAGCGCGGTCGCGTAGATGAAGCGGTCGGCGGGGTCCCCGGGGAAGCTGCGGCCGTCGAGCACGCCCGCCGCGACGGCCACGTCGGCGGTGAGCGGGTGCGACGTGACCCGTGCCGGCGCGAGCCCCAGCCTGATCCAGGCGGCGACGTCGCGGTCGAGCGAGATGCGCCGACGCGCCGAGCATCGCGACCTCCCACGCGCTGATCGCGGAGACGCCGATCGTCTCCGCCTTCGATGGCCTGGGGGCGGCCGCGAGAACCGGCTGGCTCGGCAATCCACCACAGCCAGGCGTGCGTGTCGAGCACGATCAGAGGGCGTCACGCGAGGGCGAGCGGAGCGATGAGCTCGTCGTCGGCGACGTGGAACGTCACGGAGCCCTCGGGCGGCTGCGGCTCGTCGAGCGCGACGAGCCGTGCGACGGGGCGCCGCACTTCGTCGACGATGTCCTCGCCGGTGAGGGCGACGTCGTCGAGCAGCGCGAGGCAGCGGGCCTTCAACCGGTGGCGGAGATGAGTTGCATAACCGTCGGTCAGATTCGCATGGTGATTCGTCTTAGCAAGTGAGTCATGAAAGCCCTGAGGCTCTCGCGCGGGCCGTGTCGCCCCCCGGCGCTAGGCTCGACCCATGATCGTCACCACCGCCGTCCGCGACTACCTCGACGCCACGCGCCCGCCCGCCGACCCGCTGCTCGCCGAGCTGCAGGCGCACGGCGAGCGCGAGCGGATCCCGATCCTCGACGCGCAGAGCGGCGCGCTGCTGCACGTGCTGGCGCGCGCGATCGGCGCCCGGCGGATCGTCGAGGTCGGAACCGCGATCGGCGCCTCGACGCTGCACCTCGCACGGGCGCTGCCGGTCGGCGGAGAGCTCGTCTCGTTCGAGATCGACCCGGTGCGCCGCGCGGCGGCCGAGGGCTATCTGGCGCGGGCCGGCCTCGACGGCGTGCGAACGGACCTGCGCCTCCAGGACGCGCGCGCCGGCCTGGCGGAGCTCGCCGGCCCGTTCGACCTCGCCTTCCTCGACGGTGTGAAGGCGGAGTACGAGGACTACCTGCGGCTCGTCGTCCCGCTGCTGCGGCCAGGGGGGCTGGTCGCCGTCGACAACGTGCTGATGTCCGGCACCGTCGCGGAGAACCGCAGTGACGGCCACTGGAGCGACGAGCAGATCGCGACTGCGCGCTCGTTCAACGAGCGCCTGCTCGCGCATCCCGAGCTGGTCGCCACGATCACCCCCGTCGGCGACGGAATCGCGCTCGCCGCGCGGCGTTAGGAGCCCGGGCTCGACGCGCCGTTCGGCCGCGCGGAGAGCGTCGCGGGCAGCTCCCGCCGCGAGTGGATGCCGAGCTTGTCGTACGTCGCCGCCAGGTGCGTCTCGATCGTCTTGACGGTCAGGAACAGCGACTGCGCGATCTGCCGGTTCGTCAGGCCGCTCGCCGCCATCTCCGCCACGCGCCGCTCGCTCGGGGTCAGCGACTCGACGCCGATCGGCGTCCAGCGGCGCACCTTCTCGCCGGTCGCCTGCAGCTCGTGGTATGCCTGCCGCGCGACGCCGCCGGCTGCGCAGCGCCGGGCGAGATCGAGCGCCTCGCGCAGCGGCGCGCGCGCGTCGGCGCGGCGACCGCCATGGCGCAGGGCGATGCCGAGGTGCGTGAGGGCCATCGCGCGCGGGTGCGCCATCCACGGCTCTCCGAGCAGGTCGACGGACTGCTCCAGCAGCGCGATGCCGTCGTTTCCGCCGGTCGCCAGTCCCAGACAGCCGCGTGCGACGCCCATCGCGCGGGGCGCACCCCAGCGTTCGGCGGCGGCGAGGTCGGCCGCGGCCAGCTCGCACGCCTGCTCGCGCTCCCCGCAGGCGGTCAGCGCCATCGCGGCCATCGAGCCGGCCTGCAGCATCACGCTGCCGCCGCTGCCCCATCGCTGCTTGCGCTCGTACAGCTCGACGAGGTCGTCCGCGGCCTCGCGGGGCCGTCCCTGTGCGAGCCGCAGCAGCCCGCGGGCGAACGGCAGCGACATCAGCCAGGGGTTGTCGAGGATCGGCCCCTCCGCCACGCCCGTGCGGGCGAACTCGGCGGTGGCCGCATCGATCTCGCCGCGGGACACGAGCATGACCACGAGCGTCGGCGTCAGGATGAGCTCGGACACCAGCATGCCGCCGAGCCGCGCCACGTCGACGCACTGGCGCGCGTCGGCCTCGGCGGTGACGAGGTCGCTGCGGGTCATCGCCACGAACGCGTTCAGCAGCCACGCGCCGGCCAGCTCCGGCAGGGCGCTGCGCCGCCGTGCGAACGCGAGGGCCTGTCTCGCGGCGCGGTCCGCGCGGTCGAGGTCGCCGGCGAGTGCGAGCGCCATCACGGCCTCGCCGGGCGCGCCCAGCTCGGTCTGCTCGCGCAGGATGCCGCCGTCGCCGCGCAGCGCATATCGCGCCGCCGCGATCGCCTCGGCCGCGGTGCCGTCGACCACCGCCCAGCGGGCGTCGATCGCCGCGGCGAGCCGCCCCGCCGGTGTGTCGGGCGCGATGCGGTTCCGGTAGCGGGCGACGCGGACGCGGGCCGCGTCCGGCGGCAGTTGTGCGATCCGGCTGAGCTGTGTCTCCATGCGAAATGCGGTGTCGAGATCGTCGTCGGCGAGCGCGACCTCGATCGCCTCCTCAAGCAGTACCGTCGCCTGCTCGACGCGACCGTTCATCGTCATCCACGTCGTCAGCTTCACGCCCCATCGAGGCTTGAGCGAGGGCTCGTGCTCCAGCGCGGCGAGCACGTCGGCCTCGATCTCGGTGTAGGCCGGCAGGTCGCTTGCGCGGATGCAGGCGGTGATGAGCGGGTGCAGCACAGCCGTGCGCAGGTCGGGCGGCGCGGGCTCGCGCAGCGCGCGCGTCAGGTAGGTGATCGCCGAGCGCGGGGCACCGCTCGCAAGCGCCTTCCCGCCCGCGTCCAGCAGCGTCTCGACGGTCTCGCGGTCGCTGCGCGCCTCGGTCGCGACGAGGTGCGTCGCGAGCTGCTGCGAGCTCGCGCCGCGCTCGCGCAGCAGCTCTGCGGCGCGAGCGTGCGCCTCCGCGCGCTCGCCGGCGGGGATGTCCGCGTGCAGCGCGGTGCGCACGAGCGGGTGGATGAAGTGCAGCGCGGCTCCGGGATCGAGGATCGCGGCGGCGCGCAGCTCGTCGGCCCCGGCCAGCGCCGCGTCCGCGTCGAGCTCCGCGAGCTGCGCCACGAGCTGCAGGTCGGCGTCGTCGCCGAGCACGACGAGCGCCCGTGCGACCGCCCGCGCCTCGGCCGGCAGGCGCGCGAGACGCACGAGCACGGTGCGCGTGACGCGCTCGGGCGCCAGCTCGTGCACGCGCGGCGCCTGCTCCGCATCGGGGCTGATCCGCTGGACGGCGAGCGTGCGCGCGAGCTCGCACAGCAGGAACGGGTTGCCGCCGCTGACCTCGTGACAGGACATCGTGAACGCGTCCTCCGGCTGCGCGTCCAGCTCGCCGGCGAGCAGCGCGCCGGCGGCGGCGCGGCTGAGCGCGCGGGGCGTCACGCGTCGTGCCAGCGTGTCGGTCGCGATGCGCGCAAGGCTGCCCTCGGCGCCCGCCTCGTCCGGCCGGCAGGTGACGATGAGCAGCACCGGCAGCTCCTCCAGTCGTGGCAGCAGAAAGCCGACGAAGTCGAGCGACGCGGCGTCGGACCAGTGCGCGTCGTCGACGGCGAGCAGCAGCGGCTCGTGCTCGGCGAGTGCGGCCGTGAGCCAGTAGAGGCCGTGCAGGACCGCGAACGTGTCCGCCGGGGGCGATGCGCCGTTCGCAGTGATGCCGAGCGCGCCGCGCGCCGCGCCCGCGGCGCCTTCGAACAGCGCCTCGCGCTCGGCTGACGGGAGCGTCGCCAGCGGGGGCGCCAGCAGCTGCCGCACGAGCGCGAACGGGAAGTTGCGCTCCAGCTCGGTCGCGCGCGCGCCCAGGCTGCGCATCCCGGCTGCCTGGCCGGCCTCGCGCGCGGCCTGCAGCAGGCGCGTCTTGCCGAGGCCGGCGGGCGCCTCGATCACCGCGAAGCGACCGCTGCCGCCGCGCGCCTCGGCGACCATCGTGCCGAGCTCGGCCAGCTCCCGCTCACGCTCCAGCAGCGCGCTCATGCGATCTCGGGGTCCGGTTCAGGGTGTGCGCCCCGTGGCGATCCCTGCCGGGGATGCAGAGACTCCTCCCACATAGAGAGGAGCGTGCCATGAAGAGGTCAATCGACGCGCTGGTCGTGGTTGAGATGATCGCCGTGATCGTCGCGATGGCGATCGTCGGGTTGTGCGGGATCGCGAGAGCGGAGCCGGCACAGCAGTTCAGCTTTCAGGTGCGGACGCCGCAGCCCGGCGACGTGTCCGTGCACATCCGGCTGCGGGCGTTCGACACGACGGGCGTCGTCCCGCCGACGCCGACGCAGTTCGCGTTGCGGCTGCCCAAGGGGGTGGAGGTGAATCGCGCCTTCCTCGGCGGCGACTGGTTCTGCGACGGCCCCGCGCTGCGGGACGCGCTCGACGCGCATCCGTCGGGCGCGCGGTTCAACGACCGGCTTGCGAACCTCGGGGCGTTCGTGCGCGAGCTGGAGCGCAGCCATGCGAAGCGCGACCGCGCGGTGCTGCCGAACGTGCGCGCCTGCGAGCGTGCGCGCCTCGGCGGCGGAACCGGCCTGATCGACGCGCGCGACGCGATCGCGGTGCTGACGGACCCGATCCCGGTCGGCTTCTCGATGTTCCTCAGCCGCGGCACCGTCCCGGGAGCGATCATGGGCTTCACGACCATCGGCTCCGCGGACGAGCGCGCGCCGATCGTGCGCAGATACCCGGTGGTCGCGGGCGTGCATGCGGTCCTCACCGAGAATTTCGTGGACGATCCGACTCCGGACGGGCTCTACGGCAAGAAGGTCCTGATCTACACGGGCCCGATCAACGGCTTCCAGGTCAGCATCGCCGAGGTCGACGCGCGCGTGCGTGGCCTGCGCGTGCGCAAGGGCGAGTGCGTGAAGTGGAGCCGCGGCGGACGCTGCGCGCGCCATCAAGGTGAGGACGTGTCGCTGTTCTCGGTGCCGAGATGTCCGTCGTCGGGGCACTTCTCGGCCGAGCTGTTCTCGGCCTACGCGCCGCCGACGCCGAGCGTGACGACGACCCTGGAGGTGCCGTGCCCGCAGTACGCGTCATGAGCGCGGTGTCAGCCGCGGGCGGCGCCCGGCGCGCGTCGTCCGTGCGGCCGCCCTACCTCAAGTGCACCATCTTCGGGGCCATCACTGCGATCGTGTGCTGCTACGAGGACGTGTTCACGCAGACGTTGCTCGCAATCCACCCCGAGATCAACATCATCCGCTGAGCCGGGAGGTCTGTCCCATGGTCGCTCTTCGCCCCATCCTCGCCGCGTCTGGTGTCGCCGTCGTGGCTGCCGCGACGCTTGCGGCGCTCGCGCCGGCGGCGGACGCACCGGTCGCCAGACCGGTCGTCACGATCTCGGCCGACGTCTCGCCGAGCACGCGCCCGCTCCCGCCGGGCACACCGCTGACGCTGAGACTGAGCACGAGATTCTCGAGCGAGCCGGCGGGCGGGAACTTCGTGCTGCAGCGGGCGGACTTCCTGTTCGGCAAGGGCGCGCGCATGAACGGCGCGCTGTTCCCGTCGTGCAGCGCCGCGAAGCTCGTCGCCGCGCACGGGCGGCTCAGCGTGTGTCCGGAGGGCGCGAAGGTCGGCACGGGCATCGCGACGGGGCGCGCGGTGGCGGTCGGCGTGACGTCGTCGGGAAAGCTGACGATCTTCAACGGGCCGGGAGGGAGAAGCCTGACGCTCAACATGGTCGTCATCCATCCGGCGCTGATCAACGCGACCTTCTCCGCGCCGATCGTGAGACTGCACGGCGGCAGATACGCGTTCAAGCTGTCCTCCAGCGTCCCGCCCGAGCTGCAGACGATCCTCGAGGGCGACGTCGTCGTCACCAGACTCGACATCACCACCGGCGCGACCCGCACGATCGACGGCAGAAGACGGGGCTACATCGAGGCAACGACCTGCCCGAGAGGCGGCTCCGCGGTCCACGGCGAGTTCTCGTTCAACCAGGACGCGAGCGCGGTGGTGGACGAGACGGTGCCGTGCTGAGGGCGCGCGGGCGGCAGAGCCGGGAACGGGGATCGAACCCGTGACCTCCGCTTTACAAGAGCGGCGCTCTGCCAGCTGAGCTATCCCGGCGGGGCCCGCCCAGCGTAATCGATCGGTCGGGACGCCTCGCGCGTCAGAGGTTGGGCACGGACGCAGCCGTCGGGTGCCTGCCTCCGGCGCTCGCGAGCCGCTCCTCGTACACGCGGATCAGCTCTGACAGCGGCACGTCGAGCCCGAACGCCAGGCCCACGAGCGCGGCGAACGACGGCGTGATCTCGCCGCGCTCGATCTGGCCGACGTACTTGCGCCCGACGCCGCCTCTGGCGGCGACGCGCTCCTGGGAGAGCTGCTGGCGGGCGCGGATCTCCCGGATCGCCGCGGCGAGCGCGCGCAGCTCGGCGTCGATGGGCGGGGGCACCGCGGGAACTCTTGTGCGGTTGAGGTTTGCTTTCCACCCGCTGAAGCGGTCAAAATGTGTCGTGCAGGGGGTATTTTCCCCTGTTGAAGGGGTCTGTGAGGCGTCCCCCAGGCTCAACTCGGCACGCCGCACGGGCTCCTGCGCACGAGTCCGGCTCCCCCAACGGGCTCGGCACGACGGCGCCCCGGCTCCTGAGCCGGGGCGCCCGCCCTCGCTCGAATCACGTCGCCTGTGCGGGCGGCGGCTCGGCGTTGAGCCGCCGCTCCAGCTCGCCCAGCACGACGCCGAACAGCAGATGACGCCAGGTGGCCTGCGCGAGCGCGCGGCGGTTCCCGGTCAGGCGCGGCAGCGCCGTGCGCGCCGGGTGGAAGCGGTCGCTCACGCGGCCGAGCGGCCACAGCCCGAAGTTCTCGACCTCCGCGACGAGCGGTCCGCGCGCCGCCGCCGGCACGCCGGCGCCGGCGAGCAGCGGTGCCGCGACCCCCGCGTAGACGGCCCCGAACATCGCGCCGTTCTGGACGTGCAGCGCCAGCCCGACCGGGTACCAGCCCCGCCGCGCGGCACGCGGCCGCAGCGCACGTCCGAGCAGCTCCACGTCGTCGTAGTCGCAGCGCAGCAGCCGCTTGTCGAGCGGCTGCGCCAGTGCCCACACGCCCGCCGCCACCCCGCCGGCCAGCGCGCCCCGCAGCATCCGTCTCGGCTCGAGCGCCATCCCCGCGACTGTAACGCCCCTCCGCGCCGAGGGTACGTAATCCCGGAATGAACCTCGAGCGACTGCATCGGCGTGCGCGCGAACGTGGCGTGAATCCGATCGTCTATTGGCTGGCGCGGGCGGTCCTGCAGCCGTTCTTCCACCTGTACTTCCGCCTGTCGCGGATCGGGCGCGAGCACATCCCGGCGGAGGGGCCGGTGATCTTCGCCGCGAACCACCGCAGCTTCCTCGACCCGTTCGTGATCGGGACGATGATGCGGCGGCCTATCTACTACGTCGCCAAGAAGGAGCTGTTCGCCAACCGCGTGCAGGGATGGCTGCTCAATGCGCTCGGCGCCTTCCCGGTCGACCGCGGCAACGCCGACCAGGACATGGTCGACACGGCGAAGGCGATCCTCGCGCGCGGCGACTGCGTGCTGATCTTCCCCGAGGGCACGCGCGTGCGGCCCGGTCCGCCCGGGCCCGCCAAGCGCGGCGTCGGTCGGCTCGCGCTGGAGACGGGAGCGCCGGTCGTCCCGGTCGCGGTGATCGGCACGACGGACATCCGCCGCGGCTGGCGGGTCCGCCCCAGGAAGGTCCGCATCCGCGCCGGCGGCCCGCTCACGTTCCCGCACGTCGCCAGCCCTTCGCGCGAGCTCGCGCAGGCCGTGACCGATCGCATCTGGCCGTGCGTGATGCTCCAGTGGGAGTGGCTCGGCGGGATCTCGCCGCTGCGCCGTGCCGCCGTCGTCGGCGCCGGCGCGTGGGGCACGGCGCTGGCCGTCGCGTTCGCGCGCGCCGGGCTCGACGTCGACCTCGGCTGCCGCACGCGGGAGCAGGCGGAGGCGCTGCGCGCCACGCGCGAGAACGCGCGCTACCTGCCCGGCGTCGCACTGCCCGAGCGCGTCCGCCCGTGTCGCGCCGCCGAGCTGGAGCTGGCCGTCCACGACGTCGTCTGCCTCGCGGTACCCGCGCGCGAGCTGCCGGCCGTGCTCGCCGCGCACGGCAGCGCGATCCCGCAGCGCGCCGGCGTGCTCGTCGTCTCCAAGGGGCTCGTCCCGCCGCTCGGCACGCTCCCGTCCGCCTATGCGGCCGAGCGCGTGCAGGCGCGGACCGTCGCCGCGCTCGCCGGCCCCTCGCACGCCTCGGACGCGCTCGAGCACGGCGCCTCCGTCGTGCTCGCGACCCACGACGACGCGTTCGCGCACGAGCTGGCGAGCGTGCTCGCGACGGCCGGCTTCGACGTCCAGACGACACGCGACGTGGCCGGCGTCGAGCTCGCTGGCTGCGCGAAGAACGCCGCCGTCCTCGCCGCCGCGGCCGCCGCGACTGCCGGGCCCAACGTAGCCGGCGCCGCCGCCGGCAAGGTCTTCGGCGAGATCGACGGGCTCGCGCGCCATCTCGGCGCGGAGCCGAGCACCTTCGCCGGGCTCGCCGGTGCGGGCGACCTCGTCGCGACGGTCGTCGCCGACTCGAGCCGCAACCGGCGCGCCGGCGAGCTGCTCGCGCGCGGCGTTCCTGCGGCCGAGATCGCGCCGGCGCTCGGCCACGCGGTCGAGGCGGTCGACACCGTCCCGCTGCTGGCCGCGCTGCTGCGCGACGCGCAGCTCGCGGCGCCCGCGACGCTCGGCCTGGCCGAGCTGGTGGAGGGGCGCATCGAGCCCGAGACCTGGACGGCGGCCGTGACCCGGCCAGCCCGCCGCCCGCGAAGGGCCCGAGCGGCCTGAGCCATGGCCTCCGCCGCCGCCGTCCGCAGGCGCTCGCGAACGGGGATACTGCGCATGCGGTGTCCGATCCTCAGCCCCTCTCCAAGTCGGAGCTCGACCGCAGCTTCTCCGAGCTCTACCGCACGCACCTGCGCGACGTCTACTCCTACGCCTACTACCGCGTCGGCAACCACCACGACGCCGAGGACCTCACGGAGCAGACGTTCCTGCAGGCCTACCGCCACTACGAGCGCGCGCTGCGCGAGTCCGACGGGCGCCCGCTGCGCCCGTGGGTCATCCGCATCGCGCACAACCTCGCGGCCAACTACTACCGCGACCGCGCGCGCCGGCCGGAGTCCGCGATCGAGGACGCGGCCGTGATCAGCGCGCCGCACACGACCGAGACGCTCGTCGAGGGGCGCGAGGAGCTGGAGGAGATCCTCGCCGGCGTGCAGCAGCTGCCCGACGACCGCCGCGAGGCGCTGATCATGCGCTTCGCGCTCGGCATGGACAACCGCGAGATCGCGCGCGCGCTCGGCCGCAGTGACGGCGCCACGAAGGTGCTCCTGCACCGCGCGATCAAGCAGCTGGAGGGCATCGTCGCGCACCCGGAGCCGGCGTCGTGAGCACGACCGAGTTCGAGGCGCGCCTGCGCGCGGCGCTGCACCCCGTCGACCCGCCCGAGGATCTCGCCGTGCGGCTCGAGCGCACGCTCGTGAACCTGGCGGAGCTGGCCGCCGACGAGCTGGAGGCGTGGGAGCTGTCGGCGATGCGCGATCCTCGCAACTGGGCGCGCCCGGCGGCCGCGGCGGTTGTCGGCGCGGGCGCCGGGACCGCCCTCGTGGTGCTGCGTGTGCGCGGCCGCCACCGCCGTCGCCGCGCGCAGTCGGCGAACGTCCTCGACCTCGCCGAGCGCACGGTCCGGGATCTGGCCGACGAGGCTCGTAGGCTGCTCCCCGGCGGCGACTGAGTGGTGACGTCGTCGGAGGCGGTCGCTTGCGATCGCCGACGGCGAAAAGCTGATTCGCCGCCCCTTCGTCCGGTGCGCTGATCCGCGCACGGTCGAGCCGCGTAAACCGAGTGACTGATGTCCGACCGCCGAGCCTCCCATAGCCCGTCTCTCCGGGACCTCGCCGACGAGGACCTCATGCAGCTCGTCCAGAGAGCGGAGGCGTCCGCCTTCGAGGTCGTCTACGACCGCCATTCCGGCGCCGCCTTCTCGCTCGCCTACCGCATGTGCGGTGCGCGCCAGCTCGCCGAGGAGGTCGTGCAGGAGGCGTTCCTGTCGATCTGGCGCAGCGGGGCGCGCTATGACCGCTATCGCGGCAGCGTGCGCACGTGGATACTCGGGATCACCCATCACCGCGCGATCGACGCACTGCGCCGCGGCGTGGTGCAGGATCGCCACCGCGCCTCCGACGAGGGGATCGAGGAGCGCTTCGAGGCAGTGGAGCGCACCGACGTCGAGGTCGCGCGGCGCGAGGAGGCGCTCGAGGTCCGCGGCGCGCTGCACGAGCTGCCGGAGGAGCAGCGCCGAGCGATCGAGCTGGCCTACTACGGCGGCTTCACGCAGAGCGAGATCGCCGAGATGCTGCAGGTCCCGATCGGGACCGTGAAGGGCCGCATGCGGCTCGGCATGGAGAAGATGCGCGGAACGCTCGCGCCGGCGGAGATGTCGTCATGAGCGAGCACTGCCAGCACCACGACACCGTCGCCTCGTACCTGCTCGGCGCGCTCGCCGACGCGGAGCGGCGCGACTTCGAGGCACACCTCCCGACCTGCGCGCACTGCCGCGAAGACCTCGCGAGCCTGCGCATCGTGGCCGACGCGCTGCCGCTCGCGGTGACGCCGGTGGCGCCGCCGCCGCAGCTGCGCGACCGGCTGATGGAGACCGTGCGCGCGGAGGCCGACGTGCTGTCGGCCGCCGGCCCGGCCGCCGACCAGCCCGCTCGCAAGCGCGCCCCGCGCCGCTCCCGCAGCTTCGCCTTCAGCCGTCCGCTCGCGCTCGCGGGCGCCGCCGCGGCGCTGGTCGTCGGCGTCGCGGTCGGCTTCGGCGTCGGCTCGGCGACGAACGACGAGCACACGAAGACGCAGACCGTCGTGCAGGTGCGCACCGTGCAGGCGGCGGTCGACACGAGAGCGGCTCCGCAAGGGACGGCCGTCATCGTGCTGCGCGACGGCGTCGCGACGCTGCGCGTGAGAGGCCTGCCTGCTCCGCCGGCCGGCAAGGTCTACGAGGTCTGGCTGCTGCGCCGTGGCGCGGCCGCGCCTTCGCCGACGGATGCGCTCTTCAGCGTCAGCAGAGCCGCCGGCAGCGGCCGCGTCGCGCTGCCGAACGTGCGCGGCGTCGAGGCGGTGCTCGTCACGGCCGAGCCCGACGGCGGCAGCCCGGCGCCGACCTCGCAGCCGTTCATCAACGCCTCGCTGTAGGCGCGCGGCGCGAGCGATCGCCTTACGGCGACGTTATCCGCGACTGCTACCGTCCGCGCCCGGATGCCCACCTGCTACCGCCATCCGACGCGCGAGACGGGCGTCTCCTGCTCGAACTGCGGTCGGCCGATCTGCCCGGACTGCATGACCTCGACGACCGTCGGCATGCGCTGCCCGGAGTGCGCGAAGCAGCGCACGCGCGTGACACGCGTCCGTCCCGGCGAGGTCGCGGCGCCGGTCGCGACGCAGGCGATCATCGCGATCAACGTGATCGCCTACCTCGCCGAGCTGGCGACCGGCAGCGGCTTCGGGAGCGTCGGCGGCACGATCTACGAGAAGGGCGCGCTCTACGGTCCGCTCGTCGAGCCCGGAGGCGAGTGGTGGCGGCTCGTGACGACCGGCTTCCTGCACGCGAGCTTCTTCCACGTCGCGTTCAACATGGTCTTCATCTGGTTCATCGGGCGCTCGCTCGAGCCGGCGATCGGTTCGGCGCGCTTCGTCGCCGCCTACGGGGCGTCGCTGCTGTGCGGCTCGTTCGGCGTGCTGCTGCTGGAGCCCAACTCCGTCGCGGTCGGCGCCTCCGGCGCGGCCTTCGGCCTGATGGGCGCGCTGATCGTCGAGGCGCGCTCGCGCGGGATCGACCTGTGGTCGACGGGCCTGATCCAGATCGCGCTGCTGAACTTCGCCTTCACCTTCATCGGCGCGAACATCGCGATCGGCGCGCACCTCGGCGGCTTCGTCGGCGGGATCCTCGTGGGCGTGATCTACGACCAGTTCGATCGCCGCCGGCTGCCGCGCCAGGCGTCGCTCGCGGCGGCCGTCGCGCTCGGCGTCGTCGCGTTCGTCGCCTCGATCGCCATCGCCGGCTAAGAGGGTTCTTTAACGACCGACGGCGGCGCGCTCTCGCACGCCGCCGTCGTCGATGACGGACCTGCTCAGTCGAGCGTCAGTTTCTGCAGGCGATGTTCGCGTCGGCGGACGACGTCGCGCCCTGTGAGAAGAAGAAGTCCGCGTGGACCGGCGCCTTCCCGCTTCTCGGGCACTTGAACGCCTCGATGTAGCCGCGTCTGACGCCTCTGATGACCTTCGTGATGCCGGAGGTCACGTCGATGTGTCTGACGATGATCGGACCGTCGAGGATGTTCTGGAGATCGGTCGGGATCGGGCTCCCGAGGAGGTACCCGTATCTGCCCGACGTCTTTCTCAGCGGCGCCTGGTACGTGTCGTTGATGAGCGCCGGCGTCGTGATGTTGACGTTGAACGTGATGCTTCTGCCGCCGGGCCCGTTGAACAGGGTCAGCACGCCGCTCGACGTCACGCCGAGATCGACGGCCGTGCCGGTGGCTCTGCCGCTGCCGATCTTCGAGCCGGGCGGGCAGGCGCTGAGGCGATTGTGCGCTCTCACCAGGGTGGCGACGCTGCACTGCGGGAACAGGTTGCCGTTCGGCTTGCCGACGCCGTTCGGGAATCTCACGTCGACTCTCTGCAGCTGGTAGCGGCTGCCGGCGGGATGCGTGATGTCGATCGAGAAGTGCAGTCTGATCGGCATGCCGTGCGAGCTCGTGAGACCTCTCACGAGATGGTTCGGATTGGCGCTCACTCTGAGGGCGGTGGTGAGGCCGGGGACCTCGGTCGCCGATGCGCTTCCGGCGATCATGAGGGTGGCGGCGGCCGCAGCCGCCGCGATACGTCCTACGCGGATGGATTGCATCCGCCGATGGTAAACGCGCTTGTACCGGTCGTCCAGCGGCAACCGACGCGTACGTCAGAGCTCGACGACCAGGGGGGCAGGCCCCGCAACTTCGGGTATGGCGCCGGGTTGCAGCAGGCGCGAGAGCAGCTCCAGACCGTCGATCAGCCGCGGTCCCGGGCGCGAGAAGTACGCCGCTGCGTCCACCGCGACGACCTGGCTCGCGCCGAGCCCGGCGAGGCGCGTTCCATAATCCAGTGCCTCGTCGTACGCCCGCGCTGCGTCATAGCCGCAGGGCATCACCACGACGACGTCGGGCTCGGCCGCGGCCAACTCCTCCCAGGAGCGCCGCTCGGAGTGCTCGCCGGGCATGCCGAGCACGTCGATCCCGCCCGCGTACTCGATCATCTGCGGCGTCCAGTGGCCGGCGACGTAGACGGGGTCGAGCCACTCCAGCGCGGCCACGCTCGGCCGCTCGCGGTCGCGCACCGCGAGCCGCACGCGGTCGATCCGCGCGGCGGCGTCCTCGATCAGCGCGACGCCTGCGTCTCTGCGCCCGGTCGCCTCCGCGAGCGTGCGCACGTCGCCGAGGACCTCGCCGAGCGTGTGCGGGTCGAGCGAGACGACCTGCGGGGGCGTCTCGAGCTGCTCCGCGATCGCGCGCACGTCGTCGATCGAGACGGCGCAGACCGCGCACAGCGCCTGCGTGACGATCAGGTCCGGCTCCAGCTCCTCCAGCAGCTCGGCGTCGAGCTCGTAGATCGCCTCGCCCTGGTCGGTGCGGGCGCGCACCGCGGCGTCGATCTGCCCGGGCGTGAGGTCGTCCGGCAGCTTGTCGCGCGTGACCGTCGGCAGCTCCTGGGCCGCAGGGGGATAATCACACTCATGAGTGACGGCGACGACCTCGTCGCCGAGCCCCAGCGCGAACAGGATCTCGGTCGCGGAGGGGACAAGGCTCACGATCCTCATGGGAGGGACGATATGCCACTGCTGAGCGACGAGCAGGTCAGCGCCGGTCTCGAGGGCGGCGACTGGCGCCGCGAGGGCGACGCGATCGTGCGCGACCATCGCTTCGCCGACTTCGCGGCGGCGATCGCGTTCGTCGAGCGCGTGGCCGAGACCGCGGAGGACGCGAACCACCACCCCGACATCCTCGTGCACGGCTGGAACAAGGTGCGGCTCACGCTCTCGACCCATTCCGAGGGCGGCATCACCGCGGCCGACCTGGCGCTCGCGGAGCGCCTCGATGCCCTCGGCTGACGCCGGGGGCGACTGCTACGGTTCGCGCCTCAGTCGATGAGCGACGACGACGACCTGTCCCGAAGTAGCGGCCCACACGTCGCCGCGGTGCTATGACCGCGCTGCTGCTCGTCGGCCTGCTGCTGCTGGTCGCGATCAACGGCTTCTTCGTCGCCGCGGAGTTCGCGCTCGTGCGCGCCCGCCGCTCGCGCATCGAGGAGGCGGCCCAGCAGGGCGAGGCCGGCGCGAGCGTGGCGCTCGCCGAGCTGCACGAGATCACCGAGTACCTGTCGGCCTGCCAGCTCGGCATCACGCTCGCCTCGATCGGCATCGGCTTCCTCGGCGAGCCGGCGATCGCACAGGTGATCGAGCCTGCGTTCGGCGGGCTCTCGCACGGCGCCGCGGCCGCGATCTCGATCTTGATCGCCTACGTGATCGTGACGGCCGTCCACATCACCGTCGGCGAGCAGGTGCCGAAGGTGTGGGCGATCCAGCGCGCCGACCGCACCGTGAAGCGGATCGCGCGGCCGCTGCACGTCTTCGCGCGCGTCTTCCATCCGTTCGTGATGGTGCTCAACCGCGCCTCGAACGGGATCCTGCGGCTGCTGAGAGTCGACCCGGAGTTCGGCGAGGAGGCCGGCGGCACCCCCGAGGAGCTGAAGCTGCTGATCGCCGAGTCCTACACCGGCGGCAAGCTCGACGCGGGCGAGGCGGGGATGCTCGCCGGCGTCTTCCACTTGCACGAGCAGGAGGCGCGCCAGGTGATGACGCCGATCCCGGCCGTCGTCACCTGCGACGTGTCCGAGAGCGCCGAAGCCGCGCTGAAGCGGTGCGTCGCGTCGGGCCACACCCGACTCGTCGTGACCGAGGACGAGAACACCGACCGCATCAAGGGCCTCGTGCACGCGAACTCACTCGCCCGCGTCCTGATGGAGGACGGCCCGGACGCGTCGATCGCCGGGCTCGTGCGGGACGCGCCGATCGTCCCGGAGACGAAGCCGCTCGACGATCTGCTCGCCGACCTGCAGCGCCAGCGCAGCTCGCTCGCCGTCGTCGTCGACGAGTACGGGCGCACGGCCGGCGTCGTGACGGTCGAGGACATCGTCGAGGAGGTCGTCGGCGAGATCGCCGACGAGACCGACCCGACTGCCGGCGGCGTGCGACGCCTGCCGAACGGCGACTGGTTCGTGCGCGGGCACGTCGCGGTCACCGACCTCGAGGACTACGGGCTCTCGCTCCCCGTCGACACCGATGCCTACAACTCCGTCGGCGGCTTCGTCTTCGCGGAGCTGGGGCGGCTGCCGAAGCGCGGCGACACGGTGGCCGCGAACGGCTTCTCGATCCGCGTCGAATCGGTGCGCGAGAACCGCATCGAGGCGGTGCGGATCTCCGAGCGTCGCGTGTGACGTCGCGCGTCGTCGCCGCTTGCGGCGACGTGAGCGCGAAACCCTTAAACCTCACGAGAACGCAACAAACCTCACAACGCGCTACCTTGCCTGCACGATCGCCTGGCCTAGCCGGCGGTTGGAGGAGGAGGGGTAGTGGTGGACTGGTGGGTCCGCCTCACAACGAAGCCGGCCCGCTTGCGCGGGCCGGTTTCGTGCTTCTGGGAGGAGGTGCTGCTGTGAGGTACGTCGCAGGCGGAAGTATGTCCGCGCGCCATGAAGCGACGCTAAGCAGCCCCTGAGAGTCCTCTCATGCGTAGTCGTGCAGCCCTCTGCCGGTCTTCTTGCCGAGGTGGCCCGCGGCGACGAGCTGCTCGACGGTGCTCGGCACGGGCGACTCGATCGCCTCGCCGATCGCCTTCGAGACGTCGAGCCCGACGTAGTCGAGCAGCGCCAGCGGCCCCATCGGATGCCCGGCGCCGAGGCGCATGCAGTCGTCGATCGCCTTCGGGGCGAGGCCGGTCTCCTCCATCAGCAGCACGGCGCTGAAGAGGTACGGGAACAGCAGCCGGTTGACGACGAAGCCCGCGATGTCGGGCACCTCGACCGCGGTCTTGTCGAGCTTCGCGCACAGCGCGCGGGCGCGCTCGCGGACCGGCTCGACCGCCTCCGGCGCATACGCAAGCTCGACCAGCGCCATCTTCGGCACCGGGTTGAAGACGTGCAGGCCGACGAAGCGATCGGCGCGGCCGGACGCCTGCGCGAGTCTGGTCACGGACAGGGAGGAGGTGGTCGTCGCGATCACCGCGTCCTCGCCGGACACGCGCCCGAGCTCCGCCAGCACGCCGCCCTTCACGTCGTACTCCTCCGCGACGGCCTCCACGAGGAACGTCGCCGGCGCGAGCGCGTCGATGTCGGAGACGACCGTCACGCGATCGGCGATCGGCTCCTCGCTGAGCTTGCCGCACCACTTCGCGACCGCGCCGCGCGCGCGCTCCGCGGAGCTGTCGGAGCGCGCCCACAGCAGCACGTCGCCGTGCTGTGCGGCCGTGGCCGCCAAGCCGCAGGCGATCGCCCCCGATCCTGCGATTCCCAGCCGTTCCTCCACCGAAATCTCCTCGTGTTGACTCGTCAGTCAATCGAACACTACGCATCCGCGGCGACCCCCGTCGCACGCACGCAGCTCGATCACCGCGCAGGCGCCGCGGCACCAGCGGAGACGGCGAGACCGCACCGTGCAATCGATGCGCAGGATACGGCCCTCGGCGTCGATCCACACGAGATCCAGCGCGAAGCGCATCCCGAAGGTATGGACGGAGCGGGTCCGTGGGAGCAGCAGCCCGGTGCGTGCCGGGAGCTCGCTCAGGCCCGCGAGGCCGAGCAGGCGCGCGAGCGGGTCGTGTGCCACGCGGACGTCGAACGCGGCGAGCTGCGAGGGCGCGCCGGCGGCGCGGGGGAGACGGTGCAGGCGCCGCGGCAGATCCACGCGACGGCGGAGGGGCGAGCCGGCCACGGCTCGCCCCCGGCGCGACGCCGGGCGGCGGCGCTCAGCCGTCCCAGCGGAAGCCGGTCGCCGACAGGCTCGGCGCCAGCGGGCTGGCCGGCAGGCCGTCGGGCGGGTCCTGCAGGTTGTAGCCGCCCGGCGCGAGGTCGTTCGGCGTGTCGGGGTGGAACAGCGAGGCGAGGTACTGCGCCTGCCCGCGTCCCGGACCGAGCTCGAACTGGCCGCCGCCGTAGGCGCCGATGCCGTGCTCGGCGCAGTAGTCGTAGCCGGCGCACAGCCGCGCGAGGCCGCCGAAGCGCGACGGCTTGACGTTCACGATCTTCGGCGCGAACGGCAGCGCCTCGATGTCCGCGATCGAATGGATCGGGGCGTCCCAGGTGATGCGGTCGCGGTGCGGCTTCAGCACCTCGTCGATGCCGTCCGCCTCGAGGTCGGGGTCCTCGAGCCAGGCGTCCGGGAAGCCCTCGGCGACCTTCCGATACAGCACGGGGTCGGCCGGGTTGTCGACGACCGTGCCCTTGTAGAGGCCCTTGAAGTCGGCCGAGTCGACGGCGCCGGTCGCGGCGAGCGCGGCGATCAGCGCGTCGTCCCAGGCGGGCGTCGGGTCGAGCTTGAAGCGCAGCGTCGGGTAGCGCTCCAGCAGCCGCTCGACCTCGGCCAGGGAGGCGCGCCCGTCCTCCTCCGGCAGGCGGCGGGAGTTGACGAACACGACCGGCTGTGGCGTGCGGCCGAGGACCTCGTGCAGCCGCTTGCCGGCCTGGCGCAGCGCGAGATCGAGCGCGGCGGAGTGGAACGCCCAGCGCCGGTACAGGCGCGAGACCTCGCCCCGCACCGGCTCGACGGGGAACAGGTCGAGCGCGTCGACGCGCTCGCAGAAGTCGCCGAGCGTCGTCTCGCCGCCGGTCGCGAGGTCGAGGTACGCGCCCGCCTGCTGCAGCGCGTCCTGGTCCTCGCCGTCGTAGACGACGTCCTCGCCGATCCCCTCCTCGCCGCCGCCCTGCAGGTGGATGACCGTCGTCTGGCGGCGGAAGCCGCTGGAGACGTCGAGCTCGAGCGCCTCGAGCGCGTAAGACTCGACGGTCAGGGACAGGTCGGCCAGCAGGTCGTACGTGCTCATGCCGTCCAGCCTAGCTAGGCGCTCGGGCCGGCGGGCGGCTCCGCGGCACCGCCTTCGAGCCGCGCCACCAGCTCCTCGAGCCGCAGCTCCTCGAGTCCTCTGCCGACCGCCTCCAGCTCGCCGGCGCACCACTCGACGAGGCGGCGACCCTCGGCGACCAGCTCGAGCGTCTCGCGCAGGCCGGCCTCGCCGGAGTCGAGCCGGCGCACGATCTCCTCGATGCGCGCGCTGGCGGCCTCGTAGCTGGCCGGCTCCGGTGCGGGATCGCTCGTCGTCACGACGCCGCATCCTCGACGCTGGCCCGGACGCGTCCGTCGTGGAAGCGCAGCTCCACGGCGCCCGCGTCGCGCGCCTGCGCGGCGGCCGTCACCAGCTCGCCTGCCGAGTCCTCCACAAGCGCGTAGCCGCGTGCGAGCGTGCGCTCGGGATCGTGGGCGGCGAGCGCGAGCCGCAGGCGGTCGAGGTCGCCGCGCCGCCGCGCGTGGTCGACGGTCGTGGCATTCGTCTTGCGGCCCAGCACGCGCAGCCGCGTCGCGGTCGCGCCGCGCTCGCGCGCGAGCCCGCGGCGCGCGCTCGCGCGCAGCTCGCGCAGCAGTTGGTGCAGCTCGCGGCGGTGCCGCGCGACGTGCTCGGCGGGAGCGCGCGCGAGCGCGGCCAGCGCGCGCGCTCGCACGACGACGGCGCGACGGCCGTGCAGGTCGAGCCGGCGGGCCTCGCGCAGCAGCGTCGCGCGCGCGTCGCCGACGTCGATCCGCACGGCGGCCTCGGCGGCGTGCGTCGGCGTCGAGCAGGAGACGGCTGCGACGTCGTCGATCAGCGTGCGGTCGGTGTGGTGCCCGACGGACGCGATCACCGGCACGCGCAGCAGCGCGACGGTGCGGCAGAGCGCCTCGTCGCAGAACGCGAACAGGTCCGCGAGCGAGCCGCCGCCGCGCGCGACGACGATCGCCTCAACCTCCTCGATCGCCGCGAGGTCGCGCAGCGCCTGCGCGATCGCCGGCGCGGCGTGACGATCCTGCACGGGTGCGAAGGCCCAGATCAGGCGCCCGCCCCAGCCGCGGCGGCGCAGGGCCGCGAGCACGTCGTCGCGCGCCTTGCCGCCCTCGCCGGTGACGACGCCGAGCGTGCGCGGCAGCAGCGGCCGGTGCAGCCGCCGCTGCGGCTCCAGCAGCCCCTCCTGCGCGAAGCGCCGCCGCAGGCGCTCGACCTGCGCCAGCAGGTCGCCCTCGCCGGCGACGCGCAGGCCGGTCGCGCGGAAGGAGAAGGAGGGAGACGACGTCGCGCTGCCCGGGTAATAGTCGCAGCCGCCCGCGATCACGACCTGCGCGCCGTCCGCCGGGTCGATCCCGAGGCGGTCGAAGTCGCTGCGCCACATCGAGCACGGCAGCGCGCCGCGGCCGTCGCGCAGCTCGAACCACACCGACGCTCTGCTCATCCGCAGGTTCCACAGCTCGCCGAACAGCTGCACGTGCGCGAACGCGCGCAGCCGCTCGCGGAGCCTGTCGGCGTAGGAGCCGACGGGGAAGGGTCCGGGCAGTCCGCTGCCGGGGATGCCCGCAGGCGTCGCGCGGGTCGCGTCGGTCTCGCTCATCCGCGCCGAGCGTAGCTCAGCGCTCGGAGGCTGCAGTAATCGCTGCTAGGCGACGTCGTCGGTGACGCTGGCGAGCGTCGCCATGTCCGCCTGCTCGCCGCGGACCTCGCCGGCGAGCGCCAGCGTGTCGAGCCGCGCGATCTCGCGCTCGCCCTCGACGCGTGCGGGGTGCTGCGCCGGCAGTGGGCCGACGAGGCGCCGGATGCGCTCGCGCAGCTGCAGCGCGAAGTGCGGGGTCGAGGCGCCCATCAGCCGGCGCACGTCCTCGACGGTCACGTCGTGCTCGGGGCGCAGGCGGTCGGGATGCTCGGCTTGGCTCATCTGATGGCGTTCGCGTCGGACTGGATCGGGGCGGCTTCGAGGAAGCTGTCGATGCGCGACTGCACCGGCAGCGAGATCGCCGACTCGTCGCCGATCAGCCAGCCGTGATTGTAGAGGGCACGGGTCGGATCGCGCGTGTAGCCCGGCTGGAGATCGAGCAGGTAGGAGCCGACCGGCAGCGGCAGCGTGTCGGCGTCCTCGATCAGCAGCAGCGGTCCGTACGTGCCGCTCGCCGACAGCGGCGCGGCAGCCGCGGCGTCGAGCGTGCGGTGGGCGTTCGCGAACACGAGCCCGTGCCCGGGGTCGTCGACCGCCCAGCCGTCGAGGCCGTCGCGCAGGCGCGCGAAGGCGATCGCCGAGCGCACCGGATCGGGCGCCGCGATCCGCGTCACGGGGCCGATCCCTCTCAGTGCGCGCACGACCTCGCCGCCCACGACGCTCGGCGGCGCGAGCAGGTAGATGCGCGGTCTGCGATGCGTCTGCAGGGCGGCGAACGTCGGGCCGGGGATCGTGCCGCGATGCACGAACAGCAGCGGGTTCCCGGTCTTCGCGGCCCAGCCGGCGGCGGGCATCGCGAACGCCGGGCTGTCGGCGGAGGCGACCACGACCGCACGGCTGGCGTGTCCGACGGCGGCGCTCTGAAGCCGGTCGATCGAGGCGGCGAGGGCCACCGGATCCGTCCCTTCGAGTGTCTTCGAGCGGAAGCCGGCGGGCGCCGGCACGTCGCCGACGCGCACGACCTGGGGTGCGCCGCCGAGCTCGGACGCGCCGGTCGGCGCGAGCGCCGCCAGCGCCTCGTCGCTCGCGGCCGGCAGCTCGCCCTGGTCCGACAGCAGCAGCGGCGCGCGCAGCGGGCTGCTCATCAGCACCGCGGCGGCGAGCCCGGCCTGCCATGCGCGCTGGTCGGCGAGCACGACGACGCGCGGCCGCGTCCCGGGCGAGCCGGCCGGATACACCGCGCGTGCGACCGCCGCCGCGTTGGCGACCGCGTCGGCGCCGCCGACGCGCGTCGTGTTCTTGGTCGCGAAGCCCGGGAAGCCGAGCTGCTGGGGCGCGCTCGGCTCGTCGCCTCTCTGCCCGATCGTCGGGCTGTTCAGCGTGCGCGGCTCGCCCCCGCAGCCCACCGCGAAGGCGAGCGCGAGCAGCAGGGCCCCGAGCGTGAGGCGGCGGCGCATCCGCTCAGCGCAACGCGGCGACGGCGCGCACGGTCACGCGGTCCCCGTCGCGCTTCGTGCCGATCGCGAGCGAGCGGTACGCGTCCACGTACGGCAGCGCGGAGGAGAGGTCGGCTACGTCGAGCTGGTCGAGCGCTCTCAGCAGGCCGGCGAGCGGCTGGACGATCAGCACGAACGCCGGGGTGTAGCCGTCGCCGAGCGTCGCGATCGCGGCCTTGCCGTCGCTGCTCTCGTCGAAGCGCTGCTGCGGATCGAGCAGGTCCTGCGCCGAGGACGCCGCATAGCCGGCGGCCAGTCTGTCGCCCTTCTGCAGCACGACCACCGGCTGCGGGGACTGCGGGACCTGCAGCTCGAAGCCGCGCGCGCCCGAGAGCGCGAGCGAGCGCGTCGGCAGCCCGCTGCCGGCACGCACGATCGACTCGATCTGCGTCATCAGCCGCCGTGCCGCGGCGGTGTCCGTCAGCTGCAGCAGTGCGCCGCCGCCGATGTCGAGCACGTTCGTCCCGCGCACGAAGACGCCGAGGCCGCCGAGCGGCTCGAGCAGGTCTCTGTCGAGGTCGAGGCCGACGTTCTGGCTCACCTGCGCGGCCGCCTCGTCGTGCACGCCTGCGCCGACGAGCGCGTTTCTGATGATCGGGCCGAGCGGCGGGGTCGCAAGCGCGAGCCAGGAGTCGCCGGGCAGCTGGCCGACGCTGACCTCGGCGTCGGAGCCGCTCTCGAGCGCGTCCGTCACCTGCTGGCCGCCGCCCGACATCTCGATCGCGATCTCGTCGGCCGTCGCGGTGACGTCGCCGACGAAGGGGTCGGCGTCGGCGAGTCTCGCGAACGCCTCGCGCACCTGCGGCGGGGCGTCGGGCTCGCCTCTGAGCGCCTCTGAGAGCGACTTCGGGTCGAAGTAGAAGGACGCGAGCGCGTCGTCCGGGACCGCGTCGAGCGCGTCCTGGAAGCGCGATGCGTCGGCGAGGCTCTCGCCCTTCGAGGCGTCGATCGCGGCTCTCAGGCCGACGAGCGACCCCGCGACGTAGAAGTCGCCGACCGGCGCGAGGTAGAGCGAGGAGTCGCTGTCGTCCTCGTCGTAGGCGATCCCGTGGTAGGTGCCCGCTCTGCGCAGGTGCGCCTCGCCGCGAATGCGCGCGAGCGCATCGTCGAACGCGCCGCGGTCGGCGATCGCGAACGCGACGGCTCCGTCGGGGTCCGAGGCGCCGTCTGCGGGGAGCAGCAGGAAGCCGCCTGCGCGCTGGCCGAGCCACGGCTCGACGTCGCGGGAGAAGTTCACGTCGTCGCCCTCGCCGCTGTCCTCGTCGAGCGCTCTGCGCAGCGCCGCGGCCGGGTCGTCGATCAGCGAGACCTTTCTCGCCGCCGCCAGCACGCCGTCCTTCACGGCGCCGGTCGGGCGCACGACCGCCTGGCCGTAGAAGGCGGCGTCGGCCGGAGTCACCGAAGCGGGGTCGGGTCCTGCGCTCGAGGAGGGCGTCTGCTTGTCGCTGCCGCCGCAGCCGGCGGCGACGAGCGCCGCGAGCAGGGCGACGAGCGCGAGGAGGCGCGAGCCGTGGGGGAGGCGGCGGGCGAACATCGGCGGAATCCTACGCAGACTGCAGGCTGTTTGGGCCGAACCGGCCTACGACTTGACATATCCGCCGACACTTCGTCTAGGATTCCGCCCAACGCCGAATCCACGGCCCGAAGCCGTGGACCGGGGGACCCAGCAGTATGGGGCTAATCCCGTGGTGATATCCACGAGAGGCGCCGGCTCTTTCCGCGCTCGCCCGTCAGCTAACCCCGGAGGCCGACGAAAGAGATAGCTGTTGCGCGCAAGAGCCCTGTTCGCGCTGGGTTTCATGACGTTCTTCATCGCCTTCGCCCCCGCAGCCTCGATGGCCGCGACCGGGGGTGCCGGCATGTCGACCAAGTCGTCGTCGGCGAAGTCATCCACCGACGACGCTCCCGCCCCGACCCCGACGCCCGCTCCGGCGACCCCGCAGGACCAGGCCGGCGGCGCGGCCTTCGGCTCGGTCCCCGCGCTGCTGCACCCGACGGTCCCCGGCGACGTCGGCGTCATCAGAGACGGCATCGCGTACGCGCCCACCGGCGCTCCGCTCGAGGTCCAGCAGGCCATCTGGGCCGCCAACGCGCTCCGCCACAAGCCGTACGTCTACGGCGGCGGCCACCAGAGCTTCAGATCGCGCGGCTACGACTGCTCGGGCACCGTCTCGTTCGCGCTCCACGCCGCCGGGCTGCTCGACTCGCCGCTCGACTCCGGCAGCTTCATGAAGTGGGGCGAGCGCGGAAGAGGCGCGTGGATCACCGTCTACACGAACCCCGGCCACGCCTGGGCGATCATCGCCGGGCTGCGGCTCGACACCAGCGGCCCCGGCGAATCGGGTCCGCGCTGGCGCACCGAGACGCGCACCGGCCGCGGCTTTCGGGCGCGCCATCCGCTCGGCTTCTAGCCAGCCAGGCGGCCGCTGATCCCCGCCAGGCGGCGTCCTCGCCGGCTTACGTGCAAAGCACGCTTCACCGGCTGCGTCCTTGCCTGGCGGCGCCAGCGACCGCCTGGAGCGTGACCGCCGCTCGATAGGCTTGACCGACCTGCCCCTCGAAGCTGCCCCAAGGAGGATGCGATGGCCGGTTTGACCGGGCGTTTCTCCACCGTCGTGAAGGCGAAGATCTCGAAGCTGCTGGACCGCGCGGAGGATCCCGCGGAGACGCTGGAGTACAGCTACCAGAAGCAGATGGAGCTGCTGCAGAACGTCAAGAAGGGGCTCGCGGACGTCGTCACCGCGAAGAAGCGCCTGCAGCTGC
>CAWEUZ010000004.1:0-106827 GCA_963812435.1 uncultured Actinomycetes bacterium
TACTTCACCGACCCCGCCAGCAGCCCCTGCACGAACGAGCGCTGGAAGGCGAGGAACACGAGCAGCGGGATCGCGAGCGACAGGAACGACGCGGGCGCGATCAGGTCGATGTTCGAGCCGAACTGGCGCGTCTGGGAGAAGATCGCGACCGTCAGCGGCTGCGTGTTGCGCCCGAACGTGAGCGCCACGATCAGGTCGTTCCACGTCCACAGGAACTGGAAGATCGCCAGCGCCCCGATCGCCGGCAGCCCGAGCGGCAGGATCAGCCGCGTGAAGATGCGCCACTCCGACGCGCCGTCGATGCGCGCCGACTCGAGGATGTCTCTCGGGATCCCGACGAAGAAGTTGCGCATCAGGAAGATCCCGAACGGCAGCCCGAAGGCGACGTGGAACAGCACCAGCCCGAGCACCGTGTCGAACAGCCCGGTCGACTGGTAGAGCGAGAAGATCGGGATCAGCGCGACCTGCAGCGGCACCACCAGCAGGCCGATCACGACGACGAACAGCCAGTCGCGCCCGGGGAAGTCGAGCCACGCGAACGCGTAGCCGGCCAGCGACGCGACGATCACCAGCAGCAGCGTGTTGCCGACGGCGATCTGCACCGTCGTCCACAGCGCGCTCATGATCGCCTCGTTCTTGAACAGCTCGCTGTAGTTCTCGAACGTCGCGAGGCTCGGCTTGGAGACGACGTGCCACCAGCCCTGCTGCGCGATCTCCGTCGGCCGGCAGCAGCGACGTCAGCAGCAGGCCGATCGTCGGCACGAGCCACAGGATTCCGACGAACAGCAGGAACGACGTTCAGCGGCGCGCGCGTCACCCACCGCCCGACCCGCGCGGCCGGCGACTCGCGGCGACGCGTCGCGGCGAGCGGGAACGGTCGCAGCGCGTCCTGCCGTCTGGCCGGTGGCCGACATCACACCTCCCGCCGGAAGCGCCGCACGTTCAGCGCCAGCACCGGAATCACGAGCAGGAACAGGAACACCGCGATCGCCGAGCCGAGCCCGAAGTCGTTGACGCCGCCGAACGACGTGCGCCACATCGCCAGCGCGATCACGTTCGCGTCGTCCTGCGAGGACGACGGCGCGATCGACAGGATGATGTCGAACACCTTCAGGACGTTGATGATCATCGTGATGAACACGACCGAGAGGACCGGCGCCAGCATCGGCACCGTCACGCGCCGGAAGACCTGCCACTCGGTCGCGCCGTCCGTGCGCGCGGCCTCCAGCACCTCGCGCGAGATCGCCGCCAGCCCGGCCGCGATGATCACCATCGCGAAGCCCGCCCACACCCAGATGTAGGCGAGCATCACCGCCGGCGTGATCAGGCTCGGGCCGAGCCACGACACGCCCTGCGAAGGGCTCGGAGAAGGTCGAGGACGGCGATCCCCACCTGATAGGAGCCGCCGCCGACGTCGCCGAACGAGAACGTGCCGTCCGCCTTCGTCGTCGGTGCTCGCGACGACACCGTCCCCCGCCCGCTCTGCGCAGCTCCACCGTCACGCCGCCGAGGCCCTGCTCGCCGGACTCCACGACGCCCGGTCTGCCGCCGCCCGGCTTGAAGTCGCGCCACACCGTGCCGTCGATCGCGCCCGCGTCGGGTCTCGGTGCGACCGCCGCCGGCGCGTCTCTGGGCACCTCTTCCGGCGGGATCGCCGTCAGCCCGAGCAGCGCGACGCCGCCCGCCTGCAGCGGCTTCTTCAGCACGAAGCCCTTCTCCGGGCTGCCCACCAGCAGAGCCGACGAGCCCTGCGCGTCGGTCAGCACGCCGCTGGACGAGAACGTGTCCTTGACGACCTTGATGCGACGCGTTGACCGTCCCCAGCGCCGGGTCCTTCTCGTCCATCACGCGCCAGATCACGCCGGCCGCGAACAGCGAGATCGCCATCGGCATGAAGACCGCCGTCTTGAAGCCGGTCGACCAGCGGATCCGCTCGGTCAGGACCGCGAACACGAGCCCGATCGCCGTCACCAGCGCGGGCACGACGGCGACCCACAGGACGTTGTTCTTGATCGCCGTCGTCAGCGTGTCGGTCGTGAAGAGGTCCTTGTAGTTGTCGAGCCCGACGAAGTTCGAGCCGTCGCGGTCGAAGAAGCTGCGCACGACCGTGCGGACCGTCGGATAGACGAGCCACACGCCCAGGAACACGATCGCGGGCAGCAGGAACAGCAGCGGGACGAGGCGCTCGCGGCGAAAGCGCCGCCGCGAGCTACCTCCCGATCCTGCCGCCGTGACGGCCGACGCCTCCACGGTGCCCTACTGGTTGCCTCTGAACGCCTTCGCCGCCGCGGCCTCCAGCTTGGTCGCGGTGCCGTTCACGTCGCTCGGGTTGGAGAGGAAGTCCTGCAGGATCTTCCACTCGCCCTGGCCCGGCGTGCCGCCGAACGACGCCGGCGCGAGGTCGGACATGTCGAAGCGGAACGTGTCCGCGTTGGCGATCGCGGTCGCGATTCTCGCGCGTCAGCTCGTCCGGGTAGACGGACGCGTCGATCGTTCTGTTCGGCGACGAGAAGCCGCCGCGCTCGGCCCACGCTCTCGCGCCGTCGGTCGAGGCGAGGAACTCCACGAACGCTCTCACGGCGGGCGTGTCGCGGAACGTCGTGATCGAGTCGCCGCCGCCGACGACCGTGTTGGCGGACGAGTCGCCGACCGTCGGGAACGGGAACTCCGAGTAGCCGCTGCCGGCTCTCAGCTTCGTCGAGCCGGCGACGACGCCGGGCACGAAGTCGCCCTCGATCACCATCGCGCCTTTCGGCGGGTCGGTGAAGACGTTCTCGACCGAGGCCGGGAACTCCGTCTGCAGCGCGCCGGAGGTGCCGCCGACGATGTTCGCTCTGTCGCCGAGCACCTGCGCCATCGTTCTGAGCGCTTCTCTGACCGACGGATCCGTCCACGGGATCTGATGTCTCGACAGCTGGTCGTACTTCGTGCCGCCCGCCTGCCGGATGTAGATGTTCTCGAACAGGTCGGTGAGCGTCCAGCCGTCGGCGCCGCCGATCGAGTACGCGTCGACGCCGGACGCCTTCAGCGTTCTCGCGTCGGTGAGGAAGTCGTCCCACGACGCCGGTGCGTCCACGCCGGCGTCTCTGAACGCGGCGACGTTGTTCCACACGGTCGACTTGTTCGCGCCCTTGTAGACGAAGCTGTAGAGCTTGCCGTCGATCGTCCCGAGTCTCACGAGGTCCGGCGAGTAGTTCGCGGTGATCGTGTCGCTGGCGTAGTCGAGCGGCTTGAGCGCGCCCTTCTGCTGGAACTCCTGGATCAGCCCGGGCTGCGCGATCGTCGCGATGTCGGGCGGGTTGCCGCCCTCGACCGCGGTCGAGACGACCGTCGGCACGTTGTCGCCGGCGGAGGTGTATCTCACCTTCACGTTCGGATACTGCTCGTTGAAGGCGTCGATCACGGCCTGGAACGATCTTCTGCTCGTCGCCGGTCCAGATGCCGACGACGGAGACGTTGCCGGAGACGTCCTTGGCGGCGCTCGTGGAGCCGCCGCCGCTCGTGGAGGAGTTGTTGTCGTCACCCCCGCCACAGCCGGCGAGCACGGCCAGGGCCAGGACGGCCCCCACCGCCAGGACGATGAGATGGAGACGTTGCCTGGTCACGAGGGTGCTCCTTCCGTCGGGGCGTCGTAGATGCCGAGCCCGGTCTCTGGGTCGAAGAAGTGCAGTGCGCGCGTGTCGACGACCAGCTCCAGCTGCTGGTCCTCGGCGATCTGCGCGTGCGGCGAGAGGCGCGCGACGATCGTCGTCTCGGCCTCCTCGGAGCGCGCGTCGATCGGCGTCACGCCGAGGTCCGCAGCCAGCTCCTGGACCTGCTCGGTCGCAGCCGCGGGCGCGGCGATCCGCGCGTGCACGATCAGCTCGGAGCCGAGCGCCTCGCGCAGCTGCACGCGGACGCGCAGGCGCCGGTCGGCCGGGACGTCGCCGGCGAGCGACGCGTCCTCCAGCTCCTCGGGGCGGATCCCCGCGATCAGCTCGCGGCCGATCCAGGCGAGCAGCGCGGGACGCTCCTCGACGAGCGCGCGATCGAGCGAAAGCGTCTGGTCGCCGAGCCGCAGCGTCAGCGACCCGTCGGTGTGGCCGTCTTCGAGCTTCGCCTGCAGCAGGTTCATCGACGGGCTGCCGATGAAGCCGCCGACGAACACGTTGACCGGTCTGTCGTAGAGCTCCTGCGGCGGGTGCGACCTGCTGCAGCTCGCCTCTGCGCATGACGGCGACGCGGTCGCCCATCGTCATCGCCTCGACCTGGTCGTGCGTGACGTAGATCGTCGTGACACCGAGCCGCTGCTGGAGCGCGGCGATCTCCGCGCGCATCGCGACGCGCAGCTTCGCGTCGAGGTTGGAGAGCGGCTCGTCCATCAGGAAGGCGGCGGGCTCGCGCACGATCGCGCGGCCCATCGCGACGCGCTGGCGCTGGCCGCCGGAGAGGTTGCGCGGCTTGCGCTTGAGCCACGGCTCGAGGTCGAGCACGCGCGCGGCCTCGCGCACGCGTCTGTCGATCTCGTCCTTCGGGACCTTCTTCAGGCGCAGGCCGAAGGCGATGTTCTCGTAGACCGACAGGTGCGGGTAGAGCGCGTAGCTCTGGAACACCATCGCGATGTCGCGATCGCGCGAGGGCACGTCGTTGACGACGCGCTCGCCGATCCGCAGCTGCCCCTCGCTGATCTCCTCCAGCCCGGCGACCATCCGCAGCGCCGTCGTCTTGCCGCAGCCGGACGGGCCGACGAGCACGACGAACTCCTGGTCGCCGATCTCCAGGTCCATCGACGAGACGGCGCGCGTGCCATCCGGATAGACCTTGCCGACGGCGTCGAACGCGACCACCGCCATGTGCACCTCCTCACGGCTGTGGGCTGGCCGCTCGGCCAACCTCCTCCGCAATGAGGGCTACCCCGCTGCCGGCGCGCCAAACGGACCGGCGCCGTCAAGTCGGCGCATCCGCATACCGATACAGACGCGAATGGCGTTCGCCCGAAGGCTCCTGGTCGCGGTGACCGTGCTCGCGCTCGGCGCTCAGCTGCTGCACGCCCTCACCGGCTTCGGCGGCGGCTCGCTCGACCGCCTGTTCGAGGACGACCTGTACCTCGCGATCGAGCTGGTCGGCGTGGGCCTGTGCGCCGCACGGGCGATCCACGGACCGGACCAGCGCGTGGCGTGGGGCTGCATCGCCGCCGGCCTCGCCGTCTGGACGGTCGCCGACGCGCTCTGGATCCTCTCCCCCGACGACGCCGCCGGCGTGGGGACGGACGCCCTCTACCTGTTGTTCTTCCCGCTGTTCGGCGCCGGGCTCGCACTGCTCGCCGCCCAGGGCCGCGAGCGCGTCGCGGCGCGCATGTGGGTCGACGGCCTGCTCGCGACGCTGACCGTGTCGGCGCTCGTCGTCGCGCTGCTGTTCGCTCCGATCGTCGACGCCTCGCACGGGAGCGTGCGCGAGGTCGCGGTCGACCTCGCCTATCCGGTCGGCGACCTCGTGCTCGTCGGCTTCGTGCTGGCGGCGTTCGCGGTGCAGGCGTGGCGGCCGAGCCGCGCCTGGAGGCTGCTCGGCCTCGGCGCGATCCTCTCGGCCATCGCCGACACGCTGTTCGTCTACCAGGACGCGGTCGGGACCTACCGCTCCGGCGGCGTCGTCGACGTGCTGTGGCCGGCCGCGTTCGTGTGCGTGGGCTGGGCCGCGTGGCAGCCGTGGCAGCCGCTGCGCGCACGCGACCGCTACGGCAGCCAGACGGTCGTGCTGCCGGGGCTCTTCGCGACGATCGCGGTCGCGCTGCTGGCGTGGGACCACTTCCTGCCGATCTCGAACGCGGCCGCGCTGCTGGCCACGCTCGCGCTGGCGGTCGCGATCGTGCGCGCCGGCATCGCGCTGAACGAGAACGCGCGCCTGCTGCGGACCACCCGCCACGAGGCGCTCACCGACGGCCTCACCGGGCTGGCGAACCGGCGCCGGCTGATGCTCGACCTCGAGCAGGCGTGCGCACCTGACGCGCACGGCCGCCTTCCGGGGACCGCGACGTTCGCGTTCTTCGACCTCGACGGCTTCAAGGGCTACAACGACACCTTCGGCCACGGCGCGGGCGACATGCTGCTGCAGCGGCTGGCGACGCGGCTGGCGTCCGTCGCGGAGGGCCGCGGGCGCGCCTACCGCCTCGGCGGCGACGAGTTCTGCGTGCTGCTGCGCGGCGTCGATCCCGACAACCCGCTGCTCGAAGCCTGCCGCCAGGCGCTGACCGAGCAGGGCGAGGGCTTCCGCGTCGGCGCGTCCGGCGGGTTCGTCGCGATCCCCGACGAGGCCGACGACGCGGCGCAGGCGCTGCAGCTGGCCGACCAGCGCATGTACGCGGCGAAGGAGGGCTCGCGGCCCTCCAGCCGCCGCCAGGCGCGCGACGTGCTGCTGCAGGCGCTGCGCGAGCGCGAGCCCGAGCTGCACGAGCACCTGCGCGGCGTCGCCGGGCTGGCGGTCGCGGTCGGCAGACGCCTGCAGCTGAGCGCCGAGCAGCTCGACGAGGTCGCCCGCGCGGCCGAGCTGCACGACGTCGGCAAGATCGCGATCCCCGACGAGATCCTGCACAAGCCCGGCCCGCTCGACGCCTCCGAATGGGCGCTGATGCGCCAGCACACGATCATCGGCGACCGCATCCTCGGCGTCGCGCCGGCGATGCGGCCGGTCGCGGCGATCGTGCGCGCGAGCCACGAGCGCTGGGACGGCGACGGCTACCCGGACGGCCTCGCCGACGAGGAGATCCCGCTCGGCGCACGGATCGTCGCGGTCTGCGACGCCTACCACGCGATGACGACGTCGCGCCCCTACCAGCGCACGCTCGAGCGCGAGGAGGCGCTCGAGGAGCTGCGGCGCTGCGCCGGCACGCAGTTCGATCCCGTCGTCGTGGAGGCCTTCTGCGCGATCGCCGACGCGCACGCGGCCGCGACGCGTCCGCACGCGCACGAGCGCGGTTGACAGGACGCCCCCGATTCAGGTCTGCTGAGTAATGAGGCGCCCGCGCAAGGACTGCGGGGCGCGGTCGCCTCGCACATCTCAAGACCACGGACAGGGGGTTTCTTCCATGCGCGCACGCGCTACGGCGGGCACCGTCATCGCATTGCTCTCGCTGCTGCTGCTCGCCTTCGCGGCGACGGCCGCAGGCGCCGCGAGCGGCCGCTACGTCGCGCTCGGCGACTCGTACACTGCAGGGCCGCTGATCCCGAACCAGTCGCTCAACCCGCTCGGATGCCTGCGCTCCGACCACAACTACCCGCACCTCGTGCAGCCGGGCCTCACCACCGCGGCGCTCAGCGACGTCAGCTGCAGCGGCGCCACCACCGACGACATGCTCAACGCGCAGTCGACCTCGGCCGGGACCAACCCGCCGGAGCTGAACGCGCTGACGACCGACACGCGCGTCGTCACCCTCGGCATCGGCGGCAACGACATCGGCTTCACCGACATCGTGCTCAACTGCTCGAGACTGAATCCGTTCGACCCGTGCAAGGACGACTACGTGCACGGCTCGACCGACGACATCTCCGCGAGAATCGCCGCCACCGCGCCGAAGGTCGACGCCGTGATCGCCGCGATCCACGCGCGCTCGCCGAGCGCGAAGGTCCATGTCGTCGGCTACCCGACGATCCTGCCGGCGACCGGCTTCGGCTGCTGGCCGAGCGTTCCGATCCTGCCGACTGACGTCACGTACCTGCGTGCGAAGGAGTTCGAGCTCAACGCGATGCTGGCCGCGCGCGCAGCCGCCGACGGCGCCTTCTACGTCGACACCGTGACGTCGAGCGTCGGGCACGACGTCTGCAAGGCCACCGGGACGAAGTGGGTCGAGGGCCTGATCCCGACCTCGCCGGCGGCGCCGGTGCATCCGAACGCGCTCGGCATGCAGAACACTGCCAGAGCCACGCTGGCGCGCATCAACGCGATCGGGTACTGAGGGTTTCGCGTCGGAACGGGGGCGCTCCCGCAGGGCGCCCCCGACCGTCACGTCACCAGCGGTACCAGTGGCGCCGCCCGCCGGCGGTCGCATCGGCGGCGCCGCCGACGAAGAAGCCGATCGCCCAGATCACGAGCGCGACGATCAGGATGAACCAGAGCACGTGCGCGGCGAACCCGAGTCCGCCGAGCAGCGCGAGCAGAAGCAGCAAGACGATCAACGCAACCATCGCGGTCCCCTCTCTTGACAAGGGCCGAAGCCCGGTGGTCGCTCTCCACCCTTCCCGGTGGACGAGCGCCCCATGCGCCCCGATCCGCCAGATGGAGCAGCGGATGCTCAGAAATCCTCGACGCCGGGCCCAGGGAACTCCCACGCGGATCGCCGACCATGCTGTCCATGCAGACCACTTCACCCATTCGCCGCTACGTGCTGCTGCGTCAGCCGGGACACGACGCGACCGCGTCGCGCTGGAGCATGGAGCGCATCGCTCCCGCTCCGCGCGGGTCCGGTCGCGCTCCGGCTGCGCAGCCCGCGAAGTCCGCAGGCGCCCGCGCCTAGCGAAGCGGCATCAGACCTCCCTCCCGGCGCGTTCGGCCGAAGCCTCTCCTCCTCGGGTCTCTCCTCCTCGAGAAAACGGCAGGCCGAGCGCGCCGGGCGGGCGGGGCTTCCTTGACGCACCATATTTAGGTGTTTAGGATGCTCGCGCCGTGCACGCCTCGGCTGTGGGGGTACGTCGAGCCGGTGCGCGGAGCAGGTCGCCGCGAGCGCTCCACGCCCACCGACGGGCTGGCGCGACAGGGGAAGGGAGAAGACGCTCGCCAGCGCGCGCCTGAAGGCGTGCGCTCGGTCACGGCTCCGGCGGCCACCTTACGCAACCGCACAAGGAGCACTTATGCACCGTCATGCTCGCCGGCTGCTCGCCATGCTCGCAGCCGCGATGATCCTCGCGTTGGTCGTGAGCAGCGCCTCCGCCGGGAGGCTCTCGATCAGCAACAGACAGATAAGAGCGACGTGGGCGTCGCTTGAAGCATTCAACAACGCCATAGCCGGAACGACAAGATGTTCGGTGACGATCGAAGGCAGCTTCCACAGCGCCACCCTGCAGAAGGCCACCGGCGCGCTAGTCGGGTATGTGAGCAGAGCATCCGTGAACAGAACGTGCACCGGCGGCAGCGCCAGCATCGACCAGGAAACGCTGCCGTGGCATTTCACCTATGTCGGCTTCACCGGCACGCTACCGAGCTTGACGGGGGTCAGACTCTCGGTCATCAGATTCTCGGCCGTGATCGCGGCATTCGGAAACGTCTGTCGCCTTAGCACGGAAGTGGCGACACCGCTCGGAGCGATAGCTCAAATCGCTGGCGAAAGCCGCGTCACGGGCTTCAGAATCGACGAAGCGTCGGTCATACCGCTCAGAAATGGACCCGGCGGCTTCGCGTGTGCTCTCGCCAGAGGCACAATCCGCGGCACAGGATCGTTCACACAACTAGGCAACACGAACGCCGTGTCGATCAGACTAATATAGGACGTAATCGAGGGGCCGCTCATTCAAGCGGCCCCTCCCCTACTTCAGCCCCTCCGGCACCGGCACGTCCGGCGTCCGCGCCACGTTGAGCGCGAGCGACATCACGTACAGCCCGGCGGGCAGCAGTCTGCTGGGCGACGGAGCGGTCATCAGGCGCCCCGCCAGCTCGAGCAGCTCGAGCACCAGCCGGCAGTGCGCGGCGCACGGCGCGTCGTCCGGCACCTCGCAGGACAGCTGCGCGAGCGCCAGCATCTCGCTGGCGTCGACGCCGCGCACGAACTGCGCCAGCGCCCCGGACAGGAACGCCGCGACGCGGTCGAGCAGGACGTCGCTGGAGATCCGATCGCCGTTCGGCGCCGGGCCGCCGTCGAGCGGCTCCTCGCCGGCAAGCAGGCGCGCAGTCTGGCCGCCGAGCACGAGCCGCAGCTGCTCGTCGTCCAACCCCACCTGGCGGCCGATGCGCTGCGCCTGGAGGACCATCGCCGGGATGCGTCCGTACGGGGCGTCGCTCGCGAACAGGATCTGGCCGGGCGGGACGGTCGCGAACAGCGCGATCAGATCCGCCGGCAGCCACCAGGAGGTGTCGAAGTAGAGGTTCGGCAACCGCTGCGCGGCGCGCCCGATCCACGCCAGGTCGCAGATCGCCGCATGCGCGAGGATCAGCCGCACGCCCGGATGGCGCTCGCAGATCTCCACGGCGTGCACTCCGAGCGCCGGGATCCCGCGGCCGGCGTGGACGATCACCGGCAGGCGCCGCTCGTCGGCGAGCGCCCACACCGGCGCGAGCGCCGCGTTGTCGAGCGCATGGCTGTCGCCGCGCGGATGCAGCTTCAGCCCGCGCGCGCCCGCCGCGAGCGAGCGCTCCGCCTCCTCGACCGGCGCGTCGGCGGGGTCGAGCCGTGCGAACGCCACGAGCCGCCCGTCCGACTCCCGCGCAGCCTCGATCACGGCGGCGTTCGGGCCGCGGTAGCCGCCGGGCTCCTGCAGCGGGAAGACGGCCGCGCGCGCATCGGCCTGCACGAGCGCGGCGAGCAGCTCCTCGGGCGAGCAGCGCATCGTGTCGGGGTCGTGCTGGCCGACGTGCGTGTGGACGTCGAAGACGTCGGCGCCCAGCCGGGCACGCTCCTCCGCGTACCAGCGCAGGAGCGGCGGAGCGACCTCAAGCACGCTGCGCTAGCCGTTCCGGCGGCGCCGATGCAGGAGCGCCACGACTGCGGCCCCGATCCCGGCGGCCGCGGCCGCGAGCCCGCGCCGCGACGGCCCGTGCGAGGGCGCCGGCGCAGACGCGAACGCCACGTGCGGCGGCGGCGCCGGCATCGCGAACTCTTCCGCGGCGAGCACGTCGTGCGCCTCCTCGGACGCGTTCGGCTCCCGCGGCAGCTCGAGCGGGCCGCGATCGCGCCAGGCCGCTTCGGGCGCGGGCATCGCGAACTCCTCGGCGGCGAGCACGTCGTGCGCCTCCTCGGAGGCGTTCGGCTCGGGCGGGATCGCCCCCGCTGCCTGCTCTCGATCGCTCATGGGGGCATCTTCGCAGATCCGCGCAAACACGAGGATCTGATGTCTTCCCACTGAGATCTGCTTCGGTGCCTATACTCAGCTCACGGCATCGAAACGAAAGCGAATCTTCGCCATGAGCAGACTCCTGCTGGTCCCCCTCGAGGACGTCGTCGTCTTCCCGACGATGAACCTCACGCTGACCGTGGACGTCGGCGACGAGCAGCGCGTCCTGCTCGTCCCGCGCCACGAGAACGAGTTCGCCAACGTCGGCACCGTCGCCGACGTCAGCGAGCACGTGCGCCTGCCCGGCGGCGGGCACGCGGTCGTGCTGACGGGCCTCCACCGCGGCATCGCGGGCGCCGCCCACACCGCCCCGGACGGCAAGCTGTACGTCGAGGTCGAGGATCACCCCGACGACGAGCCGGTCGACGGCAGGACGCGCGAGCTGGAGCGCGAGTACCGCGCGGTCGTCGAGGAGCTGCTCGAGCTGCGCGGCGACGACGGACGCATCCAGGCGTTCGTGCGCGCCATCAGCGAGCCCGGCACGCTCGCCGACACCTCCGGCTACTCCCCCGACATCTCCTTCGAGCAGAAGGTCGAGCTGCTCGAGACCCTCGACGTGACCGAGCGGCTCGAGCTGGCCGTGCGGCTGCAGCGCGAGCGGCTCGCAGAGCTGCAGGTGCGCCAGCGCATCCGCGACGACGTGCAGTCGGGCGCCGAGCAGCAGCAGCGCGAGTACTTCCTGCGCAGACAGATGGACTCGATCCGCAAGGAGCTCGGCGAGGACGACGCGTCCGTCGTCGAGGAGTACCGGACAAAGATCGCCGACGCCGGCATGCCCGACGACGTCAGAGAGCAGGCCGAGAAGGAGCTGGGCCGGCTCGAGCGGATGGGCGAGCAGTCGGGCGAGGCGTCGATGATCCGCAGCTACCTCGACTGGCTGATCGCGGTCCCGTGGTCCAGACGCTCCGAGGAGAAGCTCGATCCCGTGAACGCGCGCGAGGTGCTCGACAGAGACCACGCCGGGCTCGAGGACGTCAAGGAGCGCATCACCGAGTACCTGGCGGTGCGCAAGCTGCGGGCGGACCGCGGCGTCCCCGACGACAAGAAGTCGGGCGTGATCCTCACGCTCATCGGCCCGCCCGGCACCGGCAAGACGTCGATCGGCGAGTCGATCGCGCGCGCGACCGGGCGCGAGTTCGTGCGCATGTCGCTGGGCGGCGTGCGCGACGAGGCCGAGATCCGCGGCCACCGGCGCACGTACATCGGCGCGCTGCCGGGACGGCTGGTCCGCGCCCTGCGCGACGCCGGCACGATGAACCCGGTGATCATGCTCGACGAGGTCGACAAGGTCGGCGCCGACTGGCGCGGCGACCCGAGCGCGGCGCTGCTCGAGGTGCTGGACCCGGCGCAGAACCACTCGTTCCGCGACCACTACCTCGATGTCGAGCTGGACCTCTCGCACGTGCTGTTCATCGCGACCGCGAACGTCGCCGAGACGATCCCCGGCCCGCTGCTGGACCGCATGGAGGTGATCCGCTTCGACGGCTACACCACGGCGGAGAAGACGGCGATCGCGCGCGACTACCTGTGGCCGCGCCAGCTGGAGCGCAACGGGCTCAAGCCCGAGGAGGCGACGATCTCCGACGACCTGCTGCAGACGGTCGTGACCGAGTACACGCGCGAGGCCGGCGTCCGCCAGCTCGAGCGCGAGCTGGGCACGCTGCTGCGCAAGGTGGCGACGAAGTTCGCGGCGGGCACGGCGACGGCGCCCATCGCGATCGACTCCGACGCCCTGCGCGACGCGCTCGGACGCCAGAAGCACTTCCAGGAGGCCGCGATCCGCACGGCGGTGCCGGGCGTCGCGACCGGCCTGGCGGTGACCGGCGCCGGCGGTGACGTCTTGTTCGTGGAGGCGGTGCGGATGCCCGGCGAGCGCAAGGACGCGCTCGTGCTGACCGGCCAGCTCGGCGACGTGATGAAGGAGTCGGCGCGGATCGCGCTCTCCTACGTCCGCGGCCACGCCGAGGAGCTGGGCATCGCGCCGGAGACGACCGACGGCGAGTTCCACGTGCACGTGCCGGCGGGCGCGATCCCGAAGGACGGGCCGAGCGCCGGCGTCACGATGGTCACCGCGCTGGCGTCGCTGTTGAGCGGCCGCCCGGTCAAGCACACCGTCGGGATGACGGGCGAGGTCACGCTGCAGGGCCGCGTGCTGCCGATCGGCGGCGTCAAGCAGAAGGTGCTCGCGGCGCACGCCGCCGGGCTCACCGACGTGATCCTGCCGGAGCGCAACCGCGGCGACCTCGACGACGTCCCGGCCGACGTGCGCGAGCAGATGACGTTCCACCTCGCGATGTCGGTCGACGAGGTGCTCGCCGTCGCGCTCGAGCCCGCTCGCTCCCCCGCGCCCGCCTGACCTTTCCGGTTGACCCCCGGCTCGTCGCTCCGTCATTGTGAGCGTCGAGCCGGGCGGCAGGGGGCCGCCGGGTCCGATCAAGGGGGAATCACATGTCCGGCACACGCCGGCTGCTCGCCGCCGCCTTCGCGGCGCTCTGTCTCACCGCGCTCGCCGCACCCGCGGCGCTCGCCGCCTTCCCGAACTCGATGGCCGCCACGGGCGACTCGATCACGCAGGCGTTCAACACCTGCCCGGAAACGTTCAGAGACTGCCCGGCCAACTCGTGGTCGACCGGCACCTCGGCGACCGTCAACAGCTTCTACCTGCGCATCCTCGAAAGAAACGCCTCGATCAGAGGGAACCTAAACAACGACTCCAGATCCGGCGCGAAGATGAGCAACCTGTCCGAACAGGTGACGAACGTCGTCAGCCAGAGACGCGAATACGTCACCGTCGAGATGGGCGCCAACGACGTCTGCACCTCCAGCGAGGCGACGATGACCTCGGTCGAAAGCTTCAGAACCAGCTTCTCGAACGCGATGACGACGTTGAGAGAAAGACTGCCGTCGACGCGCATATCGGTCGGCTCGATCCCGAACGTCTACAACCTCTGGAGCGTGCTGCACACGAACGGGTCGGCGACCTTCACCTGGGGCATCCTTGGCATCTGCCAGTCGATGCTGAGAAACCCGACCTCCACCTCCAGAGAAGACGAAGAACGGCGCATCCGCGTGCGCGAACGCGAGGTCGCGTTCAACGGCGTGCTGAGAAGCGTCTGCGCCGAACACGCCAACTGCCAGTACGACGCCGACACGGGCTACAACTACAGATTCGAAGCGGGCGAGGTGTCGACCAACGACTACTTCCACCCGAGCGTCAGAGGTCAGGCGACGATCGCGAGAATCGAGTTCTCGGTCGTCAGATTCTAGGGTGACGTCGCCCGCAGGTCGTCGCTTGCGATGACCGGAGGGCGAAACCACTATCCAGCGCAGCGCTGCGCTGCGCTGGATAGCCTCGCGCCCGTGCCGAGCTACACGACGTGGGACGGGATCCAGATCGCCTACCAGACGTGGGGCGAGCCGAACGATGCGCCGACGGTCGTGCTGCACCACGGCTTCGTCGTCGACGCGAACGTGAACTGGGTCGCGACCGGCGTCGTCGCGGCGCTCACCGCCGCGGGGCGGCACGTCGCCGCACCCGACGCGCGCGGGCACGGCGCCTCCGACAAGCCCCACGATCCCGCCTCGTACGGCGAGTCGCTGATGGCCCGCGACCTCGGCGTGCTCGTCGACACGCTCGGCGCGTCGCAGATCGACCTCGTCGGCTACTCGATGGGCGGCGTCGTCTCGCTGCTGTTCGCGAGCGCGGACGAGCGCGTGCGCCGGCTCGCCGTCGGCGGCATCGGCTCAGGCGTCGTGGAGTGCGGCGGCGTCGACCGGCGCTCGATGGCCAAGGGATCGGTCGACGACGCACTGCGAACCGACGATCCGGGGACGATCGAGGATCGCGGCGCCGCCGGGTTCCGCATGCTGGCCGACGCGTTGAGAGCCGACCACCTCGCACTCGCCGCGCAAGCTGCAGCGATCCACCGCGACGGCGTCGCGCTCGACCGCATCACGGCCCCCACGCTCGTCTACGTCGGCGACGCCGACCCGCTCGCGACGCGGCCGCAGGTGCTCGCCGACGCGATCCCCGACTCGACGCTGCAGCTGTTCCCCGGCGATCACCTCAGCGTCTTCGGCGACGCGCGGCTCGTGCCCGCGATCGTCGACTTCCTCGCCTGAGCCGCCCGCGAGGATTCGCGCACGGCCCCGCGCGGTAGCGTGAGGGCATGAGCACGATCAGCAGCAGCCAGGAGCAGGACGTCGTCTCGGTGGTGCCGAAGGGCCTGCTCGTCGGCGGCGCGTGGCGCGACGCGACGGGCGGGGGGACGCTCGCGGTCGAGGATCCCTCGACCGGCGAGACGCTGTGCGAGGTCGCCGATGCGACGCCCGACGACGCGCGCGCCGCGCTCGACGCGGCCTGCGCCGCGCAGGCCGAGTGGGCGGCCACGGCCCCGCGCGAGCGCGGCGAGATCCTCCGCCGCACCTACGAGGCCGTCGTCGCGCGTGCGGACGAGCTCGCGCTGCTGATGACGCTCGAGATGGGCAAGCCGGTCGCGGAGTCGAGATCGGAGGTGCTCTACGCCGCCGACTTCCTGCGCTGGTTCGGCGAGGAGGCGGTGCGGATCGAGGGCCGCTGGGCGACTGCGCCCAACGGCGGCATGCGGATGCTGACGATGCGCCAGCCGGTCGGGCCGTGCCTGCTGATCACGCCGTGGAACTTCCCGCTCGCCATGGGCACGCGCAAGATCGGGCCGGCGGTCGCAGCCGGCTGCACGATGGTCGTCAAGCCGGCCAAGCTGACGCCGCTGTCGATGCTCGCGCTCGCGGAGATCCTCCAGGACGCCGGCCTGCCCGACGGCGTGCTGAACGTCATCACGGCGAGATCGGCAGGCGACACGACCGGGCCGCTGATCGACGACCCGCGCCTGCGCAAGCTGTCCTTCACCGGCTCGACCGAGGTCGGCCGCCAGCTGATGGCGCAGGCGTCGAGACAGCTGCTGCGCGTCTCGATGGAGCTGGGCGGCAACGCGCCGTTCGTCGTCTTCGAGGACGCGGACCTCGACGCCGCCGTCGAAGGCGCGATGGTCGCGAAGATGCGCAACATCGGCGAGGCGTGCACGGCCGCGAACCGCTTCCACGTGCACGCGTCGGTCGCCGACGCGTTCACCGCGAAGCTCGCCGAGCGCATGGGCGGGCTGCAGATGGGCCGCGGCGTCGAGGACGGCGTCTCTGTCGGACCGCTGATCGACGACGCGCAGCGCGACAAGGTGCGCAAGCTGGTCGACGACGCCGTCGCGCAGGGCGCGCGCTGCGTCGTCGGCGGTTCGGAGCGGATCCCCAGCGTGGCCGGCCACTTCTTCCCGCCGACGGTGCTCGCCGACGTGCCGGAGGGCGCGCGCCTGCTGCGCGAGGAGATCTTCGGCCCGGTCGCACCGGTCGCGACGTTCGCCGACGAGGACGAGGCGATCGCCGCCGCCAACCGCACCGAGTTCGGCCTCGTCGCCTACGTCTACACGCGCGACCTCGACCGCGCGCTGCGCGTGATCGAGCGCCTGGAGACCGGCATGGTCGGGCTCAACCAGGGCCTCGTCTCCAACGCCGCCGCGCCGTTCGGCGGCGTCAAGCAGTCGGGCTTCGGCCGCGAGGGCGGGGCCGAGGGGATCGACGAGTACCTGTCGACGAAGTACGCGGCGATCAGGGCCTGAGGAGGGCAGCGCTTGTGCGCCCACTTCGGCGCATCTAGAGTGGCCGGCGCCATGGCTCCGTCACGCGCGATCGGCGTACTCCTCACCGGCTTCGTCGCGCTGCTCGCGCTGACGCTCGCGCTCGCACCCGCGGCGCACGCGGACGGCTGGCTGACGGTCCGCTACACCGGCACGTTCGACCAGTCGTTCGTCTACGAGCTGGACAACCCGTCGGTGTGGCAGTCGACGCTGCACTTCGCGTGGGACGAGCACGAGACGTTCCACCTGCTGACGCCCGACCGGTCCGTGTCCGACGGGGGTCCCCACGTCGACATCAGCGGCGGCGCCAGATCGATCTACGCGCCGCCGAACACCAACCAGGACTGCAGCTTCTCGGTCGCGCCGCGTCCCGGCGCGCCGTCGCCGCTGCACGCCGGCTGGACCGGCAGCGGACCGGTGGGCGCCAGCGCGACGATGCCGATCGTCGGAACGTACGTCATGTCGACGGCGGTCCAGTCCTCGCTGCCCAGCTGCGGCGTGCCGCTGACCGGGGGCGTCGGGATCGCCGGCGACATAGCGCCCTCGGTGCTGGCGGTCTACGGGGAGGCGGAGATCGCGACGGTCCAAGCGCAGCTCGGCGGGCCGACCGTCTCACGCAGATACGACGCCGAAGGGACGAGCAGAGACGGCACCACGACCGCCAGCCTGCACGCGACGATCACGCTGTCCAACAGCGCACGCAGGCCATCGTCGAGCGGTGCGAGAGCGCCGCCGAAGACCCTCACGCCCGCGCGCAGGCAGGCCAAGCTCGCGGCGCTCGACGCGCTCAGAGACACGCTGCTGCGAGCGCTCTACCCGTGCGGCGTCGGCAGCGGCGTCGGCACCGCGCTGATCGCGGCCGGGCCGGTCGGGATCGCGGTCGGCGGCACGATGACCGCGCTCGGCACGCCGCTCTGCCTGGCCTACCTGAAGACCATCAGAGGCGAGGCCGACACCGTCGCCGACCCGCCCGTGGCCCGCTACCGCACGGCAGCGAGAATTCAGCCGGTCCGCGGCGGCGCTCTGAAGCTGCCCGCCTGCCCGGCGGCGCCCGGCGCGGGCTCGCCCGGCGCGGTTTGCCGCCGGCTCGCCCCGGCGGCGCGCAGGCTGCTCGCCACGACGCGCGCGACGGGCGCCACGGCCACCGCGCTCGACGTCACGATCGGACGCGAGACGGCCGCCCTCGCCGCGCAGGACGGCAGAGCGATCGCACTCCAGGACCGGACGCTCGCGAGCCTCGGCCACAGCTTCGCCGTCCGCAGGCGTGCGGAGCGGGCGGCCGCGCACGACGTCGCCGGCATCCTGCGCTCCGCAGGGCTCGACGTGACGCTCGACGCGCCGGCCGCCGCAGACGCGCTGAGAAGGCTCCAGGCGAGACTCGTCGCCGCCGGACTGCCGGCCGCCAAGCTGCGCACCGCACTCGGCGGCCCGCCGCAGGCGACGGCGTCGGACCTGCTGTCGGCGCTCGAACGCTGAGCGGCGCACTGGACTCTGAAGTACAGTCGGCCCGCAGCTGCTTGCGAACGCAACCGCGCCGGCGGCGCGGAAAGGTCGGGTCCGAATGGCGCTTGGGTTCTACATCACCGGCAGAGGCTTCACACAGGAGCGGTACGACACGACGCTCGCACAGCTGGAGGCGGCCGGAGCGGGAGCGCCCGAGGGACGCCTCCTGCACGTCGCGCTCGCGACGGACGACGGGATCGCGGTCTTCGACATCTGGGAGTCGGAGGAGGCGTTCGGCGCGTTCGGAGAGACGCTCATCCCGATCCTGACCGCGGCCGGCATCGAGATCGCCGAGCCGGTCATCATGCCGGTCCATAACCGGATCGACGGCTGACCGCCTCGAACCCGCGGCACTCGGCGACCGGGATCCGCGGGTAGCGCGGGAACGCAGGATCCGTCTTCGACCGTCTGCAGAGCGAGAAGACCGAGCCGCGGCGGTTCGGCACGAGCTGCTGGTGGACGCAGGCGTTGCAGAGGCCCGCGGGCGGAGGCGGCGGATCGGCCATGCGGTCGCCACTATACTTTCTGAAGCATGCAGACGTTCACGCGCCTCCTCGGCTTCCTGCGCCCCCATCTCCGGGGCGTGATCGTCTCGTTCCTGTTCGCCGCCGCCGCGATGGGCGCGGGCGTCGCGATCCCGTGGCTGACCGGCCAGGCGATCGGTGCGATCACGGACGGCGACAAGGACCAGCTGATCCTGTTCGCGGTGCTCGTCGGGGTCGCCGGCGCGCTGCGGCTCGGCCTGTCCGTCGGCCGGCGCCTCGTCGCCGGGCGCGTCTCGCTCGCCGTCGAGTACGACCTGCGCGCGACGCTCTACGCGCACCTGCAGTCGCTCGAGCTGGGCTTCTTCGACCGCCAGCAGACCGGTCAGCTGATGTCGCGCGTGACGGTCGACCTGCAGGCCGTGCGCTTCTTCCTCGGCTACGGGCTGATCTTCATCGGCCAGTCGTTCTTCACGCTCGCGCTCGCCGCGGTCGCGATGTTCATCATCGACCCCGAGCTGGCGCTGATCGCGCTCGCGCCCGTCCCCTTCGTCGTGCTCGTGGCGTTCCGCTACGGCCGCCGCTCGCGCCCCGCGATGCAGGAGGTGCAGCAGCGGATCGCCGAGCTGACCGCGGTCGCGGAGGAGAACGTCTCCGGCGTGCGCGTCGTGAAGGCGTTCGCGCGGGAGCAGCTGCAGCTCGACCGCTTCCGCCACCAGACCGGCCGCGTCTTCGACCAGTCAATGTTCACGACGCGGCTGCAGGCGCGCTACGCGCCGCTGATCGGCTTCCTCCCCTACCTCGGCCTCGCGGCGATCCTGCTCGTCGGCGGACGCGCCGCGATCGACGGCTCGATCGACATCGCGGTCTTCACCGCCTTCTACGGCTACGTGCTGATGCTGACGGGCCCGATGCGGACGCTCGGCTACATGCTCGGCGCCGCCCAGCGCGCAACCGCCTCCGGGGCACGCATCTTCCAGGTGCTCGACCGCCGGCCGTCGATCGTCGCGCCGCCGGGGGCGCCGCCGCTGCCCGCGGGGCGCGGCCGCATCGAGCTGCGCGACGTCTCGCTGACGTTCGAGGGCGCGTCGCGTCCGGCGCTCCACGGGATCGGCCTGACCGTCGAGGCGGGCAGCACCGTCGCGCTCGTCGGCGGCACCGGCTCCGGCAAGACGTCGCTCGTCTCGCTGCTGCCGCGGCTCTACGACGCGACGCACGGAACGGTGCTGATCGATGGCGTCGACGTGCGCGAGGTCGACCCGCAGTCGCTGCGGCGCGAGATCGCGGTCGTGACCGACGACCCGTTCCTGTTCTCCGCGACGGTCCACGACAACATCGCCTACGCCCGCTCCGACGCGACGCGCGAGGAGGTCGAGGAGGCCGGGCGGCGCGCACATGCCGACGGCTTCGTGCGCGAGCTGCCCGACGGCTACGACACGCGCATCGGCGAGCGCGGCCTGACGCTCTCCGGCGGCCAGCGCCAGCGGATCGCGATCGCCCGCGCGCTGCTCGCGAACCCGCGGATCCTCGTGCTCGACGACGCCACGTCCTCCGTGGACGCGACGACCGAGCAGGAGATCAAGCAGGCGCTGGGCGAGGTGATGGAGGGCCGCACGACGTTCGTGATCGCCCACCGCCTCTCGACGATCGCGCTCGCCGACGAGATCGTCGTGCTCGACCACGGGCGGATCGCCGCGCACGGCACGCACGACGAGCTGCTCGCGCAGGAGGGCCTCTACCGCGAGATCGTCGAGAAGGGCCTGCCGGACCAGGTGTTCCTGACGCGCAAGCCGGTCGAGGAGGCGGAGCCGGCCGGAAAGGGGCGGGCCGGCCCTCGGCCTGCCGCCGCGGCATCCGCCCGTCCCGCCACACCGGCCCGCCGCGTCGACGAGGGCGTCAGCGCCCTCGGCACCGGCGCGCTCGGCAACGCCACCACCGCCGGCCGCGAGGACGACCGCCTGGCGGAGCTGCGCCGCCGGCTGCGCCAGACGGGCGGCCGCGGGCGCAAGGTGCGCGGGCTGATCGAGCTGCTGCGCCCCTACCGCGGCCGAGTCGCGCTGATGTTCCTGACGCTGATCGTCGCGACCGGCGCCGCGCTCGCGCCGATCCCGCTCGCCACGCAGGCGATCGACAAGGGCATCCAGCAGCACGACACCGCCGCGCTCAACCGCATCGTGCTCGTCTTCCTCGTCGCCGCGCTCGTCTCGTGGGGGGCGTCGGCCGCGCAGACCTACCTCACCGGCTGGGTCGGCCAGCGCGCGCTGCAGGACCTGCGCGTGCAGCTGTTCCGCCACCTGCAGTCGCTGTCGCTCGGCTTCTACTCGCGCGTGCGCGCGGGCGTCGTGATCAGCCGCATCACGAACGACGTCGAGGCACTCGACTCGCTCGTCAGCGACGGCATCGTGACGCTCTTCCAGTCGACGCTCACGCTGCTCGGCGTCGTCGTGATCCTGCTCGTGATGGATGCCGAGCTCGCGCTCTACACGTTCCTCGCGATCCCGCTGCTGGCGGCGGCGGCGCTCGCGTTCCGGATCGCCTCCGCCGACGCCTTCCGCCGCACGCGCGAGCGGATCGCGGCGATCACGGGCTACCTGCAGGAGACGCTCTCGGGGATCCGCGTCGTGCGCTCGTTCGGCCAGGAGGAGCGGCACATCGGCCGTTTCGCCGACCTCAACACCGCCAACCGCGACGCGAACATGACGACCGTCTACCTCAACGCCGCCTACTTCCCCGGCGTCGAGCTGCTGTCCTCGCTCGTGACCGTGGGGATCCTCGTGATCGGCGGCTTCGAGGTGATCGACGGAAACACTCAGACCGGCGTGGTGTTCGGCTTCATCGCCGCCCTCAACCAGTTCTTCGACCCGATCCAGCAGCTCTCGCAGCTCTACACGACCTACCAGTCCGGCATGGCGGCGCTCGACAAGATCTTCGAGCTGCTCGACGAGGAGCCGGAGCTGACGGACCGGCCGGGCGCGGTGGAGCTCGACGACCTGCGCGGCGAGCTGTCGTTCGAGGACGTCTCGTTCCGCTACGGCGAGGACGACGACGGAGCCTGGGCCCTGCACGACATCGACCTGCACGTGCCGCCTGGCCAGACGGTCGCGCTCGTCGGCGAGACCGGCGCCGGCAAGTCGACGTTCGCGAAGCTCGTCGCCCGCTTCTACGACCCCACGCTCGGCGTCGTGAGAGTCGACGGCCACGACCTGCGCGACGTCGCCGCCGGCTCGCTGCGCGCGCGCATGGGAATCGTGCCGCAGGAGGGCTTCCTGTTCAGCGGCACGATCGGGGAGAACATCGCCTTCGGTCGCCCGGACGCGACGCCGGAGGAGATCGCCGCGGCCGGCGCCGCCGTCGGCGCCGACGCGTTCGTGGACGACCTGCCGCTGGGCTACGACACGGAGATCGGCGAGCGCGGCGTGCAGCTGTCGGCCGGCCAGCGCCAGCTGGTCGCGTTCGCGCGCGCGCTGATCGCCGACCCGCGGATCCTCGTGCTCGACGAGGCGACCTCGAACGTCGACATCCACACCGAGACGCGCATCGAGCAGGGCCTGCGGCGGCTGCTCGCCGGCCGCACCGCGATCGTCATCGCCCACCGTCTCTCCACCATCCGCCACGCCGGCCTGATCGTCGTGCTCGACGGCGGTCGGATCGTGGAGCAGGGCACCCACGAGGAGCTGCTCGAAGCCGGCGGCGCCTACTGGCGGCTGCACCAGGACTGGCAGCAGCAGGCTGTGGCGTAGCCGGCGGGCGAACGGGCCGCCGATGGCCCGTTCGCCCGTTCCGGCGTCCACGCCGACGCTCCGACGCTCTCTGCCCGCCCGCGGCCTCCCGTGCGCCGCGAGCGGCGAATCTCAGGGTCTGAGGCGGCAACCATTCGTCGTCGGAGCGTGCTGTTCACCGGCGACCGCGCGGGCACTCCCGGCTGCGCGCGACGCTGAAGCGAACAGCGGGCGGAAACAGCTTGAGCTCGACCTCGCAGTCACGGTCTCTCGGAAGCACACGGGTGATGCCGAGAAGGCCGACGACGACTGCGGAGGGAAGCGCACCGACCACCACGACGATCGTCGTGATGGAGGGCATCGCTCAAGCTACCTCCGGCCCGGTGTCTGTGCTGAGCCGTCCAAATGGACCTCCTGAGCTCGTTCTCGAGTTGTCCGACGGTGCTCGCTCCGGATTCTGGCATCCGCCCCGGCGTGTCGCCGAGCGCGATCGCGACCACCCGCGGCGGTAGCGTCCGCCGCATGCGCGACGAGTTCGAGCTGCTGCGGGGAGTGGCGGAGCAGGACGTGGCGGAGCTGACCGAGCGAGCGCGGCGGCGGCGCTTCGCGGCCGGCGAGGTCGTCTTCCACGCAGGCGATCCGGCCGACACGCTGCACCTCGTGCGCGCCGGGCGCTTCGCGGTGCGCATCACCACCGAGTTCGGCGCGACCGCGACGCTCAACGTCGTCGGGCCCGGCGGGGCGTTCGGCGAGCTGGCGCTGCTGACGCCGGACGCGCCGCGCAGCGCGACGGTCGCCGCGCTGGAGGAGGCGGAGACGCTGTCGATCCACCAGCTGGACTTCAACCGCCTGCGCACGCGCCGCCCGCAGACCGACGCGCTGCTCGTCGAGGTCCTCGCCGCGCGCGTGCGGGAGCTGTCGGAGCAGCTCGTGGAGGCGCTGCACATCCCCGCCGACACGCGCGTGCGGCGGCGCCTGCTCGACGTCGTCGGCGCCTACGGCGCGGCCGAGGCCGGCGCCGTCGTGCCGCTCACGCAGGAGGAGCTGGCGTCGCTCGCCGGCACCTCGCGCGCGACCGTCAACAGAGTGCTGCGCGAGGAGCAGTCGCTGGGGACGCTGGAGCTGTCGCGCGGACGCACGACGCTGCTCGACCCCGACGCGCTCGCCAAGCGGGCGCGCGGGACGTTCGGCTAGCTGGGGCTACGGCCGTCTCGCCGGCGTGAGGAAGCGCTTGCCGGCCGGGACGAGCACCGTCCGCGCGAGCGCGAACGAGCGCACCGCCACGAGCCCCTTCGAGACGACCACGAGCGTGCCCGGGCGCGGGTGCGAGTCGCAGCGGTCGATGATCGTCCAGCGCGTGCCGCGCACGGTCGCGGCGCCGTAGCGCCCGCGCGTGCGGATCCGACCGCGGGCGCGCACCTTCAGTCTGCGGCCGTGCTTGGCGCGCCCGCTCGCGTGCGCGCGCGGTCCGGCGGCCGCGGCGGCGAGCGCGCCCGCTGCGCGCGCGTCGCGCGCTCCGTCGCGAATCTGCGCGCGCTGCGAGGCGCCGCAGCCGTACAGCGGCCCCGACAGCGTCATCTCGCCCGGTCGCTGGCCGTGGTCGTAGCCGGGCGGCTGCTGTACGACGAAGCGGCCGCCGGTCGCGATCCCCTTCGCCCGCCCGCCGGTCGGGCTGGTCGCGTAGAAGACGACGACGCTGCCGTCGCCGGTGTCGAGCTCGCTGCCCATCGGCAGGTTCGCGATCGACTCCAGCGGCACGAATCTGTCGGTTCCCGCCAGCCGCACGAGCACGCGGCCGGCGCGCGGCTTCGCGACGACGCTTCTGCCCAGCACGGGCGGCGAGATGCCGGGCGGCGGCGTCGGGTCGAGCGGATCGGCCGTCGGTCTGGTCGTGACGACCCGCGTCACGGCGCGGACGCGGTGGTTGAAGCTGTCGGCGATCAGCAGCCGCGAGCCGTCCTGCGCGACCGCGCGCGGGTGCGACAGCTGCGCGAGCGCCGGATCGCCGCCGTCGCCGGAGAGCCCGATGGTGCCGGTGCCGGCCAGCGTGCGGATCGTGCCGTCGGTGCCGACGAGGCGGACGCGATCGTTCGTCGAGTCGGCGATCGCGATCGAGCCGTCGGCGAGCGCCGCGACGCCCTCCGGGCCGTTCAGCAGCGCTCTGCCGGCCGGGCCGCCGTCGCCGCCGAAGCCGGCTGTCGAGGAGGCGCCCGCAACGGTGCGGATCGTCCCGTCTGCGTCCACGCGGCGGATGCGGTTGTTGCCCGTGTCCGCGATCAGGAAGCCGCCGCCCGCCAGCGGCGCGACGCGCGCGGGCGCGTTGAGCGCGGCGGACGTGGCCGGCCCGCCGTCGCCCGTGAAAGCGGCCGGCCCGGTGCCCGCCACCGTCGTGATGAGGCCGCTCGTCGACACGCGGCGGATGCGGTTGTTGCCCGTGTCGGCGATCAGGAAGCCTCCGCCGCTCGCGGCCGGCAGCGCGGCGACGCCGCCGGGCTGGTTGAGCTGGGCGATCTGCGCGCCGTCGCCGTCGCCGCCGAAGGCGGGTCTGCCGTTGCCCGCCACCGTCGTGATGACGCCGTCGTCCACGCGCCGGATGCGGTTGTTGCCCGTGTCCGCGATCAGGAAGCCGCCGCCTGTCGGGAGCGGGGACACGCCGCGCGGCTGGTTGAGGCGCACCGCGGGATCCGTCGCGGCGAGGCCGTCGCCGCCGAACCCGCCGGCTGCGCCGACGACCGGGCCCGCACCTGCGACGGTCGTGATGACGCCGGCCGCGTCCACGCGGCGAACGCGCTGGTTCGACGTGTCGGCGATCAGGTAGGCGCCGCCGTTCAGCGCGGCCACGTCCGACGGGCTCGTCAGCAGGGCGCTCGTCGCCGGGCCGCCGTCGCCGCCGAAGCCGCCGGTGCCGCTGCCGGCGACCGTCGCGATCGCCTCCCCCGGCGCGCCGTGCACGACGCCGGTCGCGCCGACGCCGACGAGTGCACAGAGCGCGAGCGTCGCAAGCAGGCGGAGGACGAGGGAGCGGTTGCCGGTGCGTTCGGGCATCGAGGAGACTCTCGCGCGGCGCGCGCCCCGGCACTGTCGCAGACGTGACGCGATCTGTGTCGAATGCGCGACACTCCCGCGCATGCCGCGGCGCCCCCCAGCCCGCCTCGCGCGTGCACTCGCCGTGGGGCTGCTCGCCGCGGCGCTGGCCGGGCTCCTCGCGGCGACCGGCGTGCTCGCCGGCAGCGAGCGCGATCTCGTCGACGAGCGCTACCAGGTGCGCGGCACCCATTCCGCTCCGGACGTCGTCGTCGTCGGGATCGACGAGGACACGGCCGCGACGCTGGGATTCCCCTTCCGCCGCCGGCAGCACGCGCGCGTCATCCGCGCGCTGCTCGCGGCCGGGGCGAGAGACGTCGCCTACGACGTGCAGTTCACCGGTGCCTCGTCACACGCGGCCGATGACGCCGAGCTGCTGGCAGCGGCCGCCGACCCGCGGGTGGTGCTCGCAACCGCGGAGGTGTACGGACGCGACCACACGCCCGGCGTGCTCAGAGCACGTTGGCTGCTCGCCCACGGCGGTCGGGTCGGCACGGTCCTGCTGCCGATCGACGAGGACGACGTGTGGCGGCGCATGGAGGCCCGCGTGCAAGGTCTCCCGGCCTTCGCGGTCCTGGCGGCGCACGGGGACGCGAGCGCGGGCGAGCACCCGATCGACTTCTCCGGCCCGCCCGGGACGATCCGCGAGCTTCCCTTCCTCGACGTGCTCGACGGCAACTTCGACCAGGGTGCGGTGCGCGGTCGGGTCGTCGTCGTCGGCGCGACCGCCCTGACGCTCAAGGACAGCTACGACACGGCGGCCGGCGGCGGCCTGATGCCGGGCGCGGAGATCAACGCCAACGCGATCCAGACCGTCCTCGACGACTACCCGCTGCGCGACGCGCCCGTCGTCCTCGGGATCCTGCTGGTGCTCGCGGCCGGCCTGTTCGCCCCGCTCGCGACGCTCGCCGGCTCGCCGAGCCGCGCACTCGCGCAGGCGCTCGGCGCGGGCGTCGTCGGCGCCGCCGCATTGCTCGGCGGCGCGCAGCTGGCGTTCGACGCGGGCGCGATCGTCCCGGTCGCCGCGCCGCTGCTGGCGCTCGCGCTCGGCACCGTCGGCGCGGTCGCGCTGACGTACGTGATCGAGGTGCGCGCGCGGCGCCGCCTGCGCACGACGTTCGAGCGCTTCGTGCCGCGCGACGTCGCGGCCGAGCTGCTGCCGGACGACGACGCCGCGCCGCGGCTGGAGAGCCGCCGGCTGGAGGCGACGGTCCTCTTCTGCGATCTGCGCGGCTTCACCACGCTCGCCGAGCGGCTCGAGGCCGAGCAGGTGATCGCGGTCCTGAATCGCTATCTGGAAGCCGTGTCGGGGGCGGTCTTCGCCCACGGCGGAACGGTCGTCTCCTACCAGGGCGACGGCGTGCTGGCCGTCTTCGGCGCGCCGCTCCCTCAGTCCGACCACGCGGTCCGCGCGCTCGCGGCCGCGCGCGAGATCCTCGACGAGGCCCTCCCCCGCTTCAACGCCCGGCTGCTGGAGGAGCGGCTCGCCGACGCGCCGCTCGACGCGGGGATCGGCCTCAACACCGGCCAGGTGATGTCGGGCCTCGTGGGCTCCGAGCGGCGACTCGAGTACGCCGCGGTCGGGGACGCGACGAACGTCGCGGCACGGCTGCAGGCGCTGGGCCGGGAGGCGGACGGCCGGCTGTTCGTCGCCGACGGCACCTACACGCAGCTCGGCGCCGCAGCCGAGGGGCTGCGGCGCCATGGAGCCGTCGACCTGCGGGGCCGCCGCGAGCCGGTGACCGTGTGGGTCGCCGACTGAGCGGGCGACGGCTACGCGGCCTTCGGGACGCAGATCGCGTAGGCGCGAAGGCCGCGGGCGGAGCCGGCTCTGTTGACGCCGACCGCGCGCCAGCCGGTGATCTCGGCCGAGCCGCCGGCCGCCGGCAGCGGGAACGAGGCGTTCAGCTGCGCGTCGAAGGTCGTCGCGTTGTCGCTGTTGACGATCATCCAGGCGGCGCCGCCGCCGATGCCCTTCTCATCTGGCCGGCACGAGGCCGTCACCGTGACCGCGGCGTTGTTGGCGACGTTCACCTGGTTGGTCTCGACGCGCGTGCTGTTGGCGAGGAATCTCGTCGCGTCGCGGCCCTGCAGCTGCTGTGCGTTCTGCGCCGTCTGCGCCGTCAGCGCCTGCTGCGCGACCGGGACCGGCCCGAGCTTCGACTCGTTGACCTGCCCGCCTCCGAGCGCGTTCGGGACGACGCGGTTGGCGGGGATCGTGCGCTTCTGGATGTCTCTGCCACTGAGCGTCGCGGCTGCATAGCCGGTCCCGCCGAGCGCCGCGAACAAGGCGACGAGAGCGACGACGAGGGCGGCGGGCGGACGGCGGATGGTGACGGTGGAACGCATGAGAACCCTCCGGTTCTAGGGGGCGAGCCGTGTGCTCGTCTCGATGCGTTCCAGCTTCGTTCAGCGCTGCCGGCGCGTCTGCTCTGCGCGTGACACGCAGCGTGTCAAGTGCGCGACACAGGGGCGACCGGCGACTGCGGGACAGGGATTCGAACCCCAATTCCTCGGACCAGAACCGAGTGTCTTGCCGTTAGACGATCCCGCAAGGATTTCGCCGATCAGGATAGAGCCTTCGTCGGTTGCGGCGTCGCGTGAGGTCACCGCTCGCGGTGACCGGCGCGCAAAACCTCGATTTCGCCGCGAGTCGTGGCAGGATGCCTGCAATGGACCAGCGGCTCTCGCTCGTGACGCTCGGCGTCAAGGATCTCGCCCGCGCCCGCGCCTTCTACGAGGCGCTCGGCTGGACGAGCGGCGCCGCGCCCGAGGACGACGTCGTCTTCTTCCAGGCCGGCGGGATGGTCGTCGCCCTCTGGGACCGCGCGCGGCTGGCCGCCGACAGCGGGATCGAGCAGGACCACGGCGGCTGGGGCGGGATCACGCTCGCCTACAACGCCGCCTCGCCCGAGGCGGTCGACGCCGTCATCGCCGAGGCCGAGGCCGCCGGCGCGCGGATCCCGCGCCACGGCGCCGCGACCTTCTGGGGCGGCTACTCGGGGATGTTCGTCGATCCGGATGGCCACCCGTGGGAGGTCGCACACAACCCCCACTGGACGCTTCGCCCCGACGGCGCGATCAGCCTCGGGCCCTGAGGTCTAGGGCCAGTCCGGCCCCATTGCGAACTGGTTTTCGCCGATCGCCAGCACGAGCGGGTCGCCACTGCGCGCCGCGATCTGCAAGGGCGCGTCCGCGTCGTTCGTCGCGAACGCGACCGACAGCACGCTGCGGCCGGGGAACGCCTCCACCAGCTCCCGCACGGCGCGCGCGTGGTGCTCGACGCCGCCGAGCGGCGAGGTGATCTCGGCGCGCACGACGTCGACCTCGAACGGCGGCAGCGCGCGCACCTGCGGAAGCGGCAGCGGCGCGGCGACGAGCCGGTCGGCGTCGAGCTGCACGACCTCCTCCCCCTCGGCGAGCAGCACCGGCCCGGCGGCCGGGCACTCGACGGCGAGCGGCGGCACGTCGGCGCCCTGGTCGAGCAGGAGCGTCGCCTCGAGCGCGCCCGCGGCGCGCACGAACGCCCGCAGCGTGACGGCGATCTCCGCGATCGCCTCGCGCGCCTGCTCGGCGCTCATCAGAGCGAGGAGAGGTCGCTGCCGAGGTCGCCGAGCGCGTCGGCGGCGTCGCCGAGCGGCTGGCGGCGGGCGATCAGCCGGCGCGCGTGCTCGAGGTCGTCCGAGCGACCGACCGACAGGGCGCCCTCGAGGACGCCGTCGGCGAGGTACCAGACGCTGAACTTGCCCTCGTCGAGCGAGCCGCGCACGATCTCGCGGTCCCACGACGCGGCCGGCCCGACGTACTCGAGCGAGGCCCAGTCGGCGAGGTCGGAGAAGAAGTACGGCACGACGTCGTGCTCGACCTCCTGGCCGAGCATGTTCAAGGCGGCCGTCTTGCCGTGGTTGAAGGCGACGTCCCAGTGCTCGACGCGGATCCGCCGGCCGTTGGGGCGGCTGTCGTAGGAGGCGACGTCGCCGGCCGCCCACAGGCCCGGCGCGCTCGTGCGCAGCTGCGCGTCGCACAGCACGCCGCCGCGCTCCTCGTCCAGCGTCAGGCCGGCCGCTCTCGCGAGCATCGTGTCGGGCGCCACGCCCGCGCCGATCACGACGCACTCGGCCTCGAGCCGCTTTCCGCCCTTCGTCACGACGTGCGTCACGCGGCCGTCCGCGCCCTCGAAGCGCTCGAGCGCGTCCTCGCCGTGGACGACGATCCCATGCTCCTCGAGCTGCGCCTGGAAGTAGCGCCCGGCCTGCGCGCCGAAGCCGCGCTCCAGCGTCACCGCCTCCTGCATCACGATCTCGCAGCTCGCGTGGTCGGCCGTCACCAGGGACGCCGCGACCTCGCAGCCGATGTAGGAGCCGCCGATCAGCACGACTCGCCTGCCATCCGCATCGGCGCGGATCGTGTCCGCGTTGCCGAGCGCGCGCAGGTAGTGGATGCCCTCCAGCTCGGCGCCCTCGACGTTCAGCCGCCGCACGTTCGCGCCCGTCGCGAGCAGCGCACTGTCATATCCGACGACCTCCTTCGAGGAGAGCGTCGCCTCTCTCGCCGCCGTGTCCAGCTTCATCGCGCTCGTGCGCGTGCGCAGGTCGATCCGCTGCTCCTCCCACCAGTCGCTCGGGCGGAAGTAGGTGTCGTCGCGCGACTCGTGGCCCTGCAGGTAGCCCTTCGAGCACGGCGGGCGGTTGTAGGGCGGCTCGGGCTCGCGCCCGACCAGCAGGATCTCGCCCTCGGCGCCCGACTCGCGCAGCCAGCGCGCGCAGTTGGCGCTCGCGAGGCCGCCGCCGATCAGCAGGTGCGCGACATGACGGTCCGCCATCGAGGAACGGTCTACCCGGCGCCTGCGCCGTTACGCGTGAACTGCGGCGTGATCGCGGACTCGAGGCCCGGATCGAGGATCAGCAGCACCTCGTCGCCGGCCTCGATCGTCGTGTCCGACTTCGGCACGAACCCGCTCCCCCCGCGCAGCACCGAGATGATGAGGCTGCCCTCGGGCAGCTCGACCTCCTCGACGCGCTTTCCGGCGGCCGGTGCGCCCGCGACGACCTCGAGCTCGATGATCTCCAGCCGCTCGCCCTCCAGCGCCAGCAGCTGCACGAGCCCGTACTGCGGCACCTCGTGCTCGATCAGGCGCAGGATCAGGTCGGTCGCGGAGACCGCCGGGCGGATCCCCAACAGCTTGAAGTGCTGGAGGTTGCGCGGGTTGTTGACGCGCGCGACGATCCGCTGGCACAGATATTTCTCTTTTGCCACCTGGCAGATCAGCATGTTGTCCTCGTCGTCGCCGGTGACGGCGATCACGAGGTCGGCGCGCTGGATCCCGGCGCGCTCGAGCACCCACAGCTCGGTCGCGTCGCCGTACTGGACGGCGTGCTCCAGCTCCTGCTCGACGATCAGGTATTTGCGCCGCTCGGACTCGATCAGCGTCACCTCGTGGTCCTTCGCGAGCAGCTCGCGCGCGAGGTTCCAGCCGACCTTGCCGGCGCCGACGATGATCACGTACACGTGCAGGGCCCTCTCATGCGGCAGGGTCGAGAGCGGCTCTCTCGACGAGATCGATCGCGTGCTGCGTCGGACAGATCGTGTGCAGCCCCTGCTCGGCGTACCAGGCCGCGCGGCCCGGATCGAGCACGCGCACGACGACGCGCGGCACGTTGAAGCGCCGCTGCGCGATCTGCGCGATCACGAGGTTCGTGTTGTCGCCGTTGGTCGAGGCGATGAAGACGTCGGCCTGCTCGATCCCGGCCTCGATCAGCGCGTCGACCTCGAGCGCCGTGCCGACGGTGTAGCGGCCGCCGGCGTCCTCCCACGTCTCCGCGAGGTCCTTGTCGAGCTGCTCGTGCGAGAGCGGGTCCTCGTCGAGCACCGACACCTCGTGCCCCGCGTTGAGCGCGCGCTTGGCGACGGCGGAGCCGACGCGACCGGCGCCTACGACCAGGATGAACATGTCCGGGAGGTTACCGCGGGGCCTGCGGCGACCGCTCCCCATCGGCCCCCGTCTCGCCGGGGACCGCCGCCGCGCGCGGCTCGGCGGCCGGCGCGGTCAGGATCACGCGGCAGTCGGCCTTGCGCAGGACGTACTTCGTGACGTCGCCGACGAAGTTGTCGAGCGGGCCGCTGCTGCCGCCGAACAGCGCTCCGCCGCGCACGCGCGAGGGCTCCTCGGCCGCCAGCACGATCGCCTCCACCCCGCGCCGCTTGGCCTCGCGCACGATCGCCTCGCCGGCGCGGCGCGCCCGCACCATCGCCGTCTGCACGTGCACGCCCTCGTACTCCTCGCCGACGGCCTTGGCGCGCCGCAGAGCCTCCTGCGCGCGCTTGATCTGCGGCTCGGGCAGGCGCGCGTCGATCGGCAGCGACAGCGGCACCTCGAAGACCCAGATCGCCTCGATCGTCGCGCCCTCCTCGTCGAGGTCGTCGCGCACCTCGCCGGCGAGCCGGCCGGCGGTCTGGACGATGTCGTCGTCGAGCGGCTTGCCGAAGATCGGCACCAGCAGCGAGCCGAAGTCGGCGCGCGTCTGCTCGCGGCGCAGCGCGCGCTCGGGGATCGTGACGCGCGTCAGCAGCGGGTTGCCGTCGCTGCGGCGGTAGGCGACGTAGAGCACGATCCCGCCGAGCAGCCAGGCGCTGCCGACGTAGCGCGCGCCGGCGTGCAGCACGAGCACCGTCACCCAGCCGGCGCCCGACAGCAGGGCGCCGACCACGGCCGGCAGCGGCAGCGACCCGCCGCGCACGCGGATCGACAGCGGCACGCGGTAGGGCCGGTCGCGCTCGGGCTCGCGGTAGCGCAACCGGATGATCGACAGGTGCGCGATCGTGAACGCGAGCAGCGCGCCGAACGCGTAGATGCCGACGAGGAAGTCGATGTCGGCGGGGATCGTCAGCGCCGCCGCGACGAGCGCGGCGAGCCCGATCAGCACGAACGGCGTGCCGCGCGTCGGGTGCAGGCGGCCGAGCGCGCTGGGGATCTGGCGGTTCGTCGCGAGCCCGTAGGCGAGCCGCGAGATGCCGAGCATCGCGGAGTTCGCCGCCGCCAGCAGCCCGATCACCGCCGTCACCGCGACGGCGACGCGCAGCACGGCGGCGAGCCAGCTCGGGTCGAACGCGTCGGCGACCGACAGCAGCGGCGCCTCGACGTCGCGCGTCTGGAACGCGTCCGGCCCGCCGCCGATCGGCAGCGCGCTCACGCCGACGATCGCGATCCCGACGTAGACGAGCAGGATCGTGCCGACTCCAGGGCCCACGAGCCGCCGCAGGCCGCTGCGCGTCGTCTCCGTCTCGCCCGCGAGGCTCGAGGCCGCCTCCAGGCCGGTGAAGGCGATCGTCGCGATCGTCAGCGCGTAGATCGTGTCGTGCCACGTCGGCGAGCTGCCGAGGTGGATCGTGTCGACGATCGCGCCGGGGTGCAGCAGCAGCGCGAAGCCGAGCACGATCAGCAGCAGCTGGACCGCGATGTCGGCGAGCGCGACGAGCAGCCCGCGGCGCAGCTGGCGCACGCTCACGCCGCGCACGTTGATCAGCGCGACGACCGCGATCACGCCGACTGCGACGACGATCTCCAAGGCCCCGTGCCCGACGGGATCGGCGAACTCGGCCAGGTAGTTCGTCGCGGTGAAGGCCGTGACGGCGAGCAGGATGCAGTAGTCGAGCAGGATCGCCCAGCCGGCGATGAAGCTCACCAGCTCGTTGAAGGCGTAGCGCGCGAAGACCGAGGAGCCGCCGCGCTCGCGGTGCAGCGCCGCACCCTCGACGTAGGTCATCGAGGCGAGCGAGAAGAACACGCCCGCGACGAGGAAGACGACCGGCGTGAGCCCGAGCGCCCGCTGCGCGACGACGCCGAGCGCGAAGTACACGGAGCTGATCGACATCGTGTAGACGAGGCCGAACAGCGCGCGGGCGCTGAGCGTGCGCGGGTTCACGAGTCGCGCCCCTGCCGCGTCTGCAGGTACAGCCGCGCCCCGCCGGCCGCGACGAACAGCACGCCGAGCACGATCCCGATCGCGAGTCCGCCGCCGCCGAGCGCGACCGTGCGGACCAGCAGCGCGATGCCGATCGCGATCATCGCGAGCGACAGCAGGCGGGTCGTGGAGCGGTGGAGCTGGCGCGGATCGGGCATGGCGGACGCAGAGGGTCAGGCGACGGCGGCCGGCTCGACCGGGGCGGCGCGACGGCCGCGCGCCGACTCGATGATGACGCGGCAGGGGCGCTCGGCGAGCACCGTCTCGAGCGTGCGGCCGAAGATCGAGCCGCCGCCGGTCCGCTCGGGCAGCGGCATCACGATCGCTCGCGCGCCGATCTCGCGCGCCTCGTCGACGATCGCGCGGCCCGCCTGTCCGGAGCGCACCTTCAGCCAGTGACCCGTCACGCGCCGTCCGCCCTGCACCTTCGCCTGCTCGATCACCTCCTGCGCCGCCAGCTCCTGCTCCGGCAGCGTCGCGTGGATCGGGCTCGTCGCCGGCACGATGATCGTCACCAGCACGTGGATCCCGCGGCTGCGCCGCGCCGCCATGCGGATCGCCGTCGCCAGCAGGTCGGGCTCGAACTCGCTCTCCTCGAACGCGACCAGCACCGACTCGTACTCCGCCTCGTGGTCCACGACCGGCTTCGGCACGGCGACGCGCGTCGTCGTCGTCAGGTCGAGCCCCTGGCGGTGGCGATAGACGATGAAGAGCACGATCCCGAACACCAGCCAGCCCATGCCCGCGAGGGCCACGTCGAAGTGCAGCGCCGTCACCGTGACCCACGCGAGCGCCGTCCCGAGGCCGCCGACGACTGCGAACAGCGGCAGCTTGTGGCCGGCGATTCGCAGCGTCCCCGGGCCGCTGTAGGGCCGCTCCTGGTCGGGCAGCTTCACGCGCAGCCGGATCACCGCCAGGTGGGCGATCGTGAACGACAGCATCGCGCCGAACGCGTACATGTTGCCGAGGAAGTCGGCCTTGCCGGGGATCATCGCCACGCATGCGATCGCGGAGAAGATCAGGATCCCCAGCCACGGCGTGCGGAACTTCGGGTGCAGCTGGCGCAGCCGGTCGGGCACCTGGCGGTGGATCCCCATCGAGTAGACGAGCCGCGAGACGCCGATGATGCCGGCGTTCGTGGCGATGAACAGGATCGTCGCCGCCAGCAGGCCGACGTACAGCTCGCCGACCCCCTGCAGCGGGCCGAGGTCGAGGTTCTTGACGATCCCCAGCACCGGGTCGCCGGCGAAGCCGCCCTGGTTCTCGGGGAGGCCGAGCAGCGTCTGGTAGGTGCCGTCGGCGTTCCTGGTGACGGGCAGCGCGCTCAGCGCGACGGCCGGCAGCAGCGCGTAGATCGCGAAGACCGCGATCACGACGCGGTTGATCGCGCGCGGGATCGTCGTCGCCTCGTCTCTGGCCTCCTCGGCCATGTTCGAGATCGTCTCGATGCCGGTGTAGGCGATCATCGCGACCGGGATCGCCACCGCGAAGTCCTTCCAGCTCGGCGCGAGCCCGAGGTGGACGTTGTCGATCAGCGTCTCCGGCGAGAAGACGAGCACGAGCCCGAGCACGACGAGCAGCAGCTGCGTCGCGAAGTCGGTGACCGCGAGCAGGATGTTCAGGCGCGCCGCCTCCTTGACGCCGAACACGTTGATCACGGCCAGCACGACGACGACGACGATCCCGCCGATCACGTCGCCCGGGGCGTGGCGCAGCGGATCCCAGAACAGCGACCCGATGTAGTGCGGCACGAAGAACGCCGAGATCGAGATCGTGATGACGTAGTTGAGCATCTGGCCCCAGGCGGCGAAGAAGGACCAGAACTCGTTGAAGGCGTGGCGCGCGAAGCTCGAGGAGCCGCCCGCCTCGGGGAACATCGCCGTCGCCTCGGAGTACGTCGCGGCCGTGAGGTAGAAGATCACCCCGGCGATCACGAACACGACCGGCGTCAGGCCGAGCGCGAACGAGGCGACGAGCCCCAGCGCGTAGTAGATCGACGAGCCGACGTTGCCGTAGGCGGTCGAGAAGAGGGCGTTGACCCCGAGCACGCGCTCGAGGCCGTGGAGGCGACGTTGGGCCATCAGGGCGTTCGGAGCCGGATGCTAGATGGTCCCCCGGCCGCGGGCCCGGGCGCTCAGCCGCCGCGCGTGAGCAGCGCCAGGCCGGCCGGCCGTTCGTAGGTCACGACGTGGAAGCCGCGCCGCTCGGCAGCTCCGTGGATGCCCCATGGCTCGCCCAGCGGGAGGAACAGCTTGGTGCCGCCTTCGCGGCGCAGCAGCGCGAGCGTCTCGTCGAGCTGCTCGCGCGTCGGCATCGATTCCTCGCCCGTGTAGGGCGTCACGTCCTCCACGCCGACTCTCGCCGCGAGCCGGTGGCCGAGCTGCGCCAGCACCACGACGCGCTCGCCGTCGCGCGTGTGGGCGGCGACGAAGCGCTCCGCCGCCGGCTCGTCGAAGGTGCGGGCGGTCGTGCGCTCGAGCCGCTGCACCTGCAGCCACGGCGCCGGCAGCTGCGGGAGCGAGCACACCAGCAGCCCGAAGCCGAACAGGCACGCCAGCTCGGGGAGCGTCGGCAGCCGCGGAGCCCGCGCCGCGACCCGTCTGACGGCGAGGACGAACAGCAGCGTGAGGCTGAGCGCCCAGGCGGGGAACATGTTCGTCAGCACCTCGGGATGCGAACGACCCATGTAGTACGCGCCGATCCCGAGGCCGAAGACGCCGCTCCAGGCGAGCAGGCCGGTCATCAGGCGGCCGGTGGAGCACGTGGCCGCGCGCACGGTCGCGGTCCCGATCGCCGCGACGTACGTCAGGTAGATCAACGTGCTGACGCCGATCAGCGGCTTGACCGGCAGCAGGCCGAAGCCCGCCCCCGCGAACACGCGGGCGTAGCGGAACAGCAGCCCGACGTCGGGCAGCCGGCCGGCGTGGACGAGCGTCAGCGCCGCCACCGCCGCGTAGGCGGCGAGCAGCCCCGCGACCAGCTCGAGCGCGATGCGAGCGGCCTCGCGAGGCGCCGGCCGAGCCGACCACAGCACCGCGGCGAGCGTGGCGCCGAGCGCGGGGATGCCGAAGTCGCCGTTGTTCAGCGCGACGAGCCCGCCCGCGGCGAACAGCAGCCAGCGGCGCCGGGGCCATGCGCCGTCGAGGTGGCGGGCGGTCAGCAGCAGCAGGAGCAGCGGGCCGGCCAGCCGCAGCGGATAGATGCCCTGCAGCGTCACGAGCGAGTAGCGGTCCGCCGAGTCGCCGCTCATCTTGTAGAGGCTCGTCGTCAGCAGCGGCAGGAACAGCGCGAGCGCCCCCAACGCGCTCGACAGGAGGCGGCGCAGCACCGCGAACAGCGTCGCCAGCGCCGCCGCCGTCAGCAGCGACGTGAGCACCGTGTAGGAGCCGACCGAGTCCCCGACCGCGCGCATCGCGGCGGCGAGGCCGTAGGGCCACAGCGACCCGTACTGGGCGGCGAAGTCCGCGAGCGGCGAGCGGCCGTCGAGCACGGCGTACGTTTCGTCGATCGTGAACATCAGGTGGAGGCGGTTGTTGTAGGCCGCGCGCAGGATCGTGTGTTCGAAGCTCACCGCCGGCAGCACGGAGATCGCGACCGCGACCACGACGACGACCCATGCGGCCGCATGCCGTCGCGGCGTTTCGCGCAGCAGCAAGCCCGCGCGCGCACGCACCTGCGGGGAGCGGGCCGCGGCCGCGACCGCCGCCGCGATCGCGGCGGCGGCGACCAGCGTCGCGACCGTGAAGTAGACGGTCCGCGAGGAGGTGGCGGCCATCTGCGTGTAGAGCGATTCGAAGCGCGTCGCGTACTGGCTGACGATGCAGCCGATCCCGAACGCGACCGCGAGCGCCTGCACGCCCGTGACCCAGCGCGCGACCGACGGGCCGACTTCGAGCCTCCGGCGCAGGCCGAGGGCGACGGCGGCGACCAGCAGCAGCGGCCCCGCGAGCGCGACGAGATAGCGTCCGAGCTCCGTCGGCTCCGGTAGGAAGTATCTCCGCGCGCTCGGCCACGGGGTCGCCTGACCGCTCGGCAGCAGCGCGCCGAGCGACGGTCCGAGCAGCAGCATCGCCGTGACGGTCACGACGGCGCACGGCACGAGCGCCAGCCACGCAATCTCCGACGCGGTCGCGGGACGGCGCGGCCGCGCGGAGCTGCGCACGCCGGCCCGCACCGGCCGCGTGCGATCCCCCGATCTCACCGTCTCAACCTACCGGCTGGGCGGCGGCGGGGCTACGGGTCGATCAGCCCCTGCAGCAGGCTGCCGACGGAGCGCGGATCGACCCCGTGGCGCTGCTCGAAGCGCTTCGCCGCCGCGTCGTCGGCGAGCGCGAGCACGAGCTCCTCGCGGCTGCTGCCGTAGCGGCAGGCCGCCGTGTCGAGCGCCTCCAGGGCGCGGTCCTGCAGGAAGCCGGAGATGCCGCCGGTGCCCGGCAGGTCACGGTCCTGGCAGGGATCCGCGATCGCGACCTGTTGGGGCGCGTCGGCGGCATGGATCGCTGCGTAGGCGAGCGGGAGCCCAGCCACGAGCGCTGCGACCGCCGCGACCGCCGGTGCACGAGCCCGCAGCCCCTGGCGCGTGCCGACGAGCAGTGCCGCGGCCCCCAGCAGCGCGAGCCCGCCGGCGATCACGAAGGCGATGCGGAAGGCATCGCCGACGGCGCTGACGAGCACGTCGTCGGCCCGCTTGGCGAGCGCGTCGTACTCCGTGCGCTGCGCGCCCTCGTAGCCGCCGCCGTGGTCGGCGAGCGCCTGCCGGAGGCCGGCGCGCGGGCGCTCGGCTTCGACGCCGCCGAGCAGCGCGGGCGCGAGCGTGAGCTTGTCCTGGGGCGGCAGGCGCGCGTCGAGCACGAGCGCGACGCCCTCCTCCTGCGCGCGCTCGGTGACGACGTCGAGGCGACCGGAGATCAGCGGAGCGAGCGCGATCAGCACGAGCGCGATGCCGACGTGGCGCACCGTCAGCAGCCGCGCCGCCTCGCGCGTGGTGCGCTCGGGCAGCAGCTCGCCGGCGAACGCCGGCAGCGCCATTCCCATCCCCACGCCCGCGAGCAGCTGCGGCGCGAACGTCCACGCGACCGACGCGCTCGGCAGCCATGCGAGCGCGAGCACGCCCCCGCCGACGAGCAGCGAGCCGCCGAGCGCGCGGCTGCGCGGCGGGCTCGCCGGAGCGACCCGCGCGCCCGCCAGCGCGGCGAGCGGCAGCACCGTCACGGTCGCGGCGGCCGCCAGCGGCTCGATCGCCCAGCCGGCGATCAGCAGCAGCACGAGGCCGAAGAGGACGGCGGTGAGCGCGGCGGAGACGAGCGCCAGCGCGATCGCATCGGCGATCCGAGCCGCGCGCGGCTCGCCCGCCTCCTCGACCACGGGCGTGGTCACCGGCTCGGGCGCGTCGCGCAGCGCGGCGAGCGCGCCGGCCGCGGCGAACGGGATCTGCGCGACGAAGATCGCCCGCCAGTCGAACGCCTGCGTGAGCGCCCCGCCCAGCGCGGGGCCGGCCGCGGCGGCGAGCACGGCGGCGCCGAGCCAGTGGCGACGGCCGCCCTCGGTGCCGCCCTGGATCAGCTCGAAGGCAGCCACGAGCCCAAAGGCACCGGCGAACGCCTGGATGGCGCGCGCCGCCAGCAGCGCCGACAGCGTGTCCGCCCCCGCGCACGCCGCCGAGGCGAGCGCGAACAGTGCGAACCCGATCGCGCCGGCGCGGGCGGCCCCGATGCGCCGCATCGCCCGCTCGGCGGGCACCAGCGCGAGCGCCAGCACCCCGGTGTAGACGGCGATCACCGCCGCGACGCCCTCGACCGTCGTGTCGAGCGCTCTCAGCAGCTCCGGCAGCGCCAGCGTCACGATCGACGCGTCCGCCAGCACCAGGCCGGCCGCGACGGTCACCACCCACGTGCGCGCGCGCATGCGCCCATCTTCGCGCAGCCGGCGGTTGAGACACGACGGGCGGCCCCGAGGGACCGCCCGTGTGAACCGGCTCAGATGTGGCTGACGCTCACGTGATGAGCGGGATGATCAGGAGCGCGACGATGTTCGCGACCTTGATCATCGGGTTGATCGCCGGGCCGGCCGTGTCCTTGTAGGGGTCGCCGACGGTGTCGCCTGTGATCGACGCGGCGTGCGCGACGGAGCCCTTGCCGCCGAACGCGCCGTCCTCGATCAGCTTCTTCGCGTTGTCCCACGCGCCGCCGCCGGCGGTCATCGAGACGGCCATGAAGAGGCCGACGACGATCACGCCGATCAGCAGGCCGCCGAGCGCCTCGATCGAGATCAGTCCGACGACCAGCGTCAGCACGATCGGGATCAGCGACGGGATGATCATCTCGCGCTGCGCCGATCTCGTGACGATGTCGACGCACTGGCCGTACTCGGGCTGCTCGCTGCCGTCCATGATCCCGGGGTGCTCGCGGAACTGGCGGCGCACCTCCTCGACGACGGCGCCGCCGGCGCGGCCCACGGCCTCCATCGAGAGCGCGGCGAACAGGTAGACCATCATTCCGCCGATCAGCAGGCCGATCAGCACGGCCGGCTTGCCGAGGATGAAGATCACCGGGTCGTCGCCGTTGGCCAGCAGCTTGCGGTTGACCTCGTCCTCGAAGGCCGTGAACAGCACGAGCGCGGCGAGCGCGGCCGAGCCGATCGCGTAGCCCTTGGTGACGGCCTTCGTCGTGTTGCCGACCGCGTCGAGCGGGTCGGTCACGGCGCGGACCTCCTCGGGCAGCTCCGCCATCTCGGCGATGCCGCCGGCGTTGTCGGTGATCGGGCCGAAGGCGTCGAGCGCGACGATCAGGCCGGTCAGCGACAGCTGCGCCATCACGGCGATGCCGATGCCGTAGATGCCGGCGAGGTCGTTCGCCCACAGGATGCCGAGCGCGAGCACGAGCGCCGGCGCGGCCGTCGCCTGGAAGCCCTGCGCGAGCCCCTGGATGATGTTCGTCGCGTGGCCCGTCTCCGACGCCTTCGCGGTCTTCTTGACCGGGCCGAAGCGCGTCGAGGTGTAGTAGTCGGTGATCACGAACAGCAGGGCGGTGACGCCGAGCCCGATCAGCGCACAGAGGTAGAAGTCGCCGACGCCGGGCGTCGCGCCCGGAGCGAGCGTGCCCTTGAAGCGCACGCCGTCCATCAGCCAGTGCGTGACCGGGTAGAAGGCCGCCGCGGCGAGCACGCCGGAGACGATCAGGCCCTTGTAGAGCGCCCACTCGACGTTGCCTCTGGCCGAGCGCACGAAGAACGTGCCGATGATCGAGGCGATGATCGAGACGGCGCCGAGCACCAGCGGGTAGAGCGCGACGTGCGTCGCGTCCGCGAAGCTGAACTTGAGGACGCCGAGCAGCATCACGGCGACGGCCGTCACCGCGTACGTCTCGAACAGGTCGGCCGCCATGCCGGCGCAGTCGCCGACGTTGTCGCCGACGTTGTCGGCGATCACGGCCGGGTTGCGCGGGTCGTCCTCGGGGATGCCGGCCTCGATCTTGCCGACGAGGTCGGCGCCGACGTCGGCGCCCTTCGTGAAGATGCCGCCGCCGAGTCGCGCGAAGACGGAGATCAGCGAACCGCCGAAGCCGAGGCCGATCAGCGCGTCGACCGCCTCCTTCGGCGTCTGGCCGACCCACGACGTGAGGATCCCGTAGTACGCCGAGACGCCGGCGAGCGCGAGCCCGACGACGAGCATGCCCGTCACGGCACCGCCGCGGAAGGCGACGCTGAGCGCCTTCGGCACGCCGTCGCGCGCCGCCTCGGCGACGCGGGAGTTGGAGCGGACCGACACGTTCATGCCGATGTAGCCCGCCGCCGCGGAGGACAGCCCGCCGATCGCGAAGCCGATCGCGACGTAGATGTCCTGGATGAAGATGAGCGCGACGAACAGGACGACGCCGACGACCGCGATCGTCGAGTACTGGCGGTTGAGGTACGCGCGAGCGCCCTCCTGCACCGCCTGCGAGATCGAGACCATCTTCTCGTTGCCGGGCGAGAGCGCCAGCAGCGAGCGGACCGTCAGCGCGCCGTAGACCAGCGCGCAGCCCGCGCAGACGAGCGCGACGACGACGCCGTGGTCGATCAGGAAGCTGGACAAGACTGATCCTCCGGGGGTTTCCGTTGAACATCCCGGCGCGCTTCAGGGCGCTCCGGCATGCTTCGGGGCCCTCGGATCGGCGGCTGCCGAGCCATAGGGCCCCATAAGAACCGCGCGAGTCTATCGAGCCGAGCGGCGTCGGGATGTCAGCGCGCAGGCGCCACGCCGCCGGTCGTGGTCGCGCCGGCGCTCCCACGACCGGGCGCCGCGCTGCGCGGCACCGGCTCGGGCCATGGCAGCGTGGCGAGCAGCCGCTCCTCGCCGCACAGCGCCCACAGCTCCTCCGCGAGGTGCGGCGCCATCGGCGCCAGCAGCTGCACGAGCTGGCGCGCGGCGATCAGCAGCGCGACCTCGTCGGCCGGATCGAGCGCGCCGTCGTCCCCGCGCAGCGCCAGCGCCCGCCGCTCGAACTCGCGCAGCCTGCCGAACAGCCCGATCGCCTGGTCCACCGCGTGCTTCATCTCGAGCGCGTCGAACGCGCGCATCGCGTTGGCGCGCGCGGCGTCGCACCACGTCGCGAGCTTGCGGCGCAGTCTGTCGCTCGCGTCGATCTGCTCGCGCGCGTCGGCCTCCAGACCCTGCCAACCGCGCAGCCGCGGCTCCGCCCAGTCGCGCAGCTGCTGCAGGAGCTCCGCGCAGTATCTGATCGGCTCGTCGGTCCAGTGGAAGTCGTTCTTCGGCGCGGCCGCGTAGAGCATCGCGACGCGCAGCGTGTCGGCGCCGACCTGCTCGAGCATCTGCTGCAGCTCGACGGTGTTGCGCAGGTGCTTGCTCATCTTCTTCCCGTCGAAGCGCACCAGCCCGATCATGCGCTGGTTCGTGAACGGCTCGCCGTCTTCGATGTGGGTGAGCAGGCCGACGTCGCGCAGCATCTTCGTGAACGAGCGCTGGTCGAACACGAAGCCGGCGCCGTCGGTGCCGCGGATCACGTTCGTGACCGGCAGCCATCTGGCGGTCTGCGGGTGGTCGAACATGCGCTCGCGGCGGTCCGCGTAGGGAACGCTGATCGAGAGCCAGGTCCAGAACGCGTCGACGTGGCAGTCGAGCGTGTCGGTCTCGCGTCTCGCCGGCCCGCCGCAGCGCGGGCACGCGGTGCTCACGAACGCCTCGCTCTCGGCCAGCGGGCGCCCGCTGCCGTCGATCACGAGGTCCTTCGGCAGCACGACCGGCAGCTGGTCTCTGGGCACCGGCACGATCCCGCAGTCCGGGCAGTAGACGATCGGGATCGGCGCGCCCCAGCTGCGCTGGCGCGAGATCGAGAAGTCGCTGATCGCGTAGCGGACCGCAGGACTGGTCGGGACCTCGGGTGCAGGCGCCTCGGGATCCCCCGGCGGCGGCGGGATCCCCGCCTTCTCGCCGATCACCGCGTCGGTTCTGTCGGACGCCGGGATCCCGAGCGACGCCGTCGCGCCGTGGCGCGCGTCGACGATCGGCGAGACGAGCACCGGCAGGTCGCGGCCGAGCCCGTCCACCCGCGCCGTCAGACCGGTGTCGATCACCTCGACCGTGCCGGCGCGATCGCCGCTGCGCCAGCCCGTCGATCTCATCTCGCGCAGCGCCTCGCTCTCCCCCAGCTCGCCGACCCAGTCGCCGAGCTCGGGATGGTTCGGCGAGACGACCACGAACGCGGCGGCGGCGAGCGCCTGCGGCTCGGCGGCGAAGACGGCGTGATGCGCGCCCGACGGCGCGACGGCATCCAGCTCGACGCCCTCGACGCGGCCCAGCAGCGAGCGCTGGGCGTTGAGCGCGTTCGGATCCCAGCCGCTCAGCGTGTCGAGGTTGCGGTCGTTCTCGGCGGCGTAGCGCGTCGCGCGGAAGAACCACTGCTCGAGCGGGCGGAACTGCGTCGGGCTGTCGCAGCGCCAGCAGACGTCGCCCTCGGCCTGCGTCTGCGCCAGCACGGTCTGGCAGGAGTCGCACCAGTGGACGTGGCGGGTCTGGCGGAAGATCAGGTCGTGCTCGTAGAGCAGCAGGAAGAGGTACTGCGTCCACTGGTAGTGCTGCTCCTCGCTCGTGACGAAGGAGCGCTCCCAGTCGAACGAGACGCCGAGCGCCGAGAAGTCGCGGCGGAAGTTCTCGCAGCACTGGTCGACCCACTCCGCCGGCGTGATGCCGCGGCGGATCGCCTCCAGCTCGGACGGCAGCCCGAACGCGTCGAAGCCGGTCGTGAAGAGGACCTGGTCGCCCTGCGCGCGCCGGTAGCGCGCGAACGCATCGGCGACGGAGTAGATCCGCGCGTGGCCGAGGTGTGCGTTGCCCGACGTGAACGGGCACGACGGGAAGACGTAGCGAGCCGGGCGATCCGGGTCGGCGTCCTCCTCGCCGGGCGTCGCGAACGCGCGCTGCTCGCGCCATGCGGCCTGCCAGCGCTCGTCCACTTCACGATTGGCCGGCGGCACGGCTCCCCCAATTACACACAGATCCGAAAATCAAGAACTTCAACAACGAACTTCAGTACGCCCGACGGGACTCGAACCCGTATCTCTGGCTTGAAAGGCCAGTACTCTCCAGGAAACCTGCGGTCTGGGACGTACGCGATCGCGTTGCCCGAAGGCAACCAAACACCGGAAATCGGCCAAGCCCATCCCGGCTTGATGTTTGGCACACGACAGTGCGCACGGATCCCCCGATTGTTTCCTTTGACCGTTTGAGCTACGGGCGCAAGCGGCCTTCGGGCGCAACCATAGGCGCGTCCTTCTCGCCTTGTCAAGTTGTGTCGGACGCTAAGCTGTCACGACAGTCGCCCATGGGGATGGACGGCCGAAACACCAAAAAGGGGGACGGGGACGAGCATGGTCTCGGCGTCGATCATCGAGTGCATCGGCGGCACGCCGCTGGTGCGCCTGCGACGGCTCTTCAACGGCGGTCCGCAGGTGTACGCGAAGCTGGAGCTGCTGAACCCCGGCGGCTCGGTCAAGGACCGCCCCGCGCGCTACATCATCGAACGCGGCCTGCGCGACGGGACGATCGCGCCCGGCGCGACGATCGTCGAGTCCTCCTCCGGCAACTTCGGCATCGCGCTCGCGATGGCGGCGCGCATCTACGAGCTCGACTTCGTGTGCGTCGTCGACCCGAGAATCGCGCCGCTCAACCTGCGGATCCTCGAGCAGCTCGGCGCGCGCGTCGAGATGGTGACGCGCCCCGACGAGTACGGCGGCTACCTCTGCACCCGCCTGGAGCGCGTGCAGGAGCTGCTGCGCGAGATCCCCGGCGCCTACTGGATCGACCAGTACGCGAACGAGCTCAACGCGCAGTGCCACTACGACGGCATCGGCACGGAGATCGTCGAGGCGCTCGCCGAGGAGCCGGTCGACGTGTTCGTGGCCGCCGTCAGCACGAGCGCCACGCTGATGGGCGCCGCACGGCGCCTGCGCGACGCCTGGCCGCAGATCCGCGTCGTCGCGGTCGACGCGCAGGGATCGGTGATCTTCGGCGCGCCGCCGAGCAGACGCAGCCTGCCCGGCATCGGCTCCAGCCGGACGCCGGAGCTGCTGCGCGAGGACGAGATCGACGAGGTCCTCTACGTCGACGACTTCGACTCCGCCCGCGGCTGCCGCGAGCTGCTGCGCGGCGAGGGGATCCTCGCCGGCGGCTCGTCGGGAGCGGTGATCGCGGCGGTGCAGCGCATCGCCGCCGAGCTGCCGCCGAGCGCCCGCGTGGTGACCGTGCTGCCGGACCGCGGCGAGCGCTACATGGATCTCGTCTACGACGACGCGTGGGTCGAGGCGCACCGGCCCGAGGCGCCCGCGGTGCCGGACACGCTGCCGGACGCGACCCCCGTCGCGCTAACTCCGACGTCCTGAGGGAGACATGACATCGACTCAGACCCAGCCTGAGACGGGCATCTCGTCCCGTCCGCCCGAGCCGTCGGCCGGGGACATCCTCTATCTCAACCGCCGCGACGTGCGCGCCGCGATGGGCTCCTCGATACGCGGCTACGTCGAGGCGCTGCGGCTCGCGCTGGCGCTGCACGCCGAGGGCAAGACGGCGCAGCCGCTGAAGCCCTACCTGCGCTGGCGCAGAAGAGGGCACATCGCGGACCGCATCATCGCGATGCCCGGCTACGTCGGCGGCACGAACGAGATGGCCGGGATCAAGTGGATCGGCTCCAAGCACGACAACCCGACCGCGCGCGGGATCCCCCGCGCCAGCGCGGTGATCGTGCTCAACGACCCCGAGACGCACTTCCCCGTGGCGATCATGGAGGGCGGCGAGATCAGCGGCATGCGCACCGCCGGCGTGACGGTGCTGGCCGCCGAGTACCTCGCGCGGCCCGGCTTCCAGACCGTCTCGCTGATCGGCTGCGGCTTCATCGGCCGGCTGCACGCGCTGGGACTGCTGGAGTCGTTCTCGGCGATCGAGCGGCTCTACCTCTACGACCACAACCAGCGCGCCGCCAGAGCGCTCGCCGAGGAGATCGAGCGCGAGCAGCTGACGGTCACGGTCTGCGAGACGGCGGAGGAGGCGGTCTGCCGCGGCGAGCTCGTCGTGCCGTGCACCGTCACCGCGAAGCCGTACATCGAGCTCGACTGGCTGATGCCGGGCGCGTTCGTCTCCAACATCTCGATCATGGACGTCAAGCCCGACGTCTACCTCGGCGTCGACAAGCTGCTCGTCGACGACTGGGAGCAGGCCAACCGCGAGAGAAAGACGATCAACCAGCTGGTGCTCGCCGGCCGCCTCAAGCAGTCGGACCTGCACGCCGAGCTGGGCGACGTCGTGCGCGGGCACAGGCCCGGGCGCGAGAGCCCCGACGAGCGGATCCTGTTGAACCCTATGGGGATGGCGATCGAGGACGTCGCGTGCGCCGCCGCCGTCTACCGCACCGCGCGCGAGCAGGGGGCCGGAACGTGGCTGACGCTGGCGTAGCGCCGCAGCTCGCCGAGCGGCTGCGCGAGCGGCACGGCGACGTCTACGCGATCGTCGCGCCGCCGCGCACCGCCTCGACCGCGCTCGCGCGGATCCTCTGGAACCACGAGCAGGTCGGCTTCTACAGCCACGAGCCGTTCGAGGCGACGTGGTACGAGCAGGCGCCGGTGGAGCGCGCCGCGGAGCTGCTGGCCGCACCCGAGCCGGTCGCGGAGCTGGGCGGTCGCGGCAGCGGCAGCTCGCTCGTCGTCAAGGAGATGACGTTCCAGGTCGGCGACGCGTTCCCGCTGCTGGCGCCGCTCGCGACGCGGCCGATCGTCTTCCTGATCCGCGATCCGCGCCTCTGCATCGCCTCGCGCATGCGCGTGCTCGAGGCATCGGGGCGCCCGCGGGTGTTCCCGCTGCGCGAGTCGGGCTGGGACGACCTCGATCGCCAGCTCACGCACGGGCGGCGCGAGGGGATCGAGCACGTGATCGTCGACTCCGGCGACCTGCGCGCAGATCCGGAGGCGGTCGCGCCGCCGCTGCTGGAGCGGCTCGGGCTGGCGTTCTCGCCGGAGCTGCTGACCTGGGGCTCGTCGCAGGCGACGGGGCTCAGCTCCGTCTCGGGCTCCGACGACCCGTTCTACCAGCAGGTGCTGGAGAGCAGAGGCCTCGAGCCCGACACCGAACGGATGCCGGAGCTCGACGAGTTTCCGGAGGAGCAGGGCTTTCGCGCGCACGTCGAGGCGTGCGTCGCGCAGTACGAGGCGCTGCGGGCGGAGCTGCCGGCCTACTGACCCGGCACCCAGAGGCGGCCGGATCTCTGCGCCGGACCCGCGCCCTCGGGTCTCTCGGACGCCTGCGCAGGCGCCTCGCCGGCCTGCGGGGGCGCGCCCTGCTCGCCGCCGCCGCCCTCGCCGACGGCCCGCACGTACGCCATCTGCAGCTGCGACAGCGCGTCGCGGATCGGTCTCGCCTGCTCGGCGCCGAGCGTCTGCTCGACGAGCGGCATCAGTGCGCGCACGGCCTCGATCCCGAGGCGCGTCTGCGCGAGGTCCTGCTCGCCTTCGCTGCCGGGGACGAGCCCGGCGCGCAGGACGGCGACGTTGAGGATCGAGACGGTCGCCTCGGTGACGACCTGCTCGACGCGCACGCGCTTCAGCTCCTCCTCCAGCGCGGCGCGCATCTCCTCCTCGGTGGGCTCGCGCCCTCCGGCCTGGTGCTGGCTCGGCGGCTCCTGAGCGCTCATGCGGGCACCTCCTGGGCGTAGGTCTGACGGGTTTCGCGGACGGTCGCGGCGTACACGTCCCCGATCGTCGCACCTCCGTCCAGCATCCTGCGCTGGCGCTGCGCGCCGTTGAGCTCGGGCAGCGCGACCTCGATGCCGTGCTCGCCGCGCACCGGCGCGGTCCACGCGAGCAGCCGCTCGACCGCCTCCTGCGCCGGACGCTCCTCGCCCTGCTCGAGGTCGATCAGCCTGCCGTCGAGCCCGTGGCGGATCGCGCGCCAGACGTTCTCCTCGATCAGCCGCGGCGCGGGATCGACGAACGGCACGCCCTCGTCGACGTCTCGCGCGGCCTGCAGGACGGCCCCGACGATCAGCGCGGCGAGCGCCTCCGACTCGGTCGCGGTGCTCTGCGCGTCGCAGATGCGCACCTCGACCGTGCCGAACGACAGGTGCGGGCGGATCGACCACCACACCTGCGTGTACTCGACGATCGAGCGCGTCCTGACGAGGAAGTCCAGGTACTCGTGGAACGCCTGCCAGCTGCCGAAGGCGTCCGGCACGCCGCAGCGCGGGAACGACTTCGTGAACGTCTGCGTGCGCGCCGTGTGCAGTCCGGAGTCGCGCCCGTCGACGAACGGCGAGTTGGCCGAGATCGCCAGCAGCAGCGGCAGCACCGGGCGCAGGCGGTCGCACACCCGCACCGCCCGGTCGGCGCCGCGCATGCCGACGTGGACGTGCAGCGAGAAGGTGTTGTTGCGCCGCGCGACGTACTGCAGCCCGTCGACCACGCGCCGGTAGTGCTCGGTGTCGATGTTGGGCTGCTCGCGGTAGTCGGCCCACGGGTGCGTGCCGGTCGCGCCGAGCGCGACGCCGTGCCCGTCGGCGAGCGTGAAGAGGCGGCGGCGATGGTCGCGCTGCGCCGCGAACGCGGCCGCGAGGTCCTCGCCGCGGCCGGAGCGGATCTCGATCTCGGAGGAGATCAGCTCGCCTGCGAGCGAGGCCGCGAGCAGCGGGTCGCCCGCGACGGCCGCGTCGCGCAGCTGCTCGAAGCGCGGAATCAGGTCGAGCGTGGCCGGATCGAGCAGCGCGAACTCCTCCTCGAGGCCGACGGTGCCGTCGACCGCCGTCTCGTAGACGTCCTGCGCGGTGGAGAAGTCGAGGCTCACTAGGTGAGATAGAAGTACAGCGCGTAGAGCAGATCGACCGCGGGGCTGGAGGTGTGCACGGTCACCTCCGGCGGGACCTGCAGCAGCGCCTCGGAGTAGTTGAAGAGGATCTTCACCCCGGCGGCGACGAGGTCGTCGGCGAGCGGCTGCGCGGCCGCCGTCGGGACGGCCAGCACGCCGACGACGATGTCCTCCTCCTCGACGATCTGCGCCAGGTCGCTGGTGTCGCGGACGGTCTGCGCCCCCACCTGCTCGCCGACCTTCGCGGGGTCCTTGTCGAAGATCGCGACGACCCTGAAGCCGTGGTCGGCGAAGATGTCGGAGCTGGCGATCGCGCGGCCGAGATGGCCCGCGCCGAACAGCGCGATGTTGTGCTGGCCCGACGTGCGCAGGATCTTGCGGATCTGCGAGACGAGCGAGTCGACGTTGTAGCCGACGCCGCGCTTGCCGAACTTGCCGAAGCCCGAGAGGTCGCGCCGGATCTGCGTCGAGTTGACGTGCGTGTAGTCCGACAGCTCCTGCGAGGAGATCGTCTCCTTGCCCATCTTCTTCGCCTGCGTGAGCACCTGCAGGTAGCGCGAGAGGCGTGCTGCGACGCCGAGCGAGAGGCGGTCCCCGACCTTGCCGAGGGCGCCCTCTGCGTCGTGCTCGATCGTGGAGCTCATTCCCGCCCAGTGTAAGCGAGTCGGCGCCGCAGCTCCGCCTCGTCGACGAAGAAGTCGAACAGCTCCTCGCCGTCGAGCGCGATCACCGGAATGCGCTCCAGGTAGGCGCGCAGGAGCACGTCGTCCTGCTCGATGTCCCGCTCCACGAGCGTGAACGGCAGCTCGGAGCGCAGCCGCTCCAGCACGCCGCGCGCGTCGTCGCAGAGGTGGCAGCCGGGACGGCCGTACAGCACGACCTCGGGCACGGCTACAGCCCTCGCTCGCCCGTCGCGTAGGCGTCGAGCGCGGCGTAGGCGGGGAACGGCAGCGCCGGCAGGTGGCGCGCCGCGGAGGCGATCATCGCCGCGTTGTCGGTGCACAGCCGGATCGGCGGGATGTCGATCTCGACGCCGAGGCCGCGCATGCGCTCGCGCAGCGGCCCGTTGGCGGCGACGCCGCCGCCGAGCGCGAGCCGCTGCACGCCGGTCTGCTCGAGCGCCCGCTCGACGCGCCGCGCCAGCGTCTCGACGATCGCGCGCTGATAGGAGGCGGCGAGGTCGGCGCGGCGGCGGCGCGCCTCCTCCTCGCCCAGCTCTCTCAGCTTGTAGAGCAGGGAGGTCTTGAGGCCCGAGAAGGAGAAGTCGAGCCCGGCGACCTGCTGCGCGGTCGGGAACGCGAACGCCGTGGGATCCCCGTCCTCGGCGAGCTTCTGCAATGCCGGTCCGCCGGGGTAGCCGAGCCCCAGCATCCGCGCGCCCTTGTCGAACGCCTCGCCCGCGGCGTCGTCGCAGGTCGCGCCCAGCACCTCCCAGTCCGGCCCGTGCTCGCGCACGTGGGCCAGCAGCGTGTGGCCGCCGGAGGCGATCAGGATCAGGAACGGCGGCTCGAACTCGCTCGGCTTCAGGAAGCTCGCCGCGACGTGCCCGTGCAGGTGATCGACCGGGATCAGCGGCAGCCGGTGGGCGGCCGCGAGCGCCTTCGCCGTGCTGACGCCCACGAGCAGCGCGCCGACGAGGCCCGGACCCTGCGTGACGGCGATCGCGTCCAGCGCGGGCAGCGTCGCGTCCGCCTGCCGCAGGGCGTCCTCCACGACCGGCCCGATCAGCTCCAGGTGCTGGCGCGAGGCGACCTCCGGCACGACGCCGCCGTAGCGGTCGTGCACGCCCTGCGAGGAGATCACGTTCGAGCGGATCTCGCCGTCCTGCGTGACGACGGCGGCGCAGGTGTCGTCGCAGCTCGTCTCGAGCGCGAGGATCACGCGGCGCCGCTGTTCACGTTCGGGACGTCGTCGAGGCGCCCGTCGAGCGTCGCGCGGGTGCGCCACATGATGAGCGCGTCCTCGCCGTTGTCCTGGTAGTAGCGCGGCCGCGTGCCGGCCGAGCGGAAGCCGAAGCGCTCGTAGAGCGCGATCGCCGAGCGGTTCGTCGGGCGCACCTCGAGCGTCAGCTGCGCGCCGCCGCTGCCGTCGTCGATCCGCTCCAGCAGCGCGCTCAGCAGCGCGGTCGCGATCCCCCGGCGCCGCAGCCCCGGGTCGACCGCGATGTTCATCAGGTGCCAGACGGTGTCGTAGCGCGAGCAGATCAGGTGGCCGACGAGCGTGCCGTCATGCACCGCGGCGAGGCACACGCCCGACGGCTTCGACAGCTCGAGCACGAACATCGCCAGCGACCAGGGCGTCGGAAAGGCCCGCCGCTCGACCGCGATCACCTGCGGGAGGTCCGAGTAGGAGAGGCGGCGGATCTCGAGCGTCGTCGGTCGGGCCGGTGGTGTGCTCATCGTGCGGTCGCGCGCCGTCTGCGGAGCGCCAGCTCCGCGTCCGGGAGGCGCAGGTAGGCCGGGAGGACCGCGTCATCGACGGCCGGCTCCAGCGTCGTCGCAAGGCGGGCGTGCACCGCCGCGTCGACGCGATGGGCTGTGGAGTCGACCGCCGGAACCTCGGCCCCGGCCGCTTCGAGTACGTCCCGGAACCTTATCGCGCCATCTCCCACCGCCAAGGTGCCTGCCGGCAGCGAGGCGACCGCGTCCGCGAGCGCCTGCGGCGCGAGCGCGGCCGGCGCCAGCAGCGGCTCCGCCGCCGTCCGCTCCGCCTCGCGCGGCCCCCAGGCGGCGGCGAACGCCTCGCCGCGGCGGGCGTCGAGCACGGCGAGCGTCACGGACGGCGCCGCTCCGGGGGTGCTCTGCGCGCCCACTGCGAGCGACCGCAGCGTCGAGACGCCGACGAGCGGGAGCCCGTGCGCCTGCGCGAGCGCCCGCGCCGTCGCGACGCCGATCCGCAGGCCGGTGAACGTGCCGGGACCGACCCCCACGGCGATCCGGTCGAGCTGCGCGAAGCCGAGCTCCCCCGCGGCCAGCAGCTCCAGCGCGAGCGGCAGCAGCTCCGTCACGTGCCCGGGCCGCTCGCCCTCCGCCGGCTCGTGACGGCGCGTCAGGACGCGCCCGTCGGCGAGCGCGAGCGCGACCGTCGTCGCGGGCGTCGCGGTGTCGAACGCGAGCACGTGCACACCGCGCATCGTCGCGCACACGGCGGCGCGGAGGCGCGCCGGCGACGACGTTGCGGTCCTGTGAACGCGATGGCGGGCGGCGCGCCAGCGTGCCCTGCGGAAGTTCGCTACGTGCAGGAATCCGCACGGCGTTCGCGACGTGCCGGCCGACCCATCGCATAGGGTGCCGCCCCGATGACGGCGAGGCAGGCTCTGCCCGGCACGACGTCCAGTCCCTCCCCCCGCTCCTCCGCTCGGCTGCTCGCGACGGTTGCGATCGTCCTCGCCTGTCTGCTGGCGGCGGCCCCGGCGGGTGCGAAGGCGCCTGGGAGCGCGCACGCGGCCCACGTCGCGGCGAGCCCGCTCGCGCACGCCGCGCGCAGCTGCGGCCCCGCCCGCGGGACGTTGCACACGCGCCACAGCATCCTGCGCTCGCAGCGGCGCCTGCTGTGCCTGATGAACCGCGCACGTGGGCGCTTCGGACTGCCCGCGCTGCGTACGAACCGCTGCCTGCACCGCGTCGCCGCGCGCCACGCGCACGACATGGTCAATCGCCGCTACTTCGCGCACACGACGCCCAACGGCTGGGATCCGGGTCGCCGCGCTCGCGCCTCCGGCTACGTCCCGCGGCGCGCCAGCTGGCTCGTCGGCGAGAACATCGCGTGGGGCGTCGCCGGCGCCGCCCTCCCCTCGTGGGTCATGCGGGCCTGGATGCACAGCCCCGGGCACCGCCACAACATCCTCAGCCGCCACTTCCGCGACGTCGGCATCGGGGTCGCGCGCGGCGTCCCGGCGCGCGGCTTCCGCGGCGCCCGCCTGCGCGCGACGTTCAGCGTCGAGTTCGGCGCGCACCGCGGCCGCACGCGCTGCGACGTCGGCCGCTAGGCCGTCGGCGCGTCGGCGAGCGCGATCGCCAGCTCGCGCTCGTCGCCGCCCCGGTGCGAGAGCCGCACGCGCGCGACGACCGTCCCCAGCCCGCCCGGGGAGCCGTCCGCCACCTCCGGCCACTCCACGAAGGCGACGCGCTCGGGGCCGAGGTAGTCGGCCAGCAGCGCGGGGTCCTCGGCTCCGAGGTCCGCGAGCCGGTAGAGATCGAGGTGCGAGACGGGCACGCGGCCGTCGTAGCGCTGCCCGATCGTGAACGTCGGGCTCGTGACGCGTCCGCGGATCCCGAGGGCACGGCAGGCGCCGCGCACGAACGTCGTCTTGCCGGCGCCCAGCTCGCCCGCGATCAGCACCACGTCGCCGGGCTCCAGCGACGCCGCGAGCCGTGCCGCGAGCGCCTCCGTCTCCTGCGGGCCGCGCGTCCGGTGGACGCCGGCCGGGAGCGACGGGTCCTCGCGCATGGCGGCGACGGTAGCGTACGCGCGAGGATGACCGACGCGTCCGGAGTGCAGAGAGGCGGCGGACGCGTGACGCTGCGCGGCCGCGTCGACGCGCTGCGCTCGTCCGACATCGGCAGAGCCGGCGGCCTCGCCGTCGCGATGATCGCCAACAACGTCGTCGCGCTCGCCTCCACCGTCGTGTTCGCGCGGCTGCTCGACGACTACGGGTCGCTCGCGGCGCTGATCTCCTTCTACCTGATCCTGTCCGTCGTCGGGCAGGCGCTGCAGGTCGCCACGGCGCGCGACGCGGTGCTCGGCCAGCTCGGCGAGGGCCCGGTGCTCCTGGCGACGCTGCGCAGCTGGACGCGCACGCTGCTGCTGCTGACGGTCGGGATCGCTGTCGTCTCGATCCTGCTGCGCGCACCGATCGCGAGCGCGGTCGGCGTCGACCAGCAGTGGGCGGCCGCCGTGGGCCTGCCCGCGGGCGTGCTGTGGCTGCTGCTGTCGGTGCTCCGCGGCGGGCTGCAGGGCGTCGGCGACTACCGCGCAGTCGGGATCAGCCTCGTCGGGGAGCAGGGCGCGCGGCTCGTGCTCGGCGCGAGCCTGGCGGCGACGAGCCTCGGCGTCACCGGCGCGTACCTCGGGACGCCGCTGTCGCTGCTCGTGACGGCGGCCTATTGCGGGCTGGAGCTGCGGCGCCTGGTGACGTCGACGTCAGGCGGTCCGCTTGCGAGCGCCCGAGGGCAAACCTCTGCCGCAGCCGCCCAGCCCGCGCGCCGTCTGCGGGACCACGTCGCCGGCGCGGCGACGCCGATCGCGGGGCTCGTCATCGTCGCGCTGCTGCAGAACGTCGACATCATCGCCGCCAAGCATCGCTTCTCGACCGACGTCGCCAGCTCCTACGGCGCCACCGCGGTCGCCGCGAAGGTGCTCGTATGGATCGCGATCGGAGCCGGCTTCTACCTCGTCCCCGAGACCTCGCGCCGCCACGCCGAGGGTCAGGACACGCGTCCCGTGCTGTTGAACGCGCTGGCGATCGTGCTGCTGTGCGCCCTTCCGGTGCTGGCGATCTTCGCGTTCGGCGGCCGCCTGCTGCTGAAGGCGGCGTTCGGCGCGGACCGCCTGCTGGCGGTCGATGCGCTGCTGCCGCTCGGCGTCGCCTTCACGCTGCTCGCGCTGACCTACCTGGCGATCCAGTACCTGCTGGCGCTGCGCCGCACCAGCTTCCTGCTGCCGCTCGGCGCGATCGCGGTCTCCGAGCCGATCCTGCTGTTGACGGTCGCGCCGTCGAACCCGGACGGCTTCGCGCTCGTCGTGCTGTGCGTGCAGGCCCTCGCGGCCGCCGTCGCACTGGCGCTGGCGTTCGCACGCGGCGCGCCCTCGCGCTAGAAGAGGCCCATCTGGTCCGGGGTCGGCTCGGGCGCCTGCGCGTCGGCCGGGACCTCCACCGGCTCAGGGCGCTCGAGCTCGGGCATCTCCTCGACGACCTCCGGCTGCTCCGGCGGACCTTCGGCGAGCAGCGCCGGAAGGCGCGCGAAGTCGGTCCGCAGTGTCTCCAGCATCGAGGGCGTGTAGAGCGCCGCCGCGGGGTGATAGATCGGATACAGGCGTACGGCGCGGTGCCCCAGCACGTGCACCTCCGGCTGCCCGTGCAGCCGCGAGATGCCCGTCGGGTCGCCGCGCAGCAGCTTCGTCGAGAAGTTGCCGAGCGTGCAGATCACGCGTGGCTCGATCAGCTCGACCTGCGTGTGCAGGTAGTCGCGGCAGGCCTCGATCTCCTGCGGACGCGGATCGCGATTGCCGGGCGGGCGGCACTTGAGCACGTTCGCGATGAAGACGTCGCCGCGCTCCAGCCCGATCTCCCCGAGCAGCTTCTCGAGCAGTCTGCCGGCCTGGCCGACGAACGGCAGGCCCTGCTTGTCCTCGTTCGCGCCAGGAGCCTCGCCGACGAACATCAGGTCGGCGTCCGCGTTACCGGCGCCGAAGACGACCGTCGTGCGGGTCTCGGCGAGCGCGCATCTGGTGCAGGCGCTCGCCTCGAGGTAGACCTGCTTCAGCTGCTCGCGGCGTTCGTCGGCGTCCATCAGACCTCGTGGATGGTATTCGCAGGCCGCGACGGCTACCATTTTGAGGCAGCCGTCACTCGCATCGAGGGCGGACTTCGCAGCATCCACTCAAACCGCCACCTGAAGCCGACCGGTATCTCCCATGTGGGAACTGGAACGGGAAACCGCCACCCCAGCCCTTGCGCGCCTTCGCTGCGCGATCGTCGGTGCGGGCCGACTCGGCCGCGCGCTGAGCTCCGGGCTGCGCGACGCGGGCCTCACCGTCGACGGGCCGCTCGGCCGCGGCGCGCGATGTCCGGACGCTGACGTCGTCCTGCTGTGCGTTCCCGACGGCGAGATCGCGAACGCCGCGGCCGCACTCTCACCCCGCGCCGGCGGCGGCCCGCTCGTCGGCCACTGCTCCGGCGCCACGACGCTCGCACCCCTCGCCCCCCACGAGGCCTTCTCGCTGCATCCGCTGATGACCGTCCCGGCCGACGGTCCCGCCCAGCTCGCGGGTGCCAGCGCCGCCGTCGCCGGCACCACCCCCCACGCGCGCGGCATCGCCCACCAGCTCGCCCTCCACCTCGGCCTGACGCCGATCGACGTCGCCGACGAGGACCGCGCCGCCTACCACGCCGCCGCGTCGATCGCCTCGAACTTCCTCATCACCCTGGAGGCCGCCGCGGAGCAGCTGGCGCAGAGCGCCGGCGTCGACCGCCGAGCCCTGGTCCCACTCGTCCGCGCCACCGTCGAGAACTGGGCCAGCCTCGGCCCCGGGCGAGCGCTGACCGGCCCGATCGCCCGCGGCGACGAGGAGACCGTCGACCGCCAGCGCGAAGCGATCGCCGAGCGCACGCCCGACCTCCTCCCCCTCTTCGACGCGCTCGCCGACGCCACGCGCACGCTGGCCGGCGCAGGAGCCCGAGCATGAGGACCATCCGCACCATCGCGGAGCTGCGCGCCGAGCTGCAGCGCGAGCGCAGCGCCGACCGCACCATCGGCCTCGTCCCCACGATGGGCGCCTTCCACGACGGCCACGTCTCGCTGATGCGCCAGGCCCGCGAGCGCACCGACGTCGTCGTCGTCTCGCTGTTCGTCAACCCGACGCAGTTCGGCGCGGGCGAGGATCTCGCCGCCTACCCGCGCGACGAGGCGCGGGACGCCGAGATCGCAGCAGCGGCGGGCGTCGACGTGCTGTTCGCGCCCGCCGCAGACGAGGTCTACCCGGCCGGCTTCCAGGCGAACGTGCAGGTCGGGGCGCTCGCCGAGCCGCTCGAAGGCGCGCAGCGCCCCGGGCACTTCGACGGCGTCGCGACGGTCGTGACGAAGCTGCTGAACATCGTCCAGCCGACCACGGCCTTCTTCGGCCAGAAGGACGCGCAGCAGGCGCTGATCGTGCGCCGCGTCGTGCGCGACCTCGACATCCCGGTCGAGATCGCAGTCTGCCCGACGGTGCGCGAGCCGGACGGGCTCGCGATGTCGAGCCGCAACGCCTACCTCGCCCCCGCCGACCGCGAGCGCGCCGTCGCGCTGCGGCGCGCGCTCGACGCCGCCGAGGCGGCCGTCGCCGCAGGCGAGCGGGAGACCGTCGCCGTCGCCGCCGCCGCGCGCGGCGCGATGGAGCCCTACGGCGTCGAGCCCGAGTACCTGGCGCTCGTCTCCGCCGACGACCTTGCCCCCGTCGAACAGCTCGACGGAGAGATCCTCGTGGCCCTCGCAGCGCGCGTGGGTCCCGCACGCCTCATCGACAACACCCTCATCCACATCAACGGGAGAGCCTGAAAGAAGCCATGCATCGCACGATGCTCAAGTCGAAGATCCACCGCGCGACCGTCACCGACGCCGACCTGCACTACGTCGGCTCGATCACGGTCGATCCCGAGCTGCTCGAGGCCGCAGACATCCTCGAGCACGAGCAGGTCGCCGTCGTCGACGTGAACAACGGCGCCCGCTTCGAGACGTACACGATCGCCGGGGAGCGCGGCTCCGGCGAGGTCAAGGTCAACGGCGCCGCCGCCCGCCTCGTGCACCACGGCGACACCGTGATCGTCATCAGCTACGCGCAGTACGACCGCACCGAGATGGAGCACTACGAGCCGCGCGTCGTCCACGTGGACGCGCAGAACCGCATCGTCACCGTCGACCGCGAGGTGGCGACCCTCCTCAGCTGAGGGCGCCAACCGTCGCGGGAGAAAGGAACACCGCCATGTCCGCCTCACCCGTCCCGACCGTAGTCGCCCCCGGCGCCCCGCCGGCCGAGCGGCTCCCCGTATCGCTGCCCGAGCTGGCCGAGAAGAAGCGCCTCGGCGAGCCGCTCGTGATGGTCACCGCCTACGACTACCCGTCGGCCCAGGTCGCCGAGGCGGCCGGCGTCGACCTCGTGCTGGTCGGCGACTCCGGCGCGATGACCGTGCTCGGCTACCCCTCGACCGTGCCCGTCTCGGTCGAGGAGATGCTGATGCTGACGGCGGCCACGCGCCGCGGCCTGCGCACGCCGCTGCTCGTCGCCGACCTGCCGTTCGGCTCCTACGAGGCCTCCGACGAGCAGGCGGTCGCGACCGCGCAGCGCTTCATCAAGGAGGGCGGCGCGGAGGCCGTCAAGCTCGAGGGCGGCGGCGCGATGGCCGAGCGCGCTCGCGCGCTCGTGCGGGCGGGGATCCCCGTCATGGGTCACGTCGGCCTGACGCCGCAGACGGCGACGCAGCTCGGCGGCTACCGCGCGCAGGGCCGCACCGGCGAGCGCGCGCACGACGTCGCGCGCGACGCGCTGGCGCTGCAGGAGGCCGGCTGCTTCGCGATCGTCTTCGAGGCGATCCCGGCGGCGGTCGCGCACGACCTGATGGAGCGGATGGAGATCCCCGTGATCGGGATCGGCGCCGGCTCGGCGACCGACGGACAGGTGCTCGTGTTCCACGACCTGCTGGGGATCCGCGAAGGCGTCGGCGCGCGCTTCGTCAAGCGCTACGCGGACATCCAGGACGAGATGGTCGCCGGCGTGCGCGCCTTCGCCGACGACGTGCGCACGCACCGCTACCCGGCGCCCGATCACACCTACTCGATCGATCCGGGCGAGCTCCAGCAGTTCCGCGAGCTGCTCGGCTGAGGCCGGCGGGCGGCGAGCCTCGCGCTCGCCGCCCCCTCCTCTACACTGGCGCGGCTTTCACAACCTCTTCACGAATCTTTCACAGGAGGAGGCCGCGCCATGGCGCGCCTGTCACAGCTCTTCGCACCCCGCGACCGCGAGTTCTTCGATCTGTTCGAGGAGGCGAGCGCCAACATCCTGCGCGCCGCCGACCTGCTCGACACGATGCTGCGCAACTACCCGGAGACGAAGGAGCTGGCGCGCGAGATCCTGCTGTGCGAGCAGGAGGGCGACCGCATCACGCACGACATCGTGAACCGGTTGAACCAGACGTTCGTCACGCCGATCGACCGCGAGGACATCCTCGAGCTGGCCTCCGCGCTCGACGACATCGTCGACCTCACCGAGGAGGTCGCCGACTACCTCGGGCTCTACAAGGTCGAGGCGCCGATGGAGCAGGCGCAGCGGCTCGCGCACATCCTGATGCAGGCCTGCCGCCAGGTCTCCGAGGCGATGCCGCGGATGCGCGACTTCAAGGACATCTCGCACTACACCGTCGAGATCCACCGGCTCGAGAACGAAGGCGACCGCGTCGTGCGCGAGGCGATCGCATCGCTGTTCGACAACGGCATCGACCCGATGGTCGTGATCCGCTGGAAGGACCTGTTCGAGCGCCTCGAGGAGGCGGTCGACGCGACCGAGCGCGTCGCCAACACGCTCTCGGGCATCGTGATCAAGAACTCCTGATGGACGGGCCGGACGTCATCCTCGCGATCGTCGTCGCCACGGCGCTGGCGTTCGACTTCACGAACGGCTTCCACGACACCGCGAACGTCGTCGCGACGACGATCTCGACGCGCGCGCTGCCGCCGCGCGTCGCGGTGACGCTGGCCGCGATCCTCAACTTCGTCGGCGCGTTCCTGTCGCTGGCGGTCGCGGCCACGATCGCGAAGGACATCGTGGACCAGGCGCTCGTGACCACGACGATCGTCTTCGCCGGGCTCGTCGGCGCGATCGTCTGGAACCTCGTGACGTGGTACTTCGGGCTGCCGTCGAGCAGCTCGCACGCGCTCGTCGGCGGCGTCGTCGGCGCGATGCTGGTCGCGAACGGCACGAAGGCGATCAACTTCGACGGGCTCGCCGGCAAGGTGCTCGTGCCGGCCGTGATCGCGCCTGTGCTCGCGTTCGCGGTCGCGGGGATCGCGATCCTCGTCTGCTACCGCATCGTCGGGACGGCTCGCGCCCGGGCCGGTCAGCCGCGGCTACCGCCTCGGGCAGGTGCTCTCCGGCGGGATGCTCGCGCTCGCGCACGGCACGAACGACGCGCAGAAGACGATGGGCGTCATCACGCTCGCGCTGATCGCGAACGGCAACCTCGGCCCCGACGCCGACGTGCCGACGTGGGTGATCGTCACCTCCGCGACGGCGATCGCGCTCGGCACCTACCTCGGCGGCTGGCGCATCATCAAGACGATGGGCAGCCGCATCATCAAGATGGATCCGGCGCAGGGCTTCGCCGCGCAGGGCTCCGGCGCCGCCGTGATCCTCGCCGCGACGCACTTCGGCTACCCGCTCTCGACCACCCACACGATCTCCGGCGCGGTGATGGGCGCGGGCGCCGCGAAGCGGCTGTCGGCGGTGCGCTGGGGCCTCGCCGGCAACATCGTCGTCGCGTGGGTGCTGACGCTGCCGTGCGCCGCCTTCGTCGGCGGCGCGGTCTACGGCTTGACGCACGTCTTCGGCGACGGCGCGGCCGGGCCGATCGTCGTCGCGGCGCTCGGCCTCGTGCTGGTGGTCTACGTGTTCGCGCGGCGGCTGCAGCAGGGCGCCGCGATCACGACGACCGCGGAAGGCGTGCGTCCGTGACCTCGTTCGCCACGAGGATCGTCGACTTCGGCCAGCTCGCGCAGGTGGTCTACGTGGCGCTGATCGCGGGGATCGGCATCAGCCTCGCCTTCTCGCTCGTGATCCGCGGCGCCGTGCGCGCGAGCGAGCACCGCCACACGCGCCCGTTCGCGGCCGGCGGACACGCGCTCGTCGCGATCCTCGGGATGCTCGTCGTGCTCGCCGCGATCGTCTTCGGCGTCAGCTCGATGCTGAGCAAGTAGCGCCGGCGCGCCAGCGTCGCAGTACGCTGTGAATCGTGATTCACAGCGCTGTCGCGCAGGACTTCCCCCCGGGCCCGCGCCTGCCGGCTGCAGCGCAGACGCTGCGCTGGTCGCTGCACTCGCCCTCGTTCATGGACCGCTGTCGCGAGCGCTACGGCGACGTCTTCACGCTGCGCATGGTCGCGCGGGCCGTCGCCGGACCCGACGCGGCGCGCGAGGAGAGCCGCTGGGTCTTCCTGGCCGGCCCCGAGCACATCAAGCAGGTCTTCACCGCCGACCCCGAGGTCGTCCGCACCGGCGAGACGAACCGCATCCTGCTCCAGCTCGTCGGGCCGAGCTCCATCCTCGTCGCCGACGAGCCGGAGCACATGCACCAGCGCCGGCTGCTGCTGCCGCCGCTGCACGGAGACCGCGTGCAGCGCTACGGCGAGCTGATCGCCGACGTCACCCGCGCGGAGGTCGCGCGCTGGCCGCGCACGGAGCGCCGCTGGCGCTGTGGCCGCGCATGCAGGCGATCACGCTCGACGTGATCGTGCGCGTCGTGTTCGGGATCCGGGAGCCGGAACGGATCGCGCGCTGGCAGGCGCTGCTGGGGACGATGCTCGACGGCGGGACCCGGCCGGGCTTCGTGCTCGCGCAGGCGCTCAGCGCCACGCTGCTCGGACGACCTGCGTTCGGCGCCTACCGGCGCCTCGTCGCACCCGTCGACGCCGCGATCGCCGCGGAGATCGGGCGCCGACGCCGCAGCGCCGACCTCGCCGAGCGCGACGACATCCTCTCGCTGCTGATCGCGGCTCGCCGCGATGACGGCTCGGCGCTGACCGACGCCGAGCTGCGCGACGAGCTGATGACGCTGCTGGTCGCCGGCCACGAGTCGACCGCGACGATGCTCGCGTGGGCGTTCGAGCGGCTCGTGCGCCATCCGGACATGCTCGCGCGCGTGCGCGACGAGGCGCTCGCGGGCGAGGACGCCTACGCCGAGGCGGTCGTGCAGGAGACGCTGCGGCTGCGCCCCGTGCTGCCGATCGTGCTGCGCCGGCTCGCGGCCCCGCTGGAGATCGCCGGGCATCCGCTGCCCGCGGGTACATGGCTCGCCCCCTGCGCGTACCTCGTCCAGCGCCGCGCCGACGTCTACGACGAGCCGCTGGCATTCCGGCCCGAGCGCTTCCTCGAGCGCAAGCCGGGCACCTACACGTGGATGCCGTTCGGCGGCGGCGTGCGCCGCTGCCTCGGCGCGAGCTTCGCGCAGATGGAGATGAAGCAGGTGCTTCAGACGGTCGTGACGGGCGCGGAGCTGCGGCCGGCGCGGCGCGAGGCGGAGCGCATCCGGCCGCGCTTCATCACGCTGGCGCCCGCGCGGCGCGCCGAGGTGCTGCTGGCGTGAGCACGAGCCTCAGGGTGCGATGCGCCGCGACGCCGCCTCTCACGGTCGCGGTCGCCCGCACGCGCAGGCGGCGGTCGGGGCTGCGCCGGAGCAGCCGCAGACCGGCGTCGGTCAGTGGCGGCGTCACGGTCTCCGTCTGACCGCGCTCGATCGCGTAGTCGCCCCGAGCGACGAGGACCGTCCTGTGGATCACCGCGCGGCGGCCGTGGACGCGCCGCACGACCCGCTTGCGCCTGGTCAGCGACACGCGTCCGCTGCAGATGTCGCCGGCGCTTCCGCCGCGGCAGGAGAGACGGACGTTCGCGCGAGCGTCAAAGATAAACATGCCTCTGTTGCGGATCGAGATGCTCAGCGATGCAGGTCTCGGCGGCTTCGGTCTCGGCCTCGGTCTCACGCTCGGGCAACCCCGATAGACGATCGGCCGGCTGCTGGCGACGGTCGCGCCGCCGCTCTGGGGGGTGAATCTCGCGAGGAGGTCGCCGGGAGCGCAGTTCGTGCTGAGCGCCCCGACACCCGCGGGCCCGGTGATGTCCACCGTCAACGCGCTCAACGGGAGGTCGGGGACGGTCGGGAAGGTGACCGTGCCGGTCACGACGTCGATCGAGCCGGTGACGGAGAGCGGGAGCGGCGCCGGGAACGCGACCGTCAGCGTCGGCGCGACCGCCGTCCCCCCGAGCGTGACCGTGCCGCTGCTGAGGTACGACGGCGGTGCCAGCGGCGACGCCGCCGCGGCCGTGCCGATCGTGCAGGGCGTGCCGGTCAGGCACGGTCCGACGGGCCCGGCGATCGGCGTCAGGCTCGACGGCCAGTCGAGCACGAGCGCCTTGGTCGCCGACTCGGTGACGGCGTTCGGCTGGGAGAACGAGGCGATCAGCTCCGCGCCGCTGTCGCTCGCGTCCTTGACCACCTCGACGGAGGACAGCGCGGGCGCGTAGCCCAGCGCCGCACAGCCGGTCGGAATGAAGCTGTCGGCGCCGGCGCCCGTTCCGGCCTCCTGCGTCTCGACGCTCGCGCTCGAGCTCGCGGTCGTGCAGCTCGTCGGCAGGTGCGTGAATGACCGGCCGTCGGCGGTCGTGGTGCTCATCGTCGCTCTCAGCTCGTTGACCTGCTGGCCCGACACCACGGGGACTCCCAGCTTCACCTCGCCGACGGGCTGCCCGCCGGCGCCGCTGACGACGTCGAGCGTCCCGGTGCTGGTGTAGACGTCGGACCCGACCAGCACCACCGTGCCGAAGCCCGCCGCGTCGCCGGGCGAGGGCGACGGCATCAGGTACAGCGTGGCGACTCGGGGCGTGACGTTCGTGGTGACCGATCCGGTCCCGATCTGCGAGCCCGCCGGGCACGCGTTCGCGGCCAGCTCGGCCGGCGAGCAGGTCGCCGGGACGTTCGCAACCGCGGCGAGCAGGCCCGACGGGAGGTCGATCGTCACGCTTCTGACGCTGTCCGTCCCGTTCGCGTAGGAGAAGAGCAGGTCAGCCGTGACGTCCGGGTTGGCGCCGGCCTGCGTCGAGGCGGGCGTCAGCGTGAAGCTCGTGAGGACGCCCGATGCGGACGCTCGCGCGGCACCGAGCCCGAGCAGGCCGCATGCGAGGACCGCGAGCGCGGCACGCGAGCGCCACCGGACCGGCCGCCGCAGCATCAGAAGGCGTGAGGACACCGACCGAAATATAGACTGACTCGCCCCTCACGCTCGCCGCTCAGGCTCCGCCTCCTCGCCGGCCGGCCGCAGCCGCTCGCGCGGCAGGTCCCGCGTGGCCAGCAGCGAGGCGAGCACGATGAAGCCGCAGGCGAGCAGGCCGAGCTTGAGCGCCTCCAGCTGCGCGTCGGAGTAGCCCTCGACGAGCGCCTGGGTCTCAGCCGCCGGGACGCCCGCCGCCTGCGCGCCCTTCTCGACGCTCGCGGCGTCGACGAACGACAGGTCGCCCTCGAGCCGCACGGAGACCTGCTCCTGGGTCGCCTTGGAGATGCGCGGGTCGTCGCCGACGTTCGCGGAGAACGCGGTCGCGAGGCCGGTGATCACGATTGCGCCGATCAGCGCCGTGCCGAGCGAGCTGCCGAGCTGCTGGGCGGTGTACTGCAGCCCGCCGGCCTCTGAGCGGTCGCTCTCGTCCACCGCCGACTGCACGACGTTGCCGAGCTGCGAGACGACGAGCCCCATCCCGACGCCGAGCACCGCCATCGCGACGTCGAAGTCCGCCGTGTCGATCTGCGGCTCGATCGTGCCGAGCAGGAAGCCGATCGCCGCCAGCAGGAAGAGGAAGCCGACGCGCACGATCGCGCGCGGCGAGAAGCGCGTCGCCAGCCGCGCGCCCAGCAGCGCGGTGATGAGCAGCGCGACGGACGTCGGCAGCATGCGGACGCCGGTCTCGAGCGCGTCGAAGCCCTGCACGATCTGCAGGTACAGCGGAACGGCGAAGAAGACGCCCATCAGCACGATGTTCTGGCCCAGGAACGTCACGAGCCCGCTGCGCAGCACGGGCCGCGCGAGCAGCGCGAAGTGCATCAGCGGGCTGCGCTCGCGCTCCTCCTCGCGCCGCTCCCAGGCGCGGAAGGCGGCGAGCAGGACGCCGCCGGCGGCGACGACGAACGGCGTCAGCGAGAAGCCGAACGGCTCGATCGGAGAGTTGCGCGGGACGAGCCAGCCCCAGCTGCTCGCCTGCAGGACGCCGTAGACGATGAGACCCAGGCCGAGCGCGCTCAGCACCGAGCCGACCCAGTCGAGGCGCGGCACCGGGCCCTCGCGCGGCGCGTCGCGCAGCAGCCGCGGCGTCGCCAGCACGATCCCGAGCGCGATCACGACCTCGCCGGCGAACACGAGCCGCCACGTCAACTCGGTCGTCAGCCAGCCGCCGAGGATCGGCCCGACGGCGATCGCCGCGCCCGAGACGCCGCCGAGCGCGCCGTAGGCGGCCGCGCGCTCCTTGCCCTCGAAGTTGCCGGCGGCGAGCGCCGCCAGCGCCGGCAGCACGATCGCGGCGCCGATCCCCTCGATGATCGACCAGCCGAGCGTCAGCGAGGCGACCGACCACGACAGCGCCGTCAGCAGCGAGCCGACGCCGTAGACCACGTGCCCGATCACGAACGCGCGCCGCCGGCCGAGGATGTCGCCGAGCTTGCCGCCGGTCAGGAACAGCGCCGCCATCACGAGCGCGTAGAGCGTGATGACGCCCTGGATCGTCGTGACCGTCGTGTCGAAGTCGGCGACCAGCTGCGAGATCGAGACGTTCATGACGGCCGCGTCGAGCACCATCAGGAACTGCGAGGCGCAGAGCACCAGCAGGACGAGCCGCTTGGATCTCATCGGCCCGGATCCTGCGATCGCTGGCGGCCGAGGGCGCGCATCGCGCGCAACGCTACACCGACGGGTACTCGATCGCGCGGATTGCGCGTGCAGGCACGCCGGCGGCGATCGTCCGCGGCGGCACGTCCTGCACGACTACAGAGTTCGCCCCGATCACCGCGCGCTCGCCGATCGTCACGCCGCTCGTGACGACGACGTTCGCACCCAGCCAGACGTTGTCGCCGATCCGCGTCGGGCCCTTCGTCGTGAAGCCCTGCCACGGCACAGGCTTCTCAGAGTCGTCGAAGCGGTGGTTGCCGTCGGTCACGAAGCAGCCATTGGCGAGCATGCAGTGCGCCCCGATCTCGACCAGCGAGACCGACGCCACCATCACGCCGCGATTGAGGAACGTCCCCTCTCCGATGCGGATGCGCGCAGGCGCAGGCGCAGTCAGCCACACGCCGGGCTCCAGCAAGGCATGCGGGCCAATCTCCAAGCGCCCGTCCGCGAACGCCTCCAGCACGTTCCCCTCCAGCGGCCAGCGCGCAAACGCCTCCCGCTGCAGAAACTCCCAATGAATCCGCGCACGATTCCACGGCAGCGCGTTGCGCTCATACCAGCGCCACTTCTGCGCCCACAACCGGGCCTGGCGCACACGCTCGTTCATCGCGTCGGAACGCTACACCGTGTGCCCGAGCCGCCAGGTTCGCCGGCGCCGGCCGCCAGACGCCCGAGCCCGTGACGCTGCCGGTCAGCCGGGCGCGCAATGTCCTCCGCGAGACCCCCTCCGGCTTGCACGGCAAGGAGGCGCGACAGCACGGCTTCACGATGAGGGTCTCGCGGGGGGAGCATTGCGCGCCCCGGCGTGCCGCGGACGCTCAGGCAGCCGCAGCGACCTTGCGAGGTCTACGCGCAGGTCTTCTCGCCGGCAAGGGCAGCAGCCCGCGCAAAAAGTCCCCGGTGACCGAGCCCGGCGTCGCCACGATCTCCTCCGGCGTGCCGGTTCCCATCACATAGCCGCCCTCGTCGCCGCCCTCGGGCCCCATGTCGATCAGGCGATCGGCCGTCTTGATGACGTCGAGGTTGTGCTCGATGACGACGACCGAGTTGCCCTGCTCGACGAGCGTCTGCAGCACTTCCAGGAGTCTCTGGATGTCGGCGAAGTGCAGGCCCGTCGTCGGCTCGTCGAGGATGTACAGCGTTCTGCCCGTCGCGACCTTGCACAGCTCGGAGGCGAGCTTCACGCGCTGCGCCTCGCCGCCCGAGAGCGTCGTCGCCGGCTGGCCGAGCCGCATGTAGTCGAGCCCGACGTCGTGCAGCGTCTGGACGCGGCGGCGGATCTTCGGGATGTGCTCGAAGAAGCTCAGCGCCTCCTCGATCGGCATCTCCAGCACCTCGGCGATGTTCTTGCCCTTGAAGCGGACCTCGAGCGTCTCGCGGTTGTAGCGCTTGCCGTGGCACTGCTCGCACGGCACGTAGACGTCGGGCAGGAAGTGCATCTCGATCTTGATCTGCCCGTCGCCCCTGCACACCTCGCAGCGCCCGCCCTTGACGTTGAAGGAGAACCGGCCGGCCTTGTAGCCGCGCGCCTTCGCCTCGGGCGTCTTCGAGAACAGGTCGCGGACCTGGTCGAACAGGCCGATGTACGTGGCCGGGTTGGAGCGCGGCGTGCGACCGATCGGCGACTGGTCGACGGCGATGATCTTGTCGAGCTGGTCGAGCCCGGTGATGCGGCGATGGGCGCCGGGCCGCTGCTTCGCCCGGTGCAGGCGGTTGGCGACCGACTTGTAGAGGACGTCGTTGACGAGGGTCGACTTGCCCGAGCCGGAGACGCCGGTGACGCAGCAGAAGGTGCCGAGCGGGATCTGCACGTCGACGTCCTTGAGGTTGTGCTGCGTCGCGCCCTCGACGCCCACGTGGCCGGACGGTCTGCGACGTCTCGCCGGCACCTCGATCCGCCGCGTGCCCGCGAGGAACTGGCCGGTGGCCGACTCCGGCACACGCTCCACCTCGGCGGCCGTGCCCGCCGCGACGACGTAGCCGCCGTGCTCGCCCGCGCCCGGACCCATGTCGATCAGGTGGTCGGCGGCGCGCATCGTGCCCTCGTCGTGCTCCACCACCAGCACGGTGTTGCCGAGGTCGCGCAGCCGCTGCAGCGTCCCGATCAGCTTCTCGTTGTCGCGCTGGTGCAGCCCAATGGACGGCTCGTCGAGGATGTAGAGCACGCCGACGAGCGAGGAGCCGATCTGCGTCGCGAGGCGGATCCGCTGCGCCTCGCCGCCCGACAGCGTCGCCGCCGCGCGGCTCATCGACAGGTAGCCGACGCCGACGTTCTCCAGGAACGCGAGCCGCTCCTCGATCTCGCGCAGCACGAGCCGCGCGATCCGCCGCTCCTGCTCGCTCAGCTCGAGCGCGCGGATCCAGTCGAGCGCGCGCCGCGCCGGCATCGCCACGTACTCGTGGATGCCGAGCCCGCCGACGAGCACCGCGCGCGACTCCGGCCGCAGCCGCGCGCCTCTGCAGTCGGGGCACGGCACGACCGACATGTACTCCTCGATTCTCTCCCGCGCCCAGTCGGAGTCCGTCTCCTTGTAGCGCCGCTCGAGGTTCGTGACGATCCCCTCGAAGCCTGTCGTGTACGTGCGTCTGCGGCCGAAGCGGTTGCGGTACTGGACCGTGACCTTGTCGCCGTTGGTGCCGTAGAGGAAGAAGTCGCGCTGCTCCTGCGCCAGGTCCTGCCAGGGGGTGTCCGGGTCGACGTCGTATCTCTCCGAGATCGCCGAGGTCAGCTGCTCGTAGTAGTTCGACGCGCTCGCCGACCACGGCGCGATCGCGCCCTCGCCGATCGACAGCGTCGGGTCCGGGACGACCAGCTCCGGGTCGATCACCATCTGCGAGCCGAGCCCGGTGCAGCGCGGGCAGGCGCCGTGCGGCGCATTGAAGGAGAAGATGCGCGGCTCCAGCTCCGGAAAGCTGATCCCGCACTCGAGGCACGCGAACTTCTCGGAGAACGTGAGCACCCGCTCCTCGTCGACCAGCTCGACCTCGACGATCCCGTCCGCAAGAGATACGGCGGTCTCGACCGAGTCGGCGAGCCGCTTGCGCAGCTCCGAGCGCATCACGAGCCGGTCCACGACCACGCCGATGTCGTGTCTGTACTTCTTGTCGAGCACGATCTCCTCGTCGAGCCGGCGCAGCTCGCCATCGACTCTGACGCGCGTGAAGCCCTCCGCCCGCAGCTCCTCCAGCTGTCTGCCGTACTCGCCCTTGCGCCCGCGCACGATCGGCGCGAGCACCATGAAGCGCGTGCCCTCGGCGAGGTCCATCACCTGGTCGATGATCTGCTCGGCCGACTGGCCGGCGATCGCTCTGCCGCATCTCGGGCAGTGCGGGTGGCCGACGCGCGCCCACAGCAGCCGCAGGTAGTCGTAGATCTCGGTGACGGTGCCGACGGTCGAGCGCGGGTTGCGCGAGGTCGTCTTCTGGTCGATCGAGATCGCCGGCGAGAGACCGTCGATCGAGTCGACGTCCGGCTTGTCCATCTGCCCGAGGAACTGGCGCGCGTACGCCGACAGCGACTCCACGTAGCGGCGCTGGCCCTCGGCGTAGATCGTGTCGAACGCGAGCGACGACTTGCCCGATCCGGACAGGCCGGTGATGACGACGAGCGCGTCGCGGGGCATCGCGACCGTGACGTCCTTGAGGTTGTGCTCGCGCGCGCCGGTGACGACGAGCTGGTCCGAAGGCGGCATCTACAGTGATGATAGGCGACCGAACAGACGTTCCCATCCCGGCGGACGGCGCGCTGACCGGCGCAGGCCGCAAAGTGCGCGGATAGGCTGCCGCGCATGCAGCAGATCGCCCCCGACGTCTGGCATCTCTCCGGCTTCCCGCCGAACGCCGTAAACGTGTACGTGATCGGCGACGTGCTGGTCGACTCGGGCCTGCGGATGGACAAGGGCCGGATCCTCAAGCAGCTCGACGGGCACGAGATCAGAGCGCACACGCTCACGCACGCGCACATCGACCACTACGGCTCCAGCCACCAGATCTGCGAGCGGCTGAGCATCCCGATGTGGTGCGGCGACGCCGACGCGGAGGCCGTCGAGGCCGGCAAGATGGTCTCGAAGGGCGGCCGCCTGGTGCCCTCCCCCGGCTGCGCGCCGCACCCGATCGCGAGACGTCTGAGAGAGGGCGACGAGGTCGCCGGCTTCACCGTGCTGGAGACGCCGGGGCACTCCCCCGGCCACGTCTCCTACTGGCGCGAGTCCGACCGCACGCTGCTGTGCGGCGACGTGATGTGGGGCTACAACCCGTTCCTGATGCGCGGCGACATCCGCGAGCCGTTCGGGATCACCTCGCCCCGCCCGCAGCTGAACCGCGAGTCGGCGCGCCGCATCGCGGCGCTGGAGCCGGCGCTCGTGTGCTTCGGCCACGGGCCGGTGCTGCGAGATCCCGCGAAGCTGAGCGCCGCGGTCGCGAAGCTGCCGCGCTGAGGCGCTCGCTCCCCGTCGCCCCGGATCCCGCCCGGCGCGCAGCCGCGACAGGATCCGGAGCAACGATCGAGGTCGCTAGCGGTCGAGCTGGTGCTGCGCGCTGGCCGCGGCCCGCTCGAAGGCTGAGCTCTCGCCGCGAGCAGAGGTCGCATTCGTGCCGCTCGCCGACCCTGCCACGCACAGCGCCTGCACCGTCACGTCGATCGAGATCGACGAGTCGTTGAACATGAAGCCCCCCACAAAGCTTCCGAATGACTCGACGAACGCGACGAATCCAATCGAGGTGTTGAAGCCGGTGCCGATGACCACCTGTCCGGCGGGACAGGTCGCGACGAGCGCCGGTCCTCCGCCGAGCTCGACGTCGTAGCTGCTGTCACCCGATGGGATCGACACGGTCGGCGAAGAGACGCGCGTGACGGCGTTAACGCCTGCAGGCCCGGCCGGCCCTTGCGCCCCGGCGGGCCCCGGTGACCCGGCGGGACCCGTGGGTCCCTCCGGCCCGGTCTTGCCCGCAAGCGCGCGCTTCGCGTTCTTGCTCATGTCGGCGAGCCCGATCGATCCGTTCTTGATCTCCCCTCCCGTCACCAGCTTGCTCGCACCGGCGGTCGCGACCAGACCGACCGCGAGCACGACGGCGCACACCAGCGTCGTCCGCATCTTGTCTCGCATCTGACTCCTCCCACGTCGATGAACCCGCGGGAACCTAGAGCGCGCCCATCCGTCTGGCAACAGGTAACCGGTGCATCGACTCAGGGATGCTCGCCCGCGCGCAGCACGTCGACCGACGCGTACGGCTGACCAAAGCGCAGCACGTTGAGGGGGTCCGGCTGGACGTGCACGGGCGCATCGCCCGCGACCGGGAAGCGCAGGATCTCGTACGTCGAGGTCGCGACGCGGCGGGACGGACCGAAGCCGCTCACCCCGAGCGCCTCGCCGACCAGCGGCGGCAGCTCGGGCGCCTTGCCAGGGTCCGGAGAGCCGGCGACGGCGAGCACGTCGACCTCGCGCACAGCCGCGCCCGGGGTGCCCAGCGCCCGCAGCCCCGGCCGGTAGTAGCTCAGCGCCAGCTCGCCGTTGGCCGGGGAGATCACGAGCGCGCGCGCGCCGTCGGCGGCGCCGAGCGCGCGCGCAAGGCCCTTCCAGTCCTGGCGCTGGTACTGGGAGTCCGCCGCGACCGTGACGACGATCGCCAGCGACAGCGCGCAGAGGCCGCCGAGCAGCCACGTCCCGACGCGCGGCGGAGCGCTCGCCCCGTAGCCGACCGCGAGCGCCGCCAGCAGCGGGATCAGCGCCGGCAGCAGGTTGCGCGTGTTGACGTAGTCCGCGCCCGCCAGCGCCGCCGCGAGCGGGATCAGGACCCCGGCCGCGCCGATCGCGGCGAGCATGGACGCGCGCTCGCGCGGCGCCGCCGGCGTCCGGCGCGCCAGCAGCCATCCTCCGCCGGCGACCAGCAGCGCGCCGAGCAGCCCGAACGGCAGCGCGAGCGGCCCGCGATAGCCGAGCAGGAACTGCTTCGGCACCTGTGCGAGCCGCAGCGCCAGCGACGTGCCGGCGATGTCATAGGGATTGCCGGCCTGCGCGAGCAGCAGCGGCAGCAGCGCGAGCCCGGCGACGGCGACCGCCGCGACCGCCGCGACCGCGTCGCGGCGCCGGGGGTGTCTCCACAGCAGCCACAGCGCCTGCGGCGCGAGCATGAACGCGGTGAAGTAGTGCGTGGCGAGCGCGAGCACGGCCGCGAGCGCCCAGCCGGCGAGCACGCGGCCGCGGCGATCGTCCTGCGCGCGCTGGAACAGCAGCAGCGCGACGGCGCTCAGCAGCGTCGCGAGCGCGTAGCTGCGGGCCTCCTGCGAGAACCACACGAGCAGCGGATTGACTGCGACGAGCGCCGCCGCCGCGAGCCCTGCCCGCGCGGCGCCGCCGGCCGCGCGCCGCGCGATCGCATAGGCGACCGGGACCGTCAGCAGCCCGGCGAGCGCCGACAGCGAGCGCAGCCCCGCCTCGCCGTCGCCGAAGACGCGCGTCCAGCACCACTCGAGCGCGTAGAACAGCGGCGGATTGCTCTCGCCGTCGGGGATCCGCCGCAGCATCTCGCCGAACGGGCGCCGCACGAGGTCCCATGTCGCGGCCTCGTCGAACCAGATGCTCTGGGTGCGCAGGGTCGCGAAGCGCAGCACGGCGGCCAGCAGGACGATCGCGCCGAGCGCGAGCCAGGGGGTCGCGGAAGTGCTGCGCGTGGGCGCATCGGGCTCTCGCACGGTGGTCGGCACGCTGGCGCGGCAGGGTAGCGCCCGGAGCGGGCGGGCCGGAGCGCGGGGCCGCTAACGGCCGGCGGCCGCGTACACGTCGTCGAGCAGCTCGCCGCCGCGCTCGCCGAGCGCGAACTGCTTCGCGAGGACCTGCTCCGCCTGCTCCCGCGGCGTGCCGGTCAGGGCCAGCTCGAGCGCCACGAGGCGGGCCCCGGTGTCGTCGGCGGCGTCGGGCTCGTCCGGGTCGATCTCCGACGCCGGCGCCGCACCGAGCGCGCCGAGCAACGACGTCAGCTCGCCGCGCAGCGCGTCGATCCGCTCGAGCGCGCCGCTCGCGGCGCTGCTCACGCGCGCGGTCGCGTCATCGCCCGCGCGGCCGGCGACGCTGCCGATCCGCTGCGCGTCCGCCTCCGCCCGCGCGACGATCTCCGCGGCGCTCTGCTCGGCGGCCGAGAGCACGGCGCGCACCTGCTCGGCGGCGGCGTCGGCGGTCGTCGCCACACGCTGCTCCAGCTCGTCCGCGATCCAGCGCAGATGTGCGTCGACAGCGGCCCGGTCGTAGCCGCGCAGACGGGCGGGGAAGTCGCGCTTCTCGATGCTGCGGCGGTCGAGCGACACTCCTGGCGATCGTAGCGCTACGGCAGGCGCACGGCGCCGGCCTCGCGCACGACGAGCCCGTCCCGCTCCAACCCGGCGAGCGCGCGCTCCAGGCGCTCGGGCTCGATCCCGCCGGGCAGTGGGTTCCCCGCCACCAGTGCCGCGACGACGCGCCCGCGCACGAAGCGGTCGGTGTCCTCGAAGCGCACGCGCTCGCCGGAGCGGCGAGCGGGCGCAGCGACCTCAGGTCGTCCGTGCGAGCGGCACGACGCCGCCGGGCACGCCTCGCACGCCGGCGCCCGCGCCGTGCAGACGGTCGCCCCCAGCTCCATCAGCGCCTGGTTCCAGTCGGCCGCGCGACCCGGCGGCACGAGCGCCTGCGCGCGCTGCGCCAGCTCCGGCGGCCGTCGCCGGCGGCGGTCGAGGCGCTCCACCACGCGCCGCACGTTCGTGTCGACCGCCGCCGCCTGCACGTCGAACGCGAACGAGGCGACCGCCGCAGCCGTGTACGGCCCCACGCCGGGCAGTCCCATCAATCCGTCGACCGTCCGCGGCCAGCCGTCCCGGGCGACGACACCGGCCGCCGCCTGCAGCGCCAGCGCCCGCCGGTTGTAGCCCAGCCCGCTCCACAGCCGCAGGATGTCGGCCGCCGGCGCCTCGGCCAACGCGCGCTCGCTCGGGAAGCGGGTCAGGAACGCCTCGTAGTGCGGCACCACGCGCGCGACCTGCGTCTGCTGCAGCATCACCTCGGAGACGAGGATCCGGTACGGGTCGCGCGTGCGCCGCCACGGCAGGTCGCGCCGCACGGCCTCGTACCAGGCGAGGATCGCGTCGGCGTCTGGGTGCTGCGCCACGCGGCGCAGGCTACGCAGCCGGCGGGACGGGCACCGCGCCTCGGCGCGACTCCGCCACGGCGATGTCGAACTCGCGCCGCAGCGTCTTGATCTCGTCGCGCAGCTTCGCGGCGTACTCGAAGCGAAGCTCCTCCGCCGCCGCGAGCATCTCCTCCTCGCACTCGACGATCGCCTTCTCGATCTCGGCCGGCTGCATCGCTCTGCCGTCGTCGAGTCTCTGCCGGCGTCTGCGCCCGCGCGGGACCTTCGACTCCGCCTGCAGGAACTCGGCGATGTCCGAGATGCCCTTGACGATCGACTCCGGCGTGATGCCGTGCTCCTTGTTGTAGGCGACCTGGATCGCGCGGCGGCGGTCGGTCTCGTCGAGCGCAGCGCGCATCGCGCGCGTCTCCTTGTCGGCGTACATCAGCACCTTGCCGCCGACGTTGCGCGCGGCGCGGCCGATCGTCTGGATCAACGAGGTCTCCCCGCGCAGGAAGCCCTCCTTGTCGGCGTCGAGGATCGCCACCAGCGAGACCTCCGGCAGGTCGAGCCCCTCGCGCAGCAGGTTCACGCCGACGAGCACGTCGTAGTCGCCGAGCCGCAGCTCGCGGATGATCTGGATGCGCTCGAGCGTGTCGATCTCGGAGTGCAGGTAGCGGACCTTGAAGCCGTACTCGAGCAGGTAGCCGGTGAGATCCTCGGACATCTTCTTCGTCAGCGTCGTCACGAGCGTGCGCTCGTCTCTGTCGACGCGCTGGCGGATCTCGTTCATCAGGTCGTCGATCTGGTTTCTCGTCTCGCGCACATGGATCTCGGGGTCGACGATCCCGGTCGGGCGCACGATCTGCTCCACGATCCGCGGCGAGTGCGTGCGCTCGTACTCGCCCGGCGTCGCGGAGACGAACACGATCCGCGGCGTGATCGAGAGGAACTCGTCGAATCTCTGCGGGCGGTTGCCGAGCGCGCTCGGCAGGCGGAAGCCGTAGTCGATCAGCGTCTGCTTGCGCGAGCGGTCGCCCTCGTACATGCCGCCGATCTGCGGCACCGTCTGGTGCGACTCGTCGAGGAAGCAGACGAAGTCCTCGGGGAAGTAGTCGATCAGGCAGTAGGGCCGGTCGCCGGTTCTGCGGCCGTCGAGGATCTGCGAGTAGTTCTCGATCCCCGAGCAGAAGCCCATCTCGCGCAGCATCTCCATGTCGTACTGGGTGCGCTGGCGCAGGCGATGGGACTCCAGCAGCTTGCCCTCTCTCTCCAGCTGGGCGCAGCGCTCGTTCAGCTCGCGGCCGATCTCGGCGACCGCGCGCTCGATGTGCCCCTCCTCGACGTTGTAGTGCGAGGCAGGCCAGACCGCGATGTGCTCCAGCTCCTCCTCGAGCAGCTCGCCGGTCATCGGGTCGAAGTGCTGCAGCTCCTCGACCTCGTCGCCGAACAGCGTCGCGCGGTAGGCCGACTCCGCGTACTGCGGGAAGACCTCGAGCGTCTCGCCGCGCACGCGGAACGTGCCGCGCTGGAGGATGTCGTTGCGGGAGTATTGGATGGACACGAGCTTCTTCAGCAGCTCGTCGCGGTCGACGACGTCGCCGCGTCTGAGGATCACGACGTTGCGGTCGTACGTCTCGGGGGATCCGAGGCCGTAGATGCTGGAGACGGAGGCGACGACGATCACGTCGCGCCGGCCCAGCAGTGCCGCGGTGGCGGCGTGGCGCAGGCGCTCGATCTCCTGGTTGATCGCCGAGTCCTTCTCGATGTAGAGGTCGCGACTCGGGACGTACGCCTCGGGCTGGTAGTAGTCGTAGTAGGAGACGAAGTACTCGACCGCGTTGTGGGGGAAGTACGTGCGGAACTCGTTGCAGAGCTGTGCTGCGAGCGTCTTGTTGTGGGCGATGATCAGCGACGGCCGCTGGACCGCCTCGATCGTCGCCGCCATCGTCATCGTCTTGCCGGTGCCGGTGGCGCCGAGCAGCGTCATCGCGCGCTCGCCGGCCTCGATCCCCTCCGCGAGCGAGGCGATCGCCTTCGGCTGGTCGGCCGTGGGCGCGTAGGTGGCGTCGAGCTGGAGTCTGCGCATCTCGGCGTTCGAGGGTAGCGGCGATCGCGGCCGGTGCGTGGCCGCGATTCCCGCGGTGGACCTGCGCACGCCTCACATACCGTCTGTATGTTGGAGCGATCACTCACACACTCCGGCGGGAGGAAGCAATGGCGGACTACACGGTCAGACGCATCGACGACATGGAGGGCGCGTACGGCGGGGCGTTCAAGCGGGCGCGCGCGGAGCTGGGCGTCACGTCGTTCGGGATGGCGGTCATCGACATGCCGCCGAACTTCGAGCACTACCCCACGCACGACCACGCCGGAGACGGTCAGGAGGAGGTCTTCCTGACGCTCAGAGGCGGCGGGGAGATCGAGATCGCCGGCGAGCGCCACCCGCTCGACGCCGACCACATGGTGCGCGTCGCCGCCGGCACCGACCGCAAGGTCCTCCCCGGGCCCGAGGGCATCCGCGTGCTCGTGCTCGGCGCCAAGCCCGGCGCGCTCTACCAGGCCCCCGAGAGATCGGAGCTCGGCGCGCCCGACCCGATCGCGATCAACGTCCCGCAGCAGTAGCGCTCACGCGCGATTACCGCAGGCCCAGCTCGTCCGAATAGGTCCTGCGGTAGTCGCGCCGCGCGTCGAGCACCCGTTCCACGTACGCCCGCGTCTCCGGGAAAGGGATGTCGGCGACGTCGAGTCGCGCGTCGCCGCGTGCCTGTGCGTCGGCGACCCATCTGTCGACGTTGCCCATGCCGCCGTTGTAGGCGGCGAGCGCGAGCACTTCGTCGCCGTCGTAGCGGTCGAGCAGGTAGCGCAGGTACCAGCTGCCGTACGCGATGTTGATCTCGGGCGTCGAGAGGTCCTCGGTCGTGAACGCCGTCCCGCCCGATCTGTCGGCGATGAAGTGCGCCGTCGACGGCAGCAGCTGCATCAGGCCCAGCGCACCGGCGGAGGACGTCGAGTCGACGAACTTCGACTCGGCGTAGATCACGCCGGCGATCAGCGACGGGTCGAGCTGCTTGTCGTGCGCCTGCGCGCGGATCACGTCCTGGTGGAGCAGCGGCAGCGCGGTCAGGTCGTTCACGGCATGCGTGAACGGCGGTCGCAGCAGCAGCGCGCCGAGCCCCACGACCGCGACGAACGCGACCACGCCCCCCAGCTGGCGGCGGCGACGGGCGGCGCGTTCGCGCCGGGCGCGCTTGCGCGCCACCTGCACCTGTGCCGTACGGGTGCTCACCGTCTCAGCTTTGCAAGAACCTCAGACAGCCGAGCCTCGAGCTGCTCCACGCTGCCGTCGTTGACGACCGCGTAGGTCGCGCGCTCGGCCTTCTCCTCCTGCGACAGCTGGCGCGAGGTGCGCTCTGCGACCGCGGCATGACCCCGCTCGCCGGCGCGCTGCTCGCGCAGCGGCTCCGGCGCGACGATCGCGATCGTGGCGTCGTAGACGGCGTCCATCCCCGCCTCGAACAGCAGCGGCGTCTCGACGACCGCGGCGGACGGGGGCGGCTGCTGCGCAAGCGCCTGCTCGCGGAATGCGACGACGCGCGCACCGACGCGCGGCCACAGGACGCCCTCGAGCCACTGACGCTCCTCGGGCGACGCGAACGCGTGGGCGGCGACGGCCGCGCGGTCGACGACCCCGCCGGGGGCGACGTCGGCGCCCCAGCGCTCCACGACGAGGTCGCGCACCTCGTCGGAGGCGTACAGCTCGTGGACGACCGCGTCAGTCGACAGGGTCGCCGCTCCGAGCCGCGCGAGGGCCGCGAGCGCCGTGGACTTGCCGGCGGCGATGCCGCCGGTGAGTCCTACGAACGAAACGCGGTCCTCGCGGCTCAGACGATCAGGCCTGCGGCGTCGGGTCCTCGGCCGGCGCCTCGTCGGCGGGGGCCTCCTCGGCGGCAGGCGCGTCGTCGGCCTCGGCGACGGCCTCCTCGACCGGGACGGTCGGCTCCGGCTCCGGCTCCGGCGCGGCCTCGGCGGCCGGCTCCTCGACCGCGGGGGCCTCCTCGACCGCCTCGGCCACAGGAGCCTCCTCGACCGCCTCGGCCACGGGAGCCTCCTCGACCGGCTCCGCCACGGGAGCCTCCTCGACCGGAGCGGCCGCGGGCTCCGCCTCGACAGGCGCCTCGGCCGTCTCGACCGCTGCGCTCGCCTCCGGCTCGACCTCGACCTGCGGCTCCTCCGTCGCCGGCACGTCCGCCTCGCCGGCGAACACGTCCTCCGAGAGGCCGAGCTCCGGCACGTCGTCGAGCGACGTCTCCTCGGTCCCGGCCGACTCGCCCTCGATCTGCCGCAGCGGCAGGATCTGGCCCTCGACGCGCTTGATCGACAGCGAGAGGCGGCGGCGGTCCGAGTCGATCTCGAGGATCTTGACCTTCACCTCGTCGCCCGGCTGGATGATCTCCCGCGGGTTCTCGACGTGGTGCTGGGCCAGCTCGGAGATGTGCACGAGGCCCTCGACGCCGTCGAGGATCTCGACGAAGGCGCCGAACGTCACGACCTTCGTGACCTTGCCCTCGAGCTCGTCGCCCACGTTGTACGTGTCGACGACGCGCTGCCACGGGTCCTCCTGCGTCTGCTTGAGACCCAGGGAGATCCGCTGGCGATCCCTATCGATGTCGAGCACCTTCACGTTCACCGTGTCGCCGATCGAGAGGATCTCGCTCGGGTGGTTGACGTGCGACCACGACAGCTCGGAGATGTGGATCAGGCCGTCGATCCCGTCGAGGTCGACGAACGCGCCGAAGTCGACGATGTTCGAGATCGTGCCGTCGACGACCATGCCCGGCTGGAGGCGGTCGAGAATCCTCTCCCGGTCCTCCCTACGCTGCTCCTCCAGCACCGCGCGACGCGACAGCACCACGTTGTTGCGCGAGCGGTTGAGCTCGATCACTCTGCACTCGATCGTCTGGCCGAGGTACTCGTCGAGGTTCGGCACGCGGCGGATGTCGACCAGCGAGGCGGGCAGGAAGCCGCGCACCCCGAGGTCGATGATCAGGCCGCCCTTGACGACCTCGATGACGGTCCCGTCGACCGGCTCGCCCGACTCGGCGGCCGCTTCGATGCGGCGCCACGCCTTCTCGAAGCGCGCGCGCTTCTTCGACAGGATCAGGCGACCGTCCTGGTCCTCCTTGGTGAGGACGAGGGCGTCGACCTCCTCCCCCATCTCGACCTCGTCCTTCGGGTCGACGGACTTGCGGATCGACAGCTCGTTCGCGGGGATGACGCCCTCGGACTTGTAGCCGATGTCGACGAGGACCTCGTCCTTGTCGATGCGCACCACGTTGCCGGTGACGACGTCGCCCTCCTCGAACGGCTGGAGCGTCGCGTCGTAGTTGGGGACGATCTTGCCGTCGATCTCGAGCAGGAGGCCATCGCTGCCCTCGACGATCTTCGCGTCCGTGGGGAGGTCGGTGATTGACATTTAGGTACCGGTAGGGAATAGGAAGGAAGCCGAAAGAGGTTAGCGGAGCGGGGGCTGCACGAGCGGCCCGTGCGTCGCCGTACAATCCCGTCCTCCCCATGCCGAAGCGTGCAACGAAGCGCGGAGCGGAGCGGACCCCGCTGAACCGCGACGCCGACGTCCTGATCTGCGGCGCCTCGTTCGCCGGGCTCGCGGTCGCTCGCGAGCTGGCGGACAGCGGTGCCCGCGTCCTGATCGTCGACCGCTACGAGATCGGCGAGAAGCAGACCTCGGCCTGCGGGATCCCGACGGCGTGGCTGCAGAGCATGGGACTCATGGGCTCCCACCGCCAGACGTTCGACGAGCTGGTGATGCACAACCCGCACACCACGGTCCGCTACCAGCTGCCGTGGACCTTCTCGACGTTCGACTACCGCGAGCTGTGCGCGCTGCTGCGCGAGCAGGGCTCGGATGCCGAGTTCGACATCGCGAAGGTCGAGGGCCGCACCGGGAACGTCGTGCACACGGATCGCGGGGACCTGACCGCCCCGCTGATCGTCGACGGGCTCGGCTGGCGGCGGATCCTCGGCCGCGGCGAGAACGTGCAGCCGCCCGACGCGCTGCTGTCGCGCGGGCTGGAGGTGCACCCCGGCGGCTCGTCGGACGACCTGGAGATCTGGATCGACCGCTCGTACGTGCCGGCCGGCTACGGCTGGTCGTTCCCGGCCGGCGAGGAGGTGCGGATCGGCGTCGGCTCGTTCGACCCCCGCTTCCACGTCAAGGAGCCGACCGTGCGGTTGGCCGAGGACCTGCACGCCGACCCGGTGAGATTCCAGGGCAACTGGATCCCCCACAAGCTGCGTCCCGCGACCGACGACGGCGTCTTCATGGTCGGCGACTCCGCGGGACACTGCCTGCCGCTGACCGCGGAGGGGATTCGCACGGCGCTGTACTTCGGGCTGGCGTGCGGGCGCGAGCTGCGGCGTGTCTTCGAGGGGGAGCAGACGCGCGAGCAGGCGCTGGCGAAGTACCACGGCTTCAGCGCGAGCCATGCCTTCCCGTTCGACTCGATGCTGCGCGTGCAGAGACTGATCCCTCGGATCTGGCCTCGCGCGCTGGCCGTCGGACTGCGGGGCATGACCGCCCAGCGCTTCGTCGACTGGTCGTTCGGCCACTACCTGCAGATCGCCCACCCGGACTTCGCGCTCGGCGGCCCGCACGGCGGGCGCTTCGCCTCGGCCGCCGGCGACGGTGGCACTCAGCCGGTCGCAGTCGCGGCGTAAGCGCGACGCAGCGCACGCCGGATCCGTTCGGCCGTCTCCGTCGGCCGATGCACGACGTCGGCGTGCGTGAAGCGCAGGACGGTCCAGCCCTCGGTCTGCAGGTCGTTGGAGCGTGTCCGGTCGGCCTGGAACGCCTGGCGGGTGTGGTGAGCGTCCCAGCCGTCGAGCTCGACGACGAGTCGTGCCGCCGGCCAGCAAGCGTCGACCTCCATGGCCTCGGTCCACGCGTTCGCCGACGGTCGCGGCAGGTCATGGGCATCGAGGAGCGAGAGGAAGCGGTCCTCCAGCAGTGAGCGGGTCACGGTGGTACCGGTCCTCGCGAGGTCTTCCAGCGCCTGCCGCATTCGCTCGTGGCCTCTGCCGCGTCGCTGCCGCGTGCGCGCAAGGGCTCTCTCGATGGCCCGAACGTCGAGGCGATGCGAGCGCTCCGCCTCGTTCAGCGCCTTGCTCAGCGCCTGCGGTGGGACTACCGCTGCGAGGTCCACGAGCGTCCCGCGGCCGCCTCGCGATGGCTCAGCAGCGCCCCAGGCCCCGCCGCCAGCACCGCGGCGAGCCAGAAGCCCTCGCGCCGCAGGCGCCGGTGCCCGACCGCGTAGACGCCGCGGTGGAGGGTCACGAGCCGCCCTGTCCCGATCCGAGTCCGCAGCATCTCAGGCGAGACGCCGGCATCGAGCAAGTGTCGTCGGGCGACCACGCCGTGCTGGCGCGCTGCAAGCGCCCCGATCGCCCGGTCCGGATGACCGGCAATCTGCTGTTGCTGACGAACAGCAACTTGCCGGGGCTCGGGCATGCCGGCCACGTTGGCAGTGCGCCAGCGGCGTTGGAACCTTGGAACGTGCCGAATCTCAGGCGAGCCCGATGTTGCGCCAGCGACGGTGGCGCTCGGCCAGCCGCGTGGAGGGATCGGCGGCGATGGTCGATGCCAGCGCGGCGGAGAGCGCGGCGCCGACGGCCGCCACGAACGCGTCGGGCTCCTCGTGCGCCGGGTGCGGCTCGGGGATGAGGACGTCGGCGATGCCGGCTGCCTGGAGCTGCCAGGAGGCGCCGCCCTGGGTGGCGGCCAGCTCGGCGGCGTGGTCGACGTCGCGGTAGAGGATCGCGGAGGCTCCCTCGGGGGCTATGACGCCGAGCGAGGCGTGCTCGGCGGCCAGGACCGCGTCGGCGGCGAGCAGTGCGAGCGCGCCGCCGCTGCCGCCCTCGCCGAGCAGCACGGCGACGGCGGGGACCTCAAGCGCCGCCATGTCCGCGAGGCATCCGGCGATCTCGCCGGCGAGCCCGCCGCGCTCGGCCTCCTCGCTCAGCTCCGCTCCGGGCGTGTCGACGATCGTCACGAACGGCAGGCTCAGCTCGGCCGCGAGCGCCATCGCGCGGCGGGCCTTGCGGTAGCCGGCGGCGTTCATGACCGCGGGCGCGCCATCGCCGCGGCGGCGCTGGGCGACGACGACGGCCGGGAAGCCGGCGAGACGGGCGAGCGCCGCGAAGCAGGCGGGGTCGTCGGGATGGCCGTCGCGCGCGCCGCGCAGGACGGTCACGTCGGTGGCGATCGCGTCGAGGACCACGCCCGCGCCCGGGCGGCGGCGGTCGCGGACGTGCTGCAGCGAGGCCCAGGCGTCGCGGGGGCGTTCCGCGCCGGCCAGGTCGGCGGGCACAGGCGCGGAAGGACGGGCATCGAGGGGGAGCGAATCGGCGGCGTCGGCGAGATCCGGAGCGGGCGGCGAGCCGGCCTGGACCGAGCGCGCGGACGGTCCACTCCCCTCCCCCTCGCTGCCCGCGGCGACGGCCAGGACGCGAGCAACGGCGGCACGGAGCTCAGCCGGAGCGACAACGGCATCCAGAAGCCCCTGCGCAAGCAGCGTCTCGGACCGCTGCACGCGCGACGACAGCGGCCGCCCCGTAAGCAGCTCCACCACCCGAGGGCCGGCGAAGCCGGTGACCGCGTCGGGCAGCGCAAAGGTCACGGTCCCGAGCGATCCCCAGGACGCGAGCACGCCGCCCATCGTCGGGTTCGTCAGGCAGACGACGTACGGCAGCCCAGCCGCCCGCAGCCGCCCCGCGGCCGCCGCGAGCTTCGCCATTCCGACGACGGCCAGCGTCCCCTCCTGCATCCGCGAGCCGCCCGAGGCCGGCAGCGCCACGAGCGGCAGCCCTTCCGCCAGCGCCCGTTCGAACGCCCGCGCCACCCGCTCCGCGGTCGCGACGCCGATCGAGCCGCCGAGGAAGCCGAACTCGCCGGCGACGACGGCGACCGGCCGGCCGTTCAGTGCGGCGCGGCCCGTCAGGACGGCCTCTGAGAGACCGGTCGCGCGCTGAGCCTCGAGAAGCCGCTCGCGATAGGGCTTGGTGTCGCTGAAGGAGAGCGGGTCGTCGGAGGCGACCTCCGCGTCCCATTCCTCGAAGCTGTCTTCGTCGGCCACGAGCGCGACGCGCTCGGTCGCGCTCGCCGGGCCGGTCTGCGTTCCGTGCGACACGCGCGGATCGTAGACTGGCTCCCGCCGCATGCCCCCCGCTTCCCACTTCGCCGACCGCCTGATCGACCGCGTCGAGGCGACCCGCAGCCACCTCGTCGTCGGCCTCGATCCGGACCTGCGCGAGCTGCCGCCGGAGCTGCTCGACGGCGTCGAGGACCTCTCGGGCGCGGCGGCGGCGGTCGAGACGTTCGCGAACGCCGTGATCGACGGCGTCGCCGAGCTGGTCCCGGCGGTCAAGCCGCAGTCGGCCTTCTTCGAGGCGCTCGGGTCGGCGGGCGTCGCGGCGCTCGAGCGCATCGAGGCGCACGCGCGCACCGCTGGGCTGCTCGTGATCGAGGACGCCAAGCGCGGCGACATCGGCAACACGATGGCTGCGTACGCCGCAGCCTCGCTCGGGCGGGTGCGGATTGGCGACGGCGAGGAGCTGCCGGTCCACGACGCGGACGCCGTGACGGTCAGCCCATACCTGGGGCCAGAGTCGCTGGCGCCGATGATCGACGTCGCACGGCGCTTCGGGAAGGGGCTGTTCGTGCTGGTGCGGACGAGCAACCCGGGCTCGGCGGAGGTCCAGGACGGGGTGCACGAGCGCGTCGCGCGGATGGTCGACGCCTTGGGCAAGGAGGGCGTCGGCGAGCGTGGTTACGCAGACGTCGGCGCCGTCACGGGCCTCACCTACCCCGAGGAGGCTCCGGCGCTGCGGGCGCTGATGCCGAACGCCATCCTCCTGGTACCCGGGCTCGGGGCGCAGGGCGGCAGGCCCGAGGACTTCGCGCTGTTCCTCGACGACGACGGTCTCGGAGCGGTCGCGGCGGCCTCGCGCTCGATCGCCGGGAGGTGGCGCAGACGCGCCGACGCCTCCGTGCGCGAGGGCGCCAGGGAGGCGGCACGCGACACGAACGCCGCCATCGCCCGGGCGCTCGCAGTCGCGGACAAGTGGCGCTGGTAGTCGCGCCGGCGCGATAGGCGCTCCCTCCCCTCGATGCCCTACGCCTCCGGCTCCCCGGGCGGCTCCGGCCTTTCCACCCCCGGCGGCAGGTTCAACCGCGCCGGCGGCTCGTCGGGCTGCATCGGAGGCGGCTCCGGCAGGTCCACCCCCGGCGGCATCTCGACCTGCGACGCGTTGCGGTAGTCCCACCACTCTCTCGCCGCGATCTGCAGCGAGGCCGCGAGCGGGATCGCGAGCAGCGCGCCGACGATCCCGAACAGCGTCGCGCCGAACAGCACCGAGACGAGCACCATGAACGGGTGGATCTCGACGGCGCGCTTCTGGATCTGCGGCTGGATCACGTTGTTCTCGATCTGCTGGTAGGCGATCGCCCAGACGACCCAGATGATCGTGTCGACGGGGAAGTCGTTGAAGACCGTCACGAGCCCGACGATCACCGCCGCGAGCGTCGCGCCGACGAGCGGGATCAGGTCGAAGACGAACACGATCGCCGACAGCGGCGCCGCGAACGGGACGCCGAGGATCGTCAGCACGAGGAACGTCGTGATGCCGGCGATCGTCGCCTGGAACAGCGCCCCGCCGACGTAGTTGCCGACGGCGATCGCGATGCGGTCGACGGCGCGTCTGATGCGCGGCGCGTGCTCGGGGCGCGCGAGCGTGATCCCGCGCTCGATCCACCCGCGCCCGCCGGCGACCATGAAGATCGACAGCACGAAGATGTTGAAGGCCTCGAACAGCGAGCCGACGACCGTCGAGCCGACACTCGACAGCGTCGAGGCGGCGTCGTCGAGGTGCGTCGGCAGCTCTCTCGCCTTCTCCTGCAGTCTCGCGCCGATGTCGTACTGGTCGTCGAGCTTTCTGAGCGTCGCGTTGTGCGTCAGCCAGTCCTGCGAGTCGTGCACGTACTTCGGCACGTTGTGCGCGAGGTCGGTCAACCCGTTCACCATCGGCGGGACGATCAGCGCCCCGATCCCGATCGGCACGAGGATCAGCGCCAGGTAGGCGATCGCGATCGCGATCCCGCGCGGCATCCGCCGACTCAGCAGGTTCACCGGCCCCGACAGCGCGATCGCCAGGAACGTCGCGATCACGAGCCAGCTGATCGGCTTGCGCAGCTGGTAGATCAGGTAGAGCGCGAAGACGACGCAGAGGACGATCAGGACCGTCCGCAGGATCGCCCGCGGCGTTGGCTCGCGAGCCGGCATCACCGCTGGGACGACAGCCGGCTCGGGCGCCGACGCGCTCACTTCGCCTCCAGCCAGTTGGGCCCGATCCCGGCGTCGACGACGAGCGGCGGATCGAGCTCCAGCGCCCCGACCATCTCCGGGACCACGAGGTCGCGCGCGCGCTCGGCCTCCTCGGCCGGCCCCTCGAACAGCAGCTCGTCGTGGATCTGCAGGATCAGCCGCGTCGCCAGGCCCGAGCGCTCGAGCGCCAGCTCGGTGCGCACCATCGCCAGCTTGATCACGTCGGCCGCCGTCCCTTGGATGACCGTGTTGACCGCGAGCCGCTCGCCGAGCTGGCGCACCTGGCGGTTGCGCGCCCGCAGCTCCGGGATCTGGCGGCGACGGCCCATCAAGGTCGAGACATACCCGTCTTCGGTCGCCTGCTCGATCGTCGTGGCGATGAATCTCTGCACCGCCGGAAAGCCTTCGAGGTAGCGGTCGATGAACTCCTGCGCCTCCTCGCGCGAGATCTGCAGGCGATCCGCGAGCCCGAACGCCGAGAGCCCGTAGACGATCCCGTAGTTGACCATCTTCGCCTTCGAGCGCGAGCCTGCGTCGAGCGCGTCCGGCGGCACTCTCAGGATCGCCGCGGCCGTCGCCGTGTGCACGTCCTCGCCACGGCGGAAGATGTCCTTCAGCACCTCCTCCTCCGCGATGTGGGCGAGGATCCGCAACTCGACCTGCGAGTAGTCGATCGCCACCAGCGCGTTGCCGGGCTCGGCCACGAAGCAGGCGCGGATCTCGCGTCCGAGCGGCGTGCGGATCGGGATGTTCTGCAGGTTCGGGTTCGTCGAGGAGAGCCGGCCGGTCGCCGCGGTGACCTGCCCGAACGTGGTGTGGATGCGCCCGTCCTCGGCGATCAGCTCCGGCAGTGCGGCGAGGTAGGTCGACTCCAGCTTCGTCAGCTCGCGCCAGCGCTCGATTCTCTCGATCACCGGATGCTCGTGGCGGATCGCCTGCAGCACGCGCGCGTCGGTCGAGTAGCCCGTCTTGCCGCGTCTCTTTCTCGACAGCTCGAGCTTCACGAACAGCACCTCGGCGAGCTGCTGCGGCGAGCCGATCATGAACTCGGTGCCGCAGAGGTCCCAGATCTCGCGTTCGAGCGCGCGCACCTCCTCGTTCACGCGCGTGCGGATCGCGGCGAGCCGCTCGGTGTCGAGCTTCAGCCCCGCCTGCTCCATCCCGCGCAGCACGCGGACGAGCGGCAGCTCGACCTCGTGCAGCAGCTCCTGCAGGCCGCGCTCCTCGATCTGCGGGCGCTGCGCGGCCGTGAGGGCGTGCACGAGCACGGCCTCGGCGGCGACCTCGTCGGACACCTCCGCGCCGATCCCGCGCTCCTCGCACAGCTCGTCGAGCGCGTAGGCGCGCCGTGCCGGATCGAGCAGGTAGGCGGCGATCAGCGTGTCGTGCGCGAGCCGGGCGGGCACCGTGCCGAGCGCCTTCGCGTCGTGCGCGAGCGCCGGGCGCTCGCCGAGCGCCGCGGCCAGCTCGCCGGGCGCGACGCACTCGCCTGCCAGCGCCTCGCCCCCGCCGGCGTAGGCGCCGAAGCGCCACGCCTCGCTCAGCGGGAACAGCTCGCCCTCGGGCTGCTCGGGCGCACGCGCCGCGAGCCCCACCTCCGAGGAGCCGTCGCCGAGCGCCGCGAGCGCGTCGAGCGCACCGGTCCGCACGCGCACGCGCAGCGCCTGCTCCGCCTCGGGCCGCGGCGCGGCGTCCTCGGCGCCGCCGAGCGCCTCCTCCAGCCGCCGCAGCGGGTCGCGCAGCTCGAACTCGCGGAAGACCTCGCGCAGCCGCGAGCGGTCCGGCTCGGCGCTCACGAACGCGACCGGGTCGACGTCGACCGGGATGTCGCGCACCATCGTCGCGAGCCGCTTCGAGATGCGCGCGTCCTCGGCGTGGGCGATCAGGTTCTCGCGCCGTCTCGTCGCTCTGATCTCCGACGCGTGCTCCAAGACCCCCTCGAGCGTCCCGTACTGCTGCAGCAGCTGCGCGGCAGTCTTGTCGCCGATGCCGGGGACCCCGGGGATGTTGTCCGACGTGTCGCCCTTGAGGCCGATGAAGTCGGGCACGAGCTCGGGCGGGATCCCGTAGCGGTCGATCACGCCCTGGCGCGTGTAGAGCTTCGTCTCGGTGATCCCGCGCGCGGTCGCCATGATCGAGACGCCCTCGTCGACGAGCTGGAACGAGTCGCGGTCGCCGGTCACGACGATCACCGGCACGCCGGCGGCCTTCGCCTTCTCGGCGATCGAGGCGATCACGTCGTCGGCCTCGTACCCCTCGACGGAGACGTTCCCGTAGCCGAACGCGTCCACCAGCGGCTCCAGGTGCGGCCACTGCTGCTTGAACAGGTCCGGCCGCGACGAGCGCTGCGCCTTGTAGTCGGCGTAGACCTCCTTGCGCCCGGAGTGGCCGCGGTCCCACACCACGATCGTCGCCTTCGGGCCGTGCTCGGTGAGGATCTTCACGAGCATCGACGCGAAGCCGAAGATCGCGTTCGTCGGGAAGCCCGTCGAGGTCGCGATCGACTCCGGCAGCGCGAAGAAGGCGCGGTACGCGAGCGAGTTGCCGTCGATCAGGAACAGCTCGTCATGACCGGCGCCGTCGCTCGTCACGACGTGGAACTGTAGGGGCCCGGGCGGCGCGGCCTCCAACCGCCGTTCAGAGCCATCACGAGTTCCACGATGCGGAAATCATGAACCGCCTCGTGGCAATATAATCCCCATCTCCCGGCAAATTCGACGAAGGACTACACGACTCATGCCCAGCACCCCGAGCGCTCAGTTCAGCCTCACGATCCGCGTGGAGATCGCGGACCGGCCCGGGATGCTCGGCCGCGTAGCCAGCGCCATCGGCGAGGCCGGCGGCACGATCGGCGCCGTCGACCTCGTCGCGATCGAGAGCGGCAGAACGGTCCGCGACATCACCGCCCTGTGCGCCGAGCAGGCGACGTGGGGCGCGATCGTCGCCGCGATCGAAGCGCTCGACGGCGCGAAGGTGCTCGACACCGTCGACCGCACCTTCCAGATCCACCTCGGCGGCAAGATCGAGCAGCGCAACAAGCTGCCGCTGAAGACCCGCGACGACCTCTCGATGGCGTACACGCCGGGCGTCGCGCGCGTCTGCAAGGCGATCGAGGAGGACCCCGACAAGGCCTTCCAGTACACGATCAAGCGCAACACGGTCGCCGTCGTCTCCGACGGGACGGCGGTGCTCGGACTCGGCGACATCGGCCCGGCGGCGGCGATGCCGGTGATGGAGGGCAAGGCCGTCCTCTTCAAGGAGTTCGCGGGCGTCGACGCGTTCCCGATCTGCCTCGACACGAAGGACCCGGACGAGATCGTCGCGATCGTGAAGGCGATGGCGCCGACGTTCGGCGGCATCAACCTCGAGGACATCTCCGCCCCGCGCTGCTTCGAGATCGAGGACCGCCTGATCGAGGCGCTCGACATCCCCGTCTTCCACGACGACCAGCACGGCACCGCCGTCGTGGTGCTCGGCGCGCTGCTGAACGCGGCGAAGCTGACCGGCCGCCGCATCGCCGACCTGCGCGTGCTCGTGGTCGGCCTGGGCGCCGCAGGCGTAGCGGTCACGAAGATCCTCAGAAGCGCGGGCGTCACCGAGGTGATCGGATGCGACTCGCGCGGCGCCGTGCACACCGCGCGCGCCGACTACCTCGACGGCTCGATGAACGCGATGAAGCGCTGGTACGCCGAGCACACGAACCCGGAGCAGCTCGACGGCGGCCCCGGCGACGTGATCGACGGCATGGACCTCTTCATCGGCCTCTCAGGTGCGCGCGTCATGCCGCCGGAGGCGCTCGCGCGCATGCGCAGAGACCCGATCGTGTTCGCGATGGCGAACCCGAACCCCGAGGTCTCGCCCGAGGAAGCCGCGCCGTACGTGCGGATCATGGCCACGGGCCGCTCCGACTACCCGAACCAGATCAACAACGTGCTCGCGTTCCCGGGCATCTTCCGCGGCGCGCTCGACGTGCGCGCGACGGCGATCACCGAGGAGATGAAGGTCGCCGCCGCCCAGGCGATCGCCGACAGCGTGCCGACCGACGAGCTGCGCGAGGACTACATCGTGCCGTCCGTCTTCAACCGCGACGTCGCGCCGGCGGTCGCCGCCGCGGTCGCCGAGCAGGCGCGCGCGGGCGGCCTCGCGCAGGCCCGCAACGAGGTCGGCTTCGCGCCGGCCGACGAGCTGCACGTCGGCGCGGCCTGACACATCCCCCGCCGATCGGGTAGGAATCGCCCCATGAGGGTGACGTTGACCGGAGCGACGGGGCTGATCGGCAAGCGGCTCGTCGCGGCGCTGGCCCGCCGCGGCGACGAGGTGACGGTGCTCTCGCGCGACCCGCAGCGCGCCCGCGAGCGGCTCGGCTCCGGGATCGAGGCCGCCGCCTGGGACCCGCAGCACGAGCCGGCGCCCGCGAGCGCGCTGGCCGGCCGCGACGGCGTGATCCACCTCGCCGGCGAGCCGGTCGCCCAGCGCTGGAGCGCGGCCGCCAAGGAGCGCATCCGCACGAGCCGCGAGAGCGGCACCGCCAACCTCGTGGCCGGCCTGCGCAGCGCCGAGCCCCGCCCCCGCGTGCTCGTGTCCGCCTCCGCCGTCGGCTACTACGGGCCGCGCGGCGACGAGGAGGTCGACGAGTCGACCGAGCCGGGGAGCGACTTCCTCGCGGAGGTCTGCGTCGCCTGGGAGCGGGCCGCGCAGGCGGCGCAGGAGCTGGGCGTGCGCGTCGCACTCGTGCGCACCGGCATCGTGCTGGATCCCGACGGCGGCGCGCTGGCGAAGATGCTGCCGCCGTTCAAGGCGGGCGTCGGCGGACCGGTCGCGGGCGGCGACCAGTGGATGCCCTGGATCCACGCCGACGACCTCGTCGGGCTCTACCTCGCAGCGCTCGACGGCGGGGACGGCGACTGGAGCGGCCCGCTCAACGCCGCCGCCCCGAACCCGGCGACGAACCGCGACTTCTCCAAGGCGCTCGGCCGCGCGCTGCACCGCCCGGCGCTGGCGCCGGTGCCGCGACTCGCGCTGCGCGCCCTCTTCGGGGAGATGGAGCAGATCGTCACGACCGGGCAGCGCGCCGTGCCGGCGCGGCCGCTCGCGCTCGGCTACGCGTACGCGCACCCGGAGCTGGACGAGGCGCTGCGCTCAGCGCTCGGCTGAGGCGTCCGCGCCTCCGAGCGCACCGGCGAAGCGCAGATGGCCACCGGCGGCGGCCTCCACCACGCGGAACGCGCCCCAGCGGTCCAGCGAGGTGTCGCCGGCGGCGTCGATCGCGTAGGGACCGAGCACGCCGCCGGAGGTGCGGGTGTGGAAGTACGCGTCCACGACGGCTCTGCGCGTGACGACGCCCTCCCCGCCGGGCTCGGCGCTGCGGATCGCAGCCAGCACGCTGCGCATCGCCTCGTACCCGTAGCGCGCCTCGGGCACCGGCCGCCGGTCGTAGCGAAGCGCGAAGACGTGGTCGAAGCGCCGCGCGTCGACGCTGCCCGCGCCCACGTCGAGCACCGGCTGCGTGACGTGCGCCGCCGCCGCCGCGGCCGGACCGAGGCCCGCGATGAAGCTCGGATCCGCCAGGCTGCTCGGCGCGTACAGCTGCAACAGCGGATCCGCGGCGATCAGCTCGCGCCACAGGCGCGCCGCGCCGACGCGCGCACCGCTCGCGTCGAGGACCGCGTCCGCTCTCGCGGCGATGACGCGCGCGATCGGGTCGTCGTGCTGTCTCGCATGCACGTCGATCTCCTCGCGCGCGACGACGGCGACGCCCGCGGCGCGCGCCTTCGCGCGCAGGTTGGTCGCCAGCGCGCGCCCGCTCGGGTCCTCGTCCGTGAGGATCGCCAGCCGGCGCACGCCGCTCCGGCGCATGTACGCGAGCAGCGCGTCGACCTGCGTGCGGTCGGACGGCACGACGCGCGCGAACGTGCGCCCGGCGTCCTTCAGCTTCGGGTAGTAGCGCACGGGCGACCCGGCGACGGCGAGGCTCGCGGTCGTCAGCGCCATCGCCGTGTCGAGCGGGCTGACCTCGAGGATCCCCGCCTCGTTGAGCAGCGGGATCGAGATCGCCGAGGAGCCGGTCGCGATCTCGCCGATGTAGGCGATCGCGTGCGAGTCCTGGGCCGCGCGGCGGGCGTTCTGCGAGATCTGGGCCGGATCGGAGCGGCCGATGCCCGGCGTCGAGGCGTCGAGCGTGACGAGCCGCACGCGGTAGCGGCCGGCGCGGCCGTCCGCGCGTGCCAGCGCGAGCCGCTCTGCGTCGAGCACGTCGACTGCGACGCCGCGCAGCGGGCCGCGCAGCGGCAGCGACGTGTAGACGGCCAGCGTCGTGCCGCGCAGCGGCGGATTCGGCTGCGTCTCGCCGCCGCCGCAGCCGGCGGCCGCCAGCGCACCGACGAGGAGCGTCATCGCGAATCGGGGCAGGGCGCGACCGGACACCGGCGCGGATTCTAGGGCGCCGGGGGCGACCGCCGTCCCGGCCCCGAAACGGGCTAACCTGGCGGCAGATGCGGGTCGGGATCCTCACCGCCGGCGGCGACTGCCCCGGACTCAACGCCGTCATCCGCGCAGCCGCGCGGCGTCTGCTCGCGCACGGCCACGAACCGGTCGGGCTGCGGCGCGGCTATCGCGGGCTCGCCGAGCGCGACCACCTGCCGCTCGACCAGCGCGGCGTGTCGGGGATCCTGCCGCTCGGCGGCACGATCCTCTCGACCTCGAACTACAACCCGTTCCGCGAGCCGGACGGGATCGACCGCGTGCGCGCGGCCCAGCGCGAGGACCCGCTCGACGCGGTGATCGCGATCGGCGGCGAGCACACGATGATGATCACGCGCCGACTGTCCGAGGAGGTCGGGCTGCCGGTCATCGGCGTGCCGAAGACGATCGACAACGACGTCACGGGCACCGACTACACGTTCGGCTTCGACACCGCGGTGCAGATCGCCAGCGACACGATCGACCGGCTCCACACCACCGCGCAGTCGCACGACCGCGTGATGGTGCTGGAGGTGATGGGCCGCAACACCGGCTGGATCGCCGTCTTCGCGGGCATCGCGGGCGGTGCCGACGGGATCGTGATCCCCGAGCTGGAGCTGACCGTCGAGGAGATCGCGTCCGCCGTCATGCGCCGCCACGAGCGCGGCAAGGACTTCTCGATCATCGTCGTCGCCGAGGGCGCCCAGCTGACGTTCGAGTCAGGCGAGCGGCGCGAGATCCGCGCCTCCGACGACGTCGACGGCTACGGCTACCCGCGGCTCGGCGGGATCGGCGCGGCGCTCGCCAGCGAGCTGGAGGCGCGCACCGGCTTCGAGACGCGCGTCACGACGCTCGGCCACGTCCAGCGCGGCGGCACGCCGACGGCGACCGACCGCCTGCTCGCCACCCGCTACGGCGTCCACGCCGCCGAGCTCGTGATGGCCGGCCAGACCGGCCGCATGGTCGCGCTGCACGGCACCGAGATGACGAGCGTGCCGCTCGAGCAGGTCGAGGGCATCAAGACGATCGACCTCCGCTACCTGGAGATCGCCCGAACCTTTTTCGGTTGAGGCGCGCTACCAGCCGCCGCTGGGGCCGCCGCGACGCTGGGCGCCGGGCAGGAACTGCGTCAGCGACTTGAGCGTCGCGGCGACGATCAGGATCAGCAGCGTGATCAGGATGCCGTCGAAGCCCTTGACGCCGAGCGCCCACAGGACGACCCACAGGCAGAAGGCGAGCGTGGCGGTGAGTGCGAGGCCCATAGCGCGCGGAAGACTAGCGAACGGGGTCGGCGGAGGGCGCGCGCAGGGCGTCGGCCATCGCGGCGACGATGTCGCGCACCTCGACGGCGGGATCGTCCCCCTCGCCGGCGGCGCGCACGAGGCGGCTGCCGACGATCACGCCGGCGGCGCCCGCGTCGGCAGCCGCGGCCGCCTGCTCCGGCCTCCCGATGCCGAAGCCGACCGCCACCGGCACCTCCGTCGCCGCAGCCGCGCGACCCAGGAAGTCGCCGAGGCCGGCCTCGAGCGCGCCGCGCTCGCCCGTCGTGCCGACGAGCGAGACGGCGTAGACGAAGCCGCGCGCGAGCGCTCCGATGCGCTCCAGCCGCTCCGGCGGCGTCGTCGGCGCGACGAGCGGCACGAGCGCGATCCCCTCCGCGTCGCAGGCGGCGCGCAGCTCCGGCGCCTCCTCCAGCGGCAGGTCGGGCACGATCAGGCCGCTGATCTCGTGCTCGCGCAGCGCGGCGGCGAACGCCTCGAAGCCGCGCGCGTAGACGATGTTCGCGTAGCACATGAGCACGACCGCGACGCGCGGCGCGAGCGACGCGCCCAGCTCGAGGATCTGCCCGACCGTCGCCCCGTTGCGCAACGCCTCGACCCCGGCGGCATGGATCACCGGACCGTCCGCGAGCGGGTCGGAGAACGGCACGCCCAGCTCGACGAGGTCGGCGCCGCCGTCTGCGTACGCCTCGCCGATCGCGAGCGACGCCGCCATGTCGGGGAAGCCGCCCATCAGGTACGGCATCAGCGCCGCGCGCTTGTCGGCTGTCTCAAACGCGGCCGCGATCCGCTCGATGCCGCTCACGCGACCGGACCGCCGGGCACGCTGGCGTCGACCGCGTCGTCGGCCGCGGGCGCGACGGCGGCGTCGCCCTCCAGCCGCCGGATCACCTCCGCGAGGTCCTTGTCTCCGCGGCCCGAGAGGCACACGACGTCCAGCTCGCTGCCGCCGTTCGCGAGCGTCCAGGCGATCGCATGCGAGGACTCCAGCGCCGGGATGATGCCCTCCAGCCGCGCGAGCTTCTGCAGCGCCGCGAGCGCGTCCGCGTCGGTGACGGCCTCGTAGCGCGCGCGGCCGGTGTCGCGCAGCCACGCGTGCTCCGGGCCGACGCCGGGATAGTCGAGCCCGGCGGAGATCGAGTGCGCCTCGAGGATCTGGCCGTCGGCGTCCTGCATCACGGCCGAGTAGGCGCCGTGCAGGATCCCGGGCCGCTCGCCGACCGTCAGCGGCGCGCCGTGTCGTCCGGTGTCGATCCCCTCCCCGGCCGCCTCGACGCCGATCAGCTCGACGTCGGCGTCGGCGGCGAAGGGCGTGAAGATGCCGATCGCGTTGGAGCCGCCGCCGACGCACGCGATCACGCGCTGCGGCAGCCGCCCCTCGCGCTCCAGGATCTGCGCGCGCGCCTCCTCCCCGATCACGCGCTGGAGGTCGCGCACGAGCGCCGGGTAGGGCGCCGGGCCCGCGGCCGTTCCGAGGATGTAGTGCGTCGTGGCGACGTTCGTGACCCAGTCGCGGATCGCCGCCGAGCAGGCCTCCTTGAGCGTGCGCGTGCCGGCGTCGACCGGCTCGACGGTCGCGCCCAGCAGGCCCATCCGCTCGACGTTCGGCTTCTGGCGGCGCATGTCCTCGGTGCCCATGTAGACGACGCACTCGAGGTCGAGCAGCGCGCACGCGGTCGCCGTCGCGACGCCGTGCTGGCCCGCGCCCGTCTCGGCGATGATGCGCGGCTTGCCCATGCGCTTCGCGAGCAGCGCCTGACCGAGCGCGTTGTTGATCTTGTGCGCGCCGGTGTGGTTGAGGTCCTCGCGCTTGAGGTAGACGGTGCGGCCGGCGGCCTCGGACAGCCGCTCGGCGAGGAACAGCGGCGTCGGGCGCCCGACGTAGTCGCGCAGCAGCTCTCTGAGGCGCGTCGTGAAGACGGGGTCGCGCTGCGCGTCGAGCCACGCGGCCTCCAGCTCGGCGAGCGCCGGCATCAGCGTCTCGGGGACGTACTGACCGCCGTAGGGGCCGTAGCGATGCTCCAGGCCGGCGCTCACGCGGCCTGCTCCGGCTCGGCGGCCGGGACCGGCTCCGCCGTCGCCTGCACCGCCTCCGCGAACGACGTCATCCGCGCGTGGTCCTTCACGCCCGGCGCCAGCTCGACGCCGCTCGCCACGTCGACCGCGAACGGCCGCACGGCGGCGATCGCGTCGGCGACGTTGTCCGGCTTGAGCCCGCCGCTGAGGATCAGCGGGCGGTCGCGCGGATGCTCGCGCGCCAGCTCCCAGGCGAACGTCTTGCCGGTGCCGCCCGGCTCGTCGGGCACGTAGGCGTCGAGCAGGTGGAAGTCGGTCTGGAACGCGCGCAGGTCGCGGATGTCGGAGCGCCCGGCGACGCGGGCCGCCTTGATCACCTTCGCGCCGGTGCGCCGCGCCGCCTCGCCGCAGTACACGGGCCCCTCGTCGCCGTGGAACTGCAGCAGCGTGAGCCCGACCGCGTCCGCGACCTCCGCCACCTCGTCGAGATGCGCGTTGACGAACACGCCGGCGAGCTCGGCACGACGGTGCAGCGCACTCCCGATCGCCTCGGCCTCCGCGCGCGAGCAGCGGCGCGGCGAGCCGGGCCAGAAGATCATCCCGACCGCCCAAGCGCCCAGCTCGGCCGCGCGCTCGGCGTCCTCGAGACGGGCGATGCCGCAGAACTTGATTCGGGGAGCGTCGGAGGCCACGCCCTCATCGTAGATGGCGGCTGGTACGCGCGTCCGTACGTTCTGCGTGAGCTGGGCGGGATGGATCGTCGTGCCTGGCGTGGCCGGCGGACGCAGCGCGTGCTGGTGGCACGGGCAAGTCCGTCGGTCGCGTCAGGCGCGACGAGCCGCCCGCCCAGACGCGCAGAAGGTCGGGACGCGCGTACTAAGGTGACTGCGTCTGCGACGGCGCGGTCTTCGGCGCTCTGCCGAGCGTGACCGTCAGCTGCTTCTCGTCGCCGCTGCGCATGACGCCGAGGCGGACGCGGTCGCCGGGCTTGCGCTTCGCGATCTCGGCCGTGAGGTCGCTCATCGAGTCGACCGGGCGCCCGTCGAACGTCTGGATCACGTCGCCGCCGAGCATGATGCGCGAGCCGCCGAGCTGGCTCTCGATCGTGCCGCCGTGCACGCCGCCGCCGGCGGCCGGGCCGTCGGCCACAACCGTCTGCACGAGCACGCCCTTGTCGACGCGCAGCTGCAGGTCGTCGAGCGAGGCGTCGATCGTCGCGCCGGTGATGCCGAGGTAGGCGTGCACGACCGAGCCGGCCTGCTTGAGCTGCGGCAGCAGCTTCTTCGCCGTGTTGATCGGCACCGCGAAGCCGATCCCGACGTTGCCGTTGCTGCCCGTGCCGCCGGTGATGATCTGCGAGTTGATGCCGATCACGCGGCCGGCCGCGTCGAGCAGCGGACCGCCCGAGTTGCCCGGGTTGATGGGCGCGTCGGTCTGGATCACGTGCTGGATCGTGAAGCCGTTGGGGGCGGTGATCTGGCGCTGGAGCGCGGACACGACGCCGGTCGTGAGCGTGCGGTCGAGCCCGAAGGGGTTGCCGATCGCGAGCACCGGGTCGCCGACCTGCACCGTCGTCGAGTCGCCGAGCTGCAGCGGCGCCAGCTTGAGGCCGTCGGTCTCGACCTGCAGCAGCGCGAGGTCGTTCGTGGCGTCGGTCCCGAGCACTCTCGCGTCCACGACGCGGTTGTCGTCGAAGCCGACGCTGACAGAGGTCGCGTCCTGGACCACGTGGTAGTTCGTGAGGATGTGACCGGCGTCGTCGATCACGAAGCCGGTGCCGGTCGCCTCGCCGCCCTGGTCGCTCCCGAACGGCGAGGAGCTGTCGCTCGCGCTCACCTCGGAGCGGACGTAGACGACGCCGGGCGCGTCGCGCTCGTAGATGTCGTGCGCGGTGAGGCCGCGCTCGGCGGCGCCTGAGGACGCCTCAGCGCTCGGGCTCGCGACCGGCGCCTGCTGAACCACCGTCGTGGTGGTGGATCCGCCGCCGACGTCGAGCGCGAGCAGCGCGATCGCGACGACGGCACCGCCGATCAGCGCAGCTACGAATGGGGAGCGGAGAACTGATCGCATGCGTCTCAAGCAGTGTGTCCGGAGGCACTCAACGCGACCTAAACAGTCGCGTCGCCCTGCCCTGTGAGCCTGCGGCAGGCCGCTTCGACGTCGTCGGCGCGCATCAGCGCCTCGCCGACGAGCACCGCGTCGACGCCGACGCGCTCGAGCTCGTCGAGCTGATCGCGCGTCGCGATCCCCGACTCGGAGACGACCGTCTTGCCCGCGGGGACGTCGACCAGCAGCTCGAACGTGCGCGCGAGATCGACGCTGAAGTCCGTGAGGTCGCGGTTGTTGATGCCGATCACGTCGGCGTCGAGCTCGAGCGCGACCTCCAGCTCCGGCTCGTCGTGGACCTCCACGAGCACGTCGAGGTCGAGCGCGAGCGCCTCGTAGTGCAGCCGCGTCAGCTCGCGCGGCTCCAGCGCGGCGACGATCAGCAGGATCGCGTCGGCGCCTGCGGCCGCCGCCTCGAACAGCTGGTAGTGGTCGACGATGAAGTCCTTGCGCAGGATCGGCAGGCGCGTCGCGCTGCGCGCCGCGCGCAGGTCGTCGAGCGAGCCGCCGAAGTGCGGGCCCTCGGTGAGCACCGACAGCGCAGCGGCGCCGGCGCGTTCGTAGGCGCAGACGACGTCCTCGACGCTCGCGCCCTCGCGGATCGGCCCGGCCGAGGGCGAGCGCCGCTTGTGCTCGGCGATCACCGAGATGCCGGGGTGCACGAGCGCCTCGGTGAACGGGCGGTCGTCGCCGCGGCCGACGAGCTGGTCCTCCAGCGTCGCGAGCGGGACCGCGTGGCGGCGCTGCTCGACCTCGCGACGCGTCGACTCGACGATGCGCTCAAGCGTGTTCACGCCGACGACGCCTCCCTTGCGGCCTCTTGGGTGAAGGCGACGTAGCGCTCGAGCACCGCAGCGGCCTCGCCGCCGTCGATCGCCGCCTCGGCGGCGCGCACGCCGGCCTCGAGCGTGTCGGCGCGGCCGCCGACGTAGATCCCCGCCCCGGCGTTGAGCACCGCGACGTCGCGCGGCGCGCCCCGCTCGCCGGCGAGGATCCGCCGCGTGATCTCGGCGTTGACCTCGGGCGTGCCGCCGTTCAGCTCGTCCGGCTGCGCGAGGTCGAGCCCGACGTCGGCGGCGGTCACGGTGAAGCGCTCGAGCGCGCCGTCGCGCACCTCCACGACCGCGCTCGGCGCGACCGTGCTCAGCTCGTCGAGCCCGTCGTCGCTGGAGACGACGAGCACATGGATCGCGCCCAGCTGTGCCGAGGCGCCGGCGATCGCGTCGAGGTAGCGGCGGTCGGCGACGCCGGTCAGCTGGCGCGCGACGCCCGCCGGATTCGTCAGCGGGCCGAGGAAGTTGAAGATCGTCCGCACCGCGAGCTGCTTGCGCACCGGGATCACGTAGCGCGTGGCCGCGTGGTGCGTCGGGGCGAACATGAAGCCGAAGCCGACCGCGTCGACGCAGCGCCCGACCGCGCCCGGGTCGAGGTCGATGCGCGCGCCGAGCGCCTCCAGCACGTCGGCGGCGCCGGACAGGCCGGTCGCCGAGCGGTTGCCGTGCTTGGCGACCGTGCAGCCGGCGCCGGCGGCGATCAGGGCGGCCGTCGTGGAGACGTTGAAGGTGCGGCGGCCGCCGCCCGTCCCGACGACGTCGAGCAGGTCGTCGTGCGCGACCGCGACGTGCGCCGCCAGCTCGCGCATCGTGCGCGCGAGCCCGACGATCTCCTCGACCGTCTCGCCCTTCGCGCGCAGCGCGATCAGGAACGCCGCGATCTGCACCTCGGTCGCGTTGCCGGCCATGATCTCGGCGAGCACCGCCGCAGCGTCCTCGCCCGGGACGTCCTGCCCGGAGGCGAGCGCGTCGATCGTGCGCGTCAGCAGGTCGCGGTCCGCGTCGGTCATCGTCAGGCGATCCCTCCGACGGCCGCGCGCGTGCCGGCGGCGAGGAAGTTGCGCAGCAGGTCGTGGCCGTGCGGCGTCAGCACCGACTCGGGGTGGAACTGGATCCCCTCCGCCGGCAGCGTGCGATGGCGGATCGCCTGGATCACGCCGCCTCCCCGTCCTGAGACCTCCAGCTCGTCCGGCAGCGAGGACTCCTCCACGACGAGCGAGTGGTAGCGACCGACCGTCAGCGGGCTCTCCAGGCCCTCGAAGATCGTCCTGCCGTCGTGCTCGACCTCGTCGGTCTTGCCGTGGATCGGCGCGTGGCGCACGACGCGCCCGCCGAACGCCTGCGCCAGCGCCTGGTGGCCGAGGCAGACGCCGAGCGTCGGGATCCCCGCCTCCGGGAACGCGCGCACCGCCTCCAGCGAGATGCCGGCCTCGTCGGGCGTGCAGGGGCCCGGCGAGACGACGACCGCGTTGTGGCCGCGCACGAGCAGCTCCTCCACCGTCGCGCGGTCGTTGCGCACGACCTCGACCTCCGCCCCCAGCTCTCCCAGGTACTGGACGAGGTTGTAGGTGAACGAGTCGTAGTTGTCGAGGACGAGCACCCTCATGGCCACTCAGGCTGCGCCACCGCCAGCTCGATCGCCTGCTTCACCGCGCCGGCCTTCGCCTCGGACTCGCGGAACTCGTAGTCGGGGCGCGCGTCGGCGACGGTCCCGCCGCCCGCCTGCACGTGCGCCATGCCGTCCTTCACGACGACCGTCCGGATGTGGATGCACGTGTCGAGATCGCCGGTGTAGGACAGGTATCCGATCGCGCCGCCGTAGCCGCCGCGCTTGACGGGCTCCAGCTCGTCGATGATCTGCATCGCACGGACCTTCGGCGCGCCCGAGAGCGTACCCGCCGGGAGGATGGAGCGCAGCGCATCGAGCGGGCCGACGCCCTCGCGCAGCCGTCCGGAGACGCGCGAGACGATGTGCATGACGTGGCTGTAAGCCTCGATCTCCATGTACGCGTCGACGTTGACCGAGCCGTACTCGCTCACGCGGCCGACGTCGTTGCGCCCGAGGTCGACGAGCATCACGTGCTCGGCGCGCTCCTTTTCGTCGGCGAGCAGCTCGTCGGCGATGCGTCTGTCGTCCTCGGCGCTGGAGCCGCGCGGGCGCGTGCCGGCGATCGGGCGCGTCTCGATGCGGCCGTCATGGACGGTCACCAGCGGCTCGGGGCTCGCGCCGGCGATCTCGAAGTCGCCGAAGTCGAGGAAGTACATGTAGGGGCTCGGGTTGACCGCGCGCAGGCCGCGGTAGATCGAGAACGCCTCGACGGGGACCTCGGCCGACCAGCGCTGGCTCGGGACCACCTGGTAGGCGTCGCCGGCGTGGATGTACTCGACGATCCGCTCGACCATGCCCTCGAAGCGCTCGCGGGGCATGTTGCTGGTCCAGGTGGGCGCCGTCCGGTCCGCCCCGGTCGCCGGCTCGGCCTGCGGCGGGACGGGCCCGGCGAGGCGGCGGCGCACGTCGGCGATCGTCTCGACCGCGGCGGCGTAGGACGCCTCCAGGTCCTCGTCCTCCGCGTAGACGTTCGCGAGGATCGTCAGCTCGCGGCGCAGGTGGTCGAACGCCACCAGCACGTCGGTCAGCATCAGCGCGAGGTCGGGCAGGCCGAGCGGGTCCGGGTTCGGCTCGGCGAGCGGCTCGACGGTGCGCACGAGGTCGTAGCCGAAGCAGCCGACCGCTCCGCCGGAGAACGGCGGCAGGTCGGGCAGCGGCGCCTGCCGGTGGCGCGCGACCTCGGCCGCTGCGAGCGCGTACGGGTCCCCCGGGTCGCCGAGCGACCAGCGCAGCACGCTGCGGGGCTTGAAGCCGATGAACGACCAGCGCCCGACGCGCCCCTGCTCGGCCGACTCCAGCAGGAACGCCGGGCCGTCGCCGCGCAGCTTGAGGAAGGCGGAGATCGGCGTCTCGCAGTCCTCCACGAACGTGTGGCGCAGCGGTATGAGGTTGCAATCGCGCGCCAGCTCGCGAACCTCGTCGAGCGAGGGCGTCACGTGCACGGCCGGCGCCGGGGGTGCGGTCGGCGTCATCGGCTCAGCGGGCGCGCTCGTCGAGGACGCGCTCGGCGTCGGCGAGGCTCAGCCCGCGGCTGCGCAGCAGGACGGCGAGGTGGTAGAGGACGTCGGCGGCCTCGTTCGCGACGCGCTCGTCGCTCTCCTCGCGCACCGCGCGCACGACCTCCTCCGCCTCCTCCTCGACCTTCTCGCCCGCGAGCTTGGGATCGGCGAGCAGCTTGGCGGTGTAGGAGCTGCTCGCGTCGGCGGCCTGCGCTCGCTCTGCGATCGTGCGCTCCAGCGCGGGCAGCGTCTCGTACAGCGCGCCGGGCGCGAGATCCCCTGTGAAGAAGCAGGTGCGCTCGCCCGTGTGGCAGGCCGGGCCGGCCGGCTCGACGAGCGCGAGCACGGCGTCGCCGTCGCAGTCGACGCGCAGCGCGCGCAGCTTCTGCACGTTGCCGCTCGTGGCGCCCTTGTGCCACAGTTCGTTGCGGGAGCGGCTCCAGTAGTGGACCTCGCCGGTGGCGCGCGTGCGCTCGACCGCCTCCGCGTTCATGTACGCGAGCGTCAGCACCTCGCCCGTCCGCCAGTCCTGCGCGATGCACGGGACGAGGCCGCGGTCGTCGAACGCGATGGCGGAGTCGTCCATGAGTCGGGGAATTGTAGGGCGCGCTCATCCGGCAGCGGGCGGCCATGTCCAGCAGCGCACGTCGAGCGGGCCGCGCTCGACCGCCAGCGCTGCGGCCGCGGGCAGCGCGACGGCCAGCTCGTGGACCCAGGGGTCCGGTCCCTCGGCGGGCCGGTCGGCGCCGCCGATGCCCGTCCCGCGGCACTTCAGGACCGCCTCCCAGCGCACCCAGGCGCGCAGGAACTCGCGCTCGCGCTGCGGCGGATCGAGCACCTCGAGGCGCTCGGCCTCGGCGTCGCCGAGGATGCGGCGCGCGATCGCGACGTGGTCGGTCGCCCGCCGCGGCAGCTCCACGTCGACGCCGACCTCGCGATCGAACGCGAGGGCGTAGAGGGCGGCGTCGCGCGAGTGGGAGAGGTTGAAGCGCAGGGCGGGCGCCTCCCCGCCCGCGAGTCGCGGCTTGCCGTTCGACCCCTCCCCGAAGACCAGCGCCCGCGGGTCGGCGCCGGTGCAGGCGCCGAGCAGCGCTCGCAGGATCCCGCGCGCCGCCGCCCAGCGCCGGCCGTCCTCCTCGCGGACGAAGCGCGTCGCGCGCTCGCGCTCGCGCGCCGACAGCAGGTCGCGCTCGCGCACGTGCGCAGCGGCCAGGTCGGCCGCCCAGACGTCGACGGTGCCCGCGTCGAGCACGGGGCGGGCGGGCGACGGCGGCCAGGCGGAGTCCGGCATCGCGCCGGACGCTAGCGTGCCGGCGATGGGCTCGCCGACCGTCATGCCGCCGCCGCAGCAGGTCCCGCGGCGGGTGATGGCGGCGATCCTGCTCGGGACCGTCCTCAACCCGATCAACTCGTCGATGATCGCGGTCGCGCTCGTGCGCATCCAGGCCGACTTCGACGTCGGCGTCGTCTCGCTGTCCTGGCTGATCTCCAGCTTCTACCTCGTCGCCGCCGTCGGCCAGTCGGTGCTGGGGCGGCTCGCGGACCAGTTCGGGCCGCGGCGCGTGCAGTGCACGGGCTTCGTGCTGATCGCCGTCGCAGGCGTGCTCGGGCCGCTCGCGCCGAGCTTCGGCTGGCTGATCGCGGCGCGGCTGCTGCTGGCGGCCGGCACGTCCGCCGGCTTCCCGGCCGGGCTGGCGCTGCTGCGCAACGCCTCGGGCGGTCGTCCGCCAGAGCCCGGAACGCTCGCCGCGATCACGATCGGCGGCTCCTCCAGCGCCGCGCTCGGGCCGGCGATCGGCGGAGCGCTCGTCGCGCTCGCCGGCTGGCAGGCGATCTTCTACGTCAACGTCGTCGTCGGCCTCGTCGCACTGCCGCTGTCGCTGCGCTGGCTGCCGCGCGACCCGCAGCACGAGGGCGGCGTGACCTTCGCGCTGATGCGCAGAATCGTCGACCTGCCGGGGATCGCCGCGTTCGCCGTGATGCTCGCGAGCGTGCTGGCGCTGCTGCTGTCGCTCGTCGGCACGCCGCTGTGGTGGCTGGCGCCCGTCGCGCTGCTGGCCGGCGCAGCGCTGGTCGTCAACGACCGCCGCCGCGAGGACCCGTTCCTCGACGTGCGGATGCTGCTCGGCAACCGCGCGCTGCTCGGCGTGTGCGTGCAGTACCTGCTCGTGAACGTCGTCGCGTTCGGGGTCTTCTTCAGCGTGCCGCTGTGGCTGGAGGCCGTGCGCGGCCTCAGCTCGGGCGCGGCCGGCGCGATGGTCATCCCGCTCGCCGGCGTCGCGGTCTTCGCCACGCCGTTCGCCGCGCGGATGGTGGCGCGCTCCGGCGTGCGCCCGGCGCTGCTCGCCGGCGCCTGCGCGATGGTCGCCGGGACGCTGCTGATGCTGACGTTCTCGCCGAGCACGCCGCTGTGGGCGGTGCTGCCGGTGACGGTCGTGCTGGGGATCCCGATCGGCTTCAACAACCTCGGGCTGCAGTCCGCCCTCTACGACGTCAGCGACCCGGCGCGCACCGGCGCCGCCGCCGGGCTCTTCCAGACGTTCCGCTTCATCGGCGCCGTGCTCGCCACGAGCCTGCTCGGGATCGTGTTCGCCGAGGGCGTCGACAGCGCGGGGCTGCACGAGCTGGCGCTGGTCCTGGCGGGCGTGAGCGTGGTGGTGCTGCTCGGGAGCCTGCGCGCGGGCGTGCGCCCGCGCCGCTGAGCAGCGCCGGCTACTCGATCCCCAGCCGGTCCAGCAGGCGGTCGTCGCTGCGCCAGGCCTTGCGCACGCGCACGGCGAGGTCGAGATGGACCTTGCAGCCGAGCTCGCGCTCCAGCTCCTTGCGGGCGGCGGTGCCGATCGCCTTGATCATCTTGCCGCCGGCGCCGATCAGTATCCCCTTCTGCGAGTCGGCCTCGACCCACATCACGGCGCGCACGGCGATCACGCCGTCGCGGCGCTCGTCGATCTCCTCCACCTCGACCTCGACCGCGTGCGGCACCTCCTGGCGCGTGCGGCGCAGCACCTGCTCGCGCACCAGCTCGGCGAGCATGACCTCCTCCGCCTGGTCGGAGCGATCCTCGGCCGGGAAGAAGAACGGTCCCGGCGGCAGCAGCGAGCCCAGGTGCTCCACGAGCGCTCTGAGGCCCTCCCCCGTGCGCGCGGAGATCGGGAAGAACTCGTCGCCGACGCTGAGCTCGGCGGCCGCCTGCAGCGTCGCCGCGATCTCCGCGCGACTGCATCTGTCGACCTTGTTGACGGCGACGATGACGGGCGTTCTCGCGCCCGCCAGCAGGCTTGCGATGAAGCGGTCGCCCGGACCGATCCCCTGGATCGCGTTGACGATCAGCAGCGCGGCGTCGGCGTCGGCCAGCTCGCTCTCGACGCGTCGCTGCATGCGCGCGGTCAGCGCGTCGCGCGGGCGCTGGACGCCCGGCAGGTCGACGAGCACGAGCTGCGAGTCGTCGGTCGTGGCGACGCCGCGGATCGCGCGGCGCGTCGTCTGCGGCTTGTCGGAGACGATCGCGACCTTGCGCCCGACGATCGCGTTGACGAGCGTCGACTTGCCGACGTTGGGCCGTCCTGCGAGCGCGACGAAGCCGCTGCGCGTGGTCGCCTCCGTCGTCACTCCTGCACCCAGCGCAGCAGCTCGGCCTGCAGCGCGAGCATCTCGCCGTCGTCGACCTCGTGGTCCATCCCCGTGAGGTGGAGCGCGCCGTGCACGACCGCCTCGCTGAGGTCTTCCGTGCAGGGCGGGCAGATGACCACGTCGCCCAGCTCGCGCGGGGCGCCGTTCGCTCTCGACGGGGCGTCGCCGTCGACCCCGTCGATCGGGAACGACAGCACGTCGGTGGGTGCGTCCTTGCCGCGATGATCGCGGTTGAGCGTCTGGATCGTCTGCTCGTCGACGAACGCGACCGCGACGTGCCCGTCTTCGATCCCCGCGGAGGAGAACGCGAGCATGCACAGCTCCTCGACGTCGAGCGCGGTCAGCTCGTCGACGACGCCGTCGTCCAGTCCGATGACCTCGACCTCCAGCATCGCCAGTGCCCTATGCCCGGCGACGGTCGGCGGCGGCGGGTCGCAGCTCGGGCGCGAGGCGCTGCTGGTGGTCGGCGTAGGCGGCGACGATCCGCTGCACGAGCTTGTGGCGGACGACGTCCTCGCCGCCGAAGCGGATGAACTCGATCCCCTCGACCTCCTCCAGCACCTCGCCGACGACGACGAGGCCGGATCTCTGGTCCTGCGGAAGATCTATCTGGGTGATGTCGCCGGTGACGACCATCTTCGAGTTGAAGCCGAGCCGCGTGAGGAACATCTTCATCTGCTCGGGGCTCGTGTTCTGCGCCTCGTCGAGGATGATGAAGCTGTCGTTGAGCGTGCGCCCGCGCATGAACGCGAGCGGCGCGACCTCGATCACGCCGCGATCGAGGTACTGCGACACGCGCTCGGGGTCGATCATGTCGTGCAGCGCGTCGAACAGTGGGCGCAGGTAGGGGTCGACCTTCGCCATCAGGTCGCCCGGCAGGAAGCCGAGCCGCTCGCCCGCCTCGACGGCCGGACGCGTGAGGATGATGCGGTTGATCTCCCTGCGGCTCAGCGCCGCGGCCGCCATCGCGACTGCGAGGAAGGTCTTGCCGGTGCCGGCCGGGCCGACGCCGAACGTGATCGTGTTGCGACGGATCGAGTCGACGTAGCGCTTCTGATTGACCGTCTTCGGCGCGACCTTCGTCGAGCGGTGGCGCCAGACGACGTCCTCGAGGATCCTGCCCGGCGACTCGTGCTGGTCGAGCGCGCCCTGGACCGCCTCGATCGTGCCCGGCGCGATCTCGTGCCCCTGCGCGATCAGGTCCGACAGCTCGCGCACGACCTGGATGCCGGACTCGACGGCGGCGTCGTCGCCGTCGAGCGTGAGCATGTTCCCGCGCAGGTAGACGTCGCAGTCGAGATGCTCCTCCAAGGTGCGGAGGACCGCGTCCTGCGTGCCCGCGAGCTCCGCGGCCACGGCGTTGTCGAGCTCGACCTGGCGCTTCACTGCGATGCGAGCGCCCCCTGCACGCGCGCGGAGACGCGCTTGCCGTCGGCGCGACCGGCGACGACGCCCATCGCGGCCTTCATGACCTGGCCCATGTCCTTCGGCGAGCTGGCGCCGGTCTCGGCGATCGCCGCGGCGACGATCGCGTCCAGCTCCTCGTCGGGCAGCTCTCTCGGGAGATAGCCGGCGATCAGCTCGGCCTCCCCCTCCTCCTGGGCGGCCAGCTCGCTGCGCCCGCCGTCGCGGAACTGGGCGGCGGCGTCGAGACGGCGCTTGCGCTCGCGGCGCAGCACGGCCTGCTCGTCGCCCTTGCCCTCCTTCGAGTCCTTCTGCAGCTCGGAGAGGATCAACCGCAGCGCGCCGACGCGCTCCTTCTCGCCCGCCTTCATCGCGGCGGTGAGGTCGGTCTTCAGCTGCTCTGCGACGGTCACGTAGGTTCAAGGATAGCCGTGCGGCGGTCAGCGCCGGGCCCGAGGCGATCGCCGTTCACGAGATCAACACGACGTCGCACTCGAGGCCCGGGGCTCGGGCCAGCGGGCCGTCCCTCGTGAGCAACGGCGCGTCGAGCACCTGCGCCAGCGCGACATACGCCGCGTCGTACGCGGTCAGGTTGTCCCGCAGCGCCCAGATGCGGTTGAGCAGCAGCGTGTGCGAGACGCGCGCGATCGGCATGAGCGCCAGCTCGGCCAGAGCGTAGACCGCTCGGTCGGCGCTCAGACGCTCCGTCCGCCGGGCGCGCCGGATCGCCGACGTCACCTCGACGTCGACGAGCTCTGGCGCGAACAGCCGCTCGCCGGCCAGTTTGTCGCGCAGGCCGCGCCCGCGCTCGTCGTCCTGCGCGACGACGGCCGCCACGACCGAGGCGTCGACGACGATCATCGCGCGTCGCGGTCGGCGCGGATCGTCTCGGCCGCGAACTCCAGCGTCATTGTGCTGCCGGAGTGCTGGTTGATCCGCTCGAACACCTCGGCCAGCGTCGGCTGCCGCGCGTGCTCGACGAGCAGCCCGAGCAGGTACTCCTGCTGCGACTTGCCCGCAATCGCGGCACGACGACGCAGGACGCGATGGATGTCGTCTGGGACGTTCTTGATCTGCACGCTTCGCATGGAAGCACAGGTTAGCGCCAATTTGGCGCCGATGCATGCGTTTTGGCGCTAATTTTGCGCTGCGGTGTTATGAACCGCGGGGGCATCACCTGATTCGGTGACCAACTCGGCGTCCGCAACGACCTCGCCGTGCCGCTCCAGCCCCGGCGGATGCCCCAACTGCCCGAGCTCCGATGTGTCGCGGTCGAACAGCAGCGACACCGTCCAGTCGACCACGAGACGCAGCTTGCGCTTCGTGCCCGGCATGTTCGCGAGG
>CAWEUZ010000005.1:0-798530 GCA_963812435.1 uncultured Actinomycetes bacterium
AGGGCGGTCGCGGGGACAGTGTCGGCCGTGCCCGCCGCCGCGCTCTACGGCTCCGATCTCGCCTACGTCCACGACGCGGCGTTCGGCGCGTGGGCGCGGACGCGGCGCCGTTCGTGCTGGCTCGGCTGCGGGAAGCGGAGATCGAGGACGGGCTGGTCGTCGACCTCGGCTGCGGCAGCGGGATCTGGGCGGCGGAGCTGCTGGGCGCCGGCTACGACGTGCTGGGCGTCGACGCATCGGAGGCGATGCTCGCTCTCGCGCGAGGGCGGGCGCCGAGCGCGCGGCTGGTGCAGGGCTCGCTGCACGAGCGCGAGCTGCCGCCGTGCGCCGCGGTCACCGCGCTTCGGGGAGTGCGTCAACTACGGCGGGCCCCCGGAGCCTCGAGACGGCTGCTGCGGCGCGTCGCGATGGCGCTCGAGGCCGAACGGGCTGCTGGTCTTCGACGCCGCCGGGCCGGGGCGCGAGCCGGAGGTGCGGCGGGGAGGCGCGCTACGAGGGCGAGGGCTGGGTGATGGACGTCGAGGCGCGCGAGGATCGCTCGGCGGGCACGCTCACGCGCCGGATCGCGCTTGAGCGCAACGGCCGCAGCAGCGAGGAGCTGCACGTGCTGCGGCTGTACAACCCGGACGAGGTGGTCGACTGGCTCGAGGCGGCCGGCTTCACGGCGACGCGCCACCCGTCCTACGGGGCCGCGAGAGGTCTGCCCGGCGTGCGCGTCTACGTCGCGACGCGCACGCAGCGATAGCGCGGCTTGATGCTGCGGTTCACGTAGGCGCCGTGCGACTCGGCGCGCAGCAGCGTCTCGTGCTCGCGCGGCGGGACGCCGAGGTAGCGATAGACGTCGCCGCCGACGAACTCGACTTCGAGCGTGCGGCTGCGGGCGTCGTAGCCGACGCTTTCGATTGCGCTGGACTCCACCGATAGGCGGTGCACGTAGGACAGGGTAGGCTGCCCGCCGTGCGGCTTCCACTCGTGGTGTCACTGCTCGCCGCGCTGGCCGCGTGTGTGCTCGCCGGGCCGGCACAGGCTACGGCGATCTCGGCGCTCGTGCCGGGGCTCCTAGACGATCGCGCCGGCGGCGACGGTCGCGGCGCCCTCGCCCTCCGGCCCGTCGGGATCGTCGGCGGCGCGGCGGTGGCGCAGCAAGGCGAGCGCGATCAGCGCGGCGCCTGCCATCACGCCCGCCGCGACCGAGAAGGCGGACGCGACCGCGGCGGTGACGGCGTCGAGCAGCGGGCTGAGGAACTGCAGCAGCGCGTGGGGCAGGCCATGCGTCGAGGCGCCTGACGCGGCCGCGTCGTTGATCGCGCGCTCGACGACGTTCACGTCTCTCGGCGGCACGCCGAAGTGCTGCTCGACGACGTCCGCGATGCGGCGGTTCTGGCCGTTGGCGACGACCGTCCCCATCACCGCGACGCCGATCGTCGCGCCGATCATGCGGATCGTCTGCAGGACGCCGGAGGCCTGGCTGCGCATCTCCGGCAGCACCGCGTTCATCGCGTCGGCGTTCGCCGGCGTCATCATCACGCCGAGCCCGATCCCCATCACGACGTAGCCGGGCACGAGCCAGCCGTAGTCGCGGTGGTGCAGCACGAGCGCCGCCCACAGCAGCGCGCCAGCGACGAGCGTGGCGCCGATCGTCACCGGCGCCTGCGGGCCGATGCGGTCGTACAGCGCGCCCGCGCGCGGGGCGATCACGAGCACCGGCAGCGTCAGCGGCAGCAGCGACAGGCCGGCGACGATGGGGGAGAAGCCGAGCACGTTCTGCACCCACAGCGCGCCGAACACGGCGACGCCGGTGAGCGCGAACTGCACGCCCGCGAGCACGAGGTTGTCGGCGCAGAAGTTGCGGTTGGCGAACAGCCGCAGCTGCACGAGCGGCTCGCGCTGGCGCAGCTCCCACCAGACGGTCAGCGGCAGCAGCACCGCCGAGGTGGCGAGCAGGCCGATCACCGCGGGCGAGCCCCAGCCCCATGGGCGCGACTGCATCAGCCCGAGCACGAGCGAGCCGAGGCCGAGCACCAGCAGCGGTGCGCCGCCCCAGTCGACCTTTCCAGGGCGCGGAGGGGTGTCGGGCAGCGTGACGTGCGCGGCGGCGAGCATCGCGAGCCCGACCGGCAGGTTCACGAAGAAGACCGCGCGCCACGAGACGCCCTCCGTCAGCAGTCCGCCGATCAGCGGGCCGAGCGCGAGGAACGCCATCGAGACGCCGGCATAGATGCCCATCGCGCGGCCGCGCTCGCGCGGGGAGAAGGCGTTCGCGACGAGCGCGCCGGTCGCCGGCGTCATCAGCGCGGCGCCGAGCCCCTGCACGGCGCGCGCAGCGATGATCCACGCCTCCGACTGCGCGAAGCCGCAGGCGGCGGAGGCGCCGACGAACACGAGCGCGCCGATGCGGAAGGCGCGCGCGTTGCCGATCAGGTCGCCGATGCGCCCGCCGAGCGCCACGAACGCGGCGAGCGTCAGCAGGTAGGCGTTGACGATCCACTGCAGGCCGACGGTCGACATGTGGAGGTCGCGCTGGATCGTCGGCAGCGCGACGCTGACGACCGTCTGGTCGATCAGGATCATCGACAGCGAGCCGGTCATCGTGCCGAGGATCCACCAGCGGCGGTTCTCGTCGGTGATGCGCGAGGTCATCGGGATGGCTGTCGGCGCTCGCCGAGGTTCGCTTGAGCGACGGCGTCCGCCTTGTCCCCGCGCGGGTACAGCAGCAGCGCGCCGATCAGGAAGCCGAGCGCGCCGGCGGCGGTGGCGCCGTTGGCGACGTGCGCCGACACCGGCTCGTGCGTGGAGGGCTGGATCAGCGAGGCGACGGCGGAGACGCCGAAGGCGACCGAGCCGAGCAGGTTCACGAGCCCGATCCACCAGTCGCGCGTGCGCGGGCCGAGCGCGAACCAGCGCCCGCAGACGACCGAGAACGCCAGCTGCGAGGAGACGAGGAAGCAGACCGAGCCGAGCGCGTCCGGCGTCCACACGCGCAGGTTGACCTGCATCGCGCTGAGGGTGTCGTTCATCGCGGCGAACGTGTTGACGTTGAAGAAGACGGTGCCGACGAGCTGGATGAACGAGGCGAGCACGTCGACGTGGCGCACCGGCCAGCGTGCGGGGTGCAGCCACGACCAGTCCGTGCCGCGACGCCAGCGCGGCGCGTTGCGGACGGCGAGCCAGTGCTGCAGGTAGGCGGCGCTCGTGAAGCAGATCGAGCCGGCGAAGAACGTGATGCCGATCGCCTCGCGCGGCGAGGCGGACCACTGCGAGGCGAGCGCGGCGACGAGGAAGCACAGCGAGCCGACGGCGAACAGCCCGGCCATCCAGGCGATCGTCGGGTGCGTGTCGGTCGTGCGGGCCGCCATCGCAACGGAGACGGTACGGGGTGAAGCCGACCGCTTGGCGCTGTAACCGTGATCGTGTACGCTCGTAAGCTATGACAGACACCACCGATACCCGGCGGGAGTGGGACGCGCCCGCCTACGACACCCTCAACGCGCCCATGAACGAGCGCGGCAACGACGCCGTCGCGCGGCTGGACCTGCGCGGCGACGAGACCGTGCTCGACGCCGGCTGCGGCACCGGCCAGGTGACGGCGACGCTGCTCGAGCGCCTGCCGCGTGGTCGCGTGGTCGCCCTGGACGGCTCGCAGCAGATGCTGGAGGCGGCGCGCTCGCGCTTCGCCGGCGACGGGCGCGTGTCGTACGTGCACGCCGACCTGTCGCAGCCGCTGCCGCTGGATCCCGACTCGGTCGACGCGATCGTCTCGACCTCGACGTTCCACTGGGTGAAGGACCACGACGCCCTGTTCCGCCACCTCGCCGCGGTGCTGCGGCCGGACGGACAGCTCGTCGTGGACTGCGGCGGCGAGGGCAACATAGAGGCGGTGCTGAAGCTGCTGCGCGAGCTGGGCCACGACGAGCACCCGTGGTGCTACGCCGGCATCGAGGAGACGCGCGCGCAGCTGCGGGCGGCCGGGTTCGCCGAGGACATGGACGTGCGGCTCGTTCCGCGCACGTCGCGCTTCGAGACGGTCGAGGAGCTGGAGCGCTTCTTCACGACCGTCGCGCTGCGCACGTTCGCGACGGACCTGGGCCCCGTCGAGGGTCCCGCGCTCGTGCGCGAGGTCGCCCGGCGGCTGCCCGACCGCGAGCTGCACTGGGTACGGCTGGAGATCGTGGCGCGGCTCAGCGACGCGGCCGCGGGTCGCTGAGCACGAGCGTGGCGCGCTCCTCGTAGCGCACGGCGCCGACGAGCGTGTCGGTGCTGCTGGCGTTCGCGATCGTGCGGCGGACGACGAGGCCGGTGGCGGGTTCGATCCACATGAAGGATGTGCCCGCGCCGGTCGTCTCGCCGCTCACGCGGGTGCGCGTGCGCAGCAGCAGCGTGCGGGTGGGGCGGCCGGCGAGCGTCAGCGTGCGCGGGCCGAGCACGGTGCTCGCGTCGGCGGTCGTCGTGCCGGGGATGGCGCAGCGGCTCGTCCAGCGCGCGCCCGTCGTCGGCTGCGGCGGCCGGTACGTCGACGCGGGCGTGCAGACGTAGGCGCGGCGGTCGACGTGGCCGGCGAACTCGTGCTCCTCGCTCTGGGAGACGAGGCGCCAGCCGCCGTCGCGGCGGGGGCAGGCGAGCGTCGCGTCCCAGCGCGTGGCGAGCGCGTCCCAGCGCTGGCGCATGCAGCCGGCGGTCGTGGCCGACACCGTGATCGCCGTGCGCGACGGATATGCGTGACGGCGCGTACCGAGCACATGGCTGACTTCGAAGCCGCGCGTTTCGTAGACGTACACGCCGGGCTCCGGCGCGCGGTCGCGCAGGGCCGGTGGCAGCTTGCGGGCGCTCGCGGGCAGGGCGCGGAAGCGCTCGACGGCGGTTGCGATCGATGCCGGATCCGAGGTCTCCCGCGTCAGCACGCGGAAGAGCGCGTAGCCGCCGGCCGCGAGCAGGACGAGCGCGACGGCGAGACCGATCAGCAGCCGCCGGCGGCCGGTCCGTGCGAGACGGTGCGTGCGCACGGCCGCGACGGTAGCGGGCGCGGCGGCCGGTCAGCCGTCGACCAGCAGCCCGCGCATCGGCCCGATCAGCCGCTTCGTGCGGCGCGAGACGGCCGGCAGCTCCAGCAGGCGGTGCGTGCGCGGCTGCCCGGCGCGGTGCAGGCGCAGCTGCTCCTGCGCGATCGGGCGCCACAGCTCGTCCACGACGGTCGCCGGATCGCCGGCGACCTGCTCGCGCGACAGCTCGAGATGCTCCGCCCACAACCCGAGGCGCGTGTCGCGCGCGAGCCGCTCGTCGCACGTGGCGACGTTCATCTCCGTGTCGTTGAAGAGCGAGTGCTCGTTGAGGTTCGCGGAGCCGACCGTCAGCCAGCGGTCGTCGACGATCCCGACCTTCGCGTGCACGTAGAGCGGATGCGTTCTCTCGCCGCTGCGGCAGCTGATCGTGGCCGCCAGCAGGCGGTCGCTGCCGTCGGCCGCCTCGACCAGCCGTCCCAGCTGGCCGCGCGTCGTGTCCGCGCCGTTGTTGGGGTGCGCGGGCAGCACGAGCACGACGCGGAAGCGCTCGCTGGGCGGATCCGCCAGCTTCGCGGCGATCAGCTCGGCGATCTCGGTCGACCACAGGAACTGGTTCTCCAGGTAGATCAGCTCCTGCGCCGAGCGCAGCGCGCGCACGTACGCGTCGAGGATGCGGAAGTCGCCGTGCGGGAGGAAGTCGTACGTGCCGTCGGGGACGGTGCGCAGGATCTGGACCGTCGTCTCGCCGGCCGGCGGCTGCGGTCTCGGCGCCGGCAGCGGCTCTCCGGCGACCTCCTGCCAGCGAGCGCGGAAGTGCTCGGCGACGTCGGCGACCGCCGGGCCGCGCAGCCGCGTCGCGACGTCGTGCCAGCCGAGCCGGCCGCGGGCCGGGTGCTCGTGCCCGTCCCAGCGGTCTCCGGAGAGGTCGGTGAGGTCGATCCCGCCGACGAACGCGATCTCGTCGTCCACGATCACGAGCTTCTCGTGGTGGCAGTGCATCGTGCGCTCGCGCGCGTCGAGCACGCAGCGGATCTGCGTGTCGCGCGTCAGCTCGTCGCGGATCTGCTCGACGTCGGAGCGCTTCGGTTCGAACACGGGCGCGGGCGGGCCGGCCCACAGGAGCACGCGCACGTCGAGGCGCTCCGCCAGCTCGGCCAGCACGTCGCGCAGCGCGGCCCGCTCGCCGTCGCGCGCCAGCTCGAAGCCGGGCGTGACGTGCCAGCCGGCGAGGTGCACGTGCGAGCGCGCTCCGCGCAGCGCCGTGAGGATCGCGGACAGCGCGCGCTCGCCGTCGACCAGCACCTCCAGCTCGTTGCCGGGGCGCGACGAGGGGTCGCCCTCCGCCCACAGGCCGCTGCCCGGCGGCGGGTCGAAGACGTGCTCGTGGCCGAGCTTCGCGAGCCGGCGGCGGTGGTGCCTGCGGACCTGCCGCTCCAGCTGCTCGCCTACGATGCGGTCGGCGCGCTCGATCGCGTCTGGGAGGTTCATCGCAGTGACATACCCGCGATGGCGGATCCGTGCGCGCTATGGCGCGAGCGCGGCGCGCTCGTGCTCGACGCGCGAGCCGGCGCGGTCCTTGACGACGCGCAGGCGCGCGGGGATGCGCTGGCGCAGCTCGGCGACGTGGGAGACGATGCCGACGGTGCGGCCGCCCTCGCGCAGGCGGTCGAGCACGTCGAGCACCTCGTCGAGCGTGCGCTCGTCGAGCGAGCCGAAGCCCTCGTCGACGAACAGCGTCTCCAGGCGGCTGCCGCCGGCCTCGGCGGCGACGACGTCGGCGAGGCCGAGCGCGAGCGCGAGGCTCGCGAGGAACGTCTCGCCGCCCGACAGCGTCGCGGGCGGGCGCTCGCGGCCGGTCCAGCCGTCGACGACGCGCAGCTCGAGCCCGGCGCGGCGCTCGCCGCGGGCGCGCTCGTCGGTGTGGACGAGCCGGTAGCGGTCGTTCGACATCCGCTCCAGGCGGATCGTGGCGGCGGCCGCGACCTCCTCCAGCCGCGCTGCGAGCACGTAGGCGGAGAGCCGCATGTGCAGGCGGTTGGCGGCGGCCGAGCCGTCGACCAGCGCCGCCAGCTCGCGTACGGTGCGCTCGCGCTCGGCGATCGGCGCGAGCGCCTGGAGTGCGTCGTCCAGCTCTCCGGCGAGCCGCCCGACCGCCGTGTGGCGCTGTTCGTCGAGGCCGAGGCGCCGGGTCGCCTCCCGGTCGCGCTCGACCGCGGCGGCCGTGGCCGCCTCCAGCGACGGGAGGTCCGGCGGTGCGGCTGCGGTGGCGGCCTGCAGCTGCGGGTCCTCCGCGAGCGCCCTGCGCTCGGCGAGGCCGGCGTCGAAGCCTCTGATGTGCTGCGCGAGCGCGGTGCGCGCGTCGTCGTCGCGCACGGCGGCGCGGGCGGCGGGGGCGTCGGCGAAGCCGGCCTCGCGCGCGGCGGCCTCCTGCTCCGCGGCGACCGCCTGCGCGCGCAGCGCCTCCGCGCGCGCGGCGACGCTCGGGGCGTCGCCGCGGGCAGCCGCGAGCTGGGTGCGTTCGGCGTCAAGCGCCCGGGTGCGCTCGGCGTGCGACGCGCGTGCGGTCGCCTCGGCGTGGGCGGCCTCCGACTTGGTCTGCTCGTGCTGCGACGCCTCGGCTGCGAGGGAGTCGATCCGCGCGCGTGCGGCGTCGCCCGTGTCGGCCTGGGCGCGGGCCGTGGCCAGCTGGTGCTCGAGCGCCGTGGCGACGGTCGCGAGCTGCTCGGCGGTCGCGTCGCCGGCGACCGCCTGCGCGGCGGCGAGCGCGCGCTCGACGTCGGCCAGCGTGCGCTCGGCTTCGCTGCGCGCGGTGCGCGCGTGTGCGTGCGCGCGCTCGGCGGCCTGCTCGCGCTCGGCGAGTGGGGCCTCGACGGCGGCCGATGCGCCGCCGGTCGAGGCGCACGCCGGCGCCGGATGCTCGGTCGCGCCGCAGACGACGCAGGGCTCGCCGTCCTGGAGTCCGTTCGCGAGCTCGGCGGCCATGCCGGCCAGGCGCCGCTCGCGCAGGTCGAGCCAGCCGGTGCGTGCGGTCTGCTCGGCGTCGATCGCCTCGCGTGAGCGGGTGTGCGCCGTCTCGCGCTCGGCCGCCAGGCGGTCGCGCTCGGCCGCTCGCTGCGCCCGCGTGCGCGCTGCCTCGGCCTCGGCGCCGAGGCGCTCCGCGCGCGCGGCCGCATCGTGCGCGGCGACCACCGCCGCATCGAGGGTGGCGCGCTCGTCGGCGGCGGCCGCGAGCGCCTGCGTCGCCGCCTGCGTCGCGGCGGCCGCCTCGTCGGCGGTCGCCGCGAGTGCTCGCAGCTCCCGCTCGTCTCGCGCCAGCCGCTCCTCGACCGCCACGAGCGCATCGAGCGCGCCCGCCCGCTCGCGCGCCGCCGCGGCGTCGGCGCGCAGCTCGGCGGGGGAGGCGTGCGGACTGGGGTGGGCATATCCGACCTCGGTCCGCACAGGTCTCGTCAACAGCTCGGCGAGCGGCGCGGCGCGCTCTGCGGCGGCGAGCTCTGCGGCGGCGGCGTCGCGGGCGCCTGAGCGCTCGGTCCACTGCGCCAGCTCGGCGACGGCCTGTGCGTGACGGGTGCGCGCCGCCGTCAGCGCCTGGCCCTCGGCGAGCGCGCGCTCGGCGGCGATGCGGGCCGAGCCGGCGGCGTCGCGGGCGTCGGCTGCAGTCGCGAGGGACGCCTCGGCGGTGGCGCCGAGCCCGCCCGCCCAGGACGGCAGGAGCTCGAGCTGGGCCTCCCAGTCGTCCGGCGCGGGCTCGCCCGCCGCCTCCGACAGCCGCGCGACGATCTCGCGCACGTCCTGGAGCGCGTCGCGCAGCTGCGCCGAGGCGACCTTGCGGCGCTCGGTCAGCCAGTGCTCCACGCGCGCGAAGCGGTCGGTGCCGAAGAGGCGCTCCAGCACCGCCTGCCGCTCGCCGCTGTCGGCGCGCAGGAACGTCGCGAACTCGCCCTGCGGCAGCAGCACGACCTGGCAGAACTGGTCGCAGGACATCCCGAGCAGGTCGGCCAGCTCGGCGTCGGCCTCGTCGCGGCGGGCCGCGAGCGTCGTCCATTCGCCCGACGTGTCGAGCTCCTGCACGGTGCAGTAGGGCGGGTCCTCGGTCGTGCCCTCGCCGCGCAGCTTCGGCCGCTCCTGCGCCGGGCGGCGGACGATCCGCAGCCGCCGCTCGCGCAGCGTGACCTCCAGCTCGACCTCGGTTCTCGTGTCCGGAGCGGCGTGGTCGGCGCGCAGCCGCGCGTCGCGGGCGCGGGCGCCCGGCACCTGGCCGTAGAGCGCGAAGCAGACGGCGTCGAGCAGCGTCGTCTTGCCGGCGCCGGTGTCGCCGTGCAGCAGGAACAGGCCGGACTCGCCGAGCGCGTCGAAGTCGACCTCCTCGCTGCCGGCGAACGCCTGGAAGGCGGTGAGGCGCAGGCGGTGCAGGCGCACGAGGCCTCCGGCCTAAGCCGCGAGCTCCGCCACCCGCCGCGCGGTCAGCGCGTCGCGCAGCAGCGTCAGCTCGTCGTCGTCCGCCGCGCGACCGCGCGTGTCGGCGACGAAGCGCTGGACCAGCTCGTCGTCGTCCAGCCCGCGCAGGCGCTGGTAGGAGCCGTCCGGGACGGCGTCGGCGCCCTGCGGCTCGAACGCGAGCGCGACCGTGTGCGGGTAGCGGCGCCGCAGGCGCTCCATCGCGTCCGCCGGGCGCACCGGGTCGGTCAGCGTCGCCTGTACCCAGGCGTCCTCCCAGCCGGCCAGGCGCGGGTCGACGAGCAGCTCGTCGAGCGTCCCGCGCAGCGTCACCAGCTCCCGGGGGACCGGGCACGGCAGCAGCTCCACGAGCGGCAGCGCGCCGGCCGTCACCTCCACGAGCGCCAGCGACTTCGCCTGGCCCGCTTCCGAGAACGAGAAGGCGAGCGGCGAGCCGGCATAGCGGCCGAGGCCGCCGCCGACGACCTGCGGCCCGTGCAGGTGGCCGAGCGCGACGTAGTCGGCGCCGTCGAACGCGCGCGCCGGCACGAACGAGGCCCCGCCGACCGCGAGGTCGCGTTCGCTCTCGCTCGGCGCGCCGCCGGCGACGAACGCGTGCGCCATCGCGACGACGGGCGCTGCGCCCGCCCCGCGCGCTGCCGCGTCGGCCCGCACGCGCGCCATCGCAGCCGAGAGCGCCGCCGCATGCGTCCGCTCCTCGATGCCCAGCGGTTCGCGCACCAGGTCCGGCTCGAGGTAGGGGATCGCGTACACGAAGCCGTCGCCGAGCGCGATCGGGGCATCGAGGGAGAGCGGGTCGGTGCGGACATGCACGCCCGCGCGCGCGAGCAGCTCCGCACCGAAGCCCAGCCGCACGGCCGAGTCGTGGTTGCCGGAGATCGCGACCACGGGCGCGTGCTCCGCCAGCCGCGCAAGCGCCTCGCTCGCCAGCCGCACGGCGTCGACCGGCGGCAGCGCGCGGTCGTAGAGGTCGCCGGCGATCAGCACGCCGTCGACCTGCTGCGTGCGCGCGGCCTCCACGACGAAGTCGACGAACGCGGCCTGCGCGCTCAGCAGGTCCTCGCCGTGGAAGGCGCGTCCGAGGTGCCAGTCGGCGGTGTGCAGCAGGCGCATGACCCAGAGGGTGCTCTCCGCGCCGGACGGATGCGCGATGCTTGCGAGCCATGCGACGCCCCCACCGCCTGCTCGGCCGCCTCGCGACCGTCGTCCTGCTCGACGCGGGCGCGCTGCTGCTGCTGAGCGAGATCCTGCCCGGCTTCCACGCCGACAGCTTCGGCGCCGCCGTGCTGCTCGCGCTGATGCTGGCGCTCGCGAACGCGCTGCTCTGGCCGCTGCTGATCCGCGTCGCGCTGCCGTTCACGGTGATGACGCTCGGGCTCGGCGCACTCGCCCTCAACGCGCTCGTGCTGCTGGCGATCGCGCAGATCGACTACGGCGTGCACGTCCGCGACTTCGGCACCGCGCTCGCCGTGACGCTGCTGCTGACGGCGCTCACGTCGGTGGTCGGCGCCGTGCTCGCGCTCGACAGCGGCGACCTGTGGACGCGCCACGTCGTCGTGCGCCAGCTCAAGCGCACGAAGCTCGCCGTCCGCAGCGACGTCCCCGGCGTGCTGTTCCTGGAGATCGACGGGCTCGCGCACGACGTGCTGCGGCGCGCGCTGCGCGACGGCAACACGCCGACGCTCGCGCGCTGGATGCACGAGGACGGCTACCGGCTGGAGCACTGGGAGACGGACTGGTCCTCGCAGACCGGCGCGTGCCAGGCGGGGATCCTGCACGGCTCCAACCACGACTACCCGGCCTTCCGCTGGTGGGAGAAGGAGCGCGGCAAGCCGATCGTCACCAACCACCCGCGCGACGCGGCCGAGCTGGAGCGCCGCCACTCGAACGGGCGCGGGCTGCTGCACGGCGACGGCGCGAGCCGCGCGAACATCCTCTCCGGCGACGCGCCGCACTCGATGCTGACGATGAGCACGGTGCTGGACCGTGAGCGCCACGGCCGCCTCGGGCAGGACTACTTCGCCTACTTCGCGAGCCCCTACGGCGTCGCGCTGACGCTGCTGCGCTCGTTCGGCGAGGTCTTCGCCGAGCGCTGGGCGGCGATCGAGCAGCGCCGCCGAGACGTGCAGCCGCGCATCAAGCGCGGCGTCTCCTACGCGTTCGTGCGCGCGTACGCGACCGTCGTGCAGCTCGACCTGCAGGTCGCGGCCGTCACCGCCGACGTGCTCGCCGGGCGGCCGGTCGTCTACACGACGTTCCTCGCCTACGACGAGGTCGCGCACCACTCGGGCGTCGAGCGGCCCGACACGCTGGCGGTGCTGCGGCGCGTCGACCGCGCGATCGCGCGGATCGCGGACGCCGTCGAGCACGCGCCGCGGCCCTACAGACTCGTCGTGCTGTCCGACCACGGGCAGTCGCAGGGCGCGACGTTCCTGCAGCGCTACGGCGAGACGCTCGAGCAGTTCGTGCAGCGCCACGCCGGCGACGCGCACGTGCACGCCGAGATGGGCGGCGGGGAGGAGGGGCGCGGCTCGCTCGGCGCCGGTCTCGCCGAGCTGGCGACGCAGCCGACGATGACCGGGCGCACCGCGAAGGCGCTCGCCGACGCGCGCGACGGCGACGCCGCGGGCGCGATCGAGCCCGCCGCGGACGCCGACGAGGAGCTGCCCGAGATCGCGGTGATGGCGTCCGGCAACCTCGGCCTCGTCTCCTTCCCGCGCGAGCCGGGACGCGTGACGCTCGAGCAGATCGAGGCGCGGCGGCCCGGCCTGCTGGAGGCACTGCGCACGCACGACGGGATCGGCTTCGTGCTCGTGCGCTCCGAGCGCGAGGGCGCGGTCGTGCTCGGCCCGCGCGGGCGCGTGCGCCTCGCGACCGGCGAGGTCGAGGGGGAGGATCCGCTCGCGCCGTTCGGCCCCCGCGCCGCCGACCACGTGCGCCGCACCGACGGGTTCCCCGCGTGCCCGGACATCGTCCTCAACAGCAGCTACTGGGAGGACCTGGACGAGGTGGCCGCGTTCGAGGAGCTGGTCGGCTCGCACGGCGGGCTCGGCGGCGGGCAGGCGCACCCGTTCGTGCTGCATCCGGCGGAGCTGCCGTGGCCCGACGAGGAGGTCGTCGGAGCGGAGGCGATCCATCGTCTGCTGTGCGGCTGGCTCGCGCAGCTGGGCCAGGAGGACTACGCGTCGTCGAGCGCGACCGACTCGCCCGGCGCGAGCTTGACGACCTCCACGCCCGGCGCGATCCGCGCGACCTGAGCCGAGAACGCCTCCGCCGGCTCGGTCAGCACCGGGCCGTGGCGCCACGCCGAGCCGAGCGGCAGGAACGTCCCCCAATGGATCGGGATGACGCGTCGCGGCGCCACCAGCGCGGCGGCGCGCGCGGCCGACTCTGGATCGAGGTGGCCGGGGCCGAGTCTCGGGCCCCAGCCCCAGATCGGCAGCAGCGCGACGTCGACGCGGCCGCGCAGCGCCTCCATCGCCGGGTCGAGGTCGGTGTCGCCGGCGAACCAGATGCGCTCGACGAGGTAGCCGAGCGCGTCGTGCGCCGCGCGGTGGGGGAAGCGGCGCGTCGGGTGCCACGCCGGCACCGCCTCGACCTCGACGTCGCCGACCGTCGCGACCTCGCCGGCGCCCAGCTCCCGCACGCCCGCGAAGCCGAGGCCGTGCAGCAGCGGCGCCGCGCCGCGCGGCACGACCGCCTGCGTCTGCGCACGGTCGAGGCGTCGCAGCGAGCCGCGGTCGAGGTGGTCGTGGTGGACGTGCGAGATCAGGACCGCGTCGACCGGGTCGACGGCGAACGAGGCGCCGGCCTGCGGTCTCTGCCGTCGCAGGTGCGCGACCCGCCCGCGCAGCACGGGGTCGGTGAGCAGTCGCGCGCCGCCGGCCTCCAGCAGGACGGTCGCGTGGCCGAGCCAGGTGATCCGCCGCATGCGAGCAGCGTCCCACAGGGCCGCAAGGCGGCGCTCAGGCGGGGAGCGGGAAGCGGACGCCCGTCAGCTGCTCGGACAGCTCCCACAGGCGCGCGGCGGCCTGCTCGTCGCGCGCGTTGCGGCTCGGCTGCACGCGCTTCGGCGCGCCGCGCCACTGCCCCGGGCCGCCCGGGCCGACGTACGAGCCGCCGGGCAGGTCGGGGACGGTCGCGGCGTAGAGGATCGGCAGCGCGCCGGCCTGCGCCGACTGTCCGAGGATCGCGTTCGAGACCCGTGTGGCGGCGCGGCCGACCGCGTTGTGCGCGATCGCAGGCCCGGCGAACTGCAGGTTCGTTGCGGTGTAGCCCGGATGCGCCGCGACGCTGCGCAGCGGCGAGCCGGCCGCCGCGAGCCGGCGCTGCAGCTCCAGCGCGAACAGCAGGTTCGCGAGCTTCGACTGGTTGTAGGCGGTCCACGGTCCGTAGCGGCGCTCGCTCTGCAGGTCGTCGAAGCGGATGCGGCCGAGTCTGTGGGCGTTGCTTGAGACCACGACGACGCGGTCGCGCAAGCGCTCCAGCAGCAGGCCGGTGAGCGCGAAGTGGCCGAGGTGGTTGGTGCCGAGCTGCAGCTCGAAGCCGTCGGCGGTCTCGCCGCGCGGCGGCGCCATCACCCCCGCGTTGTCGACGAGGACGTCGAGCGGCTCGTCGATCGCGGCCGCGAACGCGCGCACGCTCTCCAGGCTCGCGAGGTCGAGCTCGCGGACCTCGACGGCGCCGCCGACCTGCCGCGCCACCGTCTCGCCCTTGGCGCGGTCGCGACAGGCGAGCAGCACGCGCGCGCCGGCGTGCGCGAGCGCGGCGACGGCCTGTGCGCCGAGGCCGCTGTTGCCGCCGGTCACGACGACCGTGCGACCGCTCTGGTCGGGCAGGTCTGCGAGTCCCCAGCCGCTCATGGCGAGCGATCCTACGCCCCGCCGCGCGGGCGGGGCGCAGGCGCGTCGCTCCCGTGAGTCAGGGGCCGTCATGGCCGGAGTCGTCCCACGGCGGCGGGCCGCCGGGGCCTCCGGGTCCGCCGTGCCGGCCGCCGGGGGTGGGTGGGGTTCCCATCTTGCCGGCGACGATCTCGTCGACGTGCTCTCTGAGGCGCTGGAGGATCTCGTCGCGCTGGTCGGAGGTGATTCTTCTGTCCGCGACGGCTCTGTCGAGCTCGCTCGTGGCGGCGTCGAGCAGCGCCTGCTGCAGGCCGTCGACCGACTTGCCCTGCGCTCTCGCGACGTCCGCGAGCGACTTGCCGCTCGTCAGCTGTCTGCCGAGCTGGGCTCTCGTGAGGCTGAGGTAGGTCGCGGCCGCGTCGAGGCCGGCGCCGAACGGCCCGCCGCCCGGACCGCCCGGACCGCCCGGACCGCCCGGACCGCCGAAGCCATGTCCGTCGGGCCCGCCCATCGGTCCGCCGAGCGGCAGCCCGCGGTCTCTGATCCGCTGCTTGATCGCGTCCGCCTGCTGCTGGGTCAGCTTGCCGTCCTTGACGGCCTGGTCGAGCTGGTCGCCGTAGGCGCCTTCGAGCGCCGATCTGAGCTGGTCGGGGCTCACGTTCAGGCGCTGCGCGGCGTCTCTCAGCACGGCGGCGCCCTGGTCGTTGCCGGCGGCGGCGCCGTACGCCACCCCGCCGCCGGCCGCGGCGAGCGCCACGGCTGCCCCGATCGCGACGGTGCGCTTGCGTTTCTGATCCACGTTGCGTGCTCCTAGGTCGATGACGGAAGGGACGCGTTCATGGCACCACGGCCGCCTGAGAGCGGCCTGGGAGTCGGCTCAGGGGTGGGCGAGTCGTGAAGTGAACAGAACAGCTGAGACGGCGGTCGCGAGGTTGAGGCTGGAGACGCCGGCGCGCATCGGAAGCCGCAGGCGCGCGTCGGCGCGCGCGAGCAGTGCGTCGCTCAAGCCATCCCGCTCGGTCCCGAACGCCAGCACCGCATCGGCAGGCAGCACCGCAGGGTCGAGCAGATCCCCTTCAGGATCGAGCGCCAGCAACGGCCGCCCGCCGGCCGAGAGCCGCTCGACGAACCCGTCCTCGCGCCCCACCGGCAGCGCATAGTGCAGGCCGGCGGAGCCGCGCAGCGCCGCCGGGTCCCACGGGTCGTGCATGCCGGTCGTGACGACGCCGGCCGCGTCCGCGCCTGCGGCCACGCGCACGACCGCGCCGACGTTGCCGAGGTCGCGCGGATCCTCCAGCAGCACGACGGGCGCACCGCTGCCGCCCGCGCGCAATGCGTCCGCGTCGAACGCCGGCCGCCGCGCCAGCGCGAGCACCTGCGTGCGCGGGACGTGCGGCGCGAGCGCCGCCAGCAGCTCCGGCGCGACCGGCTCGCCCGCGAGCGCGCGGAAGCGCCCGGCGAGGTCCGGCGCCAGCTGCGCCGCCATCCGCTCCAGCGCGTCCGGGTCGGCGGCGGCCACGAGCTCGACCGAGGCGCCGAAGCGCAGCGCGTGCTTGAGCGCGTGGAAGCCCTCGAGCACGGCGAGGCGCTCGTCGCGGCGGGCCTGCTGGAAGCGCTGCCTGAGGTCGCTCACGCGGCCGCCGGCGCGTCCATGCGCGGCAGCGCCGCGAGCGTCGCGTCGCGGCTGACGGCGTGGATCTCGTCCGGCAGCGTCTCCAGGCGCACCTTGCGGATGAAGCCCAGCTCGCCGCCGAGCGGCTTGAAGAAGTCGTCGTAGTGCGTCGGCACGACGATCCGCGGGTCCAGGCGCGGCAGCACGCGCGCCCAGTAGCGCGGGGTGACCGCACGCCCCGCGACGCCGGCGAGGAACACGTCGACCGGCTCCGCGCGCAGCGCCTCGTCGACGAGGTTCGCGCTGCCCTGGTGGTAGAAGCTCGTGCCGGCGACCTCGATGCGGATCCCCCACACCTGGCCGCAGCGGTAGGCGCCGGGCGTGAGCCCGTGGAGGTGGTCGCAGCTCAGCTCGCCGTCGAACGGGACGCGCCGGCCGAGGATCAGCTTCGAGTGCGCGCTCGGCGTGAAGGAGACGACGAACGGGCCCAGCTCGTAGCGGCGGTGGGGCTCGACCTCGACCGCCAGCCCCCCGAGCCCGTGCAGCCGCATCAGTCTCACGAGCGACTCGGAGCCGTAGGCGGGCGCGTGGAAGCGCTGGGCGATCGCGGGCGCGTCGACCGCATGGTCGAAGTGCGTGTGCCCGACGAGCACCCCGGCGACGTCGCCGGCCCGGCCGACCCAGCGGTCGAGCAGCGCCGGGTCCGGCAGCGCGCGCCGGCGCAGCAGCAGGCTTCGCAGCGGGACGCGCGAGATGTACGGGTCGATGAAGAGCGAGACGCCCTCGTACGTCATGCGGTAGCCGGAGACGCCCAGCCACTCCAGCTCCAGGCCGCGCGGCAGCGTGAGATCGGCGGCCTCGAGGCCGCGCAGCGCGTCGGCGTCGTCGCGCGAGGCGGGCATCGGGGCGACCGTACCGGAGCGGCCGGTGGGGATGACGCGCTCGGCCCTGCCGCCGTCCTTCTGCGGCGACGGAGCCCGCCGGGGTGCGAGACTGCGGCGATGGGCCGCGCGAAGCGAGCAGGGATCCTGGGCGGCGCCGCGGTCGCCGGCGCGGCGCTGTGGTGGCGCCGCAACCCGTCCGCCTGTCCGTACAACCAGCGCTTCTGGGTGCAGGCGCCGCACCCGCTGATCACGCGCCCGCGGCTGCGCGAGGCGCTCGCGCCGGAGCCCGGGCAGCGGCTGCTCGAGGTCGGCCCCGGGACCGGCTACTACGCGCTCGAGGTCGCCGGCTGGGTCGCGCCCGAGGGCCGGCTCGACGTCTTCGACCTGCAGAAGGAGATGCTCGACCACACGCTGCGGCGTGCGGAGGAGCAGGGGATCGCGAACATCGTCGCGACGCTCGGCGACGCGCGCGAGCTGCCCTACGCGGACGCGACCTTCGACGCCGCCTACCTCGTCACGGTGCTGGGCGAGATCCCCGACCAGGAGGCCGCGCTGGCCCAGCTGGCGCGCGTCGTCAAGCCGGGCGGCTGCGTCGTCGTGGGGGAGCTGTTCGGCGATCCGCACTGGGTCAGCCCGGGGCGGCTGCAGGCGCGCGCCGAGCGCGCCGGGCTGCGCTTCGAGCAGCGCCTCGGCAGCCCGCTCGGCTACTTCGCGCGGTTCGCGCCGGCCTGACGCGCGCCGTGGACGCCGCCTTCACGCCGTCGCACCGCGGCGGCTCCGGCGAGCCGCTGCTGCTCCTGCACGGCTTCACCGACACCTGGCGCTCGTGGGAGCTGGTGCTGCCGGCGCTGGAGCGCGAGCACGACGTGCTGGCGCTGACGCTCGCCGGGCACGCGGGCGGACCGGCGATCGAGGGGCGGACCGACGACGACGCTTTGGTCGATGCGGTCGAGCGTTCGCTGGACGAGGCGGGCTGGGAGACCGCGCACGTCGTCGGCAACTCGCTCGGCGGCTACGTCGCGCTGCAGCTCGCGGCGCGCGGGCGGGCACGCTCGGTCGTCGCGCTCGCGCCTGCCGGCGGGTGGGCGGTGGGCGACGAGTCGTTCCGCGAGGTGCTCGCCTACTTCACGACGATGCAGGAGCTGCTGAGAGCGGCGGCGCCGCAGGCGGAGGCGATCGTCTCGACGCCCGAGGGCAGGCGCGGCGCGACGCTGATGACGGCCGAGCGCTTCGAGCACATCCCGCCCGAGCTGCTCGCGCACCAGATCCGCGGCGCCGCCGCCTGCCCCGCCGCCGCGCCGCTGGTCGCGCACGCGCTGGAGCACGGCTGGAGTCTCGACGCGGAGCGGATCGACTGCCCGGTGCGGGTCGTGTGGGGGACGGAGGACAGGCTGCTGAGATGGCCCGCCGCCGCCGCCCGCTTCCGCGCGGACTGGCTCCCGACCGCGGACTGGGTCGAGCTGGAGGGCGTCGGCCACTGCCCGCAGCTCGACGTGCCGCTGGAGGCGGCGCAGCTGATCCTCGGCTTCACTGCTCGGTCGGCGTCTCCGGCCCGTGCCGGGTGACGAGCAGTCCGTCGGGGGCTTCCGTCGCGGGCGGATCGTAGGACTGCAGGCGCCGGTGGAACGCCTGCGCGACGCGCAGCGCGTGCGCCTTCGCGAGCCCCGCGCGCTCACCGTCGAACAGCTCGTCGACCGTCTCGCTCCACAGCGCGAGCCAGCGCCCGAAGTGGCCGGCTCTCAGCGGCGCCTTCGCATGCAGGCGGGCGTGCGGCTCGAACGGCGTGCCGGCGTACGACTTCGTCCCCAGCAGCACGGTCTCCCAGAACGACGCGATCTGCGGCACGTGCGCCTCGAGGTCGAGTCTCGCGACGTCGGTGAACAGCCAGCCGATCACCGGGTCCACGAGCGCCTTGCCGTAGAACGCGCGCACGAGCCGCTCGCAGTCGGCGCGGGTCTCGATGTCGTGGCGTGGGGCGTCGGCGGTCACGCCGGGAACTATGGCGCGCCTCAGCCGCGGACGACGGCGAAGCACTGCGCGCGGCACGTCGGTCTCCTCGCCCGGTCGACACGGTCGCGCGGGAGGGCTTGAGTGCATGCAAGAATTGGCTACTTGGTGGCATGAAGCGGACTCAATCACCGTGCGAGGGATTCCCCAGGTCCTCGACGCGCCGGCTGAGGTCGTGCCGGAGATGGTCGAGATGTTCCGCCTGCCGCGCATCCCGGAGGCGTGAGCCGGCTGCGGCTCACGCTGCTCGCGGCGGAGCACGACGTCGGCGGCTTTGACTGCGGCAGCGAGCAGCTCAACGCGTGTCTCATCCGCCGCGCACTCGCCAGCCACCGAGCCGACATTGCGCGGACGTTCATCCTTTTGGACGGGAAGGCTGTGGCGGGCTACGTCAGCCTCACGACCGGTTCGCCTCGGCACGAGATGCCCAGGCGCCACGCGGTCGCAGCCAGTGACGCTGCCGCGGCCCGCGTGTGGTCGTCGACGCGATCGACGAGCACGCCGCCGGCTTCTACCTTGACCGCGGCGTCATTGCCTCGCCGGAGGACCCGTTGCGCCTGTTCCGCAAGATGTCGGATGATTCCGTCCTGAAGGTCAGCGCCCGGGTGCTGTGGTGCGCAGGCCGGCGAGTCGCGCGGCTGCGCTCTGGCGTTCGTCGTAGCTGACGAAGGCGTCGATCGGAGCGAGGTCGATTGCGGCGGCGACGTGGATCGCGTCGAGGGCGCGCAGCGCTGGCTCTGCGAGGGCGCCGGCGGCGGCGAGCAAGGGGCGGTCGAGCGGGAGCAGTGCGACGGCTTCGAGCAGCTCGGCGGTTCGTTCGACGAGGAGCTCGGCGGGAAGCTCGGGGTCGTGCGCGGCGGCGCGGCGAACCGCTCGGGGGACCTCGGTCAGGACGAGTTCGCTGGAGACGAGATCGGCTTCGTCGAGGTAGGCGCGAAGCCCGGTGCTCTCCGGTTCCTCGCGCACGAGCTTCACGAGTGCGGAGGCGTCGAGGTAGAAGAGCGCCACTGTCAGCGTTCGCTGCGGATCTCGTCGAGTGCGCGGCTGAGCGCGTGCGGGTCGCCGGTCATCTGCAGCGGCTCGGGCAGACCGCGGCGGGAGGGACGCGAGACGCGCCCTTCGGCGATCAACCGGTCGAGCGCTTCACCAGTGCTTGAGGGGGGACCGAGCTCCGCGACCGGCCGGTTGCGGTCGGTCACAACGAGACGCTCGCCGCGGCCGACGAGCTGAAGGTACTTGCTGAGGTTCTGCCGCAGCTCGGCCACACCGACGGTGGTCATGTACATAAAGGTAGCAGGTGGGCTATCGGTGCATGCTGAGGTCAGCTGTCACCGTCGTCGTCGCGATGGCTTGCGCGTGTGCGCTCGCCGCCGTCGGCATCGCGCACATCGTCCGCTTGCCTCAGCCGGCTTGCGGCTGGGACAGGTGCGGCAGCCGCAGTGCGAAGCAGCCGCCGCCGGCTGAGGCGTCGGCCGTGACGTCGCCGCCGCACGCGCGTGCCACGCGGCGTGCGAGCGGCAGGCCGAGTCCCGCGCTGCCGACGCTGCTGTGACCAGGCTCGAACAGCTCCTCGTCGTTGGCGTCGCCCCACCCGGTTCCGTCGTCGTGCACGACGATGACGACGTGTCCGTTCTGGCGCGCGATCGACACATCGATCGTGCTGGTGGCATGACGTATGGCGTTCTCGAGCAGCGGCTGCAGCGCCTGTGCGACGGCGTCCTCTTCGGCTGCCACGCGCAGTGGCGCGGACGGTGGCGTGAAGATCAGCGTCACCCGCGCCTTGCCGGCGGTCGGCGCGAGCGCGTCAATCGCGCGCTCCGTGCCTGCTTGCGCATCGGAGGAGCCACGGCTGGGTTCGGCGTCGCTGCGTGCGACGGTGAGCAGCGTGTCGATCACGCGTGCCATGCGTTCGGTGCCGTGGAGGATCTGCTGGAGCGCTTCGCGCACGTCGGGCGGCGTGTCGGGGGCTCGCAGCGCGAGCTCGGCCTCGCCGCGGACGCCGCTGAGTGGCGTGCGCAGCTCGTGGGCCATCTCGGCGGAGAAGCGCTGCTCGTGGCGGAGGCTTGCGCCGATGCGGGCAAGCAGTTGGTCGAGTGTGGCGGAGAGCGCGGTCAGCTCGTCGCGGGGCGGGCCGAGGTCGAAGCGGCGGTCGAGGTCGTGCTCGCTCCAATCGGCGGCGTGGCGGGTCATGTCGGCGACCGGCTGCAGCGCCTTGCCGACGGCGCGGCGGGCGAGCAGCGCGCCGGCGCCGAGCACGAACAGGTCGAGCACGAGCATGCCGAGCAGCGCGATGCGCTCGGTGTGCTCGTAGGGGACGAGCGAGGCGCCGACGACGATCGTGCCGATGCGGCGCCGGCTGCCAGGCGCGTAGGCGGGCTCGGCGCGCAGCCGCACGCGCTCGCCGATCGTGCGCTCGGTTATACGGGTGGCGCCTTCGAGCGAGTCGGCGGCGTTCTGTAGCTCCTGTTCGGCTGGCGGACGGCGGATGATGCGGCCGTTGGCGAAGACCCATGCCTGCTCGTCGAGCGTGCCGTCGTTGGCGGCGTCGTGCACGACGATCCGGCCGTGCTCGACGCTGACGAGCGCGAGCTGCGCGTCGGCGCGTTCGCGCAGTCGTGTGGAGACGTCTTGGTCGAGCTGGTGGGAGAGCAGCAGTGAGACGCCGAGCGTGAGCACGGCAAGGCCGAGCGCGAGCACGAGCGCAGTCGCGAGCGTGACGCGGTCGCGCAGATCGAGCCGGCTCATCGCAAGCTGTACCCGACGCCGCGGATCGTCTCGATCTCGTGTCCGCTGTCGACCGCTGCCAGTTTGCGCCGCAGGCGGCCGATGTAGGTGTCGAGCGTGTTCGCGTGCACGATCGCACCGTCGGGCCATGCGGCAGCGGTCAGCTCGCCGCGCCGTACGACGGCACCCGGTCTCGCGGCGAGCGCGGCGAGGATGCGGAACTCGGTCGGCGTCAGCGTCGCCGACTGCTCACCGGCGGACACGGCGTGCGCGGCAGGGTCCAGGCGCAGCCCGCCGGCCAGCTCGATCGCTGCGTCCTCCGTGCCGGCACGGCGCAGCAGCGCCCGCACGCGCACGACCAGCTCCGCCAGCGCGAACGGCTTCGTGAGGTAGTCGTCGCCGCCTGCGTGAAAGCCGGAGAGCCGGTCCGGGAGGGCGTCGCGTGCGGTCAGGAACACGACCGGCGCGCCCACCCCGTGGGAGCGCAGCGCCTGGCAGACGTCGCGGCCGTCGGCGTCGGGCAGGCCGATGTCGAGCACCAGCAGGTCCGGCGGCGTGGTGGAGAACGCTTCGACCGCCTCATGGCCGGTCATCGTCGCGCGCACTTCGAAGCCTTCGGCGCGCAGCGCGCGCGTCAACACCGACCGCAGGTCGGCGTCGTCCTCGCACAGCCCGATGCGCACTGCCGCCATCACCGCGATGATGGCGGCAGCCCGACCGCATGTCACCTCGCGCGGGCGGCGTTCATGTTGCAGTCAGGTTCGCGATGGAATCGTGTCGCGGCTGATGACCCCGCTCGGCACATCTGCGATGGCGCGACGGCGCTCGACGCCCGTCGCGCCACCGGTCCGTCCGGCGCTGTCGAAGGTGCCCGAGGTGACCGCCTGGTTCTGGATCGTCAAGGCGCTGACGACGGGAATGGGCGAGTCGACGTCGGACTTCCTCGTACACAAGCTCGTGCCCGAGATCGCCGTCGTGCTCGGCGCGATCGGCCTCGTGATCGCGCTGGCGCTGCAGTTCAGCGCGCGCGGATACGTCGCCTGGCGTTATTGGCTGGCGGTCGCGATGGTCGGCGTGTTCGGGACGATGGCCGCCGACGCGGTGCACGTCGGCCTGGGCGTCCCGTACATCGCCTCGACGCTGTTCTACGGCGCAATGCTCGCGGCGGTCTTCGGCTGCTGGTACGCGAGCGAGCGGACGCTGTCGATCCACAGCATCCGCACGCCGCGCCGCGAGCTCTTCTACTGGGCGGCGGTGCTCGCGACGTTCGCGCTCGGCACGGCCGCCGGGGACCTGACGGCGGTCACGCTCGGCCTGGGCTACTTCGCATCGGGGCTGCTCTTCGCCGCGGCGATTGCGGTCCCGGCGATCGGCTATTGGAGATTCGGCCTGAACGCGATCCTGGCGTTCTGGTCGGCCTACGTGCTCACCCGCCCGCTCGGCGCCTCGTTCGCCGACTGGCTGGCCGTCGGCCACGACCGCAGTGGGCTCGACCTCGGCACCGGCCCGGTCAGTCTCGCGCTCGCGGCCCTGATCGCCGTCTGCGTCGCCTATCTGGCGATCACCCGCAAGGACGCGCCACGAGAGCCCGGCGGTCAGGAAGAAATCAGGTTCGCTCCCGCAGACTCGGCGGCATGAGCTCGATCACCGAAGCGTCGGCCCGCCGTTCGCTCGGCCGCCGGATGCTGAACAAGGTCCCGGAGGTCACCCTCTACTTCTGGGTCATCAAGATCCTCTGCACGACCGTCGGGGAGACGGCCGCCGACTACGTCAACGACACGCTCGGCTTCGGCCTGACGAAGACGACCTATGTGGCGGGCGCGCTGCTCGTCGTGCTGCTTGCCGTGCAGTTCCGGCTGCGGCGCTACGTGCCGGCGGTCTACTGGTCCGCGGTCGTCGTGATCAGCGTCTTCGGCACGCTCATCACCGACAACATGACCGATCGCTACAACGTGCCGCTGACGACGAGCACGCCGATCTTCGCCGTGATCCTCGCCGTCGTGTTCGCGACGTGGTACGCGTTCGAGCGCACGCTCTCGATCCACTCGATCGTGACGACGCGTCGCGAGGCGTTCTACTGGCTTGCGATCCTGTTCACGTTCGCGCTCGGCACGGCCGCCGGCGACCTCGTCGCCGAGAAGGCAAGCCTCGGCTACGCCGTCTCGATCGCGATCTTCGGCGGCGCGATCGCACTCGTCGCATTCGCTCATTACGCGTTCAAGCTCAACGCGATCCTCGCGTTCTGGCTGGCCTACATCCTGACCCGGCCACTGGGTGCCTCGATCGGCGACTTCATGTCCCAGAGAGACCCTGACTACGGCGGACTCGGCCTCGGCACGACGAAGACGAGCTACATCTTCCTCGGCGCGATCCTCGCCCTGGTCGTATTCCTGTCGATCACCAAGCGCGACCAGACACCGCGGGAACTGGTCGTCGCCGACATGTCCCAGCACCCGCTCCACCACCACGAGCACCATCACGACCCCCACGAGCACGCGCCACCGCTGCGACCCGCGACCGAAGACGAGCGCTGAGCGGCACGCCGCGCGTCTGCGATGCCGGAGGAGGGACTCGAACCCCCGACGAGTGGGTCGCTGAGAAGGTGGAATAGGTAAGCGGGCCAGCCGGGCATCGGAAAGCTCGGTCGAAGCGCATGAAGCAGCTCACCGAGCGGTCGCACGCCGCCAGGCTTGCCGGCATAGGGCTCCCTGATGATCGGAAAGCCAGCCTCGCGAGCAAGGCTTCGGATAGCGGCCTCCAGGCGAGGAACGATCAGATGAGCGCTCTCGTCTGGTCTGGCGTCCAACCAGAGCTCAAACGCTCGCGCGATCCGCTCAGCGGTCCCCTCGTCGATGAGATCGGTTGTGAAGAAGACTGTGAGCTCTTCGTGCGTCGGGCGGCCATAGTGGTCTTCGATCCGTTCGAGAACTGCGACGGCGGAGATCGCCCAGAGTTGAGTCGACATCGATCGCGACTGCGCCATCGCGGCCAGCTTGTGGCTGGCTTCGTCGATCGCATGGAACATCGGGATGCCGAGATCGGTGTCGAGCACGACCTTGGGGAACAAGTACGGGAGCGGGTGATCTCTCATTTGCTGCTCGACTTGTTCCGCAACCGCCTCAGGCTCGCCACCGGGTGGCCCGTGGGTGCCAAACGCTGTGAGGCTCTGCTGCCACGCGTCGAACTCGACGAATGCGCGGTGGAACTGCTCGACCCTGGCCCGGTCGATCGGGACCTCAGCGGAGATGGTCTTGAGGTCGAGATCCTCCTCAGTGATCGCCTGAATCTCGACGCGGAGCTCTTTCGCGAGGTCGGTGAGGCCGTGGGTGCGCGCCAGGTCGAGCGCCTTTGTGAGGAATGTTGCTCGGAGAATGCCCTCGGCATTTCGTGCCGTTTCGCGCCAGAGCTCGACTTGACGTACACGCAGCCCAGTTCGCGCATCGGGCGCGGCCAGCGCTACTTGGAGCTCTACTGCCGACTCGACGTGGTGCGGCTCGGCGCCGTAGACCGACTCGGCTTGCTCGATCAAGGCGAGGAGAGAGCTTGGGCGTTGCGGTGGCCGCAGGTCTACGAGGGCTCGGAGAAGGGTGAATGAGATCCCAGGACGGTCAGCACGTTCTGCGAGCTCGCTCGCGATCACGTCGAGCATCTGCGCAACGACGACGCTCATCAGCTCGGCGTCCCTCAGTTCCTGCGAGAGCTCGAGTGCTCGAACGAGTCCCTCCGTTGCTTCCATGGGCTGCCAGTCGCCGTCCCGTGAGAGCGCCACCAGCGCTTCGCATGCTTGCCGCGCCGCTGAATGCGGTTCGGAACCGAACCGTCGGGACCAGATGAGATCACCGAGCCGCGATCGAAGGCGTGGGTCATCCGCCGCGTCGAACGCATCGAGCCAGACGGTCGCATCTGCGTCGGGCACGTCTTCGAGTCGTGGTGGCATGCGCCCTTCGGCGAACTCGAACATCGCGCCCGCTACGTCCCTTCGAGCGAGCGCCGAATGTCAGAGATCTTCCGGTAGAGCCGGAGATGATTCTCGGGCACGTCGATGAAGCCCCGCTGCTGATAGAAGGCGGCAGCTCTCCCGTCGATCGCATCGACCACCACGAGACGGGCGGCCGCGGCGTCACTGGCGGCTACCGCCAGGCGCAGTGCCTCGGCGAGCAAGCGACTTCCGAGTTGCCGTCCTTGGTGGTGGCGGTCGACCGCGAGGCGTGCGACGAGGATCGTCGGGATGGGATGGGCGGGCATGCCTCGCGCGTAGCGCTTGGGCGCTTCGTCACGTCGGACGGAGCCGGTCGTCAGGCTCACGTAGCCGACGACCTGGTCGTCCTCGAGGGCGAGGTAGGTCCGCGCGAGATCGGCGCGTTGGCTTGCGAGCGCGTGACGGATGAGCCAGCCCGTGAGTTGGTCGTTGCGGCAGTCGAAGGAGGAGACGTCGTGCTCTGCGGTCAGCAGAGCGAGATGCAGGCCACTCACGCCGCGGGGATGCGCGGCAGGCGGAACAGCTCGACCAGCTCGGGGACCGGCTGGCCGGGTGCGTCGAGCGCCTCGGCGAAGCGCGCGAACGTGGCCTTGCTCATGACGAGGTCGCGGCGTTCGTCGATCACCTCGCGGGCGCGATCCTCAGCGGCGTCGAGCAGGAAGCCGGTGACGGTCTGTCCTGCCAAGGCGGCGGCCTCGCGGATCATCGCGTCCTGCTCGGCGCTGACGCGCACGTCAATGCGGTGGGGGCGGGTGGTGGCAGCCATGTCCGGACAGTGTACACACGAACGGCTATGCTTCGATGCGCGCCGAGCCTGATTGCGTCGACCTCGCGAGTGCAGTCCTGTGCCGCGACCCGGTTGAAACGACTCCGGCACTTCGGGGTTTTCGGCCATATAGGAAATTCCTAGGAAATTTCCGGGAGAGCAACAGGACTCAAGGAGTCGATATGCAGCGGAAATGCGATGCCGGAGGAGGGACTCGAACCCCCGACACGCGGATTATGATTCCGCTGCTCTAACCGACTGAGCTACTCCGGCGGGGGTCCGGAAGTCTAGCGGCGAAGCGGTCGATCCGCCCGCTGCGGCAGGAGTCGGCGGCGGATGCGCGAAGCAGGCCGCATGTCGTTCGTCAGAGACGAGGACGCCCCGCCGGGCGGCGTGACCGTCGTCGCCGCGCTGGCGATCCTGATCGGGATCGTGGAGATGTGCGCGGGCGTCGTGGTGGTCATCCTCAGCGGCAGCGTGCACGGCTGGTCGACCGCGGGCGCGATCGCCTTCGGGATCGTGACCGTGGTCGTCGGCGCGATCTACGCGTGGGTCGGCAGCGGCCTGCTGAAGGGCGACACCACGGCCTGGACCGTCGGCCTCTTCATCAGCGCCTTCCGCGCCGTCTACGACCTCGTGTGGCTGCTCGTCCTCGGCATCGACGGCATCGGGATCGCGTCGCTGATCGCGCTCGTCGTCAACCTGCTCGTGTTCGCGGCCCTGTGGTCCGGCCGCTCGGCGTTCGGCGCCGGCGGCGGGCCGGGTCCCGTGCAGCCGGCCTGACGCGATACGTTCCCCACGTGAACGCGCCGACCCCGTCGCAGGAGCAGCTCGGCCGCGCGCTCGAGACCGTCGTGGGCCGCTGCCTCGACGTCAGAGGCGGCGAGAACGTGCTCGTGATCGGCGACTACGACGCCGACTCGCGCGCGCTCGCCGAGGCCCTGCGCGACACCGCCGCGCGCTACGGCGCCGACGCGGTCCTCGCGCTGATGGACGCCCGCGCCAACGACGGCGCCGAGCCGCCGCCGTCCGTCGCCGCGGCGCTCGCCGCCTGCGACGTCTACATCGTCCCGACGAGCCGCTCGCTCTCGCACACCGAGGCGCGCCGCGCGGCCACCAACGCCGGCGCCCGCGGCGCCACGCTGCCCGGCGTCACCGCCGACATGCTCGCGCGCATGATGGCGATCGACTTCGACGCGCTGAAGGCGCGCACGCTGCAGATCACCGAGCTGCTCGAGCGGGCCGACTCCGCCCACATCGCCTGCCCGCACGGCTCCGACATGACGCTCGATCTCACCGGCCGCAGCGGCCTCGCCGACTACGGCGAGATCTCCAGCGGCAACAAGTTCGGCAACCTGCCCGCCGGCGAGGGCTTCGTCGCGCCGCTGTCCGGCCACGGCACGCTCGCCGCGACGTCGCTCGCCCCGCTCGGCATCTCGCCGGAGCCGGTGCTGCTGACCGTCGAGGACGGTCACCTGACCGCGGCCAACGGCCCGCTCGGACCGGACTTCTTCGCGCTGCTCCAGAAGCACGGCCCCAAGGGCACCAACGTCGCCGAGCTGGGCGTCGGCACCAACGACGCGGCGATCCTCACCGGCAACGTGCTCGAGGACGAGAAGATCCTCGGCACCGTGCATGTCGCGTTCGGCGCGAGCGCGGGCATCGGGGGGACCGTGTCCGTCCCGGTGCACCTCGACGTCGTCGTCGTGGAGCCGACGCTCGACGTCGGCGGCACGCGCGTGCTCGACGCCGGCCGCTGGGTCCTCTGAGCGAGCGCCGCCGCGCCGTGCTGCTCGCCGTCCCCAACTTCTCCGAGGGCCGCGACGACGCGACGATCGACGCGCTCGGGCACGCGCTGACGAGCGGCGGCGCCGTCCGCCTGCTCGCGACCCACCGCGACCCCGACCACAATCGCTGCGTCTTCACGCTCGCCGGGGCGCCCGGCGCGTTGGCACCCGCGCTGCTGGCCGGCGCGCGCATCGCCGTCGAGCGGATCGACCTGCGCAGCCACGAGGGCGTCCACCCGCACGTCGGCGCGCTCGACGTCGCGCCGCTCGTGCACCTGACCGACCGCGACCGCGGCGCCGCCTGCGCCGAGGCGCTCGTGACGGCCGACCTGCTCGCGCGTCACCTCGACCTCCCGGTCCTGCTCTACGGGGCGCTCGCACAGGGTCGCACGCGCGCGGAGCTGCGCCGCGGCGGCCCCGCCGAGCTGGCGCGGCGGCTCGCCGGCGGCGACCTCAAGCCGGACTTCGGCCCGCCGCGCGCGTACCCCTCCGCCGGCGCGACGCTCGTCGGGGCCCGTCCGCCGCTCGTCGCCTTCAACGTCACGCTGCGCCCGCCCGCGACGCTCGCGCACGCGCGCGAGATCGCCGCCCGCATCCGCGAGGGTGGCGCCGAGGGCCTGCCGGGACTGCGCGCGATCGGGCTCCAGCTCGCGCGCCAGCAGGAGGTGCAGGTCTCGATGAACGTCGAGCGGCCGGACCTGACGCCGCTGCGCGACGTCGTCGCGGCGATCGCGGCCCACGCGCCGGTCGCCGCCGCCGAGCTGGTCGGGCTCGCGCCCGAGGCGGCGTTCGACGGCTTTCCGGACGACCTCCCGATCCCCGGCTTCGATCCCGACGCGCACCTGATCGAGCGGGCGCTCGCACGCGCGGACCCGCCGCGCTGAGCCGTCGGGTCCGAGCCGTAATCTGCGGCCCATGACCATGCGACGACTCCTCCCACTCGCGGCGCTGCTTGTCGCCGTCGCCGCGGCCGGCTGCGGCAGCTCCGACGCGCCCTCGGCCGATGACGCGAAGACCTCCTACGAGTCCGTGAGATCGCAGATCGTCGATCTCGGCGGCTCGATCGGCGACGCGATCAACGGCGCCAGCAGATCGAACGACGGCCAGCTGTCGGAGACCTTCTCGTCCTTGAAGGCGCGCGGCCGCTCCGCCGTCGCGAGACTCGACGACCTCAAGGTGCCCGACTCGCTCGACGACGAGCGCCAGGCGCTGCGTGACGCGCTCGACAAGGGCAGCGACGACCTCGCCGACATCGCGACCGCCGCGCAGGCCTCCGACGCCGACGCAGCGCGCCAGGCCGCGCAGCAGCTCGTCGCCGACTCGGCGGACATCAGAACCGCCCGCGACAACTTCGAGAGAGCGCTCGACGACGCGACGAAGTAGCGCTCGGCCGCCCCGCCCGGCCGGCACGACCATCTAAGCTCCAGAGCAGCGATGGCGCAGACGAAGAAGAAGCGGCAGACGAAGCACCGCGGCAACGCCGCCGGCCAGGTGGAGGCGCGCGGGCGCACCGGCCGCAGACCGACGGACAGAGAGCGCAAGCCGAGCTCGCGCGAGCTGCGCGAAGCGCGGCTCGACCAGCCGCCGACGTGGCGCAGCGCGCTCAACCGCGCGCTGATCGCCGCCGGCCTGTTCCTCGTCCTGCTGCTGTTCTTCTTCCGCAACCAGCAGCTCGGCCCGAAGCTCGGGATCGCCGTCTTCATGCTCGCGGTCTACGTCCCGATGGGCTACTACACCGACCTCTTCATCTACCGCCGGCGGCAGGCGAGAAGACTGCGGGAGCAGGCGGCCAAGAGATGATCGAGGTCGGCATGCTCACGGTCGGCCCGGTGCAGGAGAACTGCTTCCTGGTGCGGAGAGCCGGGAGCGACCGCGCCGTGATCGTCGACCCGGGCGAGGAGGCCCCGCGGCTGCTCCAGGCGATCGAGCAGTGGGACGTCACGCTCGACGCGATCCTGCTCACGCACACGCACTTCGACCACGTCGGCGCCGTCGCGCCGGTCGCCAGAGCGACGGGCGCGCCCGTGTACTGCCCAGAGCTCGAGCGCCCGGTGCTCGCGGACATCATGAGATACGTCCCGTGGCCCGGCTTCGGCCCGTTCGAGAGCTACGAGGCCGACCACCTCGTCAAGGGCGGCGAGTCGCTGGAGCTGGCGGGCATGACGTTCGACGTCGCCTTCACGCCCGGGCACAGCCCCGGCCACGTGACGTACGCCGTCGCGGACGAGGACGGCCCTGCGCTGTTCTCCGGCGACGTGCTGTTCCAGGGTTCGATCGGACGCACGGACCTGCCCGGCGGCGACCACGCGCGCCTGCTGCAGTCGATCGGCGAGCTGCTCGACGCCTACCCGGACGAGACCGTCGTCCACCCGGGTCACATGGGCCTCACGACGCTCGGCGCCGAGCGCGCGAGCAACCCGTTCCTCGAAGCGCTCGCCCGATAGCCTCCGGCCTTCCGTGAGCAGCGCGAAGCTCCAGGCCCCCCGCGGCACGTACGACGTGCTGCCCGACGAGGCGACCCGCCGCCAGGCCGTCGAGGACGCCGCGCGCAGAATCCTCGGCGCCGCCGGCTACCGCCGCATCGAGACGCCGACGTTCGAGGCGACCGAGCTGTTCGCGCGCGGCGTCGGCGCCTCGACCGACGTCGTGCAGAAGGAGATGTACTCCTTCGACGACGGCGGCGGGCGCTCGATGACGCTGCGGCCGGAGGGGACCGCGCCCGTGTGCCGCGCCTACGTCGAGCACGGCATGCACAAGCTCGGCCAGCCGGTGCGGTTGTGGTACCTGTCGAGCTTCTTCCGCCACGAGGCGCCGCAGGCCGGCCGCTACCGGCAGTTCTGGCAGGTCGGCGCCGAGGCGCTCGGCTCCTCCGACCCGGCGCTCGACGCGGAGTCGATCCTGCTGCTGGCCGAGCTGCTCGACGCGCTCGGCGTGCGCGACGTGCGCCTGCGGCTGTCCTCGCTCGGGCGCCCGGAGACGCGCGCCGCCTATCGCGAGGAGCTGCAGTCCTACCTGCGCACGCACGAGGACCGCCTGTCCGAGGAGGTCCGCAACCGCATCGACGTCAACCCGCTGCGCGCGTTCGACGCCGACCACCCCGGGACGCGCGAGGTGATGGCGGGCGCGCCTCTGCTGCTCGACCGCCTCGATCCCGACGATGCCGAGCACTTCGCCGCGGTGCGTGCGCTGCTCGACGACGCCGGCCTCGCCTACGAGGTCGACCCGACGCTCGTGCGCGGGCTCGACTACTACGCGCGCACGGTCTTCGAGTTCACGAGCGACGCGCTCGGCGCGCAGTCCGGCGTCGGCGGCGGCGGCCGCTACGACGGGCTCGTGGAGCAGCTCGGCGGGCCGCCGACGCCCGGCATGGGCTGGGCGGCCGGGATCGAGCGGATGCTGCTGGCGGCCGCGGACCAGCCGGTCATCGCGCCCGTCGTCGACCTGTTCGTCGCGTACGCGACGCCGGAAGGCCGGCGGCGGGGCTTCCGCCTCGCGCGCGACGCGCGGCAGGCCGGGCTCGGGGCGCAGGTCGAGCTGGCCGGGCGCTCATTGAAGGGCCAGCTGAAGCAGGCGGATCGCGTCGGCGCGCGGTTCGTCGCGATCCTCGGTGACGAAGGAGCCACGTTGAAGGACATGGAATCGGGCGGGCAGGACGAGCTGGCGGCCGACGGCGTGATCGCCTCGGTGCTGCGCGGGCGGGGGCTGCGATGAGAGCGCCGCGCGCGAACGCCTACCGCGACGCCTGGGCCGGCTCCCTGACCGCCGAGCGAGCCGACTCGACGGCGCGCGTCGCCGGCTGGGTCCATCGCCGCCGCGACCACGGCGGGCTGATCTTCATCGACCTGCGCGACCGCTCGGGGATCGTGCAGCTCGTCTTTCACCCGGACCGCGCGCCGGAGGCCCACGCCGCCGCGCATGCCTTGCGCTCCGAGGACGTGCTGACGGCGACCGGGACGATCGTGCGGCGCGAGGCCGCGAACGTGAACCCGCAGCTGCCGACGGGCGAGATCGAGCTGGCGGTCGACGAGCTGGTGCTGCACGCCGACGCCGAGACGCCGCCCTTCCCGATTGACGAGGACGGCCCGGTCGACGAGCTGATCCGCCTGCGCCACCGCACGCTCGACCTGCGCCGTCGCCCGCTGCAGGAGGCCCTCGCGCTGCGCCACACCGTCATCAAGACGATGCGCTCCGTGCTCGACGATCGAGACTTTCTCGAGATCGAGACGCCGGTCCTGACTCGGTCGACGCCCGAGGGCGCGCGCGACTATCTCGTGCCGGCGCGCATCGACCCGGGCGCGTTCTTCGCGCTGCCGCAATCGCCGCAACTGTTCAAGCAGCTGCTGATGATCGGCGGCTACGAGCGCTATTACCAGATCGCCCGCTGCTTCCGAGACGAGGACACGCGCGCCGACCGCCAGCCGGAGTTCACGCAGCTCGACCTGGAGATGTCGTTCGTCGCCGAGGACGACGTGATCGAGGCGATGGAGGCGATCATGGCCGCCGTCTTCGAGGTCGCGGGCTTCGACGTGCCGCCGGCGCCCTGGCGGCGCATGGGCTACGACGAGGCGATGGCGCGCTACGGCTCCGACCGTCCCGACACCCGCTTCGGGCTGGAGATCGCCGACGTGGGGGAGGCGCTCGCGAGCTCGGAGTTCAAGGTCTTCTCCGGCGCGCTGGCGTCCGGCGGCGTCGTGCGCGGGATCAACGCGGGCGCCCGCGAGCTGGCGCGCAGAGATCTCGACGAGCTGACCGAGACGGCGAGAACGTACGGCGCGAAGGGGCTCGTGTGGGCGTTCGTCGAAGAGGGCGGCACGTGGCGCTCGCCGATCGCGAAGTTCCTCTCCCAGGACGAGCTGGCCGGTGTGACCGAGCGGCTCGGCGGCAGACCCGGCGACCTGCTGCTGATCTCCGCCGACGCGCCGAAGGTCGTCTGCGCGGTGCTCGGCGCGCTGCGGCTGGAGCTGGCGGAGCGCTTCGAGCTGACCGCAGGTGCGCCTCACGACATCCTCTGGGTCGTCGACTTCCCGATGTTCGAGCAGACCGACGAGGGCTGGACGGCGCTCCACCATCCCTTCACGGCGCCCGAGGGCGACCTCGACGGCGACCCCGGCGCGCTGCGCTCGCGCGCCTACGACCTCGTGCTCGACGGCTCGGAGATCGGCGGCGGCTCGATCCGCATCAACCGCTCCGACGTGCAGCAGAAGGTGCTGGGGCTGCTCGGAATGAGCGCCGAGGAGGCGCGGGCGCGCTTCGGCTTCCTGCTCGACGCGCTCAGATACGGCGCGCCGCCGCACGGCGGGATCGCGATGGGGATCGACCGGATCGTGACGCTGCTCGCCGGCCGCGAGACGATCCGCGACGTGATCGCCTTCCCCAAGACGGCGTCCGGCGCGGACCCGCTCACGGGCGCCCCGGCGGAGGTCGACGCGCGGCAGCTGCGGGAGCTGGGGATCCAGGTTCCGGTGCGTCCCTCACCCTCCTGATCGCCCGTCGCAGCGGGCGTCTCGTCTCGGCGCTAACGGCTTAGGCGGTTTCTGCCGATCACGGGGTGGCATGTCCCAGGTCTCCCGCCCCGTCCAGATCCTGCTCGCCGTCACCGCGCTGTTCGCGGTCGTGTGGTTCGTCGCCCTGCGCCCGAAGCCGGACGTCGCCAGCGAGTCGGCGGTCGCGCCGGCGCAGACGACCCCGGCTGCTCCAGGGACGGAGGGCCTCTCGAACGCGGTCGACAAGGCGCACGACGCCGTCACGACCGCGAACGGCGACGCCGAGCGCGCGGCTCAGAGCGACGCGCAGGCGACGCCGCCGGCCACGGCCGCACAGCCGCAGACCAGCGCCGGCAAGTCCGCGTCGGGGACCGCGGGTGCGGGCGAGCACAGCGCGCGCACCGGCGGGGCGTCGGCCAAGCGCCACGCGGCGGCACACGGACGCGTGCAGGTCGCACGCACCGCCCTGCGCCAGCACAAGGCGCTCGCGATCGCCTTCGTCGACCCGCACACGGCCGACGCACGCGCCGTCGGGCAGGAGCTGCGGCACGTCTCGCACTTCGGCGGACGGGCGGTGACGCTCGTCGCTCCGCTCGCGCAGCTGTCCGACTACGGCTTCATCACGCGCCAGGTCGAGGTGACGGTTGCTCCGACCGTCGTCATCGTCGACCCGCGCCACCGCGCCACGACGATCGTCGGCTTCGCCGACCGCGGCGAGATCGAGCAGCGCCTCGCCGACGCGCTGCCGGCGAAGCGCCGCAAGCGCTGAGCGTCCGCCTCAGTCGAGCACGCGGAAGCGGGCTCGCGCCGGTCTCGACCTGTTGCCGGCTCCGTCGACGGCCACGAGCGTGAGCCGGTACTCGCCCGCTCTGAGCGCGCGTCTGCCGATCCGCGCGCGCAGTCTGAAGGCGTTTCTGCCGGCGTAGCCGGCGATCGCGCGCGCTCTCGCTCTGCCTCTTCTCGCGCGCGACGATCTCGCGCCGTCGCTGCGAACCCGCACGAGCACGCTCGACCGCTCGCTCAGTCTGAACGCGACCGTCGCGAACGGGCGTCTGGCCGTGGGATCGATCGTGCCCGGCGCCAGCTTGAGGCCATGGATCTCGGGCCGCGTCTGATCGGTCACCGAGTAGTCGGCCACCGCCGTGGCCGTGTGGCCGAGCGAGTCGGCGGCCTCGACGATGAACGAGCGGTCGCCGAGCCGGTCCGTGTCGATCTGATCTCCGTTCGCCAGCGTTCCGAGGCACGACGCGATCGTCGTGCCGGGCAGCAGGGGCGACGGCGCACAGCCGTAGGAGACCGTCACGACGCTGCCCTGGGCGTAGACGGCGCCGTCGCGGGGCGCCGTGAGCGTGGCAGACGGCAGCGGCGGGTCGGGCGGGGGCGGGGGCGGCGTCACCTGGTAGCTGATCGTCACGGACGGCTGTCCGGTCGTGTCGATCGCGAGCTGGCCGCCGGCGGGAACGGTGCTGCCCGCGCCGCCGCCGCCGCCGCCCGACGCTCCGGTGTCGTCGATGCACCAGGCACCGCCGCCGCCACCGGCGCCGCCTGCGCGAGGGCTGCCGCCACCGCCGCCGCCGTCGCCGTGGCCGTCGAGCGAGCCGCTGATGCCGCCTGCGCCGCCGGCCGCATCGGCGCCGCCGATGGTCGGCGCTTCGCCAGAGTCGCCGTCATCGCAGTCTGGATCCGCAGAGACGCCGCCGCTGCCGCCGGCGGTGAGGCTGGCTCTGCCCGCTCCGCCGCCGCCGGCCGCCGAGAGCAGCGCCGTCGACGAGCCGGACCCGCCCGGCGCGCCGGCCGATCCGCCGGCGCCGCCGGTCCCCGGAAGGCCGTCCGCGCCGGAGCCGCCGCCCCCGCCGGCGACCATCTGCCGCTCGTACACGGTGCAGGCGCCGTTGACCGTCGTCCTGCATGCGCTGAGGCCCGACCACCCGCCGCCGCCGGCGGCGAGCGTGGGAAGTCCCGGAGCGTCGCCGCCTCCGTTGGCGCCCGCGAGGCCGATTCCGCCGTTCCCGCCGACGTCGATCAGCAACTGGCCCGAGAGGCCGCTTGGAAGCGCCAGGTCGAGATCGGCGGTCACGACTGCTCCATACCCGCCGAGGAACCCGCCGCCGCGGCCGCCGACCGCGACGACGTGCACTCTCGCCACGCCCGGCGGCAGCGTCACCGTTCTTGAGCCCGGTGAGGTGTAGGTCAAAGACTCCCCGGACGCACCGCCCGGAGCGGCGAGTGCGGTGGCGCAGGCGGCGATGCCCGCGAGCAGAGCGCGGCGATGGCGCATGGAACGGCCTCCCTCGGTCGTGCGCACGAAGCGGCGCACCCTAATGCAGCTGAATGCGGCGAGACGCCGCTTCTCGCTCAGCGCGTGAGCGCGGGCTGCTCGTCGGTCCGCTGGCCGGCGTCGTCCGCCGGCTCGGCGACCGGCTGCGGCGGCTCGATCGCGAGATGCGGGAGGCGGCGCTCGAGCACGGCCGGCAGCCACCACGTGCGGCGGCCGAGCAGCTGCAGCAGCGCCGGCAGCAGCAGCGAGCGCACGACGAACGCGTCGACGAAGACCGCTATCGCGAAGCTGAGGCCGAACAGCTTCACGGCGCGTTCGTCGTTGAGCCCGAACGACAGGAAGACGCAGATCATGATCGTCGCCGCCGCGGTGATCACGCGGCCGGTCTTCGCGAGCCCGTCGACGACGGCGCGTCTCGCGTCGCCGCGGCGCACCCACTCCTCGTGGATGCGCGAGACGAGGAACACCTCGTAGTCCATCGACAGCCCGAAGACGATCGAGAACAGCATCACGGGGATGAACGCGTCGATCGGGCCCGGGTCGATCCCCAGCAGGCCGCCGAGCCAGCCGTACTGGAAGATCGCGACCGCCACGCCGAGCGAGGCGCCGATCGACAGCAGGTTCATCACTGCCGCCTGCAGCGGGATCACGAGCGAGCGGAAGACGACGAGCAGCAGCAGCGCGGCCAGCAGCACGACGACGCCGATGAACAGCGGGAGCTTGTCCGCGAGCACGTTCGAGAAGTCGATCCCGATCGCCGTCGAGCCCGCGATCAGCAGCGTCGTGCCCGTCGCGCTCGCGACCGGCGGCAGCGTCTCGTCGCGCAGGCGGTTGACGAGGTCCGTCGTGGCGGCGTCCTGGGGGGCGGACGTCGGGAATGCCTCCAGGGTCGCGGTGCGCCCGTTCGGGCTCACCACCGGCGGCCCGACCGACGCGACCCCCGCGGCGTCGTCGAGCGCCGCGCCGATCTTCGCGAGCGACGCTCTCGTCGTCGCGGCGTCGGCACCCTGCGGCAGCTGCGCGACGACCTGCAGCGGCCCGTTGAAGCCCTTGCCGAAGCCCTCTGCGAGCAGGTCGTACGCCTTGCGCGTCGTGCTGCCCGAGACGTCGTTGCCGGCGTCGCTCTGGCCCAGGCGCATCGACAGCGCCGGCACCGCGAGCACGAGCACGATCGCGAGCCCGGCCAGCATCGCCGGCCACGGGTGGCGGCTGATCAGGTCGGCCCAGGCGGTCCAGCCGCGGTCGTGCGGGCGGCCCTCCTGCGCGTGGCGCGCGGCGCGCCGGCCGAGTCTCCCGACGCGGTCGCCGAAGCGCGACAGCAGCGCCGGCAGCAGCGTCAGCGCCCCGAGCATCGTCATCAGCACGCCGAGCGCGGTCGCGATCGACATGCCGTAGAGGAACGAGACGCCGAGCAGGCACATCCCGAGCACGGCGATGATCACCGTCACGCCCGCGAACAGCACCGCGCGCCCGGCCGTGTCCATCGCGGTCACGACGCTGTCCTCGACGCTCGCGCCGTCGCGGTACGCCTCGCGGTAGCGCGTGACGATGAAGAGCGCGTAGTCGATCCCGACCCCGAGCCCGACCATCGCCGCCAGCTCGGTCGAGACGGACGGCACGTCGAAGACGTGGGACATCAGGCCGATCAGCCCGAAGGCGGTCCCGAGGCCGAGGACGGCCGTGAGGATCGGCATGCCCATCGCGACGAGCGAGCCGAACGTCAGCAGCAGCACGACGACGGCGGCCAGCAGCCCGATCGCGCTGGCGGTGCCGAAGCTCTGCTGCTGCGCCTGCTCGATCGCCTGCCCGCCGAGCTCGACCTGCAGTGCGTCCGAGTCGATCGCCTGTGCGGTGTCGATCAGCCTCTGCGCGTCCGCTCTCGGCAGCACGTTCGCGCGCTGGTCGAAGGAGACGGTCGAGAACGCGATCGTGCCGTCGCGCGAGACGACCGGTCTGGAGACGTGGCTGACGTGGGGGAGGCGCGCGGCTCTGGCGAGCATCGCGTCGACCTGCGCTCTGAGGCCCGCGTCGTCGATCCGGCCCTGCGTCGCGTGCAGGACGATCTGGTCGCTGTCGCCCGACTGGCCGGGGAAGTCCTTCTTCAGCAGGTCGTAGGCGCGCTGCGAGTCGGTGTTCGGCAGCGAGAAGCTCTCGGCGTAGCGCGTGCCGGCGGCGCCGGACAGCGCCAGCAGGCCGATCATCAGCGCGACCCAGCCGCCGATCGCGAGCGCGCGGTGGTGGACGACCCAGCGCGCGAGGCGGGCGACGAGGCCTTCGTCGGGGGCGGTGGGGGCTGGGGCGCTCACCGCTTCTGATTGAAGCAGCCCCGATCAGGTCGCCGCCTGCTGACGGCGGTCCGTGGCCGCTCTAGACTCGCTCTGTGGACTCCGAGCTGTTCGAGCATCATCTGAGCTCGCCGCGGGGCCGGGGGAAGGTGCCGGGGAACGGCGCGAGCGGCGTCGCCGGCACGAGAGCCTGCGGCGACGTGATCCGCTTCGGCCTGACGCTGTCCGCCGACGGCACGCGGGTCGCGGACGCCGGCTGGGAGGCGGACGCCTGCGGTGCGACGCTCGTCGCCGCCAGCGCCGTGGTGGAGCTGATCGAGGGCGCGCCGCTGCTCGACGTCGCGCGGATCGGCGCGCGCGAGGTGGCGGACGCGGTCGGCGGCCTCAGCGCGGGCAAGTTCCACGCCGCCGAGCTGGTCGCCGACGCGCTCGCGCGGGCGCTCGGCACGGCGGCGTTCGAAGGCGCGCGGCTGGCGCCCGCCGACCGCACGCTCGTCGCGATGTCCGGCGGCGTCGACAGCGCCGTCGCGGCGCTGCTGTGCGCGCGCGACGCCGGCGACGTCGTCGCCGTCACGCTCGAGCTGTGGGCCGACGAGCAGAACGACGCCGAGCGCTCGTGCTGCTCGGCCTCGGCGGTGCGGCTCGCGCGCGGGCTCGCGCACCGCATGCGGCTGCCGCACTTCACGCTCGACCTGCGCGAGCAGTTCCGCGCCGGCGTCGTCGAGCCGTTCCTCGCCGACTGGGACGCTGGGCTCACGCCGAACCCGTGCATCCGCTGCAACGGCAACGTGCGGCTCGACGCGATGCTGGAGCTGGCCGAGCGGCTCGGCGCCGGCGCGCTCGCCACCGGCCACTACGCGCGCGTGGTCGAGGCCGACGATCCCGGCGGCCCGCTGCTGGCGGCCGCCGCGGACGCCTGGAAGGACCAGACGTACATGCTCGCCGCGCTGCAGCCCGACTCGCTCGCGCGCATGCGCTTCCCGCTCGGCGCGCTGACGAAGCCGCGCGTGCGGGAGATCGCCGCCGAGGCCGAGCTGCCGGTCGCGAGCCGCGCGGACTCGCAGGACCTCTGCTTCCTCGCCGGCACGAGCCGCGCCGCGTTCCTCGCCAAGCACGGCGGGATCCGCGAGCGGCCGGGCGAGATCGTCGACTCCGCCGGCCACGTGATCGGCCGCCACCGCGGCCACCACGGCTTCACGGTCGGGCAGCGCAGAGGGCTCGGCGTGGCGTCGAACGAGCCGCTGTACGTGCTCGGCACCGACGCGCGCACGAACCGCGTCGTCGCCGGCACGCGCGAGCAGCTCGCGACGACGAGCGTGCGCGTGCGCGGCGTGCGCCTGCTGCGCGACGGGGCGCGCGTGGACCGCGTGAAGCTGCGCTACCGCACGCAGCCGCTGCCGGCGCGCATCGTCGCCGCGCCCGGTGCGGGCGTGCACCGCACGCTGGAGATCGCGCTCGGCGAGCCCGTCGACGGCGCCGCGCCGGGACAGCTGGCGTGCCTGCTCGACGGCGAGGCGATCGTCGGCTGGGGCACGATCGCCGCGCCGGCGGTCAGCTCAGCTCGTGGCCCAGCGCAACCGTCTGCAGCAGCAGCCGCGCCCGCACCGGCGGCTTGACCTCGGCCGGCCCGCCGTCGAGGTTGCGGTACATCGTCGCGACGTTCACGACGATCCGCTCGGTGCCCTCCCAGTCCGCCCACTGCGCGTGTTCGGGCGAGCGCACGAGCTGGCGCGCGGCCTCGGCCGCCGGGCGCCCGGCGGCGCGCTGCTCGCGCACCGCGTCGCGCAGCCAGCTCCAGTAGGCGGCGAGCCGCTCGATCTCGGACCGCCCGCACGGCGGGCCGTGGCCGGGGACGTAGACGCCCGCGTCGAGCGCGAGCAGCGTCTCCAGCGCGGCCAGCCACGTCTCGACCGGGCCGTGCCACATGATCGGCGCGACGCCGACGAAGAGGATGTCGGCCGCGAGCACGACGCCCTCGTCGGGCACGTGCACGACCGCGTCGGACGCGGTGTGCGTCGGGCCGACGTCGAGCACGCGCAGCGTGCGCCCGCCGGCGTCGAGCGTCATGGCGGGCAGGGAGCGGCCGCCGACGGCCGCCGTCTCGGTCATGGCCGGCGCGCGGTCGGCGAAGCGCAGCCGCACGTCCCCGAACGCGAACGGCGAGGTCTGCGCGTGCGCACGCCCCGCGACGCCGCCGACGCGGCCGGGGGCGTGGCGCAGCGCCCCGGCCACCCGCGCCATCCCGTTCAGCACGCGCGGCGGCGCCTCGCCGCGCATCGCGCGGTCGCACGCGGCCGTCGCCACGATCTCGACGTCCGGCGCCAGCACGGCATTGCCCCACCAGTGGTCGCCGTCGGGATGGGTGACGAACGCCCGGCGCAGCGGCGCGTCCGCGAGCAGCGGCGCCATCGCGTCGAGCATGCGGCGCGTGAGCCGCTCGTCCCACAGCGTGTCGACGAGCAGCGACTCGCCGTCGCCCGCGACGAGGCCGGCGTTCGACTCGCCCAGCCCGCCGTTCGGCTGCAGCCACGCCCACGTCCGCGGCGCCACCTCGCGCAGGCCGCCGGGGAAGCGCGCCGGTGCGCCGCCGAGCGCGTGCGTGACTGCGGAAGGAGTCGCTCGCATGCGACGACGAAGCTAGCGATCCCGCCTCTACACTGCGCAGACTCATGGCGATGAGCTCCGACGAGATCCGCGACACGTACCGCTCGTTCTTCGAGCAGCGCGACCACCTGCGCCTGCCGTCGGCGTCGCTCGTGCCGGCCGCGTTCGACCCGTCGGTGCTGCTCACCACGGCCGGCATGCACCCGCTGATGCCGTACTTCCTGCAGCAGGAGAGACCGCCGCACTCGCGCCTGACGAGCTGCCAGAAGTGCTTCCGCACGGTCGACATCGACATCATCGGCACGACCCACCGGCACCTCACGTTCTTCGAGATGCTCGGCAACTTCTCGATCGGCGACTACTTCAAGCAGGACGCGATCGCGTTCGCATGGGAGCTGTCGACGCAGGGCTTCGGCTTCGACCCGGAGAGAATCTGGGTCACCGTCTTCGGCGGCGACGAGGTGCTCGGCCTCGGTCCCGACGAGGAGGCGATCGGCCTCTGGGAGGCGATCGGCATGCCGCGCGAGCGGATCGTCGAGTGCCCTCGCTCGGAGAACTTCTGGCAGGCGGGCCCGACCGGCCCGTGCGGGCCGTGCAGCGAGCTGTACCTCGACCGCGGGCTCGGCTTCGGCAAGGAGGACGACCTCCCCGGCGGCGAGAACGAGCGCTTCCTCGAGTTCTGGAACCTCGTCTTCATGACCTTCAAGCAGGGCCCGCCCGACACGCTCACGCCGCTGCCGGCCAAGAACATCGACACGGGCCTCGGCCTCAACCGCCTCGCGGCGATCCTGCAGGGCAAGGAGTCGGTGTTCGAGACCGACCAGTTCCAGCCGCTGGTCGAGCTGGGCGAGCAGCTGGGCGGCGTCAGATACGGCGCGGACGCCGAGACGACGCGCTCGCTGCGGATCCTCGCCGACCACACGCGCGCGATGACGTTCCTGGTCGCCGACGGCGTCGTGCCCTCCAACGAGGACCGCGGCTACATCCTGCGCCGGGTGATGCGCCGCGCGGTCCAGCACGGGCGCAAGCTCGGCTTCGAGCCCGGCTTCCTGCCGCGCTTCGCGGGCGTCGTGGAGGAGCTGATGGGCGGCGCCTACCCCGAGCTCGGCGAGCAGCGCGACGCGATCCACAAGTGGCTCGTCGCCGAGGAGGAGGGCTTCGGCCGCACGCTCGAGCAGGGCACGAAGCTGCTCGACGAGCTGATCGCGCAGGCCCGCGACCAGGGCGAGGAGGGCCTCGGCGCGGCCGACGTCTTCCAGCTCCACGACACCTTCGGCTTCCCGTTCGACCTGACCCGCGAGATCGCGGCCGAGCACGACCTCGGCATCGACGAGCCGGGCTTCGAGCGCCTGATGGACGCGCAGCGCTCGCGCGCGCGCGCCGGCGGCCGCGGCGCCGCGACGGCCGACGTGCTGCGCACGCGGGCGCAGGAGCTGGCGGGACGCGCGCAGGCGACCGTGTTCACGGGCTACGAGGAGACCGAGCGCGAGACCGCCGTGGCGGCGCTCGAGGCCGAGGACGGCCGCGTGCTCGTCAAGCTCGAGGAGTCCCCCTTCTACGCGGCCGGCGGCGGCCAGGTGTCCGACTCGGGCTACGTCGAGTGCGCCGACGGCGACTGCCGCGCGCGCGTCGAGCAGGTGTTCCGGCTCGCCGGCGGCGACGATCAGGTGCTCGTGCTCGCGCCCGAGGTCGGCGAGCTGAAGCCGGGCGAGGCGGTGCGCGCCGTCGTCGACCACCGCGCGCGCCACGCCACGCAGTGCAACCACACCGCGACGCACCTGCTGCACGCGGCGCTGCGCGCGCGCCTGGGCACGCACGTGCGTCAGGCCGGCTCGGCGGTGCAGCCCGACAAGCTGCGCTTCGACTTCACGCACGGGGCGGCGCTGACGCCCGACGAGGTGAGCGCGGTCGAGGCGGACGTGAACGGGTGGATCCTCGAGAACCACGCCGTGCGGGCTCTGACGACGACGCTCGACGAGGCCAAGTCGCGCGGCGCGATGGCGCTGTTCGGCGAGAAGTACGGCGACGTCGTGCGGATGGTCGAGGTCGGCGACGGCGGGTTCTCGCGCGAGCTGTGCGGGGGGACGCACGTGCGCTCGACGGCGGAGATCGGGTTGTTCCGGATCCTCTCGGAGACCTCGTCGGCTGCGAACGTGCGGCGGATCGAGGCGCTGACGGGGCCGGCGGCGGTGGATCTCGTGCGCGCGCATGACGATGTGCTGCGGTCTGTCGCTACCGAGCTGCGGGCGACGCCCGAGCAGGTGCCGAGTGCTGTGCAGACGTTGCTTGTGCGCGTGAAGGAGCTGGAAAAGGCGGCATCGAGGGGGGAGGGGCGAACGGCTCCGTCGATCTCGACGCGCTGCTGGCCTCTGCCGCGGACGTCGATGGCGCCTCCCTCCTCGCTGCCGTCGTAGACGTCTCGGACCCCAAGGCGCTCCCCGACCTCGCCGACAAGCTGCGGGCCAAGCTCGGCGACGCCGCAGTCGTGCTGGGTGCGACCGCGGACGGCAAGGTCTCGCTCGTCGCGTCGGTGGCGCCCGCCCTGGTCGAACGCGGCGTGAAGGCGGGCGCGATCGTGAGAGTCGCCGCCGAGGTGACGGGCGGCGGCGGAGGCGGCCGCGACACGATGGCGCGCGCCGGCGGCCGCGACCCCGACAAGCTGCCCGAGGCGATCGCCGCCGCGCGCGCGGCGATCGAGGCGGCCCTCGCGGGCTGATGCGGGTGCTGGCGCTGGACTACGGGCGCGCCCGCTGCGGGTGTGCGCTCAGCGACCCGACGGGGACGCTTGCGACGCCGATCGACCCGGTGCTCCGGCCGGCATCGAGGAAGGGGCGCGCGACGCTGGCGGCGCTCGTCCGCGATCGCGAGGTCGGCCGGGTCGTCGTCGGGCTCCCGCTCGGCCTCTCGGGCGACGACACGGAGCAGACCACGGAGACGCGCGCGTTCGCGGCGAAGCTCGGCGAGCTGCTCGGCCCCGGCGTACCGATCTCCCTCTACGACGAGCGCTTCACCACGAAGATCGCCGGCGACGTCGGCGGCCGGACGTCGGAGGACTCTCGCGCCGCCGCGGTGCTGCTCGACGATTGGCTCGCCCGCCACGGGGAAGAGGTGCGCACGTGAGCCGTACGCCCGAAGAGCGCGAGGCCGCCCGCCTCGAACGCGAGCGCAAGCGCGCCGCCCGCGAAGGTAGGTCCCTGCCACCCGCGCCGGAGCCGCCGCAAGCCGCGCCCGAACCCGATGACCGGCAATCTGTACGTCTCAGAGACGTAGAGATTGCCGGGGCTCCTGAAGCGCCGGCGCCTGACCCGCAGGCGACGCAGATGTTCGATGTGACGACGACGTGGGCTGATGAGCCCGCGGTGCCGCTGCCGGTGTTCGAACCGGAGCCGGAAGCGCCGTCGGTGCCCGCGGAACCTGCGGCGCCGGAGGCTCCGCTCGGGACGCGCCGCGTCGCCCGCGGCGAGCGCGCGCCCGGCACGCGCGGGCGCGGCCCCAAGCCGCCCGGTCCGCCCAAGGCGCCGCGCAGCGGCGGGGCGGCCGGCCGCTCGCCGGCCCGCCGTTGGGCCCGCCGCGCCGGCGCGCTGCTGGCGATCGTGCTCGTCGTGGTGGCCGGCTGGTTCCTGTGGTCGATCTACCAGCCGGGCGCCGGCGACGGCAGCGGCCGCGTGGTCGTGGCCGTCCCGCGCGGTGCGAGCGTGGGGGAGATCGGCGACCTGCTCGCCGACAGAGGCGTGATCGACTCCTCGTTCTTCTTCAAGCTGCGCGCGAAGCTGTCGGGCGGCGGCGAGGACATCAAGTCCGGCACGTTCCGCCTGCGCAACGACATGAGCTACGGCGCCGCGCTGACGGCGCTTGCGAAGACCCCGCCGCCGCCGCCGGTCATCCGCATCACGATCCCCGAGGGCAAGAGCCGCCGCGAGATCGCGCCGATCGCGCGGCAGGCCGGCCTGCGCGGGGACTACCTGGCGGCGTCGCGGCGCTCGCCCGTGCTCGACCCGCGCCGCTACGGCGCGCCCAAGGGCGCCACGCTCGAGGGCTTCCTGTTCCCGGCGACGTACGAGCTGAAGCGCGGCGCCACGGCCAAGCGCTTCGTCGGCGAGCAGCTGACCGCGTTCAAGCAGAACATGGCCAAGGTGAACCTCAGATACGCGCGCAGCAAGAACCTGACCGTCTTCGACGTGCTGACGATCGCCGCGATGGTCGAGCGCGAGGTGGCGGTCGCGAGAGAGCGACCGCTCGTCGCGGCGGTCATCTACAACCGCCTCAAGGACGGCATGCCGCTCGGCATCGACGCGACATTGCGCTTCGAGCTGAACGACTGGACGCACCCGCTGAAGGTCTCGCAGCTGCAGGCCGACACGCCCTACAACACGCGCATCAACGGCGGCCTGCCGCCGGGCCCGATCGGCAACCCGGGCCTTGCCTCGATCCAGGCGGCCGCGCATCCGGCGAGAGTCCCGTACCTGTTCTACGTCGTGAAGCCGGGGACGTGCGGGCAGCACGCGTTCTCCTCGACCGACGCCCAGTTCGAGCAGGACGTCCAGCGCTACAACGACGCGCGCGACGCGGCCGGCGGCAAATCGCCGACGACGTGCTGAGCTGATGCCGGCCTGCGGCGTGCTCGGCTGGCCGGTGCGCCACAGCCGCTCGCCGGCGATGCACGAGGCCGGCTACGCGGCGCTCGGCCTGGACGGCTGGCGCTACCAGCTGCTGCCGGTCCCACCGGAGCTGTTCGACGAGACGGTGCGCGCGCTGCCCGCAGCCGGATTCGTCGGGGCGAACGTGACGATCCCGCACAAGGAGGCGGCCGCGGAGATCGCCGACGAGGCGACCGACGCCGTCCGCGCGATCGGCGCGGCCAACACGCTCACGTTCCGGTCCGACGGTCGGATCCACGCCGACAACACCGACGCGCCGGGGCTGATCGACGCCTTGCCGATCGATCCGGCGGGCGCGACCGCGGTCGTGCTCGGCGCCGGCGGGAGCGCGCGGGCCGTCGTGTGGGCGCTGCTGGACGCGGGCGCCGCCGAGGTGCTGGTCTGGAATCGAACCAGGGCGCGCGCGGAGCGGTTGTGCGCCGACATCGGCGGCCGCGTCGTGGATGCGGTTCCCGAGAGCGGGGACCTGCTCGTGAACACGACGTCCGTCGGCCTGGACGGAACGGGGGGCGATTTCAAGACGCTTCCGGTGACCGCCGATGGGCTTCGGGGTTACCCATGCTTCGTCGACCTCGTATACGCCACCGCCCCGACTCCGCTCGCCAGCGCCGCACGCGCCGCCGGCGCCGAGGTGGTGGACGGCCTTGAGATCCTGGTTCGACAAGGGGCGCGGAGCTTCGAGCGCTGGACGGGACAAGCCGCCCCGCTCGCCGTCCTACGCGCCGCCGCCCGCGGCTCCGCCGCCTGAGCCTCAGCAGGCCCCGCCCGCCGAGCCCGGCGACCCGCCGGCGACGCCGCTCGTGCGCGAGCCGGAGCGGCCCGCGAGTGCAGGTGACGAGCCGCTCGTCGCGCGCGAGACGGCGCCGCCGCGGGCCGCATTCGACCCCTTCGCGCGCGACGCGAGCGCCGACCTGCCGCCGGAGTGGTCGGCGATGCCCCGCAGCGACCCGGATCCACCGCCCCCTGCCGAGCCGCCCTCGATGCCGTCGTTCTCGGCGGTCGACGTGCCGGACGCCGACGATCCGCCGCCCGCCCACGAGCCCGAGCCCGAGCCGCCGCGACCACGCGCACCCAGGCCGACGCCCTCCGGCGCCGGCGCTCCGCACCTGCGCGCCGTCGGCCCCCACGACCACCCGCCGACCGACGGGGCGCTCGCGCTCGCGCCTCAGCACCACGAGGAGTGGAACGGCGTCACGCCCCCGAGCCGCCGCGGCGGCTCCGGGCGCTTCCTCACGGACGTGCTCGTGGACCTCGGCTTCGTGGAGCGCGAGCGCGTCGACGCGGCCGTCGAGGCGGCGCGCCTGTCCGGTCGCCCGCCCGAGCGGATGCTGCTCGAGCAGGGCGGCATCAGCGAAGACCAGCTCGCCCGCGCGATCGGGGAGCGCTACGGGCTCGACCACCTCGACCTCAACGCCTTCCCGATCGACATGGCGGCCGCGAACCTGATCGACTCGGCGGCCGCGAAGCGCTACGAGGCGGTCCCGGTCGCGTTCGCCGACGACAAGCGCGCGCTGGTCGTCGCGATGGCCGATCCCGCGAACGTCCTCGCGGTCGACGACATCGCGATGCTGACGCACCTCGACGTGCGTCCGGCCGTCGCGTCGCGCGAGGACGTCGCGACGCTCGTCGCCCGGCTCGACCGCTTCGGAGACTCCGTCCGCGAGGCGGTCGACGAGGACCTGACGCAGGAGGACGACGGCGAGGTCGTCGACCTGCACGAGTCGGCCGACGAGGCGCCGATCGTCAAGCTCGTCAACTCGATCGTCGCGCAGGCGGCCGAGCGCGGCGCCTCCGACATCCACTTCGAGCCGGACGGGCGCGAGCTGCGCGTGCGCTTCCGCATCGACGGCGTGCTGAGCGTCTCGACGACGATCCCGCACCGCATGGCGTCGGGCGTCGTCTCGCGCGTGAAGATCATGGCGGAGCTCGACATCGCCGAGAAGCGCATCCCGCAGGACGGCCGCGTGAGCCTCTCGGTCGACGGCCGCCACGTCGACATCCGCGTCGTGACGCTGCCGAGCGTGCACGGCGAGTCGATCGTCATGCGCATCCTCGACAAGAGCTCGGTACGGGTGGACCTCGACGCGCTCGGCATGCACCCGGACGAGCGCAAGCGCTTCGAGCACGCCATCTCGCAGTCCTACGGCGCCGTCCTGACGACCGGCCCGACCGGCTCCGGCAAGTCGACGACGCTCTACGCCGCGCTGCAGCAGCTCAACACGACCGAGAAGAACATCATCACGATCGAGGATCCCGTCGAGTACCAGATGGAGGGGATCACGCAGGTGCAGGTCAACCCGCGCGCCGGACTGAGCTTCGCGAACGGCCTGCGCTCGATGATGCGCGCGGACCCCGACATCATCATGGTCGGCGAGATTCGCGACGGCGAGACGGCGCAGATCGCGGTCGAGTCCGCGCTCACAGGGCATCTCGTGCTCTCGACGTTGCACACGAACGATGCGCCGACGGCGATCACGCGTCTGGTGGAGATGGGGATCGAGCCGTTCCTGGTGGCCTCGGCGATCGACTGCGTCGTCGCGCAGCGGCTCGCGCGCACGCTCTGCTCGACCTGCAAGAAGCGCGTGATCGTGCCGGCGGACGTGCTGCGCGACGGCGGCTTCAAGGTCGCGCTCGACCTCGAGTGCTACGAGCCGGTCGGCTGCGGGCGCTGCGGGGGGATGGGCTACAAGGGCCGCCTCGGCCTCTACGAGGTGATGACGATGTCGGAGGACATCCGCTCGCTCGTGCTCCAGCGCGCGCCGGCCGACGAGATCGCGAAGGTCGCGATGCGCGAGGGGATGCGCCGCCTGCGCGACGACGGCTTCGAGAAGGTCAAGGCCGGCTTGACGTCGCTCGCGGAGATCGCGCGGGTAACCGGAACCGCCTGAACCCGGTCCCCGGCGTAAGCACGCAGACACGCAAAAGACGCAAGCTTGCGAATATCACGCAAGGGGATATAGTTGCGTCCATGCAAACGTTGAAGACCGTCACGAACGAGCAGCTCGCGGGCGAGCTCGCGCGCTTCATCGGGCAGGTCATGAAGGGCGACCAGTCGGAGCTCATCGCGTTGATCGCCGAGCTCGACCTGACGATGCCGCAGATGCGCGGCCTGTTCGTGCTCGAGGCCGCCGACCGTGGGCTCGCGCTCACGGAGCTGGCGCCGAGCATCGGCCTGTCGGTCGCCGCCGCCGGTCGCGCGGTCGACGGGCTCGTGCGCCACGGCTTCGTGGCGCGCACCGAGGACCAGCTCGACCGGCGCGTCAAGCGCCTCTCGCTGACGGACGAGGGCAGCGCGACGCTGTCACGGGTGATGGAGGCGCGCCTGACCGGGCTGCGCCGCTTCGCCGCGAGCCTCGGCGATCCCGAGCGCGCGACGCTGAGCAGGGCGCTGGCGGCGGTCTTCGATCACTGGGACGCACAGCGAGGAGAGGGGGCGCCATGAGCGCAATCGGAAACGGACGTCCAGCGGCGAGCGAAGGCCTCGACCGCGCGCTGAAGGCGATCTCGGTCGTCGTCGTGCTCGGGGCGATCATGTCGATCCTCGACACGACGATCGTCAACATCGCGATCAACCACCTGTCGAGCGACTTCGACGCGCCGCTGCCGACGATCCAGTGGGTCTCGACGGGCTACCTCCTCGCGCTCGCGACGGTCATCCCGCTCACCGGCTGGGCGGCCGACCGCTTCGGCACCAAGCGCCTGTACATGACGTCGCTCGTGCTGTTCCTCGCGGGCTCGGCGCTGTCGGGGATGGCCTGGTCGGCGCACTCGCTGATCGCCTTCCGCGTCCTGCAAGGCCTCGGCGGCGGCATGATCATGCCGGCCGGCATGACGATCCTCACGCAGGCGGCCGGGCCGCAGCGCGTCGGGCGCGTGATGAGCGTCGTCGGCGCGCCGATGCTGCTCGGGCCGATCCTCGGACCGGTGCTCGGCGGCTGGCTCGTCGACGACGTCTCGTGGCGCTGGATCTTCTACGTGAACATCCCGATCGGCGCCGTCGCGCTCGTGCTCGCCTACCGCATCCTCAAGCCCGACAGACCGCAGCCGCGTCACAAGCTCGACGTGCTCGGCCTGCTGCTGCTCTCGCCCGGCCTGGCGGCGCTCGTCTACGGCCTCGCGGAGACCGGCTCGCACGGCGGCTTCGACGGGCCGAAGTCGATCCTGCCGACGATCGCCGGCATCGGCCTGATCGCCGGCTTCGTGTGGCACGCGCTGCACGTCGAGGAGCCGCTGATCGACGTGCGCCTGTTCAAGCGCCGCACGCCGGCCGTCTCCGGCATCACGATGGCGCTGTTCGCGGCTGCCTTCTTCGGCGCAATGCTGCTGCTGCCGCTCTACTACCAGGTCGCGCGCGGCCAGTCCGCGCTCGACGCGGGCCTGCTGATGATCCCCCAGGGGGTCGGCGCGGCGCTGATGATGCCCGTCGGCGGGCGGATCGTCGACCGCACGGGAGCGGCGCGCGTGGTGCTGCCCGGGCTGGTGTTCTGCGTCCTCGGCTTCGCGACCTTCACGCAGGTCGGCGCCGACACGTCGTTCGTGCTGCTCGGCTTCGCCTCGTTCGTGACCGGGCTCGGAATCGGCCTCGCGATGATGCCGACGATGGCCGCCGCCTACCAGACGCTCGCGCACGCCGAGGTCTCGCGTGCGACGACCGCCTTCAACATCGTCCAGCGCGGCTTCGGCGCGCTCGGCGTGGCGTTGATGTCGGTGATCCTCGCCAACCAGCTCGCCGACCGCCTGCCGGGCGCGGCGGGCGCCGGGCAGGGGCTCGCGGCCGCGCAGTCGATTCCGCCGCAGGCGCGCGCGCAGCTTGCGCCGCGGGTGGCGGACGCGTTCGGCCACACCTACATGTGGGCGCTCGCGCTGATCCTGCTGGCTGTGATCCCGGCGCTGTTCCTGCCGCGCGACAAGCCCGCGGCACCGCAGCCGGTGGAGGAGCGCGCTGACGAGGCCGTTGCAGTCGCGGTGGAGGTCTAGTGACGTCGCCGGAAGGCGGCCGCTCGCGGCCGCCGGACGGCGAAACCGCAGGCCTAAGGCCGCAGGCCCTGGCTGCCGATACGTGCCGGGATGGAGATCGACTTCGCAGAGCTGCTGATCGAGGTGATCGACCGGCGCGCGTCGGACCTGCACCTGACCGCGGGCGCGCCGCCGACCGTGCGCGTGCGCGGCCGGCTGTCGCCGGTCGACGGCTATCCGACGCTCACGCCGCAGGACACGCGTGAGATCGTCTACTCGATCCTCACGAACGACCAGCGCCAGCGGCTGGAGAACAACTGGCAGCTCGACTTCGCCTACCAGGTGCCGGGCCGCGCGCGCTTCCGCGTCAACGCCTACTTCCAGCGCTCCGCGCTCGGCGCCGCCTTCCGCCTGATCCCGTTCGACATCGCGCCGCTCGAGTCGCTCGCCCTGCCGCCGTCGGTCGCCGAGATGGCGAACCGCCCGCGCGGGCTGGTGCTCGTGACCGGCCCGACCGGCTCCGGCAAGTCGACGACGCTCGCGTCGCTGCTCGACGTCATCAACGCGACGCGCGAGGAGCACATCATGACGATCGAGGATCCGATCGAGTTCCTCCATCGTCACAAGAGATGCATCGTCAACCAGCGCGAGCTGGGGTCGGACGCGACGAGCTTCGCAGAGGCCTTGAAGGCCGCCCTGCGTCAGGACCCGGACGTGATCCTCGTCGGCGAGATGCGCGACATGGAGACGATCTCGACCGCGATCACCGCGGCGGAGACCGGCCACCTCGTGTTCGCGACGCTGCACACGCAGGACACGCCGCAGACGGTCGACCGCATCATCGACGTGTTCCCCGCCGGCCAGCAGGGGCAGGTGCGCATGCAGCTCGCCGTCGGCCTGCAGGGGATCGTCACGCAGCAGCTGCTGCCGACCGCCGACGGCGCGAGCCGCTGCGTCGCCGCCGAGGTGCTCGTGCCGACGCCCGGGATCCGCAACCTGATCCGCGAGGGCAAGACGCATCAGATCTACTCCGCGCTGCAGACCGGCGGCGCGCAGGGGATGCAGACGATGGACGCCTCGCTCGCGGGGCTCGTGCGCGGCGGGCGCATCACGCGCCAGCTCGCGGAGTCGCGCTCGACCACGCCGGAGGAGCTGCGGCGCCTGCTCAGCGCGGGCGGCGGCGTTCCCGTCGACGGCGCGTTCGCGACGGTCTAGGAGGACGAGCCGTGTCGACGTACGTCTTCAAGGCCATCGACCTCGCGGGCGGGCACGCCAAGGGCGAGGTCGAGGCGGCCTCCAAGCAGGCCGTCGCCGACCAGCTGAAGTCGCGCGGGCTGGTCGTCGTCGACATCAGCGACAAGCACTCCTCCAAGGAGCTCAACGTCACGCTCTTCGAGCGCGTCAAGCCGACCGAGCTGACGGTCCTGACGCGCCAGCTGTCGACGATGGTCGCGTCCGGCATGACGCTGCTGCGCGCGCTCTACGTGCTGGAGGAGCAGACCGAGTCGAAGGCCCTCACGGACGCCGTCGTGAGCGTGCGCAAGGACGTCGAGGCGGGCCTGCTGTTCTCGGCCGCGCTCGCCCGCCACCCGAAGATCTTCACGCCGCTGTTCGTCGCGATGGTCGAGTCGGGCGAGACGAGCGGCCGGCTCGACGAGGCGCTGATCCGCGTCGCCGACCAGCTCGAGAAGGACGACGCGCTGCGTCGCCAGGTGAAGTCGGCGATGGTCTACCCGACCGTCATCTTCAGCTTCGCGGGGATCGTGCTGGTCGCGATGGTCGCGTTCCTCGTGCCGGTCTTCAAGAAGACGTTCGAGGAGTTCGGCAGCAGACTGCCGCCGATCACGCAGTTCACGGTCGGGATGTCCGACTTCGTGACCCACCAGTGGTACCTGCTGATCGCGATCGTCGTCGCGATCGTCGTCGGCTTCCGCACCTGGAAGAGATCGTCCTGGGGGCGGCCGATGTGGGATGCGATGCGCCTGAAGATCCCGTTCAAGATCGGCCCTGTCGTGCAGAAGATCGCGCTCGCGCGCTGGTCGCGCACACTGTCCTCGCTGATCGCCTCCGGCGTGCCGATCCTGCAGGCGATCGAGATCACCGGCAAGACGGCCGGCAACGCGGTCGTGGAGAAGGCGATGGCGGACGTGACCGCATCCGTGAAGTCCGGCGGCACGATCGCCGCGCCGCTGCGCGACGCGCCGGTGTTCCCGTCGATGGTCTGTCAGATGGTCGGCGTGGGGGAGGAGACCGGCGCGCTCGACGCGATGCTCTCGAAGATCGCCGACTTCTACGAGGATGAGGTCGCTACGGCCGTCAAGGGCCTCACGTCGCTGCTGGAGCCGCTGATGATCATCATCGTCGGCGCGATCGTCGGCTTCATCGTGATCTCGATGTACATGCCGCTGTTCAAGGTCTACGACGCGATCAGATAGCGGCGCCGGAAGGCGAACGAGCGCGATAGCTTCACGGCGTGGCCCGCACCGCCCAGCAGGAGGCGCTCGCCGACTTCGACTACGCGGTGTCCTTTCCCGGCAGCCGCGCGCACGCGGCGTTCGCCCTGGTCCGGGCGAACGGTGACGCGCTGACCGTCGCGGAGGTCCACGAGCACAGCGGCGTGTCGCAGACGACGATCCGCAAGGCGCTCGCCGGGCTGGTCGAGACGGGGATCGCCGAGGAGACGAGCAAGCACGGCCGGCTGGCGTTTCGCATGACGCCCAAGGGACAGCTCGGCCACCAGACCTGGCAGCGGGAGCAAGAGGCTGTAGCCGAGGCTGCCGAGCGCAGGCCGCAGAGCACGGCCCTCCTCTACCGCTGGCGTGTGAGCGGCTACGCATCGCGTCCCGCGGCGGTGGACCGCGACGAGATCGCGAGCGCCGTCGCGGGCGCAGGCGCGCAGCTCGTCGGCATCGGCAGCGCGCAGCACTACGTCGAGCTCACGTACGAGGTCGACGCGGCGGACGAGCAGGCCGCGCTCGCGGCGATCCAGCCGGTCGGCTGGACGATGATGGGCATGGTCTCGAGAGCGACGCGTCTCGGCCTCGCGAGCGGGCTGCCGCTGCGGCCCGGGCACGAGCTGCGCTTTGCCGACGGAGATCCGGCCGAGGTCGTCACGGCGCTCGAGCGGGGGCTCGCCGCAGAGATCGCCACGCTCAAGGACGTCGGCGTGCTGCCGTCGAGCTGGGAGGGCCACAGCGCGGCGGTCGCGACCATCGCGGACTTCCTCGCGTTCGTCGAGCTGCCCGAGGACCGGCGGCTGCCGCTTCCCGACGACGCGCGGCTGCTCGACGCGATCGCGCAGGCGTGGTCGCTGCTCGAGGACGCCGGCGTCCGTGCGGTCGGGCCGGCGTTCGAGATCTCGGAGCGAGACGTGCGCGCGAGGTACGCGTCCGCCGGCGAGCGGTTCGGAGATCCGCCGGAGGGCACGACGTGGGAGGAGATCTGCGAGCAGATCCTCGAGGGTCATCGCCGGCAGGGTCGGCTCGTGCCCTGAGCCTCGGCGCAGAGCTGCGGCTTCCGCACGGACCCCTCCCCGTATCCTCCAATCCGATGGCAACCGAGCCGAGCGGCCGCCCGTCCGAGGCGATCGAGGACTACGCGAAGGCGATCTACGCGCTGCAGCGGCGGGCCGGGGGCGAGGACGGCGTCTCGACGAACGATCTCGCCGAGCGGCTGCGCGTGACGCCGGCGTCGGTCTCGGCGATGCTCAAGAAGCTCGCCGAGCGCGGACTCGTCGTGCACGAGCGCTACAAGGGCGTCGTGCTCACGCCGGAGGGCGAGCGCGTGGCGCTGGAGGTGCTGCGCCACCACCGGCTGTTGGAGCTCTACCTGTCCGAGCACCTCGGCGTGCCGTGGGACCGCGTCCACGAGGAGGCGGAGGCGCTCGAGCACGTCATCTCCGAGGACCTCGAGGCGCGCATCGCGGCGAAGCTCGGCCATCCGACGCACGACCCGCACGGCGACCCGATCCCGAGCGCCGACCTCGTGATGGACGAGGGCGAGACGCACCGCCTGGCGGAGCTGGAGCCGGGCGCGCGCGGGCGCTTCGTGCGCATCTCCGACTCGGACCCCGAGATGCTGCGCTACCTGTCCGAGCGCGGGGTGCGGCTGGGGGACGTGCTGGAGATCGTCGACCGGCAGCCGTTCGGCGGCCCGCTGACGGTGCGCTTTGGGGACGCCGAGCACGTGCTCGGCGGCGGGCTCGCTGCCGCGATGCGCGTCGAGCTCGACGGCTGATCGCGCTATCCTGAGTCGCAGGTCTTTCCCACGGAGGGAAAGATCACAGACTTGGAGGTCATTCTGCCATGTCCGCATTGGCTGCACCGACATCTCCCACCACCGGCGACGCGCTGCGCGAACGCATCGAGGCGCTCGAGCACGACATCTACGCGGCGCTGAAGCCCTACCACGAGCCGAGCACCCGGGACCTGCGCAACGACCCGGTCTCGCGCAAGCGGCGCGTCACCGAGCGCGACCGTTGGTTCGAGTGCGTGCGCAGCGAGATCCTCGGCCTCGCGCGTGATCCCACATGGCGCGATCACGAGCTCGCGCGCGAGCTGCTGCTGACGCTCGAGGACCTGCGCGCCGAGATCGCGGTCGACCCGGATGCGCTCGACGAGGGCTGGAAGGTCCGCTATGCGATGAAGATCATGCACGTGGTCGTGCAGGCGATGCTGCGCCAGCTCGACCATGCCGCGATCGACGACCCGGCCGTCGCCGCCAAGTTCGTCGCCGAGGAGCTCGCGCACGTCGAGGTCAGAGAGGTTGCGCAGCTGCTCGGCGCGACGACGAAGTCGGTCCGCAACTGGCGCGACGGTCGCGTCGAGCAGATCAAGCGCAACCCGAAGCGCATCACGCTGATCGGCCAGCTCGTCTACGAGCTGCGCAACTCCACGACCCCATACGGGATCGTCATGTGGTTCGACGCGCCGCGCCCGCAGTTCGACGAGAGAACGCCGCGCGAGCTGATCGACGCCGACGTGGCGGACGCCGGTCGGAAGCTGCTGCCGCTCGCGCGAGGTGGGCGTGCCCAGCTGGACGTCTAGGCCCGCGGCGATCGCCGGACGTTGGATCGCCTATCGGCACGTCGGGCAGGGCATCCCGCCGTTGTGGCAGGGCGCCGGCAGCACGACGCTGCGCCAGGAGTCGGGCCGCTGGCACCGCGAGGGCGAGTCGCTCGTGCAGTACCTGGCCCTCTCCAGCGACGGCGCCTGGGCCGAGCGCGTGCGCTACCAGACGATCCGCACGGAGACCCGGCGGCTGCGGGAGACCCGAAGCCTGTGGCAGCTGCGCGTCTTCGCAGACCAGATCGCAGACCTCTCCACATTCGACGCCTGGGAGGCCTGCGGCCTCGACCCGGCGATCGCCGTCGGCGACCACGCCGACGCCCAGGAGCTGGCGAGCGAGCTGCGCCGCGCCGGCTACCGCGGCGTGCTGTCGCCGAGCGCCGCACTCGATGTTGCCGGGGCCGTCAACCTGGCGCTGTTCGGCAGCCGCGTCGAGCACCACGTCGAGGGCCTGCCCCTGCCGGACGAGCCGGTCGGCGGCGCGAACGCGCCGTGGCTCCCCGCGATCCTGCTGACCGACCGCGGCGCGCCGACGCCGTTCGCGATGGAGCGCACCTGCCACCGGCTGGGCCACCACCGCACGCTCGCCGAGTGGCGGGCGGAGCGCAGAGCGGCCCGGAAGCGCGGGCGCGCCCCGGGCCGCTGACGCCGAAGCGGGGGCGGCGGTCCTCCGGCAAAGCCCCGCCGCCCCCGCCGGTCCCCTCACTGGACGGTGAGCGTGCCCTTCATGCCCGCCGCCTCGTGACCCCCCACGGGGCAGTAGAAGGTGTACGTACCGGGCTTCAGTCTCACGGTGACCGTGGAGGTGCCGCCGGGCTGGACGACCTGGCCGTCCTTGTCGACGCCGTTGCCCTCGATCGCGATCCCGTGCGGGAATCTGTCGCTGCTGCCGTTGGCGAGTCTGATCGTGACCGTGCCGGCTCTGGCGCTCAGCGCTCTTCTGTCGAAGCCGAGCCCGCCGTTCTCGGTCGCGCTGATGTCGAGCGCCGTGGCGGCGCCGGCGTCGGCGGACCCGCCTCCGGACGCCTCCGACTGGGCCGCCGTGCTCGCACCGCCGGACGACGTCGTGCTGCTGTCATTCGAGCCGCCGCCGCACGCGGCGAGCGCGCCGCTCACGAGCAGCAGCGTGCACGCGAGCAGGCTCCAACGGCGAATCGTCGAGATCGGTGCGGCCATGGGCGACGCCTCCTGAGGTCGGGTTCACCTGCGGAGGACGCCGCGCGGCGCCGATCCTTCCCGCCTCAGTGCGCGGCGACCGGCACGGCGCTGCGGCGTCGCGTCAACGCCAGCAGCGCGACGAACGCCAGCGTGGCAAGCGCGTTGAGGACCGCCTTGTAGTCCAGCTCGATCGAGCCGAAGACGTCCGTCGTGCTCGGCCGCGTCGACGGGATCAGCCCGAGCGCGCCGAACAGCAGGTTCACGACGAGCGCGGCGAGCATCATCGTCACGAGCATCAGCGCGCTGATGCGCAGCGCGAACGCGGTGCCGTAGTACTTGCGGTACGCGAGCACGATCGGCAGCACGATCAGGTCGGCGAAGATGAAGGCCATCACGCCGGCGAAGGGGATGCCGCCGGCCCACAGCACGGCTGCGAGCGGCACGTTGCCGATCGAGCAGACGAAGCTCGCGACGGCGATCAGCGGTCCGATCACGACCGCCCAGGCGATGCGCACGGCCTCCGGGGCGTCCTCGAGGAACAGTCCGTTGAAGACGTCCATGCCGAGCAGCGCGACGAAGCCGGCGATCACGAAGCCGGTGAGGATCTCCTTCCACAGCATCAGCCAGTCGGCGCGGAAGTTGCGCGCGACGTCGGACCAGGCGTCGAGCGAGCGCACGCGCTCGCGCAAGGGGGGCGGGACTGCGTCCGCGTCCGCCGCGCCATGGTGATCGTGCCCGTGGCAGTGCGCGTCGTGCCCGGCGGCGTCGGCGGCGGCTACGTGCTCGCGCGCCGCGCGCTCGGCGGCGCGGCTCACGAACACCCGCAACAGCGCCCACATCAGCCCGATCATCACGATCCCGCCGACGTACTCGCCGAGCGCGAACTGCCAGCCGAGCAGGATCCACAGCACGAGCCCCAGCTCCCACACGAGATTGGTGGAGGCGAACTGGAAGGCGAGCGCGCTGCCGAGCGAGGCGCCCTTCGCGAACAGGCTGCGGGCGATCGCGATCGCCGCGTACGAGCACGAGGAGGAGGCCGCGCCGAGCCCCGTGGCGCGCGCGACGGGGGCGAGCCCCTCGCCGGCGAGCGCGGTCTGGATCCGCTCGCGGGGGACCCATGCCTGCACGATCGCCGAGATCGCGAAGCCCAGCACGAGTGCCCACCAGACCTCCCACGCCATCAGCAGCGCGTTCCAGAGGCCGTCGCCGAGCGTCGAGAGCAGACCGTCCATGCCGTCTACGCTAGCAGGTACCCCCAGGGGGTATAATGCGCCCGATGAGCGAGACCCGCGGCTACACCGCCACCAAGGACCAGCTGCAGCAGCGCCTGCGCCGTATCGAGGGGCAGGTGCGCGGCGTGCAGGGCATGGTCGACGAGGATCGCTACTGCATCGACGTGCTGACGCAGATCTCGGCGATCCAGGCGGCGCTCGACAAGGTCGCGCTCGGCCTGCTCGACGAGCACGCGCGCCATTGCGTGATGGGCGCGCCGGACGGCGAGCGCGCGGACCGCAGCGACGAGCTGATGGCCGCCGTCGGCCGGCTGATGCGGCGCGGCTGATAGCCTCGCCGACCGACCGATGGCCGCCAGAGAAGACACCCGCGACGAGACGATCTGCCACCCCTGCAGAGGGGCGGGGTCGGTCATCTCCGGGCTGGGCGGCGAGCAGAGACAGGTCACCTGCCCGTGGTGCGGCGGGAGCGGCGTGCGCGATCCCGCACGCGACGCGCAGGAGTCGGGCGAGGCGCTGCGCGCCGCCGCCGCCGGCTGAGCGCCGCCTGCAAGAAATCGTTCAAACGTCCACGAGTATCAACCCCGCAGAGCGGAGTGCCGATACGTGGCGTGCCAGAACCGAGAGGTCATTGTGACCCGGTCAGGACTCTGGCGGAGTACGACCGAAACACCCGGTTCTAGGAGGACCAAATGCTGCACGCCATGCGTAATCGCATCAGAGACGAGAAGGGCTTCACCCTTATCGAGCTCCTCGTCGTGATCCTGATCATCGGGATCCTCGCCGCAATCGCCATTCCTTCCTTCATCTCCCAGAAGGACAAGGCCGGCGACGCGAGCGCCAAGAGCTACGCCCGGAACATGCAGACGGCGATGGAGACGTACTTCACCGACGCCGGCGACTACAACACGAACCTCGCCGGCCTGCAGAGAATTGAGCCGTCGCTGAACACCCTGCCGAACAGAGCGAGAACGCCGACGGCGAGCGGTACCACCAACACTTGGACAGTCACGGTCGTCTCGCCGGCGAACGTCTCCTTCACTGTTACCCGGGCCAACACCGGTGTCGTCAGCCGCACCTGCCTGCCGGTCAGCACCGGCGGGTGCCCCGCCAGCGGCAACTGGTAACCGTCGCACGCAAGCACCTTCCGCGCAAGCACACCAAGAGCCAGTAGCGGACGACGGGGCGGGCCGAGAGGCCCGCCCCGTTTTTAATTGCCACGTCGCTCAACTACGAGCGCGTTCGCGCCGATGAGTCTCCGGTGAGTCTCACGGTCGCCACCCTCCGCCGCCTCCGCTCTCGCCTCCGGCGCGACGAGCGCGGCTTCGCCCTCATCGAGGTGCTCGTCTCGGCGATGCTGCTGGTACTCGTCGCGACCGGCGTCTACGCCGGCCTGGACGGCGCCTCGAACACCTCCGGCCTGAACAAGCGTCGCTCCGAGGCCTCCGCCGTCGCGCAGCAGGACCAGGACCGCATGCGCTCAATGGGGGTTGCCGAGCTGTCGAACTACCGCGACGCCCAGACGCAGAACGTCGGCGGCATCGACTACAGCGTCGCCTCGACCGCGTCCTGGGTCACCGACGACACTGGCAGCGCGAGCTGCACGAGCGGGCAGGCGCAGGCGCACTACCTGCGCATCGAGTCGTCGGTGACGTGGGCGCAGATGACGGTCGCGCCGGTCACGATCGAGAGCATCGTCGCGCCCCCGGCAGGATCCTTCGGCGGCGACGTCGGCTCGCTCGCCGTCCAGGTGCGCGATCGCAACGGCCTGGGCGAGCCGGGCGTGAGCGTCTCGCTCGCCGGCGCGCGCAGCTACACCGACGTGACGAACGACGCCGGCTGCGTGCTGTGGGGCTACCTGCCCGGCGGCGACTACACCGTCTCGCTCGCGCGCGCCGGGTACGTCGACCCGAACGGCGTCGCGAATCCGACCAAGACCGTCGGCGTCGTCGGCGGGGCGACCGCCACCACCGCCTTCGACTACGACCTCGGCGGGCAGATCCAGGCCGGCTACGAGACGCTCAACGGCGCCACGCCGGTGCCGGCCAACCCTTCGTCCTTCAGCGCCGTCACCTCGCACCTGACCGTCCCGCTCGGTCCCTTCGGCGGCACGCTCTCCAGCGTCGTGTTCCCCTTCACGGACCCGTACGGCGCCTACGCCGGAACGTGCGCGGGCGCAGATCCCGTCGCGAACGGCCAGCCGGCGCAGCTCGCGCAGGTGACGCCCGGCGGCACCGTGTCGGTGACGCTGCGCGAGCCGCCCGTGAACCTGCTCGTGCTGAGAAACGGCGCGCCCGTGGCGGGCGCCGTCGTGCGGCTCACCGGCACCGGCTCCGGCTGCGGTGCGCTGCCGACGCGCACGACCGCCGCGAACGGGTACCTGATCGACCGCGCGTTCCCCTACGGGCCGTACGACGTGTGCGTCCAGGCGACGTTCGCCGGCTCGACCTACCGCCTGACCGGCACGGTCGCCAACACCGCCCCGACCGGCGTGCCCGTCGGCAGCGCCACCTACGAGCTGAGATCCGCGCCGCTGGGGACGTGCCCATGAGACGCCTGCTGCGACGTCTGCGCGACGACCAGGCGGGCTTCACGCTCGTGGAGCTGCTCGTCGCCACGAGCATCGGCGTGGCGGTCCTGATGACGGCCGGGTTCCTGTCGGAGTCCTTCGAGCACGTGCAGGTCCGCGTGTCGGACCGCAGCGAGTCGGTCGCGCGCGGGCGCGGCGCGCTGGAGCAGATCGTGCAGCAGTTGCGCTCGCAGGTGTGCCTCGGCACCGGCTATCCGGCGATCGTCGCCGGCGACGCCGGCAGCGTGACGTTCTACGCCGACCTGTCGAACAGAACGTTCGTGCCCGAGCAGCGCTCGCTCACCTTCTCCGCCGGCGAGATCGTGGAGCGCGTGTATCCCGGTACGGCCACCGGCAGCGATCCGCCCTACTCGTTCCCGAGAACACCCTCGCGCACGCGCGTCGTGCTCGACCACGTCGAGCTCGCCGTCGACAGAGCCGGCGCCACCTTGCCGTTCCTGCAGTTCTACTCCTTCGACGGAGGCACGCCCGTGAGACCTTCGAACCTGTTGGCCGTCCCGCTGAGCGGGTCGGACGCGGCACGCGTCGTGAGAATCTCGGTCAACTTCGGGGCGCTGCCGTCGCGCGGCGGCTCCGGCACGCTGTCCGAGCCGTTCGCCGCCGACGTCTACGTCCGCACCGCCGACCCGGGTGACCCGGAGCACTCGCCGCTGTGCCTGTGATCGCGCGCATCCGCCGCCGGCTCGCGGGCGACGAGGGGTTCACCTTCATCGCGGTGCTCGGCATCCTGCTCGCCGGCACGGCGCTCAGCGTCGCCGCGTTCACGGCGGCCGGCGGCGACATCCACCTGAGCCGCAACGACCAGGATCAGAAGCGCGCCTACGCGGCGGCCGAGGCGGGCGTGCAGGACTACTTCTTCCACCTCACGCAGGACAACGCCTACTGGACCAAGTGCGCGTCGCCGACGCCCGCGCACCCGGCGCTCAACCTGGCCGGGGCGAGCACGCTGAGAACGCGCAGAGTGCCGGGCTCGAACGCGAGCTACGCGATCGAGGTGCTGCCCGCCAACGGCAGAGCGCAGTGCGACGTCAACGACGCGAGCGGTTCGATGATCGTCTCGAGCGGGCCGCAGTCGGGCACGTTCAGCATCCGCTCCGACGGCTTCTCCAACAGCGTCAGACGCAGCATCGTGGCGACGTTCCGGCGCCGCAGCTTCCTCGACTACCTCTACTTCACCGACTTCGAGACCTCGGACCCGGCCTGGTACGCCATCAGCACCAACGGCAAGCCGACGCGCAGCGGCACGTACAACCGCTTCACCGACACCTTCACGCCCTCCAGAGGCCCCGACCTGCTGACCTGGGCGAGCACGAGCTGCCCACGCTACTGGCGTGACGACCGCAGCGGCCAGAGCTTCCCGGTCTCGCCGGACAACGCCTGGCAGCAGCAGAACGACGACGGCACGTGGGGGAACGCCATCACCAGCGACGTCGGCTGCACGGAGATCCAGTTCGTCACCGGCGACCACATCGACGGCCCGCTGCACACCAACGACGACATCCTGATCTGCGGCGCGCCGACGTTCGGACGCACCCCGCAGGACATGATCGAGATCTCCGGCAGCGGCTATCGCCAGGGCTGCGGCGCCGGCGGCCCGAACGTGCTCGGGGTCTGGAAGCCGAACTCGCCGGTGCTGACGCCGCCGCCTTCGAGCACGGCGCTCAAGCAGATCGTGGACCCGAAGTACCTCTTCAGAGGGACGACCCGCATCACGCTGCAGGGCACCTCGATGACGGTCACGAACGCCAACCTCTCGCCGGCCACGCAGACGCTGCCGCTGCCCGCCAACGGGCTCGTCTACGTCGATCACGACGCGACCACCGGCTGCGCCGTGCCGGCCTACCAGCCGCTCGCGCCGTACGCGGACCCGATCGGCTGCGCCGTCGCCTACGTGAGCGGCAGCTACGCGTCGGACCTCACGATCGCGAGCGCGAAGGACATCGTCGTGACGGGGAACATCGCCCGCAGCGGCGACAGAATGCTGGGCCTGATCGCCGACAACTTCGTCCGCATCTACCACACGGTCAGACCGGATCCGTCCGACCCCACCGACCACAGCCAGTGCGTCAACGCGTCGGACACGCCGATGAACATCTCGGTCGATGCGGCGATCCTCGCGCTCAACCACTCCTTCACCGTCGACAGCTACTTCTGCGGCGCTCCGCTGGGCAGACTGACGATCAACGGCACGATCGCGCAGAAGTTCCGCGGGCCGGTCGGACGTGGCTCCGGCGGCACCGTCGCCAACGGCTACCTCAAGGACTACGAGTACGACGACCGCCTGCGGCTGCGCGAGCCCCCGCACTTCCTCGACCCGGTCCAGGCCGCGTGGCGCATCCAGCGCTACGGCGAGCAGGTCGGCTGACAGACGCAGGGATCCCGGACGTGCCGGTCGAAGGAGCCTCCGCGATGGTCGCGCTCGCCATGCTCGCCGCGGCCGGCGGCCTGCTCGCCGGCTCGTTCCTCAACGTCGTCGCGTGGCGCCTGCCGCGCGGCGAGTCGCTGCTGCTGCCCGGCTCGCACTGCCCCGGCTGCGAACGTCCGGTGCGCCCCTATGACAACGTGCCCGTGGCGTCGTGGCTCGCGCTGCGCGGGCGCTGCCGCGACTGCCGCGCGCCGATCTCCGTGCGCTATCCGCTCGTGGAGGCGCTGACGGCGGCGCTGGCGGCGGGCGTCGTCCTCACGAACGACGGCCTGCACGACGTCCTGCTGGGCCTCGTGCTGGTGGTGCTGCTCGTGCCGATCGCGCTGATCGACCTCGACCACCGCATCATCCCCAACCGCCTGACCGGCCTCGGCGCGCTCGCGGCGCTCGCGATCGGCGCCGCCACGGACCTCGGCGGCGTCCCGCAGCAGCTGCTCGCCGGCGCGGCGGCGGGCGGCTTCCTGCTCGTGCCGGCGCTGGCGCGGCCCGGGGGGATGGGGATGGGGGACGTCAAGCTCGCCGGCATGCTCGGCCTCTTCCTCGGGCGCGAGGTCGTCGTCGCGCTGCTGGTCGCGCTGCTCGCCGGGACCGTCGTCGGGCTCGCGATCATGGCGCGGCGCGGCGCGCGGGAGGGACGCCGCACGACGATCCCGTTCGGTCCGTTCCTGGCTGCCGGCGGTGTCGTGGCGCTGCTCGCTGGGCCGGCGATCGTGGACTGGTACCTCGCGACGTTCCGGTGACTCCGGCGCAGGCGTGACGTCGCCGCTCAACCCCGCGGCCCGATCGGCCGATTAGAGGGATTGCCGGCTCCCACAGCCGCCCCTTTCCCGCTTGATCACTGTCATGTCACCCTCTCGCACAGCCGGTCGCACCGTCGTCGGCCTCGACATCGAGCCCGGCTACGTCGCCGCCGTGCAGGCGAGGCCCGACGCGGCCGGCGGCATCGCGATCGAGCGCGCTGCAGGCGCGACGCTCAGCCCCGGGATCGTGCGCGACGGCGAGGTCGCCGACGCGGAGGGGCTCGCCGAGGCGCTGAGCGCGCTGTTCCGCGAGCACAGACTCGGCAGACGTGTCCGCATCGGCGTCGCCAGCCAGCGGATCGTCGTGCGAACGGTCGACCTCCCGCCCCTCCAGGACGCGAAGGAGATCGCCTCGGCCGTCCGCTTCCACGCGCAGGACCACATTCCGATGCCGCTCGACCAGGCGGTGCTGGAGCACCAGTCGCTCGGGCTGATCGACACCCCCGACGGTCAGCGCACGCGCGTCGTGCTGGTGGCCGCGCGGCGCGACATGGTCGAGCGCCTGCACACCGCCGTCCGCCAGGCCGGGCTGCGCACCGCCGGCATCGACCTCGCCGCCTTCGCGATGATCCGCGCCCTCTACCGGCCTGAGCGCAGCGAGGGCGCGACGCTCTACGTCAGCGTCAGCGGCGTCACCAACCTCGCGCTCGCACAGGGCACCACCTGCGTCTTCACGCGCGTCGTGCCCGGGGGCGTCGAGGTGCTCGCGGCCGAGCTTGCAGAGCGCCGCGGCCTGACGCTCGAGCACGCGCGCCAGTGGCTCACGCACGTCGGCCTCGAAGCGCCGGTGGAGACCCTCGAGGGCGAGCCGGAGATCCTCTCCGAGGCGCGCAGCGTGCTGCTCGAGGGGGTCCGCCGGATCGCCGACGAAGTCCGCAACTCGCTCGACTACTACCGCGCGCAGGCCGGCGCGCTCGCGGCCGAGCAGGCCGTCCTCACCGGCCCCGCGGTCACGATCCCCGGCTTCGCCGACCAGCTCGCCGGGGCCGTCGGGCTGCCGGTCGTCGTGGGCGTGGTGGCCGATGCCAAGGACGGCGCCAGCGACGGGATCGACCGCGGGCGGCTCGCCGTCGCGGCCGGGCTCGCGCTGGAGCAGGCCCCGGGAGCCGCGGCATGAGAGCCGTCAACCTGATCCCCCGCGAGAGCGCCCGCTCGCGCATCGGCAGCCTCGCCCCGTACGCGCTGATCGGCGGCCTCTCGGTCGCGCTGATCGCCGTGCTCGCCTACGTGCTCACGCACAACACCGTGGTCGACCGGCGCGCGCAGGTCGCGTCGCTGGAGACGCAGGCCCAGGCGATGCAGCAGCAGGCCGAGGTCGTCAAGCCCTACCGCGAGTTCGCCTCGATGGCACAGGCGCGCGTGGAGACCGTGAGACAGCTCGGCGCCGCGCGCTTCGACTGGCACCGTGCCTTCCACGACCTCGCGACCGTGCTGCCCGACGACGTCTGGCTGACCTCGCTGCTCGGCACCGTCACGACCGGCGTGACGGTCGAGGGCGCCTCCTCCGGCTCGACCGCAACGCTGCGCTCCGCGATGCCCAATCCGGCGATCGAGTTGAGCGGCTGCACGACCGGCCAGCAGGGCGTGGCGCGCCTGATGTCACGGCTGCGCCTGATGTCGGGCGTCGTGCGGATCTCGCTCGCGGACTCGATCAAGACCGACGCGGCGGGCGGCGGCTCGGGCGGCGGCAGCGCCGATGCGAGCTCCGGCGACTGCACCCACGGCAGCGGCGCCTTCCCGAGGTTCGGCATCGTGATCTTCTTCGACGCGCCGCCGGCCGTGCCCACGGCACCGAGCGCGACCGGCGTCGCCGACGCGTCGGCGACGGCCACTGCGCCGGCGACCGGCACGACCCCGCCGGCCACCGGCGCCTCCTCGAGCGGGAGCGACATCCGATGACCCGCCGCGACCGCCTGATGCTGGTCGGCGCCGTCGTCGTCGGCCTCGTCATCGCCGGCTGGTTCCTCGTGCTCGCGCCGATGCGCAACGAGGCCGCCGACCTCTCGGATCAGATCGCCGAGCAGCAGCAGACGCTCGACTCCGAGCGCGCTGAGCTGGCCTCGGGGCTTGCGGCCAAGCGCGAGTACGCACGCGACTACGCGACCGTCGCCCGCCTCGGGGCGGCCGTTCCCGAGGACGACAACGTCCCCTCGCTGATCGTCCAGCTGCAGCAGGCCGCGCGCGCGAGCGACATCGACTTCCGCTCCTTGAGAGTGAGCACCGGCTCGGGCGCGGCAACGCCCGCCCCCGCACCGCCCGTGCCGACGGACGGCACGGCCGCTCCCGCCACGCAGACCGCCGCGGCCACGCTGCCGCCCGGCGCCGCCGTCGGGACGGCCGGCTTCCCCACGATGCCCTTCGCATTCGCCTTCACGGGCAGCTTCTTCACCCTCTCCGGCTTCGTCGAGAGCGTGCAGCGCTACCTGGTCGTCGGCGGAGACCGCCTGCGCGTCGGCGGTCGCTTCATGACGATCGACGGCATCGGCCTCAACGCCGCACCCGACGGCTTCCCGCACATGCAGGCGTCCGTCGCAGCCACGACCTACCTGCTGCCCGCCGGACAAGGCCTGACCGCTGGCGCGACCGCCGACGGACCGGTCGCCGGCACCGCGAGCGGGACGCCTTCCACCAACGAGACGGCGAGCATCGTGCCCAGCGCGACCGCCGCCGCGACCCCCCCGGTGACGCCATGAGAGCCGCCCGAGATCTGTGGTCCGATCTGGTCGAGCGCCGTCTGTGGCCGATCCCGCTGCTGCTGCTCGCAGCCCTCGTCGCGGTGCCGCTGCTGCTGTCCAAGCCTGCGCCCGAGTCCGACGACGCGAGCGATCCGACGGGGCCGGCCGCGACCGCGTCGAGTGCTGGAGCTGGCGCGAGTGCTCCCGCGGGCCCCGTGGTGAGCGTCGCCGAGCAGGGCGAGGTGACCGCCGTGCCGCTGCGCGGCCACGCGAAGAACCCCTTCAGACAGCAGCACGTGCCTCAGAGAAGAGCCGACGAGACGGCCGCGGCGGCCACGACGGACACGCCGGCGAGCGCCACGCCCTCCGGCGGCGGCACCGGCGGCGGCGACACCGGCAGTGGCAGTGGCAGTACTGGCGGCGCCGGGACGCAGCAGCCGCAGAAGACCTACCAGAGCGTGAGCATCGACGTGCGCTTCGGCCCGGCCGCGGGCGATCTGCGCGCGATCGACGACGTGGCGCGGCTGCGCCCGCTGCCGAGCGCCGCGCACCCCGTCGTCATCTTCCTCGGCATGCGCAGAGACCACGCGACCGCGGTCTTCCTCGTCTCGACCGACGTCCACGTTCAGGGGGTGGACACCTGCGTGCCGTCGCCCGGCGTCTGCCAGTCGATCGAGCTGAAGGAGGGCGACGTCGCCCTGCTCGACTACAGAGCGGCGGACGGCACCACCAAGCAGTACGAGCTCGACCTCGACAAGGTCACCGTGCACGAGACGACGTCGAAGGCCGAGGCCGAGAGCTCGTATGCGCGCGTCTCGCGCGCAGGCGCACGGCTGCTGCGGCGCCGCGTGCGCGCCAGCGCGCTCGGCAGCGGCGGCCTGCACCCGCCGTTGCGGATCCCCTTCCGCTATGCGCCCCACCGAGGCGAGCTGCACATCGCGCCGTACCGCTCGCGCGCGCACCGGGCGAACGCCCGCGGAGCACTCGCAGACCTGCGCGCCACCGCGAGGCCGTAGCGCGCCGCGTGCGCGCTCACGCGCACGTAATCTGTACCGCCTGATGGCGCTCCGTCTCATCACCGCCGGCGAGTCGCACGGCCCCGGCCTCACCTGCATCGTCGAAGGGCTCCCCGCGGGCCTCGAGCTCGACCGGGACGCGCTCAACGGCGACATGGCGCGCCGCCAGCTCGGCCACGGGCGCGGCGGGCGCATGAAGATCGAGAGAGACAGAGCCGACGTGACCGCAGGCGTGCGCCACGGCCGCACGCTCGGCGGCCCCGTCGCCCTGCAGATCCCCAACAGAGACTTCTCCAACTGGGAGGAGCGCATGAACCCGTGGCCGGTCGAGGCGGACGTGCCCGAGGTGCACCTGCCGCGCCCCGGCCACGCAGACCTCGTCGGCACCTGGAAGTACCGCACCGGCGACGTGCGCAACATCCTCGAGCGCGCCAGCGCGCGCGAGACGGCCGCGCGCGTCGCCGGCGGCGCGCTCTGCAAGGCGTTCCTGCGCGCGCTCGGGGTCGAGGTCCGCTCGCACGTCACGCGCATCACCTCGGTCGTCGCGCCCGCGCCCGGGCGGCAGCTGACGGTCGAGGACTTCGCCGAGGTCGACGCCTCGCCGGTGCGCTGCCTCGACGCCGAGGCGAGCGCGGCGATGGTGCAGGAGATCAACGTGCTGCGCAAGGCCAACGAGTCGCTCGGCGGCACCTTCGAGGTGATCGCCTTCGGCGTCGTCCCCGGGCTCGGCTCGCACGTCTCGTGGGAGGAGCGCCTCGACGGCCGCATCGCGATGGCGATGATGTCGATCCAGGCGATGAAGGGCGTCGGCATCGGCGACGGCTTCGCACTTGCGGGCGTGCCCGGCTCGCAGGCGCATGATGAGATCTTCCACAGCGAGGAGCGCGGCTTCTATCGCGAGACGAACCACGCCGGCGGCCTGGAGGGCGGCATGACCACCGGCACGCCGCTGGTGGTGGCCGTCGCGATGAAGCCGATCCCCACCCTCACGAAGCCGCTGCGCTCGGTCGACATCGACACGAAGGAGCCGGCCGAGGCGCTGCGCGAGCGGACCGACTCCTGCACGGTCCCCGCCGCCGGTGTCGTCGGCGAGGCGATGCTCGCGTACGTGGTCGCGGACGCCTACCGCCGCAAGTTCGGCGGCGACCACATCGACGACGTCCGCGAGGCCGTCCGCGCCTACGAGGAGCGGATCGGGTGGCGCCGCCCCTGACGCACGACGGGCCGCTGCGCCCGCCCGCCGGCCGCGCGCTCGTGTTCGTCGGCTTCATGGGCGCCGGCAAGACGACGGCCGCACGGCGGCTCGCGAGAACGTTCGGGCTCGAGGTCACGGACGCCGACGCCGCCATCGCAGAGCACATCGGCATGCCGATCGACCGCTGCTTCGCCGAGCAGGGCGAGGACGCGTTCCGCGCGATCGAGGCCGAGCTGGTGGGGGAGATGCTCGAGCGCGCCGACGGCGGCGTCTACTCGCTCGGCGGCGGCGCGCTCCACTCCGAGCGCATTCGCGCTGCGCTGAGACGCCACATCACGGTCCTGCTCGATGTCGACGTGAACGTCGCCTGGGAGCGCGCCGCCGGCCGCGGCCGGCCGCTCGCGCGCGACCCGCAGGACTTCCGCGAGCTCTACCTGCGCCGCCGGCCGCTCTACATGTCGGCCGCCGACGTCGTGCTGCCGGCCGATCGCCGCGACCGCATCGACGACGCGCTGCCGTCGATCCTCGCGCTGGCAAACGCGCCCGCCGATGCCCGCCTGCTGTGGGCGACCTCGGCCTCGGGCGACTACCCGGTGTTCGTCGGGCGCGGGCTGCTCGGCGCGTCGCTGTCGCCGGTCCCCGGCCAGGGCTTCCTCGTGACCGACGACCAGGTCGGGCCGCGCTACGCGGAGCGGCTCGGCGGGCTGGCGGCGCGGATCGAGATCCCCGCCGGCGAGCAGCACAAGTCGCTGGCCACCGCGGAACGCGTGTGGATCGAGCTGGGCGACCGCGGCATGACGCAGAGCGACCACCTCGTCGCGCTCGGCGGCGGCGTCGTCGGCGACCTCGCCGGCTTCGTCGCGGCGACCTACCAGCGCGGCGTGCCCGTCGTACAGGTCCCGACGACGCTCGTCGCTCAGGTCGACTCCGCCTACGGCGGCAAGACCGGCGTCGACCTGCCCAACGCCAAGAACTACGTCGGCGCATACCACCAGCCGTCCGCGGTCGTGGCTGACGTCGACACGCTCAGCACGCTGCCGCCCGAGGAGGCCGCCGCCGGCTACGCCGAGGTGCTGAAGACGGCGCTGATCGCCGGCGGGCACCTGTGGGAGCGCGTGCGCCGCGGCGACGACCCCGATCCCGACGTGATCTTCGAGTGCGCGCGCACGAAGCTCGCGGTCGTCGCGATGGACGAGCGCGACGCCGGCCTGCGCCAGGTCCTGAACCTCGGCCACACCGTCGGCCACGCGATCGAGACGGTCACCGGCTACTCCGTGTATCGCCACGGCGAGGCCGTCGGCCTCGGGCTGCTGGCCGCGCTGCGGCTGTCCGGCCAGGACGCGCTGCGCGACGAGGTGACGGCGCTGCTGGCCGCGCGCAGCCTGCCGACGCGGCTCGACGAGGGCGTCGACCCCGACGCCGTGCTCGTCGCGACCGCGCGCGACAAGAAGCGGCGCAGCGGCGAGGCGGTCCCGTTCGTGCTGCTCGACGGCCCGGGCGCCGCGCGCCCCGGCTGCCAGATCGAGGACGGCGACCTGCGCGCCGCGGTGCGGGAGCTGAGCGCGGCGTGAGCACGGGCATCACCCGCAACCGCATCGCCGTCATGCACGGCGTCAACCTCGACCAGCTCGGCCGCCGGCCGGCCGGCCACTACGGCACGCTCACGCTGATGCAGCTGGAGTCGCAGGTCGGCGACTGGGGCTCCGAGCTGGGCCTCGCCGTGCAGTTCTTCCAGACCAACCACGAGGGCCAGTTCGTCGAGGAGCTGCACCGGCTGGAGGAGACCGTCGACGGGCTGATCCTCAACCCGGGCGCGTGGACGCACTACTCGTTCGCGATCCGCGACGCGCTCGAGATCGCGGCGCTGCCGGCCGTCGAGGTGCACCTGTCCGACGTCGCCGCGCGCGAGCAGTGGCGGCAGGCGTCGGTGATCCGCGACCTCTGCTTCGCGACCGTCTCCGGCAGAGGCCCGGACGGCTACCGCGACGCGCTCGTGCGCCTGCGCGAGGAGCTCGCACAATGACCCGCGCCGACCACCTCGTGACGATGCTCGACGAGCGCGAGCTCGACGCGCTGCTCGTCACGAACCTCGTCAACGTGCGCTACCTGACCGGCTACACCGGCACCAACGGCGTGGCGCTCGTCGGCCTGCACGACCTGCGCTGCTTCGTCACGGACTTCCGCTACGTCACGCAGGCCGAGCAGCAGGTGCAGGGCTTCGAGCGGCGGATCGGCGAGCAGGACCTGCTGGACGAGGCCGTCGCGGCCTTACCGCAGGGCGACGTGCGGCTCGGGATCGAGGATCAGCACATGTCCGTGCGCCTGTTCGACCGCCTGCGCGAGGCGCTGCCGGCGAGCGTCGAGCTGGTGCCGGCGGGCGGCGGCGTCGAGCGGCTGCGGGCGGTCAAGGACGCCGACGAGGTCGCGCGCATCCGCGCCGCGGCGGAGCTGGCCGACGCGGCGCTGCAGCGGACGCTCGAGGACGGGCTCGCGGGCCGCAGCGAGCGCGCGGTCGCGCTCGCGCTCGAGCAGGAGATGCAGCGCCTCGGGGCACAGCGGGCGAGCTTCGAGACGATCGTCGCGCACGGGGCGCACGGGGCGCTGCCGCACGCGGTCCCGCGCGAGGCCGAGATCGCGCCCGACTGCCTCGTGACGATCGACTGGGGCGCCCAGCTCGACGGCTACTGCTCGGACTGCACGCGCACGTTCGCCGTCGGCGAGCCCGGCGAGCGCGCGCGCGAGGTCTACGAGCTCGTGCGCAGCGCGCAGCAGGTCGGGCTCGACGCCGTCCGCGCCGGCGCCGACGGGCGCGAGGTCGACGCCGACGCCCGCGCGGTCATCGAGGCCGGCGGCCACGCCGAGCACTTCGGCCACGGGCTCGGCCACGGCGTCGGGCTCGAGGTCCACGAGGCGCCGCGCCTCTCGAAGGCGTCCGAGGCGACGCTCGCGCCCGGCCACGTCGTGACGGTCGAGCCGGGCGTCTACCTGCCCGGCGAGCTGGGCGTGCGGATCGAGGACCTGGTGCTCGTGACCGAGCAGGGCTGCGAGCGGCTCAACACGATGCCGAAGGACCTCACGGTCGTCTGAACCCGCCCGTGTCGGGCGACGGCTCCGGCTCGCCGCGCTGCAGCGCACGCGTCTCGTGCGGGATCAGCGCGAGCCCCAGCGAGAGCGCGCCGAGCAGGCCCGCGACGCCCATCACCTGCGTCGCGCCGAGGTGGTCCGCGAGCACGCCGATCAGCACGTAGCCGAGCGGCAGCAGCCCGAGCGAGCCCATCCAGTCGAACGACGCCACGCGCGAGAGGGCCGCCGGCGGGATCCGCTGCGCGAGCGCCGTCTCCCACCACACGCCGAAGAGGGCGAGCCCGACGCCGGAGACGACCGCCGCGGGGATGATCACGGCGAGCGGCGCGCCGAACGAGAGTCCCACGAGCACGTCGCCGAACGGCATGCACAGCAGGATCCCGAGCAGCAGCGGGCGGCGCGGGCGCCAGCGCAGGGCGATCAACGCGCCGGCCGCCGTGCCGGCCCCGACGCTCGCGACGATCCAGCCCCACGCCGCCGGATTGCCGTAGCGCTCCCCGGCGACGGTCGGCCCGAGCACGACGTAGGGCGCGTAGCAGAGCACGAGGTTCAGCGAGAAGACCGCGATCGTGACCCACACCCAGGCGCGCGAGCGGACCTCGCACCAGCCTTCGCGCAGCTCCGCGCGCATCGACGTGCGGCGCGCCGGCTCGCCGCGCGGGCGCGGGCGCACGAGCGCGAGCAGCGCGGCGCTGACGACGAAGGTGCCCGCGTCGATCGCGAACGCGGCGCCGGTGCCGAGCGTCAGCACGAGCACGGTCGCGATCGCCGGCCCGGCGAACTCGGCGAGCGTCTGCGTCAGGCCGTTCGCCGCGTTCGCCTCCTGGATCAGGTCTTCGGGGACGGTCTGCGGCACGAGGCCGCTGTAGGCGGGCCGGAAGAACGCCTCCGCGGCGCCGAACAGCACCTCGATCACGACGAGCTGCCAGATCTCGAGCGCGTCGGCGAAGATCAGCACCGCCAGCAGCGCGTGCAGCGCGCCGCGCAGCAGGTCGGTCGAGACCATGATGCGGTGGCGGGGGAGGCGGTCGGCCCACACGCCGCCCAGCAGCAGGAACGTCACGAGCGCCAGCGTCTGCGCCGCGATCACGATTCCGAGGTCGGTCGTCGAGCCGGTCCGCTCGGTCACCAGCAGCGCCAGCGCGACGAGCACGATGCGATCGCCGGTGGTGGAGATCGTCTGGCTGAGGAAGAGCCAGCGGAAGTCCGTTTCGCGCCAGAGCCGGGGGAGTGCTTGCACGGCAGGTGCAGGCTACGGGTCCCGCCCGCGTGCGGCGAAGCACGACGCCTCGGCGGCGAACCGCGACGCCGACGTGCGCCGTTTCGGCGGATGGGCGGCCGACGCCACGCGCTTGTAGCGTTCGCGGCGTGACGGCTGACAGGGCAGCGATCCGCTCCGCCGTGCGCGGACGGGTGCAGGGCGTCGGCTTCCGCGACGCGATCGTCGCCCGCGCGCACGAGCTGGGCGTGCTCGGCTGGGTGCGCAACGGCGAGGACGGCGACGTGCGGGTGCACGCGGAGGGCCCGTCGGACGCGGTCGACGCGCTCGTCGCGTTCCTGCGCGACGGCCCGCCGGCCGCGCACGTCGAGGCGGTCGACGTCGAGCGGGTGCGCGTCGAGGGCCACGAGCAGTTCGCCGTCCGCGGCGTGCCCGCCGGCGTGTTCGCGGTGCGCGAAGGGGCGCGCGGCTACACGCTGGAGCTCGAGGTCGCGGGCGCGATGCGCGCCTGGGCGGTGCCGAAGGGCCCATCGATGGATCCGGCCGACAAGCGCTTCGCGATCGAGCTGGAGGCCGGTGCGGCCGGCCCTGCGTCAGCGTCCGCCGCCTCGGCCTGGGACCGCGGCACCTACGAGCAGGGCGGGCGCGTCCCCTGGCCCGAGGCGCTCGATCGCGGCCACGCCGTCTTCGTCCTGCATGGCGACAAGCTCCACGGCGGCTTCGCGCTCCAGCGCACGCGCTCCGGCGCCGGAGCGCAGTGGCTGCTCGTCAAGCGCAGAGACGAGCACGCGCGGCCTGCCCCGGCGGCGTAGCGCGAGCGGCGACGCGGATGCTCGCGAAGGGAGCGGGGTCGGGTAGATCGGCACGCCGCAAGGGGGGTCGCGACGCGCATGCCGACACCCGCTCCCGTTCGCTGTGGGGGAAGTGGGTCCGGGTCATGCCTCCGGCGCGCGGTCCGCGCCCACGAGGGCGAGCAGTCGCGTCACCGCGGCGCTCGGACGCACGATCTCCAACGTTCCGCCCGTCTCTCGCGCGTGCACGGTGGCGGCGAGCAGGACGCGCGCCCCGCCCGTGTCGATGAAGGTCGTCCCGGCGAGGTCGAGCACGACGTGCCGCGAGCGTTCCTGCGCCACGCGGAGGGCGTCCGTCAGCCGCTGCCACGTGGCGATGTCGATCTCGCCGACGACGACCACGCGCTCGTGATCGGGGGCGACGACAGGCTCGCAGTCGAACGGTTGGGTGCTGCAGGAAGGCACGCTGCTCCTCGAGTCGCTGAAGATGAGCGAAGCTCGGAAGTCAGGTGACGCTGCACGGCCGGCGGAACCGGCCGCACCCCGTCGCGGGTGCCCTCCTGAACCTAGCGTAGCGGCGAATGCCGGCAATAGCGAACGCGGCCGATCATGCCTTCGCCGCGAGCACGAACAGCTCGATCTCGAGGTCCGGTCCGACGTGCTGGTTGGAGATGAACGCGAGCACGCGCCGGCCGCTGAGCCGCTCGACCTCAGCGATGAACTTCTGCTGCATCGCAGCCTGGAATGCGCTGCGCGTCTCCTGCACCACCGCGCTGCGCTGAAGCTCGATCAGCGTCTTCTCGACTTCGGTGTAGACGCCGCCGAGCACGCAGGCGAGCAGGTCGTCGCCCATCATCTGGCTCTTGGCGCTGGCGGGGGCGCGGCCGTAGTAGCGCTCGTGCAGCACGCCCATCGAGGCGCTGACCGCTGTGAGCAGATCGTCGCCTTTGAGGATGTCCTGGGTCATTCGCTGCCCGCTCTCTTCCGGCGTCGTTGGCCTAGTATCGAAACGTGGTCGACCGATCCGACGACGATCTGCCGCCGGCAGCCGAGCAGCAGCTCGCGCAGGCCGCGCACGGGGACGTGCTCACCGCGATCTCCGACGGCATCGTCGCGCTGCTGAAGGACTTCTACGGCAAGGGGCCGACCCGCGCGAAGACCTACTACCAGGACGATCTCGTCGTGTGCCTCCTGCGCGGCGGCTTCACGCGCGTCGAGGAGACGCTGCGCGAGGCCGGGCGCGGGTACGAGGTGATCCAGCAGCGCATGGTCTTTCAGGACGTCATGCGCGATCGCTTCCAGGCGGTCATCGAGCGTGCCACCGGTCGGCGCGTGATCGGCTTCATGAGCGGCAACCAGCAGCAGCCGGACATGCTGTGCGAGGTGTTCGTGCTGGCGCCCACGGACCTGCTGGACGAGGCTGCGATGGAGGCGACGGGAATCGAACCCGCTGGTCCCGAGCAGACCGGCGCAGAGCGCCGATAGCCGGGGCATACCTGGCGCCCCCGGATCATGCGGGGCTCTTTCTCGACAGCTCGGATCTGACGCCGACGCCCGTCACGAGGCGGAGCCCCATCAGCGCCGTCAGATCGCTCTCCGGCTCCAGCGCACGTCCGCACAGCGGACACTCGTCATGTGCTGCGCTGAGCGTCACGTCGAGCTCCGAGCGGCGGATCCGACAGGTCGAGCACTTGAACCAGGACACGATGTGCCCTTTCCGTTGAGGTGCTTCGACAGTAGCACCGAACTCGTCGCCGTCCTGGGCGCGGCGTGTCCGGTGCTACGGTGCCAAGGTCGGTCGCGTCGTCTCGCGATCGTGCGCTCGCCCGGTCCTCCTTGACCTCTCTGCCTCGCGATCGCAGCCTTTGAGAGGCTCGCGAGGAGCGCCGTGAACGTCGCCATGCTGGCTCCGCCCTGGATCGCCGTGCCGCCGTCCGGGTACGGGGGCGTGGAGACGGTGGTCAGCGTGCTCACGGAGGCGCTCGTGCGGCGGGGCCACGACGTGACGCTGTTCTGCGCGCCGGGGTCCGCCTCCAGCGCAGACGTCGTCCCGCTGCTCGCCGGCTCCCACCCGGACGAGATCGAGCGCTCGCTCTACGAGGCCGACCACGTCGCCCGCGCGTTCGACGAGATCGAGCTCGCGTCGCCGCGCTTCGACGTCGTCCACGACCACTGCGGCTTCACCGCGCTCGCGATGGCGGACCGCCTCGCGACGCCCTTCGTCCACACCCTGCACGGGCAGTTCACCGCCGCGACCGCCGCCTTCTACGCCCACCACGGCCACAAGGCCGCGCTCGTGCCGATCAGCCGGGCGCAGCTCGCGTCGGCACCGCCGGGGCTGGAGGCGTCGGAGCCGATCCCCAACCCGATCGACGTGCAGGCCTGGCCGCTGCGCGAGCGCAAGGACGACTACCTGCTGTGGGTCGGGCGGATCACGGCCGAGAAGGGCCCGCACCGCGCGATCGCCGCCGCGCGCGCCGCGGGCGTGCCGCTCGTGCTGGCCGGCGTGGTCCAGCCCCGCCAGCGGGCGTTCTTCGAGCGCGAGGTCGCGCCGCACGTCGACGGCGAGCGCGTGCGGTTCGTCGGCGAGGTCGGCGGTGCGACGAAGCGCTCGCTGTTCGCCGGCGCGCGCGCACTGCTGATGCCGATCCGCTGGCGCGAGCCGTTCGGCATGGTGATGGTCGAGGCGCTGAGCTGCGGAACCCCGGTGATCGCCTTCCCGGAAGGGGCCGCGGCAGAGCTCGTCGTCGAGGGGACGACCGGCTTCCTCGTCGAGGACGAGGAAGCGATGGCCGCGGCGGTCGGCCGGCTGTCCGAGATCGCCCCGCGCGACTGCCGCGCCTGGGTCGCGCTGCACTGCGACGTCGACGTCGTCGCCGCCGCGTACGAGCAGGCGTACCGCGCGGCGATGCGGCCCGAAGCCGAGACGGCCGCGGTGGCGCTGCGTGTCTGAGCGCACGCTGAGCGTCCTCGACGGCAGCACGTTCCTCGTCGGCGACCGCCTCGGCGACATGCGCGCCGACGAGGGTCGCGAGCACGGGTTCTTCTCGGAGGACACGCGCTTCGTCTCGCGCTGGGTCCTGCGCGTCGACGCGGCTCCGCTGCAGCTGCTCGGCCTCGACCAGGAAGCGCACTTCGCCGCGCGCTTCTTCCTGGCCCCGGGCGTGAGCCCCGACGTCGCCGCGCCGTGCTCCGTCATGCGGCGTCGGCTCGTCGACCGCGCGTGGGTGGAGGAGGTGACGGTGACCAACCACCGCCACGAGGTCAGCGTGCTGCGCGTGACGATGGAGGTCGACGCCGACTTCGCCGACCTGTTCGAGGTCAAGGACGGCGTCGTGGCCGGGCGCGAGGTGGTGTCGCACCATGACGACCACACGCTCGTGCTGTCCTACGAGCGCGCCAGCTTCCAGCGCTCCGTCGTGATCTCCGCAACGCGCCCGGGGAGCGTCGACCGCCGCGGCTTCTCCTACACGCTGCGGCTCGCGCCCGGCGAGCGGTGGTCGACGACGTTCACCGCGACGCCCCATTCGGCGCAGCCGGGGGCGACGTTTCCGTCGCGCGACGGGCACGCGAGCCTGGACGAGCTGACCAGGTCGAAGACGGCCGAGCTCGACGAGTGGCTCGCCCGCGCGCCGGTGCTGGAGACGCCGAACCTGGCCCTGGCGCGCACCTATCGCGCGAGCCTGAGCGACCTCGGCGCGCTGCGGCTGCATCCCGCGCTGGCGGAGCAGGCGACGCTGCCCGCGGCGGGCCTGCCGTGGTTCATGGCGCTGTTCGGGCGCGACAGCATCCTGACCAGCTTCCAGGCGCTTCCCTACCTGCCCGGGCTCGCCGCGACGACGTTGCGCGTGCTCGCCGCGCGCCAGGCGCGGACGCGCGACGACTTCCACGAGCAGGAGCCCGGCAAGATCCTCCACGAGCTGCGCTTCGGCGAGCTGACGGCGTGCGGCGATCGACCGCACTCGCCGTACTACGGGACGGCGGACGCGACGCCGCTGTTCCTCGTGCTGCTCGACGAGTACCACCGCTGGACGGGCGACGACCAGCTCGTGCGCGACCTCGAGCCCAACGCCCGTGCCGCGCTCGAGTGGATCGAGGACAGCGGCGACGCGGACGGCGACGGGTACGTCGAGTACGCCCGCCGCAACCCGCTCACCGGCCTCGTCAACCAGTGCTGGAAGGACAGCTGGGACGCGATCCAGTGCGCCGACGGGACGCTGGCCAGAGGACCGATCGCGACGTGCGAGATCCAGGGCTACGTGTACGACGCGCAGCGGCGAGCGGCTCGCCTGGCGCGCGAGGTGTGGGGCGACGCGGAGCTGGCCGAGCGGCTCGAGCGGCGCGCCGCCGACCTGCGCGCACGCTTCCAGCGCGACTTCTGGATGCCCGAGCGCGGCTGCCACGCGCTCGCGCTCGACGGCGACAAGCGCCAGGTCGACAGCCTCACGTCCAACATCGGCCACCTGCTGTGGTCGGGCCTGCTGGAGCAGAGCGAGGCCGTCGCGACCGCGGACCGGCTGCTCGACGAGCACGAGCTGTGGTCGGGCTGGGGGGTGCGGACGCTCGGCGCCCGCGAGGCCGGCTACCACCCGCTCGGCTACCACACCGGGACCGTCTGGCCGCACGACAACTCGCTGATCGCGGCCGGTCTCGCGCGCTACGGCCAGCGAGAGGCGGCGACCGCGGTCGCCTCCGCGATCCTCGCCGCGGCACCGCACTTCGAGCATCGCCTGCCCGAGGTCTTCGGCGGCTTTCCGGCGGGGGAGACGTCGATCCCCGTGGCCTTCCCGACCGCCTCGCGACCGCAGGCGTGGGCGGCCGGCGCTCCGCTGCTGCTGCTGACCACGCTGCTCGACCTGCGCCCCGGCGACGCCGAGGCGCACGCCGAGGTTCCCGGTCCGATCGGGCGCGTCGCGCTGCGGCGCTGACCGGCGCGCCTCAGCCGAGCGCCCGGCGGCGCGCGCGGCTGCGGATCCACAGCCCGTCGGCGCCGGCCCACGCGAGGAAGCACAGCCCGCCGGCGGTCCCGGTGGCCGTCAGCAGCACCCCCGCCGCCGCGGCCGCCGCCACGCCGTCTCTGCCGAGGATCAGCACCGCGGCCGCGGCGCCGACGCTCGGCCCGACCGGCAGCTGGCCGAGCGTCACGACCGCGATCAGGACGGCGATCGCGTCGAAGAACGAGGCGTCGACGCCGACGGCGCGCAGCAGCAGCCGGCTGCGCACCAGCAGCGCGACGACCTGCAGCAGCACGGTCACGGCGAGCACCCATGCCGGTGCGGCGCCGAGCGCGGCCGCGAACTCCTCCCGGCGCCCGGCGAGAACGAGCACGAGGACCGCCGCCGTGGCGAGCGAGCCGACGACCGTGAGCAGCGTCCGATGGCGGTGCGCGAAGCCCCGGACGCGGGTGACGCTGAGGACCGCGGAGGCCATCGGGACGACGCTAGCGCGGCAGTCCCGGAACGGGGGTCCGGCAGGTTCGACGCTATGCTCGCCCTTCGAGGGCGTCAACTGAAAGGGGTCCCCTTGCCCCATGTACGTCCGTCGGAACCGCCGCCCGCCACCGCGTCGCGCGGCGGCGCATCGCTCGCGGAGCCCGAGCCGAGCAGCATCCAGGTCTCCGCCGACACGGGCGTGGTGCTGCGCCGCACCGCGGACGGAAAAGGCGACGGGGTCCTGGCCACGCGCCCGTTCGCGGCCGGCGACACCGTCATGGTCGGGTTCCTCGTCGGAGCGCTGACGGGCAACGACTCGCACGCCACGCAGGTCGGCCCGAACCGCTGGGCGCGCCACGGCGGCCTGGGCCCGAAGGTCAACCACTCCTGCGACCCGAATTGCGGCGTCCGGCTCAACGACGAGCAGGCCTTCGACTTCGTGGCCCGTTGCCCGATCGAGGCCGGGCAGGAGCTGACCTTCGATTACGCCATGCGCAACTTCACGATCGATCACTTCCCGACCGTGTGCCTGTGCGGCGCCGCCCGCTGCCGCGTCTCGGTCACCGGCTGGAAGGACCTTCCTGCCGCGCGCAAGGCCGACTACGGCGAGCTCGTCGCGCCCTACCTGCGCGCGATGGACGAGTCGTCCGGCTGACGCGGCCGCGATCGACATCCGGTCGCGTCGGCAGGATCCCCTGCCGTGTCCGACCCCGACCGCGAACCGATGGCGTCAGCGCAGAGCCGGACCGCGACGCACGCCGGAACGCCGGAGTCTCGCGCGATGTACGCCGACGTCCAGCGCGCATGGGAGATCCTCGGGCGGCTCAACGCGCTGGCGCCGGGTGACTTCGACGCCATGCGCGAGATGCTCGGCAAGCTGACCGGCCGGGAGCTCGACGCGTCGGTGCGCGTGCTTCCGCCGTTCCATGCGGATGGCGGCCGCAACCTCCGCTTCGGTCGCAACGTGTTCGTGAATCACGGCTGCACCGCGATGGATCTCGGCGGCATCGACATCGGCGACGACGTGATGATCGGGCCGAACGTGCATCTGATCAGCTCGGGCCATCCGCTCGACCCTGCGACCCGCCGCTCGCAGATCACGACCGCCCCGATCCGCATCGGCCGCGGCGTGTGGATCGCCGCGGGCGCCATGGTCCTACAGGGCGTCACCGTCGGCGACGACGCCGTCGTAGCCGCGGGCGCCGTCGTCACGAAGGACGTCCCGCCCCGCACCCTCGTCGCCGGCGTCCCCGCGCAGGTCGTCCGCGCGCTCTGAGGGGTAGCGTTAGTGCAACGCTAACCGTTGCATACGTGCTACAGTGCGCTGCATGAAAGACCGTCTCGACACCGGGCATCACGATCGTCGACTCCAGCGTCGCCTTCGCGAAAGCCCGGAGTTCCGTGCCGAGTTCGAGCGGCAGCAGCGCGAGATCGCATCGATCGACGCGCTGATCAACAGGCTCGACGAGCTGCGCACTGAGCGCAGCCTCTCGAAAGCGGCGCTCGCTCGGGAGATCGGCAAGAACGAGGCGAGCATCCGTCGCCTGCTCACGGCGCCCGTGAATCCCGAGCTGAGGACGGTCGTGGCGATGGCCGATGCGCTCGATGCGGACATTCGCATCGTGCCGCGCAAGAGGTCTGCGGCACGGCGCAACACGCGTGTGGCGTAGCGCGCCCACGCGTCCTCACGCCGTCCTACATTCCGGCGATGCCCTGGGGCGTCGTCTACTACAGAACCGCTGACGGCCGAGTTCCTGCGGACGAATTCCTCGACCGCTGCCCCGACAAGGTCGAGGCGACGATCCTGGCCGTCCTCGAGGCCGTGCGTCGAGCGCCACCTCCAGCCTTCAGCGGCGGCGGCAAGTGGGAAGCGATGCATGGCAGGATGGGCGGCTACTACGAGATCCGCGTCACCGGGCCGGGGCGTCGCCAGTACCGGCTCTTCTGCCGCCTGGAGAACGGGACGCCGGAGGAGCTGGGCCAGCGCGGTTTCGCGCAGCCACAGATCGCCGTCATCAGCGGAATGGACAAGTCGATCGGCCAGCTGTTCTCCGACGCCGACTACCGGCGTCACGTCCGCAGACCCGCTGGGGACTATCTGAGCACGTTCCCAAGGCGGATCGCCACCTGAACAGAAGCTCTCAGCAGGTATCTGACGCGAGACGAAGTAGGTACGCCTACGCTAGGCGGCTCCATCCCGATCAGTCACTTCGCCCGCGTAGGCGACACCGCCAACTTTGCAAGGAAAGAATCGCTTAGTACCAAGCAGCTCTGTTGGTGAGGGAGACGATCATCGTCGCCGCTCAGTCTCCTGTCGTCGGCGGTGGAGGCGGCGGGGGCACGTAGCGTCGTCCGCCGTCTCCGGGGAGTCGACCGGAACGCCTGGCTGTCGACCCCCGGTTGAACACTCGGGGGTTCACGTAGGAGGCGGTGACCTTGAACGGCAGCGAGCGGTAACGACGCAGCGCGTGGCGCGTCTGCGGCTGCAGTCGGATGCGGACGGTCGAGCGGCCACGACGTCGAATCTGAAACACCTCGTCCTGCTCGGCCGGCCCGAGCGAGAGGTGCAAGTCGCCACCGCAGCCCAAGGGACACGCGAGCGTGACGGCGACGACGCGGCGGCCATGCGCTCGCCGCACGCCGACGATGCGCACGTCGCACGGCGGGCCATGGTACGGCGCAGCCTCGGAGGCGATCTCGCCGAGGAAGTCGTCGACGCAGTCATAGCCATACACGAGCGCCGTGTCGCCGTTCCATGCGAACGGCGGATCGAGGCGGCCCCCGACGTCGGGGAGGAGCGTGAGCGATCGGCCTGCCGCCAGGGTCGTCAGCTGCAGCGCTCCAGTTCGATCGGAGTGATAGAGCACAACGCCACCGGCGATCGCCACCTCGTGCATGCCCGGACAGTCGACGCCCGCGACCACGTGCGGCTCAGGGGCAGACGGCGACGCCCACGCGAGCCGGCTCTGCGCGTCGCAGAAGACGGCGGTGCCGTCCTGCTGGACGGCGATCATCGGCTGAGACCCGGGGAAGCGTCCGTTGTAGGCGTCCAGTGCGTAGAGCAGAACGCCGGTCGCGGTGGAGCGGACCTCGATGCGGGTCGTGGCGCCGGGGTCGCCGATCTCGTCCGTCGCCCGCGCGGTGGCGGTCGCGAGCACACCAGGCGCCCCGGCCATCTCGACGACGAGCCGGTCGGGCGGTGCCGGCTCGACGCGGACGGCATCGCCGTCATGGATGCGTATGGCGGGCGCGCCCTGCCGGAATCCGCGTGGGCAGCTGAGCGCCTCGGCGACGATGTCGCCGGCGACCGCCATCGGTGTGAACGGGAGCTCGGGACTTGGTCCGCGACACTTCGCGAGCATTCGCAGCGGGCCGGTTGGCGGCCCGGCGAGCAGTCGCAGGACGGAGCCGCGCTGTACGACAAGCGCGACGAGATCGGGCGAGGCCTCGATCTGGGCGACCGATCCTGGCAGGCGCGCAACCCGCAGCGGATGGCCGTCGGGCGTAAGGCGCCAGAGCGTCTCGCCGCTCACGTACAGGCGCGTCTCGCCGGCATACGCGGTCTCCGCGATTCCCAGCGGCGCGACGACGAGGCGCTGCAGCGGACCGTCATCCGCCGGCAACGGTTGCGCGACGGACCCCGCACACGCGCACGTGAGCACCATCAGGGCGACGATGGGCGGGAGGAGCCGGCGGAGGCCTCGACGCGGTGCGTTCACGGCCTCGAGGATGTCACCCGTCCGGTTTCAACGAGCCAGCTGGCAGTGCGTTGAGCGCCCCGTCGCCGCAGGTTCGCCAGTCCTTGCGAGCATGCGAATAGCATGCGATCATCAGGATATGACATCGATGATCCAGATCCGCAACGTCCCGGACGAGCTGCATCGCGATCTCAAGGTGCGTGCGGCACGTTCTGGCATGACGCTCTCGGACTACCTGCTCGCCGAGCTGCGCTCGTTGTCGGTGCGACCGACGATGCACGAGTGGCTGGACCGCAGCGCGACGTGGGGGCCGGTCGAGGTCGGCGAGTCGCCTGCTGACGCGATCGCCGCCGAGCGCGGTCGCGGCGCTGCGTGATCGTCGCCGACGCCAGCGCGGTGGTCGAGCTGCTGCTCGCCCGGCCCCGAGCCGGCGCGATTCGCACGGTGCTGGAGCCCCATCCGGAGCTGCACGTTCCCGAGCACTTCCACGTAGAGGTCCTTTCGGCGTTGCGGCGCTACTCGATCCGGAGAGAGCTGAGCGACCGTCGATCCGCGGTGGCCATCGGCGCGCTCGCCGAGCTGCGGGCGATCCGGTACCCCGTGATCGACCTGGCCGATGCCGTATGGGATCTGCGCCCCGTGCTGACCGCATATGACGCTGCCTATCTCGCACTGGCGCGCTGGCTCGACCTCCAGGTCGTCACGCTCGACAGCGGCCTGGCTGCCGCCGCCCGCGGGGATGGCCGACTCGTCTTGCTGCCGGAGTGATCCCGCTCGGGCGAGCGAAGTACACTTCCGTCGCCGTCCGCCAAACGATTTTCCACCTTTTGCCTGCAAAGGACTGATTAACCATCATCTCCACCAACCAGTTCAAGAACGGCAACCACATCGACGTCGAGGGCACGATCTTCAAGATCCTCGAGTTCCAGCACGTCAAGCCCGGCAAGGGCGGGGCGTTCGTGCGCACGAAGCTGCGGCGGACGAGCGACGGGAACGTGATCGACCGCACGTTCCGCGCCGGCGAGAAGTTCCGCGCCGTGCGGACCGAGGTGCGCAAGATGCAGTTCCTCTACTCCGACGGCACCGACGCGCACTTCATGGACTCCGAGTCGTTCGAGCAGTTCGCGATCCCGGAGACGACGCTCGCCGAGCCGCTGAAGTGGACGCGCCCGAACGACGAGGTCGAGCTGCTGTCGATCGACGGCCAGCCGGCCGACCTGCAGATCCCGAGCGCCGTCGACCTCGAGGTCACCGAGACCGAGCCCGGCCTGCGCGGCGACACCGCCTCCGGCGGCGGCACGAAGCCCGCGACGCTCGAGACCGGCGCCCAGGTCAACGTCCCGCTGTTCGTGAACATCGGCGACAAGGTGCGCGTCGACACCCGCACCGGCGACTACGTCTCGCGCGCGTAGGACGGGCGCGAGCGCACCGTGGCCCGTCGCAGCGAGCAGCGCCGCAGAGCCGTCTTCGCGCTCTACCAGCACGACCTCACCGGCCGCCCGCTCGACGAGACGCTGCCGCGCGACGCGGCGCCGTTCACGCGCGCGCTCGCGCAGGCCGCGCTCGAGCGCCAGCCGGAGCTCGACGAGCTGATCGGCCGTCACGCCGAGGGCTGGGCGCTCGACCGCATCGCCCCCCTGGAGCGCTCGATCATGCGGGTAGCGCTGCTCGAGATGCTCGACCCCGGCGCGGTCCCCGGCGAGCAGCCGATCCCGCCGGAGGGCGCGATCGACGAGGCCGTCGAGACCGCGAAGGCCTACTGCGGCTCCGAGGCGCCGGGCTTCGTCAACGGGATCCTCGCCGCGGTCCTGCGCGCACGTCAGGAGACCTCGGCATGAGCACCGTCGATCCGCTGCAGCACCTCACGCAGCAGCTCGAGCAGGCGGCCGCGCAGCTGCGCGACGGCGAGCTGGAGCCGCAGCAGGCCGCGCGCCTCGTGGAGGAGTGCGCGCGGATCGCGGGCGAGGCGGCCGCCGAGCTGGACCGGCGCGTGCGCTCCGCAGCCGACGACGCGCGATGAGCGTCGAGTACCCGGACGACCTGCGCCGGCAGGTCGAGGACTACCTCGGCCCCCTGCGCTTCGTCGAACCCGAGGCCGCGGGCGCCGCGGGGCTCGAGGAGGCGATGCGCTACTCGCTGCTGGCCGGCGGCAAGCGCATCCGCCCGGTGCTGGCGCTGGCGACCGCGCGCGCGGTCGGGGAGGACCCGGCGCGCGTGCTCCCGCTGGCCGCCGCGCTGGAGCTGATCCACACCTACTCGCTGATCCACGACGACCTGCCGGCGATGGACGACGACGACCTGCGGCGCGGCCGGCCGACGTGCCACAAGGCGTTCGGCGAGAACGTCGCGATCCTCGCCGGCGACGGGCTCTACGCGGAAGCCTTCCGCCACGTGCTCACGCGGCAGCAGGGAGACCCGTCGGCGATCCTCGCCGCCGTCGGCGAGCTGGCCGCCGCGACCGGCGTCAACGGGATGGTCGGCGGGCAGTACCTGGACGTGACCGAGCGTGCGCCCGCCGGCGCCGCCGGCCTGCGCACGATCCACGCCCTGAAGACCGGCCGGCTGATCGCGGCGTCGATCGTCTGCCCGTTGCGTCTCGTGCTGGTGGACGAACCTGCGAGAATCCAGTTGTTCCGTGATTTCGCAAGCGAGCTTGGCGTGTTGTTCCAGATCGTCGACGACATCCTCGACGTCACTGGGAGCGATGACGCGCTCGGCAAGCCGCGCGGCAGCGACGAGCGACTCGGGAAGCGCACCTACGTGAGCGAGTTCGGGCTCGCAGAGGCGCGCCGGCTGGCCGCCGAGTCCTATCGCAACGCCGGTGCGGCGCTTGATCGAGCTGCACCGGGGGGCGCCGCGGAGCTGTCGCAGATCACCGACTTCATCGCCACCCGCACCTCGTGACCGACTCCCAACGCCCCCAGCCGATCCTTCCCCGCATCGAGCGGCCGCTGGACCTGCACGAGCTGGGCGACGCGGAGCTGACGCAGCTCGCGCAGGAGGTGCGCGAGCACATCATCGACACGGTGGGGGAGATCGGCGGCCACTTCGGCGCGAACCTCGGCACCTGCGAGCTGGCCGTCGCGCTGCACTCGCTGCTCGACTCGCCGACCGACAAGATCCTCTGGGACGTCGGCCACCAGGCCTACCCGCACAAGGTGCTGACGGGCCGCCGCGACCAGCTGCCGACGATCCGCAAGTACGGCGGCCTGACGCCCTTCTGCTGCATCGAGGAGTCCGAGCACGACATCATGGGCGCCGGCCACGCCTCCACCTCGATCGGCTACGGGGTCGGGCTCAAGGAGGCGATGCGCCACGGCAACGGCCCCGACGGCAAGGTCGTCGCGGTGATCGGCGACGGCGCGATGACGGGCGGCGTCGCGTTCGAGGCGGTCCACCAGGCCGGCGGCCTCGGCACCCCGATCGTCGTCGTGCTGAACGACAACGGGATGTCGATCGCGCCCAACGTCGGCGCGCTCTCGCGCTACTTCAACCGCGTGCGCCTGAACCCGAAGTGGTGGCACGCGCGCGAGGGCGTGGAGGGCGGCCTGACGAAGCTGCCCGCCGGCCTCGGCGCGCGCTTCGAGCGGCTCGGCCCGCAGCTGAAGGAGTCGATCAAGGCGTTCTGGGCGCCGGGGCTCTTCTGGGAGGAGCTCGACTGGGCCTACATGGGCGTCGTCGACGGCCACGACGTGCCGCATCTGCGCGAGGCGCTGCGCGAGGCGCTCGCCGCCGACCGCCCGGTCGTCGTGCACATCGCGACGGTCAAGGGCAAGGGCTTCGCGCCGGCCGAGGACGGCGGCCTGGAGGGAATGGAGAAGTGGCACGCCGCGAAGCCGAAGTCGATCGCGAACGGCGCGCCGGCGCCCGCGGCGAAGCCCGCCATCGGCGCCGTCTCGAAGCCCGCCCCGCCGCAGTACACGAAGGTCTTCGGCGAGGCGCTCGTGCGCGAGTGCGAGCGTGACGAGCGAGTCCTCGGGATCACCGCCGCGATGAACACCGGCACCGGGCTCGACATCCTCCAGAAGGCGCTGCCGGACCGCTACTTCGACGTCGGCATCGCCGAGCAGCAGGCGCTGCTGTTCGCCTCCGGGCTCGCCCTGCAGGGCGCGAAGCCGGTGGCGGCGATCTACTCGACGTTCCTGCAGCGCGCGTTCGACCAGATCGTCCACGACGTCTGCCTGCAGAGACTCGACGTCGTGCTCGCGATGGACCGCGCCGGGCTCGTCGGCGACGACGGCCCCACGCACCACGGCGCGTTCGACATCGCCTACCTGCGGCCGCTGCCGAACATCGTGCTGATGGCCCCGCGCGACGAGGCGATGCTCGTGCACATGCTGCGCACGGCGCTCGTTCACCACGGCCCGGTCGCGCTGCGCTACCCGCGCGGCGAGGCGGTCGGCGTCGCGCTGCCGGAGGAGCCGCGCGCGCTGCCGATCGGCAGCGGGGAGATCCTGCGCGCCGGCACCGGCGGCAAGGTCGCGCTGCTCGGCTACGGCAGCGGCGTCGGCAAGGCGCTCGCGGCGGCCGACCTGCTGCGCGAGCACGGGATCGAGGCGACCGTCGCCGACGCGCGCTTCGCAAAGCCGCTCGACGCGGGCCTCGTCGCCCAGCTGATGGCCGAGCACGAGCTGCTCGTGACGGTCGAGGAGGGCGTGCTCGCCGGCGGCTTCGGCTCGGCCGTGTGGGAGACGCTCTCCGACGCCGGCCTGCCCTCGCGGATCCTGCGCGTCGGCCTCCCCGACCGCTTCGTCGCCCACGGCGCGCCGAAGCTGCTGCACGAGGAGGTCGGCTTCACCGGCGAGCGCATCGCCGAGCGGATCCTCCAGCGCCTCGCGACGCCGCACCGCGTCAGCGCCTGATCTGTTGCACCGGAAGTTACAATAGTGTGACGCGCCTGCTGAGTCGGGCTCGGCAGGGCCTCAAAAGGGTTAGGGGGACGGCATGGGACAGGTCAGACGCCTGCTGCTTCTGCCATTGATCGCCTTGACAGTGACGATGGCTCTCGCGGCCAGCGTCGCCACGGCGAACAGAATCAGGCTTAACAACTGGACCAGAGGGATCAGAACGGCTTGGTCGTCGCTGACGTTCGAAGCAGGAGGCGCCAGTGTTAGCTGCGGCGTCACGTTGGAAGGCACGTTCGATTCACAGACCTATGCCAAGACAAGAGGCTTGGTCCTCGGACGCATTCCGAGAGCGGCCGTGGGCACATGCACCGGCGGCACCGTGGGCGTCCTATCGGAAACCCTGCCATGGCGCTTTGCCTGGTCTTCGTGGACTGGAACGCTACCCAACATATTGGGCTTCACATGGTTCACGTGGCGGGGGGCGTTCCACATAAGACCCACTGGCTCCTTGAGATGCCTACTGCTCACCAGCGAAGCCAATCCCGGCGGTTTCCTCCTGAACACCACCCCAGCCGCAGCGGGCGTGAATCTGATCACCGTCAGAGCGCTCGAAGAATTCACGATACCCCTCACGGGTGAAGCCTTCTGCTCTCTGTTCTCCGGTCGTCTGAGCGGCACCGGAACCGTCACTGTGAACGGCGAATCGGCGAGGCCGAACATCGAGCTAATATGAGCTGTCCACCCACTCACCTGATCCGGAAGTCGGCATGCCGGATCAGCGCAACCGCGTAATCGACCCAGAACGTCCCGGTCGGCGGCGGGTCCGGTGTCTTGCTGCACTCGCCGGCGGAGCGGCCGGGGTTGCCGATCCAGAAGAGCCCGTCGAGATGGCGGAACGCGTCCGGCGGGGCGGTCGTCGGTCTCGGCCCGAGGCCGGCGCCCGGCGGGTTGCAGTGGAACGTGTTGCCGTGGGCGACGCGGTCTCTGGGGCGCAGCGGCCCGCGGCCGTTCGTCGCCGTGTTGACGACGAAGTGCGGTCTGCCGCCGAGCCGCTTGACGAGGCGACGGCCGTACTCGATCTCGCGCAGCGTCCAGTCCTGGTGCGTCGAGTTCGTGAAGAAGCCCTGGATCCGCCCGACGCCGATGCGCTTCAGGCGCGCCGCGATGTAGCGCGGGTTGTGCGCGTCGGCGGCGCCAGCGTCGACGTACACGACGGCGCGCGGCACGGTCGCCATCGAGGCGATCGCGCTGCGCAGCTCGGCGGTGCGGACGCGCTCGCCGTGGCGCGAGAGGCACCGCATCGTGATCAGCGCGTCGATCTCCATGAAGACGATCGCGCGGTGGTTCCCGAGCCCCTGGGCGAACTTCTCGTACCACTTGCGATAGCGGTCGGCCTCCGCGCGCGTGTCGCCGTAGCCGCCGCAGCTGACGTGCTTCAACCGGTACGTGGCGATCAGCGGCACCGACCCGGGCAGCGCCGCATCGGCCTGCGCGAGGTACTGCGCCACGGCCGCGCCCGGCTGGTCGTTGAAGGCGCCGAAGCGCTTCGTCTCGGGCTGGTCGGCGATCGTCTGCAGCAGCTGCGCGGCGTCGGGCCGACGATGCCGGATCTGTCGGATGACCGTCCCGGCGAGGTTCTGCCCGGGGTTCGTGAACAGCGTCGCGCCGAGCAGCGGGTTCCCGGGCGGGGGCGGGGGCTCCAGCCCGAGCGGATTGACGAGGTCGCGCTCGCCGCTGATCGCGCCCAGACGCACGGCACCGTCGGCGGCGAGCGCGCCGGCGGGCACGAGGAGCAGCAGGGCGAGTGCGATGAAGCAGCGTCGGAGCATCGGACGGACGGCCTCCTTCGTTCGTCCCGTCTCTCAACCTGGACCTACCCGCAGGTCGCAGCTACATGCACGCGCTGAGCGCTACGTGATGCGGAAGTCGGCGTTCCTGATCAGCTCGAGCGCGTAGTCGACCCAGAACGAGCCGGTCGGCGGGGCGTCCGCCGAGTGGGCGCAGCTGCCGGCCGAGCGGCCCGGGTTGCCGATCCAGAAGAGGCCGTCGAGATGGCGGTACCTCGCCGGCACGTCGGAGGTCGGTCTCGGCCCGAGGCCGCGTCCCGGGGCGTTGCAGCGGAACGAGTTGCCGTGCGCCACGCGGCTCTTGGGGATCAGCGGCCCGCGCCCGTTGGCGGCGGTGTTGATCACGTAGTGCGGGCCGCCGCCGAGCCGCTTCACGAGCCAGCGCGCGTAGCGGATCTCCCTGCTCGTCCAGTCCTGGTGCGTCGAGTTCGTGAAGAAGCCCTGGATGCGCTCGACGCCGACCCATCTCAGCATCCGCGCCATGAAGTCGTGGCTGTGCGCGTCGGCCGCGCCGGCGTCGACGTAGACGATCGCGTGGGGGAGCGCCGACAGCGTCGCGATCGCCGAGCGCAGCTCGTCGATGCGGACCTTGAGGCCGGTGTGCGACAGGCACGGGGCGGTGATCAGCGCGTCGATCTCGTAGAAGAGGACGACGCGGTGGTTGCCGATCCCGGCCGCGAAGTCCTGGTACCAGCGCTTGTAGGCGTCGGCCTCGGCCGGCGAGTCGGACACGTGCCCGCACTGCAGGTGCTTGAGGCGGTAGGTGCTGAGCAGCGGCACGGCGTCCGCGTCGGTCGCGTGCGCGCGCTGCAGGAAGGTCGCGATCTCGTGCCGCGGGTTGGCGGTCCAGGTGCCGAAGCGCTTCGTCTCCGGCTGGTCGGCGATCGTGCGCAGCTTGGCGGACGTCGCCGGCGAGCGGTGCTTGAGCGCGTGCGCCACGCGGTTCGCGAGGCCCCACTCCTCGTCGACGAAGAAGCGCGCGCCCTGCAGCGGGTTGCCGTTCGTCGGCGCGACGGGCAGGCCGAGCGGGTTGAGCGGATCGCGGTCGCTCGCGACGCTGTCGTCGTCGACGATCGTCAGGCGCGCGCGCTGCGGGTCGACGACTCGCATCGGGTAGGCGCCGTAGATCCCGAGCTTGACCGTCTCGTCGCCCTCCACGTCGCCGTCGTCGTGGATCGGGATCTGGAACGTCGCCTCGCTCTGGCCGTCCTCGAAGTCGACGCGGCCGGAGACCGGCTCGTACTCGAGGTTCGGCTGCGCGGACTGGTCGTACCAGACGCCGTAGCGCACCTCGCCGTGGCCGGAGGCGTCGCTGCGCGCGACGGTGATCGTCGCCGCCCCGGCGCTCTCCTGGACGCTGTAGGCGTCGGAGGACAGCTGCACGGTGCCGTCGGCGGCCGCCGCGAGGGCGGGCGCGAGCAGCGATGCGGCGAGGACGAGGAGGAGCGTGCGAAGAGAGCGCGGGATGGCCACTGCGTGGTCCATCGGTCGGCTGGGGGACGTTCACGAGCGGGCGCGCCTAGGTTCGGACGGACGTCCAGCCGACCGGGCGGTCGGCGCCGCTTAAAAGGAACGGCCCGCCGAAGCGAGCCGTTCCCGGGAGGAGAGATGTGTCTATGTGGTGTTGCTGTGATCGGTGGGGGAAGCTTTATGAGGCCCGCGTGGAGTAGCGGGTGCCGGCGTAGAGCGCGAGCTGCGCGACGCCGGCGGCCCCGAGGAACAGCGCAGCGGCGACGTCGTCGGCGAGCGCGAGCGGGACGGCGACGAGCACAGCCGCGAATGCGATCCCGTAGTCGAACGCCTGATGGGCGGAGACCTGAGCGGGCTGCTGCGCGGCGTCGAGCGCGAGGCCGACGATGCACACGCCGATCAGGACCGAGACAACCGTGCCGGCCAGCCCGAAGCCCAGCGCGAACGGAGCGACCAGCGCGAGCACGCCGATCGGCAGCTCGAAGGCGCCGTGGAGAGGGAGGGAGATGGGCCGGAGGGCGGTCATTGCGCTAACCATGGTGCGCGCTTGTGCGGACTTTGTGTGTGAGCTGCCTCACAGAGCCTTGTGGTGCCTCACATGCACGCCGATTTGGCTGCTGCCGGTAGCGTTTCGCGCGCGATGACGACCAAGGTCAGGCTCGACACGCTGCTCGCGGAACGGGGCGTCTTCGCCTCGCGCTCGCGCGCGGCCGCCTCGGTGCTCGCCGGCGAGGTGCTGCTCGGCGACGAGCGGCGCCGCGCCGACAAGCCCGGCCAGCTGGTGTCCGACGACGTGCTCGTGGCGGTGACGGCCGAGGACGAGTTCGTCTCGCGCGGGGGCCGCAAGCTCGCGAACGCGCTCGACGCGTTCGGGCTCGACGTCGCCGGCCGGCGCGCGCTCGACGTCGGCGCCTCCACCGGCGGCTTCACGGACTGCCTGCTGCAGCGCGGGGCCGCGCACGTGGTCGCGCTCGACGTCGCCTACGGCGAGCTGAGCTGGCGGATCCGCAACGACGAGCGGGTCACCGTGCTGGAGCGCCGCAACGCGCGGGCGCTGGATCCCGCGGAGCTGCCCTACGCGCCCGACCTCGTCGTGATCGACGTGTCGTTCATCTCGCTGGCGAAGGTGCTGCCGGCCGTGCTGGCGGCGACGGCGCCGAGCTTCGACGTGCTGGCGCTCGTCAAGCCGCAGTTCGAGGTCGGCCGCGAGCGGGTCGGCAAGGGCGGCGTCGTGCGCGACGCCGGCGACCGCCGCGACGCGCTCGTCGCCGCCGGAGCCGCGGCGCGCGGGCTGGGCGCCGCCGTCCTCGCCTTCGCCTCCTCGGGCCTGCCGGGCCCGAAGGGCAACCGCGAGAGCTTCGCCTGGCTCGCCGAGGCCGGCCGCGCCGGCGCGGCCGAGGACCTCGAAGCGGCCGCGCGGGAGGTCGAGCCGTGAGCAAGGTCGCGACCGTCTTCACGCACCGCCGCCCCGCCGAGACGCACCGGGCGCTCGCGCAGCTGATCGAGCTCGCGCGCAAGGCCGGCTGGACGCTCGCCTTCTCGCCCGAGGAGACCGCCAAGCACGGCCTCGCGCCGGGCGACGGGCTGCTGCTCGACGCCCAGGCCCCCGACGACGCCGAGCTGTGCATCGCCCTCGGCGGCGACGGCACGATCCTGCACGGCCTGCGCGTGCACGCCAACACCGGCGTGCCCGTCTTCGGGGTGAACTTCGGCGAGGTCGGCTTCCTCGCGACGATCGACCCAGACGGGATCGTCGCCGGGATCGAGCGCGCGCTGCGCGGCGAGTTCGACATGCTGACGCTGCCGGGGATCGAGGTCACGGTCGGCGAGCAGAGATGGCTCGCGATGAACGACGTGTCCTTCCACCGCCAGCAGGGCCTGCGCGTCGCCGACCTCGCGATCGGCGTCGCCGACGAGGAGGTCGGGCGCGTGCGCTGCGACGGCCTCGTGATCGCCACGCCGGCCGGCTCCACCGGCTACAACCTCGCCAACGGCGGGCCCGTGATGGCGTGGGGCGTGGAGGGGCTCGCCGTCTCGTTCATCGCGCCGCACTCGCTGACCGCGCGCGCGCTCGTCGTCGCGCCGCGCGACCCGATCGCGGTGCGCAACCGCTCCCGGGAGGAGCCGGTCGACGTCAGCGTCGACGGCCGGCCGGTCCACGAACTGCCGCCGGACGGCCGCGTCAGCGCGCGCTTCGTCGACGGCGTGGGCACGCTGGCGCAGACGCCGGGCGCGAGCTTCTACCACCGGCTGCGCGAGAAGTTCGGGCGCATGGCCAGCGGCGTGTAGTCGAGCTCGGCAGGATCCGTCCGGCCGGAGCAGAACACTTGTTCGCATGCTTCACGAGCTGCGAGTGGAGAACCTGCTGCTGATCGAGCGCGCCGAGCTGCGGCTCGGGCCGGGACTCAACGTGCTCACGGGCGAGACGGGCGCGGGCAAGACGATGCTCGCGCACGCGCTCGACCTGCTGCTGGGCGGCAGAGCGCGCAGCGGGATCGTGCGGCCGGGGGCCGAGGAGGCATACGTCGAGGGGATCTTCGGACTCGACGTGCGCGTGCGCGAGCTGCTCGGCGAGCGGCTGTCGGCGGACGCCGACGAGCTGGTGCTCGCGCGGCGCGTGTGGGCCGACGGGCGCACACGCGCCTACCTCGGCGGCCGCGCGGCGACCGTCGGCGACCTGCGCGAGATCGGCGGCGAGCTGCTCGCCTTCTACGGCCAGCACGAGCACCGCCGGCTGATGCTGGCCTCCGCGCAGCTGGAGGTGCTCGACGGCTTCTGCGGGGCCGAGCAGCGCGCGCGGCGCAGCGCCGCCGCGGCCGCGCACGCGGAGGTGCGGGCGTGCACGCGCCGTGCGGAGGAGCTGGGCGCGCTCGACGGCGCGCGCGAGCGCGAGCTCGACCTGCTCGAGTTCGAGCTGCGCGAGATCGAGGAGGCGGCGCCGAGCGCCGGCGAGCAGGCGGAGCTGAGCGCCGAGCGCGAGCGGCTGCGCCATCTCGAGGCGCTGCGCGCCGCGGCCGCCGGAGGTGCGGAGGCGCTGGCCCCGGAGAGCGCGGAGGGCGGCGCGAGCGAGCTGCTCGCCGCCGCCGGCCGTCAGTTCGACCCTGTCGCGGGCGTCGACCCGCAGCTGGACGCGCTCGCCGAGCGCCTGCGCGCGCTCGCGATCGAGGCCGACGACGTCGCCGCCGAGCTGCACCGCTATCTCGACGGCGCCGAGGGCGAGCCCGGTCGGCTGGAGGAGGTCGAGCAGCGGCTGGAGGCGTTCGGGCGGCTGGAGCGCAAGCACGGCGGCACGATCGCGGCGGTGCTCGCCCACGCGGAGCGGTGCCGCGCCCGCCGCGACGAGCTGACCGGCGCCGAGGCCGCGCTGCAGGAGACGACGGCGGCGCTCGCCGCCGCGCGCGAGCGACTGGCCGCGGCCGCCGTCGAGCTGCACGACGCGCGCGCCGCGGCCGCGCCCGCGCTCGCCGAGGCGGTGCGCGCGCGGCTCGCCGAGCTGGCGATGCCGGATGCGCGCTTCGAGGTCGAGATCGCGCCGCGCGAGGAGCCCGGCCCGAGCGGCGCCGACGCGGTCGAGCTGCTGATCGCCGCCAACCCGGGCGTGCCGGCCGGCCCGCTGCGCGAGGTCGCCTCCGGCGGCGAGCTCTCGCGCGTGATGCTGGCGCTGCTCGGGGTGGCAAACGCCGACGTCGAGTCCGCCGCCAGGCTGCTCGTGTTCGACGAGGTCGACGCCGGCATCGGCGGCCGCACGGCCAACGCCGTCGGCGCGCAGCTGCACGCGCTCGCGGCCGAGCGCCAGGTGCTCTGCATCACGCACCTGCCGCAGGTCGCCGCCCACGCCGACCGCCACTTCCGCATCGCCAAGGACGGGTCCGGCGAGACCGCCACGACGACCGTCGCCGCGCTCCGCAGAGACAGCGTCGTCGCCGAGCTCGTGCGCATGCTCGGCGCCGACGAGACGGACAGAGCGGCCCGCCGCCACGCGAGAGAGCTGCTCAAGGCCGCTTGACGGCCACGACGGTCCGTAGACTTGACTGCCCTCGTGGCAGTGACTCCCTCAACTTCGGCCACAACGGGCACCCGCGAGGCGGCGGGCGTCGCGCGGCTCGGCAAGCGCACGAAGCATCTCGTCAAGCGCCTGCGGCCCGGCGACGTGGCGATCATCGATCATCGCGACCTCGATCGCGTCTCCGGTGAAGATCTCGTTGCGTGCGGGGTCGTCGGCGTCGTCAACTGCTCGCCGTCATCCACCGGCAGCTACCCGAACATGGGCCCGCTGCTGGTCGCGCAGGCCGGCATCCAGCTGGTCGACGTAAGAGACGACGCCCTGTTCAAGCGCCTCCACGACGGCGATCCGGTCGTCCTCAGGGACGGCGAGGTGTGGTGTCGCGACAAGCTCGTCGCGGTCGGCGAGCTGCTCGAAGCCGAGCGCGTGCAGGCCGACACCGACCAGCGCCGCGCGGAGATCGGCGAGGCGCTCGAGGCGTTCGCCCACAACACGATCCAGTACATGCTGGAGGAGCGCGACCTGCTCGCCGGGCGCATCGACCTGCCGCGCTTCGACACCGACTTCCGCGATCGCCCGGTGCTGATCGTCGTGCGCGGGGTCGACCACAAGCGCGACATCAAGGCGCTGCGCCCCTACATCCGCGACCTGCGGCCGGTCCTCGTCGGGGTCGACGGCGGCGCCGACGCGCTGCTGCAGGAAGGCTTCAAGCCGCACATGATCGTCGGCGACATGGACTCCGCGGCGGAGGCGACGCTGCGCTGCGGGGCGGAGCTCGTCGTGCACGCCTACCCCGACGGCCGCGCGCCCGGCCGCGAGTACCTGGAGCAGCTGAGACTCGAGCACAAGATCGTCCCCGCGCCCGGCACGAGCCAGGACATCGCGATGCTGATCGCCGCCGAGAAGGGCGCGGAGCTGCTCGTCTCGGTCGGCTCGCACTTCAACCTCGTGGAGTTCCTCGACAAGAACCGCCGCGGCATGGCCTCGACGTTCCTCACGCGCCTGCGGGTGGGGGAGATCCTCGTCGACGCGAAGGGCGTGAGCCGCCTCTACCGCCCGCGCCCGGGGATCGCGCCGATCGGCCTGCTCGCGCTGACCGGCGTGCTCGTGCTGATCGCGGTCGTGCTGCTGACGCCGGGCCTGAAGGACGTCGCCGACCTCCTGTGGCTCAAGCTGCAGGTGCTGCTCGGCATCGACGCTTAGGCCCGCGCAAACCCCGTCTGACACGCTTCCCGCATGCTGAACTTCCGCTACCACGCCCTGTCGCTCGTCGCCGTCTTCCTGTCGCTGGCGATCGGCCTGCTGCTCGGCGTCGCGATCGGCGACAAGGGGCTCGTCTCGAGCGCGGAGAAGGACGTGCGCGCCTCATTGCGCGGCGACGTGCGCGACGCGCAGGCCGAGCGCGACGACGCGCGGGAGCAGCTCGTCGAGCGCCAGGCGTTCGAGCGCGACGCGTACCCCGCGCTCGTCGGCGGACGGCTCGAAGGCCGGCGGATCGCGCTGGTCGAGCTGGGCGGTCCCTCCGACCGCATGTGGAACCTCACGAAGGACGCCCTGCAGGGCTCCGGCGGAAAGCTGACGTCGGTGTCCGTGATCCGCGAGCCGCTGCAGCTCGAGGAGCTGGCCGCCGCCGCGCACGGGACGCGCTACGAACGGCTCGCCGAGGACCCGGACCTGCTGCACCCGTTCGCGACGCGCGTCGGGATCCAGTTCACGCACGGCGGCCGGCTGCTGCGCGCGGTGCGGCGCGACCTGCTGCGGCAGGGCAGCGGCGCGCTCGACGGCGCCGACGGGGTCGTCGTCGTGCGCAACACGCCGCAGCTCGACGGCGACGAGGCGGACGCCGTCGACGCGTTCGAGGACGGGCTCGTGCGCGGCCTGCGCGCGCGCGACGTCCCGGTGGTGGGCGTCGAGACGAGCGACGCCGAGGTCTCGCAGGTCGAGTGGTTCAAGGACCACGAGCTCTCCAGCGTCGACGACCTCGACGACCCGATCGGCCGCGCGGCCGTCGTGTTCGCGCTCGCCGGGCAGCGCGGCAGCTTCGGCGTCAAGGCGACCGCCGACGGCGGCCGGCTCCCGCCGCTGCTGCAGTAGCGCGGGAGCGCGCCCGCCGCCGTCCGCGCCCGCGGCTACGGTGCCGGGGTGCACGCCCTTCCCACGCTCGTCGCGCTCGCCGCGGCGCTCCTGCTGACGCCGCCGATCCTGCGGCACCTGCAGGCGGAGGGGTTCGTGCGCGAGAACTACCGAGGGGCGCGGTTGCCGTTCCCGGGCGGGATCGCGATCGTGGCGGCGGGGGTGCTGGCGCTCGGCGTCTACTCCGCGCTCATCACGGTCGCACAGTTCGGCCCGTCCGACGTCGCGCCCACGATCGGCCTGACCTATCCGCTCGGCGTGGCACTGCTCGGCCTGATCGACGACCTGCTCGCCGGCACTCCGCGCGGCTGGCGCGGACACGGCAGAGCGGTCCTGGCCGGCGCCTTCAGCACCGGAGCTCTGAAGGCGGTCGGGTCGCTTGCACTCGCGTTCTACACACTCGACGGCATCGGCCTCGTGGACGGCGTCGGCGACTACCTGCTCGCCGTCGCCCTGCTGGTGCTGACGACGAACCTCTTCAACCTGCTCGACCTGCGGCCCGGACGCTCCGCGAAGGCGTTCCTGCTGCTCGGCGTGCTGCTGTCGCTCGTGGCGTGGGACGGCCGCGATGGGTTCGAGCCCGAGCTGTGGGCCATCGGCCCGCTCGCCGCGCCGATCCTCGTCGTCGGCTTCTACGACCTCCGCGAGCGCACGATGCTCGGCGACGTCGGCGCCAACATGATCGGCGCCGTCGCCGGCCTCTGGCTCATCTACGCCTTCGACACGACCGGCCAGCTGATCGCTCTCGCCGTCGTCCTCGCACTGACCGTCTACGGCGAGTTTCGCTCGCTCTCTGCACTCATCGAACGTACGCCGCTGCTGCGGCAGATAGACTCGATCGGAAGGAATGAGCCGCATGCCTGACGCCCCTACGAACGGCACGACCCGCTTCATCTTCGTGACGGGGGGCGTCGTGTCCTCGCTGGGGAAGGGGATCGCCGCCGCGTCGATCGGGCGGCTGCTCGTCGCGCGCGGGATGACGGTCCAGCTGCAGAAGCTGGATCCCTACATCAACGTCGACCCCGGCACGATGTCGCCCTACCAGCACGGCGAGGTCTTCGTCACCGAGGACGGCGCCGAGACCGACCTCGACCTCGGGCACTACGAGCGCTTCACGTCCTCCAACACGCGCCGCGGCTCCAACGTGACGGCCGGCGGCATCTACGACGCGGTGATCCGCCGCGAGCGCCGCGGCGACTACCTCGGCGGCACCGTGCAGGTCGTCCCGCACATCACCGACGAGATCAAGCACCGCATCAAGCTCGTCGCCGACGCGAGCGACGTCGACGTCGTGATCACAGAGATCGGCGGCACCGTCGGCGACATCGAGTCGCTGCCGTTCCTGGAGGCGATCCGCCAGTTCCCGGTCGACGTCGGCCGGCGCAACTGCATGTTCATCCACCTCACGCTCGTTCCGTACATCGGCCATGCCGGCGAGCTGAAGACGAAGCCGACGCAGCACTCCGTCAACGAGCTGCGCCGCATCGGCATCGCGCCCGACATGCTGATGTGCCGCTCCGAGGAACGCCTGTCGACGGACATCCGCAGAAAGATTGCGCTGTTCGCGAGCCTGCCGGTCGAGGCGATCGTCTCCGCCTCCGACGTCGACGACATCTACAAGGTGCCGCTCAACTACCGCGACCAGCAGGTCGACGACTTCGTGCTGGACCACTTCCGCATGGAGGCCCCCGCGCCCGACCTGACGGAGTGGGAGTCGATAACCGAGCGCGCCGCGCAGGCCACGCAGCCCGTGAGAATCGCGCTCGTCGGCAAGTACGTGAAGCTCGAGGACGCCTACCTGTCGGTCGTCGAGTCGCTGCGCCACGCCGGCATCGAGCACGGCGGCAAGGTCGAGGTCGACTGGATCGACTCCGAGCAGCTCGAGAACGAGCGCGCGGCCGAGCGGCTGGCCGGCGCCGACGGGATCCTGATCCCCGGCGGCTTCGGCGGGCGCGGGATCGAGGGCAAGATCGCCGCTGCGCGGGTCGCGCGCGAGCAGGGGATCCCGTACCTCGGCATCTGCCTCGGGATGCAGGTCGCGGTCGCCGAGTACGCGCGCCACGTCGTCGGGATGGAGGGCGCCAACTCGACCGAGTTCGACCCCGAGACGCCGTGGCCGGTGATCGACCTGCTGCCCGAGCAGAAGGAGATCTCGGACCTCGGCGGCACGATGCGCCTCGGCGCCGACCCGGTGAAGCTGCACGAGGACACGCGCGTGCGCGAGCTCTACGGCGAGGCCGTCATCTACGAGCGCCACCGCCATCGCTACGAGGTCAACAACCACCTGCGCCGCCGCATCGAGGCAGCCGGGCTGGTGTGCTCGGGGACGTCGCCCGACGACCAGCTGGTGGAGGCGGTCGAGCTGCCAGCGAGCGAGCACCCGTTCTTCGTCGCCTCGCAGTACCACCCCGAGTTCAAGTCGCGCCCGGACAAGCCGGCGCCCCTGTTCCGCGGCTTCGTGCGCGCGGCGCTCGATCACGCCACGGCGTCGGCCGCCGACGGCGAGCCGACCGTCTCGTCGCGCGCGACGACGGCCTAGGACCGTCGCGCGCGAGGTCGCTTCGTGAGCGTGCAGCGCGCGGACGCGGGGGAGCGGCGGGCGCTCGGCGAGCTGTTCGCGGCGCTGTGCGCGATCGAGTCGCCGTACGGCCGCGAGCGTGCGTGCGCGGATCGCGTCAGCGCCGAGCTGCGCGCGCTGGGCCTTGCCGTCGAGGAGGACGACGCCGGGGCGGCCGCCGGCTCCGACGCCGGGAATCTGCTGGCGTGCCTGCCAGCCGCCGACGGCGCGCTCGACGGCGGCGTGCTGCTGTGCGCGCACCTCGACACCGTCCCGTTGACCGGGCCGGTCGAGCCGATCTGCGACGACGCCGTATGGCGAAACCGCCACGACGCGATCCTCGGCGCCGACAACAAGGCGGCTGTCGCGGTGATGCTGCAGGCCGCCCGGCGCTGGGCTAACGAGCCGCCGCCCGTGCCCGTCGAGCTGCTGTTCACGGTGTGCGAGGAGTACGCGCTGGCAGGCGCCAAGGCGTTCGACGCAGCGCGCCTGCGCAGCCGCTTCGGCTACGTCTTCGACCACGCGTCGCCGATCGGCGAGATCGTGCTCGCCTCGCCGTACTACCACCGCATCGTCGCCGAGCTGCAGGGGGTGGCCGCGCACGCCGGCATCCGCCCGCAGGACGGCCGCAACGCGATCGTCGCCGCCGCGCGCGCGATCGCCGCGATGCCGCTCGGGCGCCTCGACGAGGAGACGACCGCGAACGTCGGCACGATCGCCGGCGGCACGGGCATCAACGTCGTGCCGGAGCGCTGCCGCGTCGAGGCCGAGGTGCGCAGCCTCGACGAGACGAAGGTCGAAGCGCTCGTGCGCGAGCTGGTGGACCACCTGACCGACGGCGCGAACGCCGCCGAGTGCGACCTCGACGTGAACGTCTCGCGGCTCTTCCACGGCTACCGCACGAGAGCGACCGCGCCGCAGGTTCAGGCCGCCGAGGCCGCGCTGCGCGCGTGCGGCTACGCGCCGCAGCACATCGTCACCGGCGGCGGCTCGGACGCGAACGTGCTGGAGGCGGCCGGCTTCCCCTGCACGAACCTCGCGAACGGGACCGAGCGCAACCACCAGCCCGACGAGTCCGTCTCCGTCGCCGCGCTGGAGGGGATGCTGGACGTCGCGCTCGCGCTGCCCGCCGAGGTGGCGGCGTGCTGAGGCTGCGGCGCGGGATCGTCGTGACGGCCGAGGCACCCGAGCCGTGGCAGCGACTCGAGGTCGAGATCGCGGGGGAGCGGCGCCCGGCCTGTGCCGACACGGCGCTCGTCGGCGAGTGCCATGCCGGCGACGACGTCGTCGTCAACGTCGAGGCGCGCGAGCTCGGGCTCGGCTCGGGCGGCTTCGACGTCGTCCATGTCAATCTCAGCCGCGGCCTCGACGGCCGCGGGATGCCCGGCGCGCACGTGATGAAGCTCAACTACAGCTCGCTCCAGCACGCGGTGCTGCCGGCCGAGGGCCGCGAGCTGCAGCTCCCGCTCGGGCGGCCCGTCGGCGTCTTCCAGCTGCACGGGCAGCTCGCTCCGGTCGCGTGGGCGCTCGCGCAGGCGCGCTCGGGCCTGCGCGTCGGCTACGTGCAGACGGCCGGCGGCGCGCTGCCCGGCGGCATGTCCGACACCGTCCGCCAGCTGCTGCACCGCGGCCTGCTGGCCGGCCACACGACGGCCGGCCCGGCCTACGGCGGCGGGCAGGAGGCGATCACGACGGCGGGCGCGCTGCACGACGGGCTCGCCGAGGAGCGGTGGGACGTCGCGCTCGCCGGCCCGGGGCCGGGGATCCTCGGCTCCGGCTCGGCGCTCGGGCATGGCGGGATCGTCGCGCTCGACACCGCGCACGCCGCGCTCGCGCTCGGCTGCCCGACGGTGCTCACGGCGCGCATGTCCTCGGGCGACCCGCGCGAGCGCCACCGCGGCCTCTCGCACCACACCCGCACGGTCCTGGAGCTGCTGCTTGCGCCCGTGACGCTGGCGGTCCCGCCGGGGGTGGCGCTGTTCGCGGAGATGGACGGCATCGGCCCGGCGCTCGACGCCGCGCGCGCCGCCGGCCACGAGGTCGTCCCGGCCGCGATCGACGTCGAGGGCTACCGTGCGAGCGGTCTGCCGACGCGCACGATGGGCCGCACGCTCGACGAGGACCGCCTCTTCTTCGCGTCCGCGCTCGCCGCCGGCGGGGTGCTCGCCGAGCAGGTCGGCGCCGCGCAGGAGCAGGCGTCGTGAGCGCGTTCGAGCAGGTCGGCAGCGAGGAGATCTGGTCCGGTCACATCGGCACCGTGCGGGTCGAGCGCTACCGCCACGCGGACGGGAAGGAGGTGACGCGCGAGAACGTCGCCCACCCGGGCGCGGTCGCGATCGTCGCGATCGACGACGAGCACGTCTGGCTCGTGCGCCAGCCGCGCGAGATCTGCGGCGAGGCCGCGCTGCTGGAGGTCCCCGCCGGCAAGCTCGACGTCGAGGGTGAGGACCCGCGCGCGGCCGCCGAGCGCGAGCTGGCCGAGGAGATCGGCAAGGCGGCGGAGCAGTGGGAGCACCTGAAGGCGATCTACACCAGCCCCGGCTTCACCGACGAGCGCATCCACGTCTTCCTCGCCACCGGGCTGCGCGACGTCGAGCGCCCGCCGGTCGACGAGGACGAGCGGATCGAGATCCTCGCCTGGCCGCTGGAGCGGCTCGACGACGCGATCGCCGAGTGCACGGACGCGAAGTCGCTGGTGGGCCTGTTGTTGCTGCGCGCCCGTCGCGAAGGCTGACGGCAGGAGCCGGGCCTTGCGGGCCGAATCAGGCCTGCGGACATGTCGACGACCGCGTTCGCATCGCTGCGCGCCAGCGCCCACGAGGAGCTGGTGCTGGACTTCATCGCCTACCTCGAGCTCGAGCGCGGCCTCAGCCGCAACACGCTGGAGGCGTACCGCTCCGACCTGCTGCAGTACGGCGCCTGGCTCCAGGAGCACGGCAAGGACGCGCTGACCGTGCGCCACACCGACCTCGCCGCGTTCGTCTCCGGGCTTGCCGAGGGCGGCGCCGGACGGGCGCCGGCCGCCGCGACGACGATCCAGCGCAAGGTCGCGTGCCTGCGCTCGTTCTACCGCCACCTGCGCCGCGAGGAGATTCTCGACCGCGACCCGACCGCCGAGCTGAAGGGCCCGCCGCGCGGCAAGCGCCTCCCGCACGTGCTCACGCGCGACGAGGTCGCGCTGCTGCTCTCGCAGCCGAGCGGCGGCGGCCCGGCCGCGCTGCGCGACCGCGCGCTGCTGGAGCTGATGTACGCCTGCGGGCTGCGCGCCTCCGAGGCCGTCGGCATCAGGCTCGACGAGCTGGACCTCGACGAGGGCATCCTGCGCGCGAACGGAAAAGGCTCGAAGGAGCGGCTCGTGCCGATCGGCAGCAAGGCCGTCGCGGCGCTGATCGCCTACCTCACGCTCGGGCGCCCGCAGCTCGTCGGCGTGCGCGACGAGACGCACGTCTTCGTCAACCAGCGCGGGCAGGGGCTGACGCGCCAGGGCCTCTACAAGATCGTCCAGCGCCACGCGAAGAGCGCCGGCCTGGCCGACAAGATGAGCCCGCACACGCTGCGCCACACCTTCGCAACGCACCTGCTGGCCGGCGGCTGCGACCTGCGCGCGCTGCAGGAGATGCTCGGCCACGCCGACATCGCGACGACGCAGATCTACACCCATCTCTCCGCCGAGCGCCTGCGCGACGTGTACTTCGCGGCGCACCCGCGTGCGACCGCCCAGCGGCCCGCCTGAGCGGGCGGGTGGGATGAGACGTCGTCGCGCGGTGGTCGTCGTGCTCGACGCCTGCGGCGTCGGCGCGCTGCCCGACGCGGCCGACTACGGCGACGCCGGCACGAACACGCTCGGGCACCTCGCCCAGGCTGCCGGCGGCCTGAGGCTGCCGACGCTGCAGGCGCTCGGGCTCGGCTCGATCCTGCCGCTCGACGGCGTGCCGCCCGCCGCCGCGCCGGCCGTCCACGGCCGCCTGCACGCGCTCGGCCCCGGCAAGGACTCGACGAGCGGGCATTGGGAGCTGATGGGCGTCGTCGCCCGCGAGCCGGCGCCGACCTACCCGGACGGCTTCCCGGCGGAGATCGTCGCGGCCGTCGAGCGCATCGCGGGCCGGGCGGTGCTGTGCAACGCCCCGAGCGACGGCCTCTCGGCGATCGAGGGCTTCGGCGGGCGCGCGCTCGCCGACGGAGCGCTGATCGTCTACACCTCGCAGGACTCGGTGCTGCAGATCGCCGCGCACGAGGCGGCGGTGCCGGTGGGGGAGCTGTACGCGACCTGCGCGCAGGTGCGCGAGCTGATGCAGGGCGAGCACGCCGTCGGGCGCGTGATCGCCCGGCCCTTCGACGGCGAGGCCGGCGCCTTCGAGCGCACGCCCCGCCGCCGCGACTTCGCGCTCGCGCCGCCGTCGCCGAGCCACCTCGACGCGCTGCAGGCCGCGGGCGTGCCGGTGCACGCGGTCGGCAAGGTCTCGCAGCTGTTCGCCGGCAGGGGGATCGACGCCGAGCACCCCGGCGCGACGAACGCGGAGGCGATCGCGACGACGACGTCGCTGCTGGAGCGGCTCGACGGCGGCCTGGTCTTCACGAACCTGATCGAGACCGACCAGGTCTACGGGCACCGCAAGGACGTCGACGGCTTCCACGCCGCGCTGCGCGAGATCGACGCCGCCGTCGCGTGCTGGCGGGCGCTGCTCGGCCCCGGCGACCTGCTGATCCTCACCGCCGACCACGGCTGCGACCCGCTGCACCCCGGCACCGACCACACGCGCGAGCACGCGCCGCTGCTGGCGGTCTTCCCGGGCCACGACGGCCGCCGCCACGACGGGCCGCTGGCCGACGTCGGCGCGAGCGTCGTGCGCTGGCTCACGGGTCGCGACGCCGCGGACGTCCCCGGCAGCGCGTTCACGCCCTGAGCGCGGCTACGCGCACAGCGCGCATCCGCCGGCGCAGCAGAGCAGGCACACCTCCAGGCAGAAGATGCACGCGAGCGCGCAGCACTCCAGGCACGATCCGCCCGGATTCGGCTCCGTCGTCATCGCCTTGTCGAGCGCGAAGCGCACCTGCTCGCGGTCGAGCGGCTGCCGGACCCGCTCCAGCGCATGCTCGAGCTTCCGGCGGCTGCCGTCGTCGGGCGCCTTTGCGATCGCCTCGGCGAGCACCGGCTCGAGCTCGCCGGCGTCGCGCAGGCCGCGCATGCTCGCGAGCACGTCGAGCACGTAGCGGTGCTCGCCGAGCGTGCTCGCCCCGGCCGCCATCCGGCGCACCGGCCCGATCAGCTGCTCGACGACCCCCGCCGGGGCGTCTCGCCGCACGGCCTCGACCACGAGCGCCTTCGCGGCGGTCAGCAGCCGCGTCGGATCCGCGGCCACCAGGTCCGGCATCGCGCCGGCGTCGCCGTCCAGCCCCGCCTCGCGCAGCGCGCTGCGCCGCGCGTCCTCGTTCGCCTCGATCCAGTCGATCGCGTGTACTGGCATGCCGTGCCTCCCGGTCGTCGTCCCGCCCTGTCGGGGGCATCTTCTGCGCCGGCGCCCGCGCAGTCAAGAAACCGGTCCGGCGCAGCGGGCGACTACGCTCCCGCCATGCCCGAGCTGCCCGAGGTCGAGACGGTCCGCCGGCAGCTCGCGCCGCGTCTGGAGGGCCGCATGCTCGTCGTCTACCGCGTCAGCGACCCGCGCTGGACCGCGCCGCTCTCGCCGAACGAGGTCCTCGGCCCGCTCGTCGGCCGCCGCGTCGAGCGGCTGGGGCGCCGCGGCAAGTACCTGATCGCCGCGTTCGAGGACGAGCTGTTCCTGCTGATGCACCTGCGCATGACCGGCAACCTGCTCTACGACGCCGAGCCGGGCGCGCCCTACACGCGCGCGATCATGGGCTTCGACGACGAGCACACGCTCAGCTTCGTCGACCCGCGCCGCTTCGGCACCGGCTGGCTGCTCGCCGGGCAGCCGGCGCTCGACGCCTACCTCGGCGCGCGACTGGGCGTCGAGCCGTTCTCCGAGGACTTCACGGGCGAGCACCTGCACGCGCTCGCGCGCGGCGTGCGTGCGCCCGTCAAGGCGTTCCTGCTGGACCAGAGACGCATCGCCGGGGTCGGGAACATCTACGCCGACGAGGCGCTCTACCGCGCCAAGGTGCATCCGCTGCGCGAGGCGCGCAGAGTCACGCGCGCGCAATGGAGCCTGCTGCGCGACACGGTCCGCGAGGCGCTGCAGGAGGGGATCGACTCGGGCGGCGCGACGATCGACGACTTCCGCAGCCTCGACGGCGCGCGCGGCTCCTTCCAGGACCGCTTCCTCGTGCACCGCCGCGCGGGCGAGCCGTGCCCGCGCTGCGGCGGCCCGATCCGCAAGCTGCTGGCCGCCGGGCGCGGCACCTACGTCTGCGAGCGCTGCCAGCCGCGCCCGCGCGGCGCGCGCATCGTGCCCATGTGACGTCGCCCGGAGCTCGTCGCTCGCGACGAGCGGAGGGCGAAAGCACTCACCCGCTCAGCGCCCCGCTGCGCTCCTGCGCCAGCGCCATCGCCTGCTCGAAGGCGTCGACCCACTCCCCGGCGTTCGCTTCCAGCGTCTGGTCCTTCGCCCACTTCTGCCCGCGCTTGCCGAGCTTCTTGCGCGCCTTGCCGTCGCTCAGCAGAGCGTTGAGCGCGTCGAACCAGCCGTCGTCCTGCACGAGCCGGCCGCCCTGCTCCTCGCTGAAGTCGACGTAGGGTCCGTAGTCGGAGGCGAGCCAGGGGACGCCCGCGATCGCATACTCCTTCAGCTTGATGTCCGAGCGGGTCGCGTTCCCGAGCTTGTCTATGAGCGGGGCGATCGCGATGTCGAAGCCGGCGATCGCCTGCGGCAGCTGTTCGAAGCGCAGCGCGCCGTGCGAGCGGTAGATGTCGCCCGGAAGTCTCAGGTCGATCGGCCCGACGCTCTCTATGCGCAGGTCGAGGTGCAGGTCCGCGAGCTCTTCGACGATGCTCTGAAGCCCGAGCTCGTCCCAGTCCTCCTGGTGGTCGATCCAGCCTATGTAGCCGAGCACGGTGCCCTCGTGCTTGCGCTTGGGCGCGGCCAGCGAGGCGCGCGTGATGTAGTTCGGGACCGGGATCACGGTGCGCGCGCCCATCTCGCGGTAGCGCTCGGCGAGCGCCTCGTTGGTCGTCGTGATCACGTCCACGACGGACGCCATGCCGTCGAAGCCGAGGCGCCGTTCGGGCCGCACGACGTCGTCGTCGTAGTCCCACACGACGCCCATGCCGCGTCTCGTCAGGCGTCTGGCGAGTCTCACGGCCTCGGGCTCCGTGTAGCGGCCGATGTAGGCGACGTCGAAGTCTTCGATCAGCACCGCCAGCTCGTCTTCGGTCGGCGACAGTTCCTGCTCCTCGGCGAACGTCGCGACGAGGTGGCCGCGGCGCGCGAGTTCCGTCAGCGGCTGTATGGCGCGGTAGTTCGAGCTGGGGTGAACGCCCCAGACGAATGCGGCGATGTTCATCGACTTCCCCCTGTTTCCCCCGGTGGCGACCTACGCTAGCCGACGCCCGTCGGAGGGCGCAAGCGCCTGGCGTGCGGCTCAGGCGCCGAGCAGCGCGGCGAGCGTTCCGTCGCGGTCGGCGGCGGCGAGCGCCTCGAAGCCGCCGAGCGTCGTCTCGCCGACGAGCACCTGAGGGAAGGTGAGCATGCCGGTACGCTCGACGAGTGCCGTGCGTCCGTCGGGATCGCGTGACAGATTGACCTCCTCGAACGGCAGCGCGCGCTGCGTCAGGAGAGCCTTCGCGCGCAGGCAGGAGGAGCACTTCTCCGTTGTGTAGAGCGTGATCGTGTTCGCCATTACTTCACTTAGGATAGCGGCCTTCGGGACAGCGGTCTGATGCCCGGCTCGCTGCGCACCGAGGCGATCGTGCTGCGCTCCATACGCTACGGCGAGGCCGACCGCATCCTGCACGTCTACACGCCCGAGCACGGGCGCATGAGCGCGATCGCGAAGGGCGCGCGGCGCACGCGCAGCCGCTTCGGCGCGCGCCTGGAGCCGTTCTTCCACCTGCGCGCGCTCTTGTACGAGGGCCGCTCCGACCTCCTCACCGTGACCTCCGCCGAGACGCTCGACGCCCACGGGCCGCTGCGCGAGCGCGCCGCCTCGCTCGACGCCGCCGCGCGCGCCTGCGACGCGGTCTCCCGGCTGTTCGAGACGGGCGACCCGAGCCCGCCGGTCTTCCACCTGCTCGCCAACGAGCTGCGCCTGCTGGACGACGACGAGCGCGCCGCCGGCGCCGCGCACCAGCTCGCGTTCCGCCTCAAGCTGCTCGTCGCCGGCGGCTTCACGCCCCAGCTGGCGACGTGCGCCTCGTGCGGCGAGGCCGATCACCTCAGCGGCTTCTCCGGCGCCGCCGGCGGCGTCGTCTGCAGCGCCTGCGAGGCGTCGGCGTTCCCGCTCTCGCAGGAGGCGCACGCATTCCTGGTCGCGGCGCTCGGCAGCCCGCTCGCCGAGGCCCCCGACGCGGCGCCGCGCGCGCTGCGCCAGGCCGAGCGCGCGATCACGGAGACGGCGGAGCATCACGCGCATGTGCACCTGCGCCCGCTCTCGCGGCGCCTCGGCGCGTCTGGCGGCGTCCTCGCCGATTCACGTGCGAAGCACGCTTCACCGGCTGTGTCCTTGCCAGACACGCCGATGCATCCGCGATAGCGACCGCAGGCCCTGGTTTCGGAAGGACTGTTCCATCGGAGCCGGTCCTAGACTCGCGGGATGACAGACACATCCGCCGCCACGAGATACGTCTACGACTTCGCCGACGGCTCGCGCGACCTGCGCGACCTGCTCGGCGGCAAGGGAGCCAACGTCGCCGAGATGACGCGCATCCTCGGCGCCGCACGAGTACCCGCCGGCTTCACGATCACGACCGAGGCCTGCGTCGCCTACATGGAGGCGGACCGCCGTGAGCCCGAGGGCCTCGACGATCAGGTCGCCGAGGCCCTCTCGCGTCTGGAGGGGATCGCCGGCAAGCGGCTCGGCGACCCCGGCGACCCGCTGCTCGTCTCCGTCCGCTCGGGAGCGCGCGAGTCGATGCCGGGGATGATGGACACGGTCCTCAACCTCGGCCTCAACGACGCGTCCGTGGAGGGGCTCGCGGCGAAGACCGGCAATCCGCGCTTCGCCTGGGACTCCTACCGCCGCTTCGTGCAGATGTTCGGCAACGTCGTGCGCGAGGTGCCGGGCGAGCGGCTGGAGGAGGTCATCAAGGAGCTGAAGGCCGAGCGCGGCGTCAAGCTCGACACCGAGCTCGACGTCGACGCCCTGCGCGAGCTGACGCAGCGCTTCGCGACGCTGTTCCGCGAGCACACCGGCGAGGACTTCCCGCAGGACCCGCAGGAGCAGCTGCGCCAGTCGATCCGCGCCGTGTTCGACTCGTGGATGGGCGAGCGCGCGATCCATTACCGCCGCATCAACCGCATCCCCGACGAGTGGGGGACGGCGGTCAACGTGCAGCAGATGGTGTTCGGCAACAAGGGCGACGACTCCGGCTCCGGCGTCGCGTTCAGCCGCGACGAGGTGACGGGCGAGCCCGAGCCCTCCGGCGACTTCCTCCAGAACGCGCAGGGCGAGGATGTCGTCTCCGGCGTGCGCAACACGCGCGACATCGCCGAGCTGGCCGACGTGATGCCCGAGGCGCACGCGCAGCTGATGGAGATCCTCAGAACGCTCGAGGCCCACTACGGCGACATGCAGGACACCGAGTTCACGATCGAGGAGGGGCGTCTGTACATGCTGCAGACGCGCAACGCGAAGCGCCCGGCGCAGGCGGCGGTGCGCTTCGCCGCCGACGCAGTCGCCGAGGGGCTGCTCACCCGCGAGCAGGCGCTGATGACGATCGACGCCGGCAAGCTCGACGCGCTGCTGCACCCGACGTTCGACCCGGCCGCCGACATCGCGGTCCTCGCGCGCGGCGTGGCGGCCTCTCCGGGCGCCGCCAAGGGCGAGGTGGTCTTCACTGCGCGGGAGGCCGTCGAGGCGGCCGCCGCGGGACGCGCGGTGATCCTCGTGCGGCCCTTCACGGAGGCCGAAGACGTGGCCGGATTCCATGCCGCAAGAGGGATCCTCACGAGCGAGGGGGGCAAGGCATCACACGCCGCCCTGGTGGCGCGCGGGATGGGACGGCCGTGCGTCTGCGGCGCGAGCGAGCTGGAGATCGACGTCTCGGCCGGCACGATCTCGGTCGGCGAGACGACGATCGCCCGCGGCGACCGCATCGCGATCGACGGCTCGGCCGGCATCGTCACGCTCGACGACGTCCCGCTCGTAGAGGCCCGCTGGAGTCAGCAGTTCGAGACGGTGCTCGCGTGGTGCGACGAGCTGCGCACGCTCGGCGTGCGCGCCAACGCCGACACGCCGGAGGACGCGCGCCGCGCGCGCGAGTACGGCGCCGAAGGCATCGGCCTCTGCCGCACCGAGCACATGTTCATGGCCGCCGACCGCCAGCCGAAGATGCGCGCGATGATCATGGCGGAGGGGGAGGAGGCGCGGCGCGCGGCGCTGGCCGAGCTGCTGCCGCTGCAGCAGGAGGACTTCGAGGGCCTGTTCGAGGCGATGGAGGGCGAGCCGGTCACGATCCGCCTGCTCGACCCGCCGCTGCATGAGTTCCTGCCGCACCGCTGGGAGGTCGAGCGCCAGCTGGAGCACGCCCGCGACACCGGCGGGGAGACGGACGAGTTGGAGCGCACGCTCGAGCGCGTGCAGGCGCTGGAGGAGACGAATCCGATGCTCGGCACGCGCGGCTGCCGCCTCGGGATCCTCTATCCCGAGGTCTACGAGATGCAGGCGGTCGCGATCGCGCAGGCGGCGCTGGCGGTGAGAGAGCGGACCGGCAGGGCGCCGCTGCTGGAGGTGATGATCCCGCTCGTCGACTACGAGTCGGAGCTGGAGCTGATGCGCAAGCTCGTCGTCGACGCGGCGCACGAACGCGGCTTGGAGGTCGGCCGCGACTTCCTCGTCGGCACGATGATCGAGCTGCCGCGGGCCTGCTTCCTCGCGGACTCGATCGCGCACCACGCCGACTTCTTCTCGTTCGGCACCAACGACCTCACGCAGACGGGGCTCGGCTTCTCGCGCGACGACGTCGAGTCGAAGTTCCTCGCGGCCTATCTCGAACGCAAGATCCTCGACCGTTCGCCCTTCGAGACGATCGACGCGCCGGGAGTGGGGCAGATGGTGCGCATGGGCGCGTGGCTGGGACGCAAGACGAAGCAGGACCTGAAGCTCGGCGTGTGCGGCGAGCACGGCGGCGACCCCGACTCGATCGACTTCTTCCACCACTCGGGGATCGACTACGTGTCCTGCTCGCCGTTCCGCGTGCCGGTGGCGCGGGTCGCGGCGGCGCAGGCGGCGGTGGCGGAGCGGCTGGCGGCCCAATCCTGAGCCGCCAGCCCCGCCCTCGTGCGGCTACTGGTTAGGCACCAGGCGGCAGCACGTTCGCGCTGCCGGGCGTGCAGATCGCCACGACCCGCATGCTCTCGCCGGGCGCTCCGTCCGCTGCGCCTCTCCAGCCGCGCGCGTCCGAGGAGGGTTCGTCCGTGACCGTGAAGAGGGCACCGGGCGAGACGCCGCCGCCGGTGGCCACCATTCCGTCCGGGCACCGCACCTCGCCTCTCGCAGTGCCCCCGCCGTCGGCCGTGAACGTCTGACTGCGCACCGTCGTGCTCAGCGACGACGGACCGGCAGGACCCTGCGGTCCGGCGGGGCCCTGCGGACCGGCGGAACCGGGATCGCCCTCCGGTCCGGCCGGACCCTTGAGGGCTCTTCTCGCGCCTCTGCTCAGGTCTCTCAGCCCGATCGAGCCGTTTCTGATGTCGGCGCCGGTGATGAACTTCGCTGCGCCCGCAGACCCGGCGGCGAGCACGGCGACGATCGCGCCGATCGCGATCGCCATGCGCCATGTCTTGGTCATTCGATGCTCCTCCCTGGGGGATTTTGGCGGGCGGAGGCTAGAGCAATGAGACATTCCCGTGCAAACCCGAACCGGCCGGCCTCGCGGAGCGGCTGGGGGTTCGCGCGCGGACAGCAGGGCGAGACGGCGATGCGCCAGACTGTGCACCGATGACGACGGCTGTTGCGGGATCGGCGAGCGGCATCGCGCTTCGCGGGCTGACGAAGACGTTCAGCTCGCCCGACGGACCGGTGCACGCCGTGCGCGGCATCGACATCGCCGTCGCGGCAGGCGAGACGGTCGCGCTGCTGGGCCCCAACGGCGCCGGCAAGTCGACGACGATCGACATGCTGCTCGGGCTGGCACGGCCCGACACGGGCACCGTGACGGTGTTCGGCCGTGCGCCGGAGGACGCCGTGGCGGCCGGCGCGGTCGGCGCGATGCTGCAGACGGGCGCGCTGATCCGCGACCTCGACGTGCGCGAGCTGGTGGCGATGGTCGCCTCGCTCTATCCCGCACCGCTGCCCGTCGACGAGGTGCTCGCGCTGACGGGCATCGAGGACATCGCCAGACGCCGCACCCACCGCCTCTCCGGCGGCCAGACGCAGCGCGTGCGCTTCGCGATCGCGCTCGTCAGCGACCCCGAGCTGCTCGTGCTCGACGAGCCGACGGTCGCGATGGACGTCGAGGGCCGTCACGGCTTCTGGACCTCGATGCGCGCGTTCGCCGCGCGCGGCAAGACCGTCCTGTTCGCCACGCACTACCTCGAGGAGGCCGACGCCTACGCCGACCGCGCGGTGCTGATGGCGCATGGCCGCGTCGTCGCCGACGGGCCCACGACGGAGATCAAGGCGCTCGTGGGCACGCGCACGATCCGCGCGACGCTCCCCGGCGTCGAGACGGCGGCGCTGGAGGCGCTCGCGGGCGTGTTCGCGGCCGAGCGGCGCGGCGAGGCGGTCGTCCTGCGCTGCAGAGACTCCGACGCCGCGATCCGCGCGCTGCTGGCGGCGCACCCCGCGGTCGCCGACATCGAGATCGCGGGCGCGGGCCTGGAGGAGGCGTTCCTGCAGCTGACCGGGGACGAGGACGCCGACGTCGCCTCGGAGGCGGTCGCGTCGTGATGAGCTCCGCCTACCTGCGCTTCGAGCTGCTGCGCACGCTGCGCAACCGCCGCTTCTTCATCTTCTCGCTGGTCTTCCCGCTGATCCTCTTCTTCCTGATCGCGGGGCCGCAGAAGGACGACCACGACTTCGCGGGGACGGGCATCCCGGCGCCGCTGTACTTCATGGTCGGGCTCGTCGGCTTCGGGGCGATGGCGGCGATGCTGAGCAGCGGCGCGCGGATCGCCGGCGAGCGCGAGGTCGGCTGGAACCGCCAGCTGCGCATCACGCCGCTGAAGCCGCGCGAGTACCTGCGGGCGAAGGTGCTGACGGCGTACATGATGGCCTCGATCTCGATCGTGCTGATGTACGTCGCGGGCGCCGCGCTGGGCGTGCGCATCCCCGCCGGGCGCTGGGTCGAGATGACGGCGCTGATCCTGATCGGGCTGGTCCCGTTCGCCGCGTTCGGCATCTTCATCGGCCACCAGCTGACGGTCGACTCGATCGGCCCGGTGATGGGCGGCGGGATCTCGCTGCTCGCGCTGCTCGGCGGCACCTGGGGCCCGATCGCGAAAGCCGGCTTCTTCTACGACCTCGCGCGCGTGCTGCCGTCCTACTGGCTCGTGCAGGCGAGCCACATCGCGCTCGGCGGCGACGCGTGGGGCGCGATGGGCTGGGCCGTGATGGCCTTCTGGTCGGTCGTCTTCAGCGCATTGGCGCTGCGCGCCTTCCGGCGCGACACGGCGCGAGCCTAGGCGTTTCGCGCTCCGGCGACCGCAAGCGGATCGCCTGCGCGCGACGTCGCTCCCGGCGCTGCCACAATCAGTGGCATGCCCGTGCGCACCCCCACGCACCCGAGCGGCCCCGTCGCCGACGCGTTCGCCGCGCGCGTGCACGAGCAGGAGGCGCGAACGCTGTCCCCGCACGCGACGCCGTCCTACCCGGCCGAGCGCGAGCGCCCGGAGGACGAGTGCGGGCTGCGCACGCCGTTCCAGCGCGATCGCGACCGGATCGTCCACAGCAAGGCGTTCCGCCGCCTCAAGCACAAGACGCAGGTGTTCGTGGCGCCGGAGGGCGACCACTACCGCACGCGCCTCACGCACACGCTGGAGGTCACGCAGGTCAGCCGCACCGTCGCGCGCGCGCTGCGCCTCAACGAGGACCTGACGGAGGCGATCGGGCTCGGCCACGACCTCGGCCATCCGCCGTTCGGGCACATCGGCGAGGCCGCCCTCGACGACTGCCTGCACGAGCGCTTCGGGCGCCGCTTCAAGCACCACGAGCACTCGCTGCGCGTCGTCGAGCGCCTGGAGCGCGACGGCGCCGGGCTCAACCTCACCGCGCCGGTCCGCGACGGGATCCTCGGCCACTCCGGCCGCGCGCCGCTGCCGCGCACGCTCGAGGGGCGGATCGTGCGCCTGCTCGACCGCGTCGCCTACGTCAACCACGACATCGACGACGCGCTGCGGGCCGGCGTGCTCGACGAGGGAGACCTCCCGCGCGAGCCGATCGCCGTGCTGGGCGAGACCGGCGCGCAGCGGATCGACGCGCTCGTGCACGACGTCGTGGAGCAGTCAGAGCGCGCCGGCGACATCGTCCAGGGGGAGGAGGCCGGCGCGGCGATGACGGCGCTGCGCGACTTCATGTTCGAACGCGTCTACCTGGCGCCGGCCGCCCGCCGCGAGCACGCGAAGATCGAGCACGTCGTCCGCGCCCTCTTCGAGCACTGGTGCGAGCATCCCGACGAGCTGCCCGTGATGACGCCCGACGCTGCCGGCGACCTGCCGACGCGCGTCACGGACTACCTCGCCGGCATGACCGACCGCTTCTGCACGCGCCGCTTCGAAGCGCTGACGGTGCCGCTCGCGTTCCCGTCGTCGTAGGCTCGCAGGCGCAGATGCCCCGCTACACCGACGACTCGAAGGAGAAGGTGCGCGACGCGGTCGACATGATCGCGCTCGTCTCCACGCGCACCGAGCTGCGCCGCGCGGGCGTCAACTCGTACTTCGGGCGCTGCCCGTTCCACGAGGAGCGGACCGGCTCCTTTCACGTGCGCCCCGAGGAGAAGCATTACCACTGCTTCGGCTGTCAGATGTCGGGCGACCCGTTCCGCTTCGTGATGGAGACCGAGGGGCTGGAGTTCGTCGGCGCGATGGAGTCGCTCGCGGAGCGCTTCGGGGTGACGCTGGAGGTCGCCGACGAGGACCCGATGGCGAAGGCGGCCCGGGAGCGCCGCGAGCGCCTGCACAAGCTGCTGGACCGCGCCGCCGCCTACTACGCCCGCTACCTCTGGGACGCGGCCGAGGCGCAGGGCGCGCGCGAGTACCTCGCCGGACGCGGGTTGGAGGAGGCCGCGCTGAAGGCCTACCGCGTCGGCTACGCGCCGAGCGCGTGGGACAGACTGCTGCTCGTCGCGCGCCAGGCCGGCTTCGGCGAGGACGAGCTGCTGGCGACCGGGCTCGCGCAGCGCAGCAAGCAGCAGCGCGGCTCGATCTACGACCGCTTCCGCGAGCGCATCATGTTCCCGCTCGCCGATGCGCGCGGCCGTGTCGTCGGCTTCGGCGCGCGCGCGATGCGCGACAACCAGCCGCCGAAGTACCTCAACACGAGCGAGGGCGAGGTCTTCCACAAGGGCAGCCAGCTGTTCGGGATCGACCTCGCGCGCAAGGGTGCGGCGCGCGCCGGGACCGTCGTGCTGGCCGAGGGCTACACGGACGTCCTCGCCCTGCACCAGGCGGGGATCGAGAACGCGGTCGGGATCATGGGCACGTCCTTCACCGACGAGCAGGCGCGCGAGCTGGAGCGCACCGCGCGCACGCTCGTGCTGGCGCTCGACGCCGACGGCGCCGGGCAGGAGGCGATGCTGCGCGCGGCGCGCGTCGCGGAGGGACGCTCGCTGGAGCTGCGCGTGGTCGCGCTGCCGGCCGGCAAGGACCCCGCGGACCTCGTCCAGCAGGAGGGGGTGGAGGCCGTGCGCGAGCGGATCGCGGGATCGGTCCCGTTCGTCGCGTTCCACGTCGACCGCATCCTGGAGCGCGCCGAGGTCGGGACGGCCGAGGGCAAGGACCGCGCGCTCGCGGAGCTGCGACCGGTGCTGGGGCCGTTGCCGGCGAGCGTGCTGCGCGACGAGCTGGTGCGGCGCGTCGCCGGGCGGCTCGACCTCTCCGACCAGCTGGCGAAGTCGCTGATCGGCGAGACCGCCCCGGCGCTCCCGGGCCCGAGCGCCGCGGGGACCGGCGCGTCAGGGTCTGGGGCGACTCCATCGCCCGGCGGCCCCCGCGCGAACGTCGCGCCGCCGCCCGTCGTCCCTGCGCTGCTCGACCGCCGCGAGCGCGGCGAGCGCACCTTCCTCGCGCTGTGCCTCGCGTTCCCGCGCGAGGGCAGAGCCCTGCTCGAGGAGGCCGACCAGGCGCAGCACTTCAGCTCCGACCTCGCACGGCGCGCCGCCGCGCACCTGCGCGCGCGCCTCGACGCTCCGCTCGAGGGCCTGCCGGACGACGACCCCGAGCTGGCGACCTACGTCTCAGAGCTCGACGCGCGCGCCGCGCGGGGAGGCTCGGCGCGGCCCGACAACCTCCAGCACGCCTGGCTCGCGCTCGAGCTCGCCCGCCTCGAGCGCGCGATCGACCTCGCCCGCGCCTCCGGCACCGCCGACGGCAGCGTCACCACGCTCAGCCGCGAGCGCGAGGACGTCCGCACGCGCCTGCGGGTGCTGAGCGGGCGGCTGCAGAGCGCCTGACGAGAACTCGTCGGCTCACGCTGCGCTCCAGGCTTCCCAGTCGTCCAACGTCTCGATGAGAGCTTCGTCGGTGAGTACCGAGGCGAGGCGCGGGAGCCACTCGGCCTCGGGGTGGTGATGCTCTTCTGCCCGGGCGACGTTGCCTGCGAGATCCCAGCCCGGAGATCGCGTGCCGGCCGAGAGGAGCCGCTTCTCCTCGGCGAGCGCCTGCTGACGTCGCTCTTGCGGCCCGTTGGCGTACAGGTAGAACCACAGCTCGAGCAGGAGTTGGCTTGTGTCGCCTGCCAGGTCCAGAGCACGCTCTGCGTTCGCGATGCCTTCGGTGATGCGATCGTCGTGGATCTGGTGGCGCGCGTAGTTGCCGAGGTTGTTGGCGTTGGTGGGGTCCGCGTCGATCGCGCGCTTGTAGAGCGCCTCCGCAGCCGTGTCGTCCCCACGAATGAGGTTCAGGAAGAGCGCGTAGCCGCCGAGGGCGTTGGCGTTGGTGGGGTCCGCGTCGATCGCGCGCTTGTAGAAGTCCTCCGCAGCCGTGTCGTCCCCACGAATGACGTTCAGGAAGACCGCATAGTTGCTGAGGTTGGTGGCGTTGGTGGGGTCCGCGTCGATCGCGCGCTTGTAGAAGTCCTCCGCAGCGTCGTCATCCCTGCGAACGTTCTTGAGGAAGAGCGCGTAGCCGCCGAGGGCGTTGGCGTTGGTGGGGTCCGCGTCGATCGCGCGCTTGTAGAAGTCCTCCGCAGCCGTGTCGTCCCCACGAATGACGTTCAGGAAGACCGCGTAGCCGCCGAGGGCGCTGGCGTTGGTGGGGTCCGCGTCGATCGCGCGCTTGTAGAAGTCCTCCGCAGCGTCGCCATCCCTGCGAACGTTCTTGAGGAAGAGCGCGTAGTTGCTGAGGTTGTTGGGGTTGGTGGGGTCCGCGTCGATCGCGCGCTTGTAGAAGTCCTCCGCAGCGTCGCTATCCCTGCGAACGTTGTCGAGAAAGATCGCGTAGCCGCCGAGGACATTGGCGTTGGTGGGGTCCGCGTCGATCGCGCGCTTGTAGAGCGCCTCCGCAGCGTCGTAGTCCTTGCGGATCTCCTTCAGGAAGATCGCGTAGTTGCCGAGGTTGGTGGCGTGCGTGGCGTTCCTGTCGAGCGCGCGCTTGTAGAAGTCCTCCGCTGCGTCGTCCTGCTTGCGGACGTTCTTGAGGAAGATCGCGTAGTTGCCGAGGTTGTTGGGGTTGGTGGGGTCCGCGTCGATCGCGCGCTTGTAGAGAGCCTCCGCAGCGTCGGCATCTCTGCGAACCTCGCTCAGGAAGACCGCATAGTTGCCAAGCAGCTCCGGCGAGTGCGGGATGCCCTCGAGTCCGGCGCGGTAGATGGCGTCGGCGGCATTTGGGTCGGAGTCCTTGAACGGCCGTGCGCGCAGCTCGACCTGCCACCAGTCGGGGATGCGTTCGACGGCTTGTGCCGAGGCCTCCTTGAGTGCCGGTGCCGACGGCTCCGACGCCGGGAGCTTCTCGACGGCTGTGCGCAGCGTGCTGAGGGCTTCGAAGTAGTTTGTCTGGAGCGTCTGCCAGCGAGCGATCTCTGGATGAGGGAGCTTGAAGCGCTGCTGGACCAGCAGCATGAGCTGGTCGAAGTCCGCGCTTTCGACCCAATAGCCCTTCCGTGCGCTGAGCCACTCGAGCACGCGATCGTTCGGAGTGGACCGCGCGACCCACCAGACGCCCGGCCCCAGCGTGTCGCCGGGCAGCCGCTCCAGGGCGTCCATGACGCTGTCGTCGTTCCCGGCGTAGCCCATGACGACCAGACCTCGTTGCTGCAGAAGGCTCTGAAGCCGCTCGCGGACCGCTGCGTTGAGCGCCGCGAGCTCCTCCTTCGTGTTGAGCGGCTCGAGCTGGTGGTCACCGTGCAGCTTGACGACCAGCGGCCTCCCGAAGTCAGCTCGCATGAAGCCGGCCAGCGCCGCGTGCGGGATGACCAAGGGGCGAGACTCCGTAAACAGGTAGAGGGCGTCGGCGATCAGGTCGTCGAAGTTGGTCGTAAGGACGACGTTGAAGTCCGGACTCGCGCGTTCGATCAGCTTCGCGAGGACACAGCACCCGAAGCCCGGGTCGTGGTTGCGGCAGATCCGCTCTACCTCTTTCTGCTTGTCGTGCTTGAGCGGGAACAGAGCCTCCATCACCGGCCCATAGGACAACGCGGGGGAGTTGGGGTCGTAGCCGGGGAATGCACGCGCCGCCCAGTCCTCCAAGCTCTCGCCGTCCCCGCCTCGGTATCTGTGAAGGCGCGGGAGCCAGGTGTCCTCGACCAGCGCCCCGGCGGCGGGGATCCCGGATGTCACCGAGCAGCCGGCGCCCAGGAGCACGGCGTGCTGCGTGTGCTGCGGCCGCTCAGCGAGGCGCCCGACGAACTCCTCCGCGCTGATCTTCATCAGGTCCACGACAGTCCACTCCGATGGGCGTGCCGGCGGCACGATAGTCCGCTCGGATCGCGCAATGCGCCGCTTTCGACGCGATCGAGCGAGGGCTCGGCTGTCGAGAGCAGAAGACGACCTGGCGAAGCTCCCCGGGTTGGACTCGAACCAACAACCCTTCGGTTAACAGCCGAATGCTCTGCCAATTGAGCTACCGGGGACCGCGCTGGGCATCGTACCGGTCCCGGGGGAGGGACGAGGACGACGAAGCGGCCCCCGCATCCCTGCGGAGGCCGCTTCGAGACACTGCGTGCGATCGGCGCTAGCCGATTCTCGTCAGGATGTAGTGGGCGCTGACGTTCGCGCCGTCCGGCTCCGCGCTGCGGACGCCGGCGCGCACCGTGAGCTGGCCGCCGAAGCCGCCCTCGTCGCCCGTCGTGATCAGGAACGACCCGGACGCCTGCGCGGCGTTGGTGCCGTCGTCCGGGATGTCCGGCGTCACCATCAGCGTGTCGCCGTCGCTGTTGCCGCCGCCGGGCGTCGGGGTGGCGCCGTCGAGCGGCGTGCTCCCGATGAACAGGCGCGCGACGCCGTACTCGGCTCTGGCGTCGGACGCGTTCGGGTCGGTGAAGCTCACGAACACGTCGACCTTGTACTGAGCGCCCACGGTGTCGAGGAACGCCCCGCCGTTGCTGACCTCGACGCCCTGCGAGTCGGTGTTGAACGGATCGGTGAGGGCGAGCGGCGTGCCGGCGTCGGTCGAGCCGACGGACGTGTTGTTCACGAGCGCCTGACCCGGCGTGCCCTGCGGCCCGGGCGGGCCCACCACGCCGTCCTCGCCCTGGATGCCCTGGGCACCCGGGGCGCCTGGTCTGCCGCTGTCGCCCGTGTTGCCCTTGGGACCGGCCTCTCCTCTCGCGCCCTGCGGGCCCTGCGGCCCGTCGGGTCCGGTGCTGCCCTGCGGGCCCTGCGGCCCGTTGAAGCCGTCGCGGCCTGCCGCTCCGGCGGGTCCGCGCTTGCCCTTGAGCGATCTCACAGCTCTACCAGAGAGGTCGGCCCGCGTGATCGTCCCGTCTTTGATGTCCGCGCCCGTGATGAGCGCCCGGGCGGCGAACGCCGATCCGGTCATGGCGAGGACCACTGCGATACAGGCGACGATCATCGCTGGTGACGCGGTCGCCCTAATCCGTCTGCGCACCTACTCCTCCTCGTGGTTAGGCTGCCGGGCTGGGAGACAACAGCGTATACAAATCCGGCTTCCTTTTCTGGTCCTTCGTCTCCGTCGGACCTTTCGGCCGAGTTCACAGGCCGCTGACGTGGGACGATGCAGCCCCGACGCGACCACGACAGGAGACCCGCCATGAAGCTCTACGTCTGCTGGGGCACGTTCAAGAACCCGCTGCGACCCGGCGGCCATCCCTGTGGCAACGCCTACGACGCGCTGAAGGACGCCGGTCACGACCCCGAGGTCGTCAAGGCCTACGGGCTCGCGCCGCTGCCCGACCTCACGAGCGGCCGCAAGGAGGCCAAGCGGCTGACCGGGAAGTCGCTCGTGCCGGTGCTCGTGCTCGACGACGGCGAGGCGATCTACGACTCGAAGAAGATCGTCGCCTGGGCGAAGGCGCATCCCGCGAGCGCTACTTGACCTCGTCGGCCATCAGGTCCATCAGCAGCCCGTCGCGCCAGCGGCCGTCGGGCGCCCGCTCGTATCTGCGCAGCACGCCGACGGGCTTGAAGCCGATCGCCTCGTAGGCGCGGATCGCGCGCGCGTTCTCGACCGCCGGGTCGATCGTGAAGCGGTGATGGCCGCGGGCGGCGTAGTGGCAGATCGCCGTCCGCAGCGCCTCGCGCCCGTAGCCGCCGCCGCGCAGCCGGGCCGCGACGACGATGTCGAACGCTACGCTCGGCCAGTCGGGATCGGGCTCCTCGTGCGCGTGCAGCCAGCCGCCGACGGCGCCGTCGACGACGATCGCCCAGGACGTCACCTCCGCCAGCTCCTCGCGCACGCGCGCGGCCTCGTAGCGGCCCCACCACGCGCTCACGTCGGGGTCCGCGAGCAGCGCCGCGAGCGCCTCGACGTCGTCCTCGCGGGCCGGCCGCAGCGTGAGGCGCTCGCTCTCCAGCACCGGCAGCTCGTCCATCCCCGGCACGCTACCCGTCGCGCGCCAGCCGCTCCACGAGGTCGGCGGCGCGCTCGGCGCCGTCGTGCGCGCGCGCCCAGGCGGCCAGCTCGCCGGCGCGCCGCGCCAGCGCCGGCTCGGCCAGCGCCCGCCGCACGGCGAGGCGCACGCCGGCCGGCGTCGCGAACCGCCACGGCAGCCGCACGCCGGCGCCCGCCCAGTCGAGCCGGGCCGCGTTCTCCGCCATGTCCCCGGCGGCCGGGCAGCCGACGACCGTCGCGCCGGACGCGAGCGCCCGCACCATCGTGCCGTGCCCGACGTGGCAGACGACGACCGCGCACTGCGGCATCGTGCGCGCGTAGGAGATCCACTCGACCAGCCGCGCGTTCGCGGGCACGCGCTGCGGCCCGGGCAGGAGGCGCCGGTTCCACGTCGCCAGCACCCGCACCGGCTCGTGCTCGAGGCCGGCGAGCGCGGCGCGCAGCAGCCTGTGCGTGCGGTCCTGCGCGGTCGAGGGGGCGACCAGCACCAGCGGCAGGTCCCCCGGCGGCGGTTCGACGTCCTCGTACGGCGGCTCCCACAGCAGCGGGCCGACGACGTGCGTCTCCCGCGGCCACTCGCGCGGGTACTCCAGCTGCGGGAACGTGCCGACCATGCACAGACGTCTGCTGAGCCCGCCGTGGACGCGGTCGATCGGCGGCAGGTCGAGCCGTCCCCGCGCGTCGTTGAGGTCGCGTGCGCCGAGGCTGAGCCCGCGCTGCACGATCGGGTCGAGCGCGCGCCACAGGCGCCGTCCGACCGCGGTGCGAGGCGGGCGCGCACCGAGCGAGTAGGGCGGGGAGCCGGGCGGCAGGTCGGGATGGACGTGCGGTATCAGCGTCGCCGTCGGCACGCCCTCCAGCTCGCCGGCGAGCGCCGGCCCGAGCGTGAGGATGTCCGCGACGAGCGCGTGCGGTCTGGCCGCGGCCACATGCGGGCGCGTGTCGCACGCGGCACGCACGACCGCCTCGTAGGGCTTCAGCGCCCCGCCCTGCGCCGGCGGGAAGACCGGGTACTCGGGAGCCGGGATGAACGTCATCCCCGCCGCCTCCACGTGGGGGCGCCAGCGCTCGTAGGTCTCGTACGTGACCGCGTGACCGCGTCTCGCGAGCGCCGATCCGAGCGCCAGCATCGGGAACGCATGGCCCGGATCCCCGAAAGCGCCGAGGAACAGGCGCAGCGGGGATGCCGCCTGTGCGCCGAGATCCGGCGCAAGGTCTTGGTAGCTTTGATGAGGTTTGACGAGCTTCGGCATGGATGCCTGATGAGCACACAGAGACGGATAGACGACACGCACGGTCGCGAGCGGCCGCGAGCATACGGCGAGGCGCCGATCGGCGGCGCCGCCCGCTCCGGTGCCCGCACCGGCCTCGCGCTCGCCGCCGCGGGGGTGCTGACGGCCGCGGTCCTCGGTCTCGTGGCGATCGCGGTCGTCGGCGGCAAAGACACGCTCGTGTCCGCGCTCGGGGCCGGCGTCGGCGCGATCGCCGTGCTGGCGGGAGCGACGCTCGCCTGGTCGCTGACGGCGCTGCGCGGCGAGCACACCGCGCTCGTGCAGCGCGAGGCCGACGCGCTGCGGATGGCCGAGCTCGACGACCTCACCGGCCTCGGCAACTACCGCATGTTCATGCGCCAGCTGACCGCCGAGGTCGCGCGCTCGCGGCGCTACGAGGACCCGTTCTCGCTCGTGCTGCTCGACCTCGACGGCTTCAAGGCGATCAACGACGAGCTCGGCCACCTCGCCGGCGACGACGCGCTGCGGCTCGTCGCCGTCGCGCTGCGCGACGCGCTGCGCGAGGAGGACGTCTGCTGCCGCCAGGGCGGCGACGAGTTCGCCGTGATCGCCGTGCGTGCGGGCGAGCAGGAGGCGCACGAGCTGGCCGAGCGCCTCGCGCGCGCGATCGCCGAGATCCCGTTCGGCCCGGACGGCGAGCGGCGCCTCGGCGCCGGGGTGGGCTGGGCGACGTTCGGCGCGCCCGCCCGCAGCGTCGACGAGCTGATCCTGCGCGCCGACGCCGCGCTGCGCCAGACCAAGCGCGCGAACGGCGGCCCGCAGCGCGTCGGGCCGAGCCGGTCGAGCGAGGCCCAGGGCGCGCGCGACGGCCGCCGGGGAGCGGAGACCGGCACGCGCGCGACGAGCCGCCTCGCGCTGCTGACCGGGCTGGCGCGTGCGCTCGCGGGCGCGGCCGACGAGCAGGCGCTGGCGGAGACGACGGTGGCGTTCCTCGCGGGCGCGTTCGACACGGTGGGCGCGGCCGTCGTCGGGCTCGATGCCGACGGTGGCGCGCGGCTGGCGGCCGGCCGCTCCGTCGACGGCACCGGCCCGGGCGACTCCGCCGCGGCACCGATCGCGCAGCGCGCGCTCGCGGCGGCCGGGCCGGCCGTCGTGGACGAGAGCCCGTCGGGCGGCAGCGAGCTGGCGATCGCGATCCGCGAGGAAGCGCGCACATGGGGCTACCTGACGATCGCGTCCGACCGGCCGCACGCCTACGAGCTGACCGAGCGGGCGCTCGCGGAGGCGATCGCGGAGCAGCTCGGCCGCACGCTCACGACCCGCCGGCTGCTGGACCGCCTGCGCGACGCGGGCTTCGGCGAGCTGTACCGCGTCGCGGTCGGCGGCGCCGCCGCGTCGGGCACCGAGTCCTGGAGGATCGCCGAGCTGGCCTGGCAGACCGGCCGTGCCGTCGGCCTGCCCGACACCGACCTGCGCGCCGTCTACCTCGCGGCGCTGTTCCACGACGTCGGCACCGTCGGCGTGCCGGCCGTCCTGATGTCGCACCCGGGCGAGCTCGGCGACGAGGAGCGGGCGGTGCTGCGCGAGCACGCCCTGATCGGCGAGCGGATGCTGCGCGGCCTGCCGCTGCTGCGCGAGGCGGCGCCGATCGTCCGGCACGAGCACGAGCGCTTCGACGGGGCCGGCTATCCGGACCGCCTCGCGGGCGAGCAGATCCCGCTCCCCGCGCGCGTGCTGTTCGCGTGCGACGCGTTCGTCTCGATGACCTCGCCGCGGCCATGGCGCCCGCCGCGTTCGCTTCCGGCCGCGCACGCGGAGCTGCGCCGCGTCGCCGGCACCCAGCTCGACCCGCGCGTCGTCGGCGCGCTGCTCGAGGTGCTGGGCGCCGGGCCCGAGGCGCCTACGCCTCCGCCAGCTCCGCGATCAGCCGCAGCTGTGACAGCCGTTCCTCAGCCGTCCACGCCATAGGCGTGACCATCAGCGTGCCGACGCCGGCGTCGCGGTAGACGGCGAGCCGATCGCGCACATGGTCCTTCGGGCCGCACAGCGTCACGAGGTCGATCAGCTCGTCCGGCAGCGCCGTGCCGGCCTCCTCGCGCTTGCCGTCGAGGTAGAGGTCCTGGACGGTCTTCGCGGCCTCCTCGAAGCCGTAGCGGACCGCGAGGCGGTTGTAGAAGTTCTGTCTGCGCGAGCCCATCCCGCCGATGTAGAGCGCGAGGTAGGGGCGCATCGCGTCGCGGCCGCTCGCGAGGTCGTCGGTCACGAGCACGTTCACCGTCGGCGCGATGTCGAAGCCCTCGAGCGACTTGCCGGCGCGATCCGCGCCCTCTTGCAGGTAGGTGCGGAACTCGGCGACGTGCTCGGGGGCGAACAGCGTCGGGATCCAGCCGTCGGCGATCTCGCCGGCAAGCGCGGTGTTCTTCGGGCCGATCGCCGCGAGGTAGATCGGGATCCGCTCCTGCACCGGCGCGATCGTCAGCTTCAGCGAGCGGCCGGGGCCGTCCGGCAGCGGCAGCTCCAGCGTCTCGCCGTGGAACTCGACGCGCTCGCGCGAGAGCGCCATCCGCACGACGGCGACGTACTCGCGCGTGCGCTGGAGCATTCTCCCGTAGCGCTGGCCGTGCCAGCCCTCGGCGACCTGCGGGCCGGAGGCGCCGATGCCGCAGCGCATGCGGCCGTTCGACAGCTGGTCGATCGTCGCGGCCGTCATCGCCGTCATCGCGGCGCTGCGGCCGGGGATCTGGAAGATCGCCGAGCCGAGCCCGATTCTGGTCGTGCCGGCGGCGAGCCAGGCGAGCACGGTCGCGGTGTCGGAGCCGTACGCCTCCGCCGCCCACACGCTGTCGTAGCCGATCCGCTCGGCCTCCTGGACGATCTCCAGCTGCTGCTGCGCGGTGAGGCCGAGGCCCCAGTAGCCGATGTGTACGCCAAGTCTCACAGTGCGTCTCCAGGTCGCTCGAAGATGATCTCGGGGATCAGGCAGGCGGGGGACACCTTCAACAGCAGGCGCACCGACTCGGCGATGTCCTCGGGTCGGATCATTGCCTCCGCGTCGACGCCGTTGGCCTTCGCGAAGTCGGTCATCGGCGTGTCCACGAACGCGGGGCAGAGGGCGCACGACTTGATGCCCTCCGGCGCCAGCTCCTTGTTCATGGCCTCCGTCCAGCCGACGACGCCGGCCTTCGTGGCCGAGTAGACCGACAGCCACGCCTGCCCGCGCTTGCCCGAGATCGAGGACGTGTTGACGACCTGCGCGGTGCCGTTCTCCGCCGCGCTCGCGCGCAGCAGCTCGACCGCCTCGCGGTAGAACAGGATGATCGTGCGCAGGTTCACGTCGAGCTGCATGTCGAGCCGTCTCGTCGCGATCTCGCCGACGACCGCGCCGATCCCGACGCCGGCGTTGTTGACGAGCACGTCGAGGCGATCGAATCGGTCCTTGTGCGCGGCGACGACCTGCTTGACGGCGTCCTCCTCGGACAGCATCGCGGCGACGTCCTGCACCTCGAAGCCATCGGCGCGCAGGCCGTCGGCTGCCTCTCTCAGCTTGTCGGGCCGGCGGGCGGCAAGCGTGAGCGCGTAGCCCTCCTCGCCGAGCATCCGCGCGATCGCCAGTCCGATCCCGCTCGATGCCCCGGTCACGATCGCCGCTCGTTGCGCCATGCTGTCCCTTCCTCCGAGGTCTCTCCTTCGCGAAGTGAGTATCCAATCACCCGCCCGACGCCCGACTCGCCGGTTCCGGCTCGCGGACCGCACGCCGGAGCTGGTGATCCTCGTGCTGATCGTCGCGCTGACGGTCGGCGCGCTCGCCCTCAGCGGGTCGTCGAGATCCACCGCCGGGGGCGCGCGCATCTCCGCCGCGCACATCGCGCTGATCGAGCGCCGTGTGGAGTCGCTGCGCGATCTGCGCTTCGTGCACCTCGTGCCGGTGGCGGTCGTCTCGCCCGCACAGGCGCGGCGCGAAGGGACGGCGGAGTACGACAGAAGCGGGTCGGCCGAGCGGCGGCTCGCGGACGAGGAGCTGCTGAAGCTGCTCGCGCTGCTGCCGTCGGACACCGACCTGAGAGGGCTCGAGGCGACGATCTTCGGCGAGCAGGTCGCCGGCTACTACGACCCGCGCCGCAAGCGCCTCGCGCTCGTGCGCGGCGCAGGCGTCGACGACGTCACGCTCGCGCACGAGCTGACGCACGCGCTGGAGGACCAGCACGCCGACCTGCAGAGACTCGGCACCGGCTCCGACCAGGACCGCGCGACGGCCGAGCAGGCGCTCGTGGAGGGGACCGCGACGCTCGTGATGGAGCGCTACATGGCGCGCTGGCCCAGCAGGGCGCCGCTCGGCGACGCGCTGGCAGGGCTCACGCAGGCGACCGGCGGGACGCCGCTGCCGGCCTACACGATGCGCACGCTGGTGTTCCCGTACCTGCAGGGGGAGCGCTTCGTGCAGGCGCTGCTCGACGCCGACAGAGGCGGCTGGAGGCTCGTCGACCGCGCCGAGCGCAGACGGCCGCCGGGCACCACGGCGGAGATCCTCACGCCGTCGCGGTGGCTTCGAGGGAAGCGCCCCGTGCCGATGTCCCTCGGCGCCGCGCCGCCCGCAGCGGCCGGCTGGCACGAGATCGCCGGCTCGACGCTGGGTCAAGAGGACCTCGCGGCGCTGCTGTCGCCGGGAAGCGGGCCGCTCGTCGCGCGGCAGCTGACGGCCGGGTGGCGGGGCGGGCGCTACGCGCTGTGGCGGCGCGGCGCGCTCGTCGGGTCCTCGTGCCTTGCGCCCTGCCGCGCGCGCGACGCGCTGCTGCTGGCGGTGGCGGCGGAGCGCCCGGCGGCCGCGCGCGCCCTGGCGGCGGGCTTGGCGGTGTGGCTGTCGGACGGGCTGCACGCGTGGCGGATCGGCGATCCGGTCGGCGACACGACGGTCTGGCAGCTGCCGTTCGGATCCGCTGCGGCGGTGAAGGCGCGCGGCGAGGACGTGCGCGTCGCGCTCGCGCCGACGCCGTCGCTCGCGCTACGGCTCGCCGTCGGGTGACGCGCGCGTCTACGCCGTCGTCGTCTCGCGCGCGGCGGCCTCGGCGGCGTCCTGCTCGCTCGGCGGCGCCGGCACGTCGCCGGGCGCCAGCGTGCCGTCCACGAAGCGGCCGATCTCGCGCAGCGCGTCGCGCGCGGCGGGCGTGCCGTTCCACAGCGGCACGACGTGCGGCTGGCGCTCGAAGACCTGCAGCTCCGTCCGGACGCCGGCGTCGGCGATGCGCTGCGCGGTGCGGACCGCATCGTCGTACAGCACCTCGGTCGAGCCGACCTGCAGCAGCGTCGGCGGCAGCTGGCGCAGCAGCTCCTCGGGAGCGAACAGCGGGGAGGAGCGCCAGTCGGCCGGATCGGCGCCGCCGAGCGCGACGCGCGCGGCGCGGTGCAGCGCGATCGGCAGGATGAAGGCGTCGCGGTCCGCGTTGCGGGTCATCGACTCGCCGCTCATGGTGAGGTCGTTCCAGGGGGAGAGCAGCACGAGCGCGGCCGGAGCCGGCAGTCCCGCCTCCACGGCGTGCAGCGCGAGCGTCAGCGCGAGGTGCCCGCCGGCCGAGTCGCCCGCGATGACGATCCGCTGCGGCGCATGGCCCTCGTCGAGCAGGTGCCGGTAGGCCGCGAGCGCGTCCTCGATCGGCGCCGGCAGGATCGCGACGGGCGGCAGGCGGTAGTCGAGCGCGAGCACCGGGAGGCCGGTGACGTGCGAGATGCGCGAGACGAGGTTGCGGTGCGTGCGCGGCGAGCCGAACACGTAGCCGCCGCCGTGCAGGTAGAGGACGACGGCTCTGTCGTCGCCGTGCGCGTCGGTGCCGAGCGCACGCGGCCCGCGGACCCACTCGGCCGGCAGGCCGGCGACCTGCAGGTGCTCGACGACGCTGCCTCTGAGGACGGGGACGCGTCTGCCCGGCTCGGTCACGCGCTGCAGCATCCGCAGCCCGCGCGGCGTCATCCGCCAGTTGCGCGCAACGGGGATCCACGTACGCCGAAGGGCGTGGTCGAGCGCGATCGTCTGACGGCTCGCGGGGCCGAACGCCTGCGTCGTCAGGTTGGGATGCGCAGCGGGGAGATGGGTGCCGGAGGTCATCATCCTGACGGTAGCCGTCACCGCCGCCCGCGGTCGCGGTTCGCCAGCGCCGGCGGGCTGCGCTCTGGTAGCGTCGGACGCGCTACGGCGCCGTAGCTCAGTTGGTTAGAGCAGCGGACTCATAATCCGTTGGTCCTTGGTTCGAGTCCAAGCGGCGCCACTGGGGGCTCCTCGGCGCGTCAGCAGCTGTGCAGTCGATCGGCCGAGGAGAACAGGGTCGTGAAGAAGTCCATGCCGTGGTCGAACATCGACGCCGACGGCTTCCCGGAGAGCGCGTCTTGCGCGAGCTTGCTCCCGGCCTGCCCGGAGGCCATCCCGCCGTTGATGCCGCTCACGTAGTTGTCGGTCACGCACGCCACGCCGTCGCCTTCGGGACCGAACGCATTCATGTCGACGCTGTTGTACTCCTGGTTCAGGCGCGTGGCCGGGCCGGTCGCCGGACGGTACATGCCGTCCTGCCGCGCAACGCTGCTGAAGGAATTGGTCGCGCGGTTGGGCGCCGACGACCCCTTCGGCCCCGTGACGTAGTCGTAGAGCTCCTTCACGCCGGACACGACGTGGACGGCGCTCTTCACGAAGTTGACCGCCTTGACGCCCTTCTTGACGACGTCGAAGGCCCCGCCGAGGCTGATCTTCCCGCCCGTCGGATCGACCGATCCGGCCGGGTCGTCGGCGACGTAGACGTACAGGCCGTCTTGGCCGCCGACCTCGCGCAGTCCGGTGGGATCGGGCGTCGTCCAGCGTCCGAGCGCGCCGTCCAGCACGCGCATGCCGAGCCGCGTCGTGCCATCGGGGCCCGCGATCCCGCCAGTGTAGCCCGGCATGCCGGCTCCCGCCGAGCCCGCGGCGGGTGCGCCCCAGGGCCCGTATGACACTGCCGCCATCGCGCCGCCGGCCGGGATCGCTCCGCGTCCGCTGCCGAGATGATCGAGCGCGAGCGCCTGCGCGCTCCCGCCTGCCACGATCCCGTACGGACGTGTGCCGAGCAGCGTGCGCACGTTGTCTTGGGCGAGCAGCCCGCCGCTGAGCGGGTCGACGAGGGACGTGCGTGCGCTCGTGCCGGTCTGCTGCAGCAGCGTGCCGTCGTCGGCGACCGTGAAGCTCCACGCGCCGGCCGGCGTCGCGATCGCCGTCAGGTGGTTTCCGCCGTCGTACCCGTAGGTGGTCGTGCCGCCCGGGGAGACGACCTTGGTGAGGTTGCCGCGCTTGTCGTAGGCGTACGTGCTCGCGCCGGCGCTCGTCAGCTCGTCGGCGTCGTCGAAGGCGTATCTCGTCGTCGTCGCCCCGGCGGTCTGGCTCGTCCGGTTTCCCACGCCGTCGTACTGCCAGCTCGTGGTGGTGGCACCGGCGTCGTCGGCGACGAGGCGGTCGGCTGCGTCGTAGGCGTAGGCGTGGCTGCCGGTCGGGTCGGCGACGCTCGTGACGCGCCCGGCGGCGTCATAGCCGATCGCCTCGTCGAACATGACGGCTCCGCCGCGTCTGTACATGAGTCTGGTCAGCCGGTGGGCCTCGTCGCTGTCGACCGCCAGCGTGACGCCGGCCGGCAGCGTGGCGCCGGTCGGCGTACCCGCCGCGTCGTAGCTCCAGCCGGCGCTCGCGGACGGGTCGGTCGCGGAGGTCATGCGTCCGACCGCGTCGTAGCCGAAGCTGGTCGTCACCGGGCCGGGTTGCGTTCGGCTCACGACGCGTCCCGCGGCGTCGTACGCGTAGCTGACGGTTCGGCCGAGCGCGTCGGTGCTCGCCGTCAGGCGCCCCTCGGCGTCATACGTGCGGGCCAGGCTCCCGGCGGCGTCGACGCGCGAGGTCAGCCCGCCGTCCGCGTCGTAGCCGTAGGTCGTGGAGGTGCCGTCGGGGTAGGCGGTCGAGGTGCGCCGATCGGCCGCGTCGTACGCGTAGGTCGTGACCTTGCTGCCGGGGTCGGTCATGCTCGTCAGCCGGTCAGCCGCGTCATACGCCTGTACCGTCATGCGCTGCAGCGGGTCGGTCCCGCCCGTCGGGTTGCCGTTCGCGTCGTAGGTCGTCGCCCACACATGGCCGTTGGCGTCCGTCAGCCGCGTCACGCGGCCGTCGGCGTCGTATCCGAAGCTCGTCGTGGCGCCGAGCGCGTCGGTCACCGCCGCGAGGCGACCGGCGTTGTCGTAGGCGCGCGCGACGGTGTGTCCGAGCGGATCGCTCGACGACGTCTGCTGGCCGGCGTCGTCGTACTCGATTGCCGTCGTGTGCCCGAGCGGGTCGGTGACGCTGGTGCGGCGGTTCGCCGCGTCGTAGCCGAAGCCGGTGATCGCGCCGGTCGGGTCCGTGGTCGCGACGAGGTTGCCGTTCGCGTCGTATCTGAAGGCGGTCGTCGCGCCGGTCGCGTCCGTGGTGCCGGCGAGCAGTCCGCTCGCCGTGTACGTCCAGCTCGTGGCGTGCCCCAGCGGGTCGGTCATCGAGGTCCTGCGGCCCGCCGGGTCGTACGTCGTGGCGGTGGTCTTGCCGAGGCGGTCGGTGGTCGCGACGCGGTCGCCGCGCGCGTCGTAGGCATATCTCGTCGTCTTGCCGAGCGGGTCCGCGATCGAGGTGACGCGCCCGTCGTCGTCGTAGCCGAGCGTCGTGACGTGGTCGAGCGGGTCGGTGACGCTCGTGCGGTTCCCGTCCCCGTCGTAGCCGTAGGAGGTCGTGTGGCCGAGCGCGTCGGTCGCTGCCGTGCGCAGGCCGCGAGCGTCGACGGCGAACGTCGACGTGTGCCCGCGCGGGTCCGTTGTCGACAGGAGGTTGCGGTGGCCGTCGTAGGTCCAGTGGGTCACCGCCCCGGTCGGGTCTCTCTCCTGCGTGACCTGGTCGGAGGCGTCGAAGACGTCGGTCGTGACCTTGCCGAGGGGATCGGTCGTCGTGAGGCGGTTGCCGCGGGCGTCGTAGGCGAACGTCGTGGCGCGGCCGAGCGGATCCGTGCTGGCGATGAGGTTGCCGGCCGCGTCGTAGGCGTATCTGGTCGCGTTCCCGAGCTCGTCGACGTCGGCCGTGAGGCGACCCAGCTCGTCCCACTCGTAGCGGCGCGTTCCACCCGTCGGGTTGCCCTTCGTGGTGACGTGCGCGGCGCCGTCGTAGCCGTACGTCGTGATGTGGCCCTCCGCGTCGGTCTGGCTGACGACGCGACCCAGCTGGTCGTACTCGTTGGCGACGACCTGCTCGCCGTTCGCGTCGGTGGCCGTGACGATCCGGTCGTCGGCGTCGTAGCCGTAGTGCACGACGGCGCCGGTCGGGTCGGTCACGCTCGAGAGCCGCCCGGCGGTGTAGCCGTAGCTCCAGACCTTGCCCGCGGGATCGGTGACGGACGTCAGGTGTCTCCCGCCGTACGTCAGCTGGAGCGCGCGCCCCGCGGGGTCCGTGACCGACGTCACGTCGCCGTCGGCGTCGGTGGCCACCGACAGCGCGCCGCCGTTGGCGTCGGTCACCGACTGCAGGCGCCCGTCGGCGGCGAACGCGTAGGTGACGCCCTGCTTCGTGACCGCCGCGAAGCCGCTTCTGGTGGACGTCAACGTCGTGAAGTTCCCCGGCGCCGGCTGCAGCGACCCGCCCGCCTGCGGGGTGTAGGCGTCGACGCGCCCGTCACCCCAGTGCACGTCGACCGTGCCGATCGCGGAGCTCGGGTCGACGTGCGTCATCCAGGCGTTGGACCATCCCGGACCCATCGCACCGTCGACGAGCGACAGCGAGTCGTATGTGCGCGTCAGCTCCATCGCCGGTCCGGGCTCGGGGACGCTGACGTCCGTCAGCGCGATCGAGAAGTTCCCCGTCACCGGGTCGACAGGGTCGCCGACTCCGTAGCGCGTCGCGTTGTAGGAGCCGTAGGACGAGCCGGCGCCGCTGCCCGTCCCGGAGCCCCACGCACGGCCCATCCACTGCTGGTAGCCGACCCAGGGGATCGCCGACACGCAGCCGTAGACGTCCGGTCCGGTGCCGAACGGGCCGGGACCGGTGATCGTGCCCCAGTCGATGTTCTGCGCGCTGACGACCCCGTACGGACAGCTGCCGTCGCTGTCCTGCGGCGGTCCGGAGATGCCGGTGAAGCTGTTCGTGATCGAGCCGGACACCGAGGCCGAGCCGGACGTCGACAGCGCGGTCGCGGCGTAGCGGATCGCGACGTGGGCGAGTCTGAGCGTCGGATCGGGGTTGCCGTTGCCGGCCAGGTTGCCGTAGATGCCGCCCCAGTCGCCCGCCAGCGGCGCGGTCAGGCTGCCGTCGTTGTTCGTGTCCCCGCCGACCGTGTCGTCGCGCCACGAGGTGAACGTGACCGGATTCCCCGCGGTGCCGTTTGCGATCAGCGAGCCCTGCACGTTGAGGTAGGCACAGCCGTTGGGCTGACCCTTGACGATCGTCCCGGCGCCGAGCGTGAGCGTGACCCCGGCTGGCACCGTCAACGCGCTGCAGCCGCTGTCGAGCGTCGGCACGAGCGTCCCGCTCCAGGGCAGCGCCGAGCTGACGACGACCGTGTCGCCCCCCAGCTGCACGCCGTTGAGGCCGTTGCCGCTGCCCGAGTTGCCGTCGAGCGCGCCCATGTCGACCGCCGCGTCGGTGATGCGGATCGCGGCGTCGCTCGCGTTCGTGACGGTGTTGCCCTTGACCGTCGGGATGCCGACAGGAGAGCTCACGCCGATGCCGGTGCCGAGCGCGCGATCGACGAGGCTGTTGGTGATCGAGGTTCTGGTCTGGCTGACCGAGACGGCGTTCGAGGCGTAGCGGATGTTGACGTGCGCGAGGTTGACCACGGGGTCGGGGTTGCCGTTGCCGGCGGGCGAGGCGCTGATGCCGCCCCAGTCGCCCGCGACCGGCGCCGTGAGGCTGCCGTCGTTGTTCGTGTCCCCGCCGACGGTGTCGTCGCGCCACGAGGTGAGCGTCACCGGGCTGGCCGCGGTACCGGCCGCCGCGAGCGTTCCATGGACGTAGAAGTACGAGCAGCCGTTCGGCTCGCCCTTCACGACTGTCCCGGCACCGAGCGTCAACGTCACTCTGGCCGGAATGGTCAGGGAGTCGCAGCCCGCGTAGAGCACCGGCACCAACGTCCCCGTCCACGGCAGGGCAGAGCTGACCGCGACCGTGTCGCCGCTCAGCTCGATCCCGTTCAAGCCGTCGTTCGAGCCGGAGTTCCCGTTCAACGCACCCATGTCCAGCGCCGCATTCGTAACCCGCACCGCCACGCCGCCGGCGTTGGTGATGGTGTTGCCGGTGACCGTGGGGATCCCGTCGGGAGTGGTGATCGTGATGGCGTCGCCCGTGACGCGATCGATCGTGCTGTTCGTGATCGAGGTCGCGGTCTGCGACGCGGAGACCGCGTAGGTGCCGAAGCGGACGTTGACGTGCGCGAGGTTGAGCACGGGGTCGGGGTTGCCGTTGCCCGCCGGCGAGGCGCTGATCCCGCCCCAATCGCCCGCCACTGGCGCCGTGAGGCTGCCGTCGTTGTTGGTGTCGCCGCCGATCGTGTCGTCCCGCCACGAGGTCAGCGTCACCGGACTCGCCGCCGTCCCCGTCGCCTTCAACGTGCCCTGCACCGCGAAGTACGAGCAGCCGTTCGGCTGCCCCTTCACAACCGTCCCCGCACCCAACGTCAACGTCACCCCGGCCGGGATGGTCAGGGAGTCGCAGCCCGCGTAGAGCACCGGCACCAACGTCCCCGTCCACGGCAGGGCAGAGCTGACCGCGACCGTGTCGCCGCTCAGCTCGATCCCGTTCAAGCCGTCGTTCGAGCCGGAGTTCCCGTTCAACGCACCCATGTCCAGCGCCGCGTTCGTAACCCGCACCGCCACGCCGGCGACGTTGGTGACGACGTTGTCTCTGACCGTCGGGATCCCGTTCGGCACGCTGATCGTGATGCCGTCGCCGCTGCTGCTGTCGATCGTGCTGTCGGTGATCGAGGTCGTCGTCTCCACCGCCGAGATCGCGTAGGTGCCGTAGTGGACGTTGACGTGCGCGAGGTTGAGCACGGGGTCGGGGTTGCCGTTGCCGGCCGGCGAGGCGCTGATGCCGCCCCAATCGCCCGCCAGCGGCGCGGTCAGGCTCCCGTCGTTGTTGGTGTCGCCGCCGATCGTGTCGTCCCGCCACGAGGTCAGCGTCACCGGACTCGCCGCCGTCCCCGTCGCCTTCAAGGTGCCCTGCACCGCGAAGTACGAGCAACCGTTCGGCTCGCCCTTCACAACCGTCCCCGCACCCAACGTCAACGTCACCCCAGCCGGAACCGTCAGCGAATTGCACCCCGCGTAGAGCACCGGCGTCAACGTCCCTCTCCACGGCAACGCCGAGCTCACCGCGACCGTGTCGGCATTCAGCTGCACGCCGTTCAGACCGTTTCTACTTCCCGAATTCCCGTTCAACGCACCCATGTCCAAGGCCGCATCGGTGACGCTCACCGCCACGCCCCCGGCGTTCGTCACGGTGTTCCCGGTCACCGTCGGGATCCCCTCCGGGCTGCCGACGGTGATGCCGTCGCCCGTCATGCGGTCGACGGTGCTGTTCGTGATCGAGGTGTCGGTGCCGGTCGTCGAGAGCGGGTAGGTCGCATAGCGCACGACGAGGTGGTCGACGTCGAGCACGGGATTCGGATTGCCGTTGCCCGCAGGCGAGGCGCTGATGCCGCCCCAATCGCCCGCCAGCGGCGCGGTCAGGCTCCCGTCGTTGTTGGTGTCGCCGCCGATCGTGTCGTCCCGCCACGACGTGAGCGTCACCGGGCTGGCTGCCGTTCCGGTCGCCTTCAACGTGCCCTGCACCGCGAAGTACGAGCAGCCGTTCGGCTCGCCCTTCACGACCGTCCCGGCACCGAGCGTCAACGTCACCCCGGCCGGGATGGTCAGGGAGTTGCAGCCCCCGTAGAGCACCGGCACCAACGTCCCTCTCCAGGGCAGCGCTGAGCTGACCGCAACGGTGTCGCTGTTGAGCTGGACGCCGTTGAGGCCGTTGGCGCTGCCCGAGTTTCCGTTCAACGCGCCCATGTCGAGCGCGCCGTCGGTGACGCTCACCGCCACGCCCCCGGCGTTCGTCACGGTGTTGCCCGCGACGGTCGGAGTCCCCACCGGGCTGTTCACCGTGATGCCGTCGCCCGTGACGCGATCGACGGTGCTGTTCGTGATCGACGTCGCGGCGTGAGTGGTGGAGAGGGGGTAGGTCGCGTAGCGGACGACGAGGTGGTCGACGTCGAGCACGGGGTCGGGGTTCCCGTTGCCGGCCGGCGAGGCGCTGATCCCGCCCCAATCGCCCGCCAGCGGCGCCGTCAGGCTCCCGTCGCCGTTCGTGTCGCCGCCGATCGTGTCGTCGCGCCACGAGGTCAGCGTCACCGGACTCGCCGCCGTCCCCGTCGCCTTCAACGTGCCCTGCACCGCGAAGTACGAGCAGCCGTTCGGCTGCCCCTTGACAACTGTCCCCGCACCCAACGTCAACGTCACCCCAGCCGGAACCGTCAGCGAATTGCAACCGCCGTACAACACCGGCGTCAACGTCCCTCTCCACGGCAACGCCGAGCTCACCGCAACCGTGTCGCTGTTGAGCTGGACGCCGTTCAGACCGTTTCTACTCCCCGAATTCCCATTCAACGCACCCATGTCCAACGCCGCATCGGCGATCGTGATCGCGGAGCCGCCGACGCGCGTCACCGTGTTGCCCGTGACCGTGGGAACGCCCGTCGGCGAGCTGACCACGATCCCGTCCCCGCTGATGCGGTCGACGGCGCCGTCGACGATCGACGTCGCCGCGCCGCTCGCGGTCACGCCGGTGCTCGCGTAGCTGAGCGTCACATGGTCGAGGTCGATCGACGGCGCGACGGCGCCGACGTCGGCCGGCGCAACCGAGATCCCGCCCCAGTCGCCCGCCACCGGCGCGGTCGAGCTGCCGTCGCCGTTCGTGTCGCCGCCGATCGCGTCGTCGCGCCACGACGTCAGGACGATCGGGTTCGCCTGCGTGCCCTGCGCGGTGAGCGTGCCGTTCACGATCAGGTTCGCGCCGCTCGACGCCTTCACCGTCGTTCCCGCGCCGAGCGTCAATGTCGCTCCGGGGTCGACGGTGACGTCGCACGTGATCACGAAGACGGCCGCATAGTCGGGCGACAGCGTGCGCGACTGCGACAGCTCGCCGCAGAGCTCGAGCCGCGGCGCGACGGACGCCCACGAGGTGACGGCCGGATCGCCGTCCGGCAGGCCGTTCGGGCCGATCGCCCGCACGCGCAGCTGATGCGGACCCGGATCGACGACGGCGATCGGCGTGAGCGATCTGCAGGCGGCGTACGCGCCGCCGTCGAGGCTGCACTCGAAGCTGCTGCCCTGCTGGCTGGATCTGAAGCCGATCGAGACGGGCCCGAGCGGGACGCGGCCGCTCGGCGCGCTCGTGATCGTCGTGTCGGGCGGTGCCGTGTCGACCGTGAAGGTGTGGGCCGGGGTCGTCGCGACGTTGCCGGCCGTGTCGTGCTGCGCGGCCCGCACGGTGTAGGTGCCGTCGGCCAATCTGCTCGCGGCGGGCACGGACCAGGCGGCCCCTGCGGCCGACGTGGCGAGCGTCTGCAGCGGCTGGCCGCTCGCGGTCGCGCCCGCGAACAGCTCGACCGTCACCGACGCCTCGTCGCCCGCGGCGATGCCCGCGGCGCCCGCGAAGGTCGGTCTGCTCTGCCCGACGATCGCCCCGGCGGCCGGCGAGCTCAGCGTGAGCAGCGGCGCCGTCGTGTCGATGACGAAGGTGCGGGGGTCGCTGATGCCCGTGTTCCCGAGGTCGTCGGCCTGGCTGGCCCGCGCGGTGTACGTGCCCTCCGCGAGCACGCTCGGCGCGGAGACCGACCAGGCCCCGTTCGCCGCGGTCGTGTCGAACGCCTGCACCGGCGTGCCGACCGGGACCGCGCCCCCGTACAGCGAGACGCTGACGTCCGCATGGTCCCCAGGCGCCGTCCCGGCCGCGCCGCCGAAGGCCGGGGTGGCGTCGTTCGTGCGCGTGCCGTCGGCCGGCGAGACGAGCGTCACGCGCGGACCGGCCGTGACGATCGTGAACGTCGTCGGCGCGCTCGCGCCGGTGTTGCCGGCGGCGTCGCGTTGCGTGGCGCGGGCGGTGTAGACGCCGTCCGGGAGCGCGCTCGCCGGCGTCAGCGACCAGGCGCCGCCGAAGACCGGTGCGGTGAACGTGTGCGCCGGCGTGCCGGTTGCGGCGGGCCCCGCGTACACGGCGACCGTCACGGACGCCTCGTCCGCGGCGGCGCTGCCCGCGCTGCCCGTGAAGGTCGGCGTGGCGTCGTTCGTGGCGAGTCCGTTCGCGGGGCTCGCGAGGACGACTGCCGGCGCGACCGTGTCGACGCTCCAGGCCGCGTGCGCCGGGGTCGCGTCGGCCGTTCCGGCGGCGTCGATCGCTCTCACGTCGAAGGTGTGCTCGCCCTGCGTGAGCGCGTCGTATTGCTGCGGGCTGCCGCATCTCGCCCACGGCCCCGCGTCGAGGCTGCACTGGAAGGTCCCGTCCGCGCCGGTCGAGGAGAACGCGAAGACGGCGGTCGCGGAGGCGACGGGTCCGCTCGGGCCGCTGACGATCGTCGTCTCCGGCGGAGCGGGCGGAGCCGGTGGGGGACCGGGCGTGGGGGTGGGAGCCGGGCCGCCACCGCCGCCACCACCGCTTCCGCCGGTCCCGGGCTCCGGCGTGCCGGGCTCCGGGGCGCCGGTTCCCACGCCGCCGCCGCCCTCGGCGACGTCGACGCGGCCGGCGGGCCGGCAGTTGTTGCGCTCGCTGGTCTCGCGCACCTGCGCGAGCACGTCGGCGCAGACGACGACCCGGTAGGAGCCCGTGGCGGCCTGCTGGGGGAGGCGAAAGCCGAATCGGAGTCTGCGCTGCAATGTCGATGCCAGGGCCGGCACCGCAAGGCGCCGGAGCTGGACGAGCGACCTGCTGCCGTCGGCCTTCCACGCGACGCTCGCGCTCGAGCTGCGAGCGCGGCGCGTGCCGACGTTCTCAATCAGCGCCGAGCCGCTCAGCACGCGCGCGTCGAGCCGCGCGGCGGCGGTGTCGAAGCGCAGGTCCGGAAGTCGGTGCGCTCTGCCGGCGACGGCTCCCGGCCGCCGTTCGCGAGCCGCGCTGTCGTCGCGTCCGAACAGGCCTCCGGCGACGATCGCGAGCATGACGACCGCCACCAGAACACGCACACCATGTCGCGCCTTCATGTCCGTCTCCCGGTTCGCCGGACCAAACGAGCGCGGCAGACTACTCAAGAAACTGCAATGTGGTGTCACCTGCCGACGCGAGCAGGCGAATTCCTGCTAACACCACAAAGCCCACCAAGTTTGTAGACTTTGCGACCGCCTGACCCGCCATGGGCGGTCCGTACATTCGAAGCAGGAGGGACCAATGAAGGCCATCAACCCCGTGCGCGCCGCAGGCGTGCTGGCGGTGCTGGCGCTGGCAGTGCCCGCGAGCGCCTCGGCGCTTCCGAGCGTGACCTCGGTGGACGCCAAGACCGGCGACGCCGGCGTGACGTTCCTGACCGACCCGACGGGAGCGTCGCTGACGACCGTGCAGAGACAGTACGTCGTCTCCACCGACGGCTACGCGGTCGGATTCAAGGACGACAACGGGGTGAGAGGCGACGGCGTGCTCGACTACTCCGTGCTGCCGGCCGACTACCGGGCACCGATGACCGACGAGGACGAGCGCACCTACGGGCCCGCGCAGACCGACGTCCAGGCTCATGCGACCTGCTCCGGCGTCGCGGGGCTCAGCGCCGGGCCGACGATCCTCGCGTGGCAGCTGAACAGACCCGACCCGTCCTACAACTACGTGCCGTGGCAGAAGACGTCGGCCGGTCTCGGCGACGATCCGAGAACGTGGATCCCGGTCGTCAGAATCGCCGCGAGAGTCGACCTCTCCACGCTGTCGACGACGGCCGACTTCAGAGCCGCCTGCGAGAGAATCGGCGGCAGATACCAGGCGGCGGACACGCAGACGCCGATCGCCAACGCGCTGATCGCCAACGCGCTCGTGCCGCTGCAGGCGCAGATCGACAGACTGACGAGAGACAACGCGACGATCAGAAGAGCGAGAGACAGATCCGACGCTGCGGCCGCGACGGCGAGAGACGCGCAGAAGCTCGCCGAGGCGACCTACCAGGCGCTGTTCACGAAGCCGATCGAGCTCACGCTCGCCGCCAAGCGCTTCGCGCCGAACGCGGCGATCGTGCTGGTCACCGGCTCGCCGACCGACCCGGTCTCGGCGACGCTCGAGGTGACGAAGAAGCAGCGCAGAGCGCTCAGACTCGCCTCGCGCGTGCTCGCCACCGCGGACGGGGAGCTCGACGCCAACGGCGCGGTCCTGCTCACGTTCAAGCTCGACAGAGCGGTGACGACGAAGCTCGCCAGACACAGAGGTGCAGTCGCGGTCACGGTGAACGCCGTCTCCGGCGGCACCGCGGACTCCGCGAGAGCCAAGCTGACGCACTGATCGCATCCGCCGCTCGCGCGGTCGGGGCCGGCACACCGCCGCCCCGACCGCCGAGCGGCGCGATGCCTACTCACCAGGCGAAAACCCCGTAAAGAGCGGGGGCATTCACCTGTCACCCAGGCGCGTGAGACAGAAGTGTGTTAGCTTCGCGCGCCTCGCACGGCCGCTCCATCCCCCCATTTGCGGGCGAGCCGTGCTTGACGGACACACGCGTCGGCTCCCCCAAGACGCACGCGGTGTCCGATCTCCCGCCAGCGGCTTCGGCCCCTCCGGCGGCGGCGACGTCCCCCGACCCCCATCCCCGGGGGACGTCGCCATGCCTCCGTCGCAGTACGCTCAGCTCGATGCGGCGATCCTCCTCGCTGTTGCTGCGCGACGCACGCCCGCCCTTGGCCGTCGGCGTGGCGATCGCCGCGCTCGCCGTCGCACTCACGACGCTCGCGATCTATCCGCTGCGCACGGTCATGCCGGCCGTCTCGACCGGCGTCGTCTACCTGCTCGCGGTGCTGCTCGTCTCGACCTGGTGCGGGATGTGGGTCGGCCTCGCGACCGCGGTCGGGAGCGCGCTCGCGTTCAACTGGTTCCACCTGCCGCCGACCGGCCGGCTGACGATCTCCGACCCTGAGAACGTCGTCGCGCTGTGCGTGTTCCTGGCGGCGGCGGTGATCGTCAGCACGCTCGCCGAGCTGGCGCGCTCGCGCGCGCACGAAGCGGAGCAGCGGCGGCGCGAGGCGGACCTCGCGGCCGAGCTCGCGCGGCTGCTGCTCGGGGGACCCGACGTGCAGGCCGCCCTCGCTCCGGCGGCGGAGCGGCTGGCAGCGGCGCTCGAGCTGCCGTCGGCGACGATCGTGCTCGCCTCCGACGGCGACCCGCCGGAGGATCCGCTGCACGTCGCGCTGCGCGTCGGCGATCAGCGCATCGCCACGCTCTCGCTCGCCGCGCCGCCGTCGGAGCCAGCGCTCGCGCGGCTGCAGGAGCGCGTGCTGCCGAGCCTCGAGGCGCTGCTCGGCGCCGCGCTCGCGCGCGACGCGCTGCAGCGCGAGGTGGTGGAGACGCAGGCGCTGCGACGCAGCGACGACCTCAAGACGGCCTTGCTGCGCGCCGTCTCGCATGACCTGCGCTCGCCGCTGACGGCGATCGGCGCAGCGGGCGAGGCGCTCGCATCGCCGCGCCTGAGCGACGACGAGCGCGCGGAGCTGGCGGGCGCGGTCGCCGGCGAGGCCGCCCGCATGTCGCGGCTCGTCGACAAGCTGCTCGACCTCTCGCGCCTGCAGGGCGGCGCGGCGGAGCCGCACGCCGAGTGGTGCTCCGTCGACGAGGTCCTGCGCGCGGCGATCGAGGCGACGCCGCACGCGGCCGGCTGGAGCGTCGCGATCGACCCCGAGCTGCCGCTGATCCGCGCCGACGCCGCGCAGCTCGAGCGCGCCTTCGCCAACCTGCTCGAGAACGCGGCTCGCTACGGCGGCGAGCACCCCGTCGCGGTGCGCGCGCGGGCGGTCGGGGCGCGCCTGCTCGTGCGGATCGTGGATCGCGGGCCGGGCATCGGCGAGGCCGAGCGCGAGCGCATCTTCGAGCCCTTCCACCGGGGCGCTGCCGGCGCGCGCGACGGGCATCCGGGCTCCGGGCTCGGGCTCGCCGTCGTGCGCGGGTTCGTGGAGGCGAACGGCGGGCGCGTGTGGGCGGAGTCGCTTCCCGGCCAGGGCGCGACGTTCGTCGTCGAGCTGCCGCTGCCCGTGACGGCCCCGGTCGTGGAGCCGACGCGATGAGCGCCCCGCGCCGCGTGCTCGTCGTCGACGACGAGCTGCAGATCCTGCGCGCCCTGAAGGTGATCCTGCGCGAGGCCGGCTTCGAGCCGGTCGCCGTCGCGACGGCCGAGGAGGCACTCGACGCCGCCGCCACGCGCCCGCCTGACGCGGCGATCGTCGACCTCGTGCTGCCGGACGGCGACGGCGTCGAGGTCTGCGAGCAGCTGCGCTCGTGGAGCGAGATGCCGATCCTCGTGCTGTCGGCCGTCGGCGACGAGGAGCAGAAGGTGCGCGCGCTCGAGGCCGGCGCCGACGACTACGTGACGAAGCCGTTCGGCGCGCGCGAGCTGGTCGCGCGTCTGCAGGCGGCGCTGCGCCGCGCCGGCCGCGCCGCAGACGAGCCGGCGATCGCGGTCGACGGGCTGGAGCTCGACCTCGCCGCGCGCGTCGTGCGCCGCGACGGCGAGGCGATCCACCTCACGCCGATCGAGTACGACCTGCTGCGCACGCTCGCGCGCAACCGCGGGCGGCTGCTGACGCACCGCGCGCTGCTGACCGAGGTCTGGGGACCGGCGTACGCCGACGACGTGCGCACGCTGCGCACGCACATCGCGAACCTGCGCCGCAAGATCGAGCCGGCGAACGGCGAGGTGCGCTACATCCGCACCGACCCCGGCGTCGGCTACCGCTTCGCGGGCTGACGCCGATCTTCACGCGATCTTGATGCCTGCCGGCTGAAGCTTGATCCGGCGTGGGCGCCGGCGGGCGCACAGTGGTCCCATGGACCTTCTCGCCATCGCCCTCGCACTGCTCGCCTTCGCGGCGCTGCTCGCCCTGATCGAGGGCTTCGACCGCGTATGACCGCCCAGGGCTTGCTCCAGCTCGCCGTCTTCCTCGGCCTGATCGTCGCGATCACGCCGCTGCTCGGCGGCTACATGGCGCGCGTCTTCACGGGCGAGCGCGTGCTGCCGCAGCGCGCACTCGGCCCGGCCGAGCGCGGCTTCTACCGCCTGCTGCGCGTCGACCCGCGCCAGGAGCACGACTGGAAGGGCTACGCCCGCGCCGTGCTCGCGTTCAGCCTCGTCTCATGGCTCGGCCTCTACGCGATCCTGCGCCTGCAGGGCTCGCTGCCGTTCAACCCGGCCGGCTTCGGCGCCGCGCCGTGGGACGTCACCTTCAACACGACCTCGTCGTTCGTCACGAATACGAACTGGCAGTACTACGCAGGCGAGACGACGCTCTCGAACTTCAGCCAGATGGCCGGCCTCGCGGTGCAGAACTTCGCGAGCGCGGCGGTCGGGATCGCGGTCGTCGTCGCCGTCATCCGCGGCTTCGCGGCGCGCTCCGCGAGCACGCTCGGCAACTTCTGGGTCGATCTCACGCGCTGCATCCTCTACGTGCTGCTGCCGATCGCCTTCGTCGCCGCGCTCGTGCTCGTCTCCCAGGGCGTCGTGCAGTCGCTCGCGGGCGCGAGCCACGGCATCGTCGTCGGCCCGGTCGCCTCGCAGGAGGCGATCAAGGAGCTGGGCACCAACGGCGGCGGCTTCTTCAACGTCAACTCGGCGATGCCGTTCGAGAACCCGAACGGCTTCACGAACCTCGTCGAGATGCTGCTGATCATCTGCATCCCGGCGGCGCTGACGGCGACCTTCGGCCGCATGGTCGGCAACCGCCGCCAGGGCTGGGCGGTCTTCGCCGGCATGTTCGCGCTGTTCGCGGTCGCCGTCGCGGTCGTCTACGCGGCGGAGGCGCACGGCTCGCCCGCCCAGCACCTCGCGGGCATCGGAGGAGGCAACTACGAGGGCAAGGACACGCGCTTCGGCATCGCGTCGAGCAGCCTCTTCGCCGCGATCACGACCGTCACCTCGTGCGGCGCCGTCAACGCCGCGATGGAGTCGCTGACGGGCATCGGCGGCTCGATCCCGATGGCGAACATGATGACCGGCGAGGTCGTCTTCGGAGGCGTCGGCTCGGGGCTCGCCTCGATGCTGCTGTTCGTGCTGCTGGCGGTCTTCATCGCCGGCCTGATGGTCGGCCGCACGCCCGAGTACCTCGGCAAGAAGATCGGCGCCCGCGAGATCAAGCTGACGATGATCGGCTCGCTCGCGGTGCCGCTGTTCGTGCTGTTCTCGACGGCGCTCGCGATCGCGTCGAGATACGGCATGAGATCGATCTACAACGGCGGCCCGCAGGGCTTCTCCGAGACGCTCTACGCCTACACCTCGCAGGCCAACAACAACGGCTCCGCGTTCGCCGGCTACACCGGCTTCGTGCAGCCGAACGCGCCCGGCAACGGCGGCGCGTTCGGGATCACGTTCGCCGACCTGCTCGGCAGCGTCGCGATGCTCGCCGGCCGCTTCCTGCCGATCCTCGCCGTGCTCGCCGTCGCGGGCGCGCTCGCGGGCCGCAGGACCTCGCCCGCCGGCCCGGGCACGATGCGCACCGACACGCCGACGTTCGTCGTGCTGCTGATCGGGACGATCCTGCTCGTCGCGCTGCTCACCTTCGTCCCCGCGCTCCTGCTCGGCCCTGTCGTGCAGGGCCTGACCGATCGGATGTTCTGATGCGTGCGCTCCGCAGAGACCTCGCCGCCGCGCTCGTCGCGATGGCCGTCTTCACGCTCGTGCTCGGGCTCGCGTACCCGTTGCTCGTGACCGGCGTCTCGCAGGTCGTGTTCCCCGGCGCGGCGGACGGCTCACTCGTCCACGACGCGGCCGGCCGCACGATCGGCTCGCGCCTGCTCGGCCAGGACTTCAGAGGCCGGCCGCGGTACTTCCAGAGCCGCCCGTCGCAGTCCGGCTACAGCGCGAGCGCGACGTTCTTCTCGAACGCCGGCCCCAACGGCGCCGACACGCGTGACGCGATCGCCGCCGCCGCCCGCGCCTACCTCAAGCGCGAGCTGCCGTACGACCCGGCGCTCACGCGCGCCGCGATCCCGCCGGACGCCGTCCAGACCTCGGCCTCCGGCGTCGACCCGCACGTCTCGCCCGCGAACGCGCGCATCCAGGCGCACCGCATCGCCGCGGTCCGCAGGCTGCCGCTCTCACGCGTGAACGCGCTGATCGACGAGCACACCGACGGCCGCGGCCTCGGCCTCTTCGGCGAGCCCGGCGTGAACGTGCTGGAGCTGAACCTCGCGCTCGACAAGGAGTCCCGATGACGCTGTCCCGTGACGTGCTGGTCGAGGCGCTGCGCAAGCTCGACCCGCGCCTGATGGTCCGCAACCCCGTGATGTTCGTCGTCGAGGTCGGGGCGGTGCTGGTGACCGTCGCCTGCGTCGCCGGCGGCGGGGGAGACCCGACCTGGTACACGCTCACCGTCGCGATCTGGCTGTGGCTGACGGTCTACTTCGGCAATCTCGCCGAGGCGATCGCCGAGGGCCGCGGCCGCGCGCAGGCCGCGTCGCTGCGCGCGATGCGCTCGGAGACCGTCGCCCGCCTGCGCGACGGCTCCGGGAAGCCCGCCGGCGAACTGCGCCCGGGCGACGTCGTGCTCGTCGAGGCGGGCGAGACGATCCCCGGAGACGGGACGGTGATCGAGGGGATCGCCTCGGTCGACGAGTCGGCGATCACGGGCGAGTCGGCGCCCGTGATCCGCGAGTCCGGCGGCGACCGCTCAGCCGTGACCGGCGGCACGCGCGTGCTGTCCGACCGGATCGTCGTGGAGATCACGCAGAAGCCGGGGGAGAGCTTCCTCGATCGCATGATCGCGCTCGTCGAGGGCGCCAGCCGCCGCAAGACGCCGAACGAGATCGCGCTCGGGATCCTGCTCGCCGGCCTCACGCTGATCTTCCTCGCCGTCGTCGTGACATTGCGGCCGTTCGCCGACTATGCCGGCACCACGACCTCGCTCGCGACGCTGATCTCGCTGCTGGTGGCGCTGATCCCGACGACGATCGGCGCGCTGCTGAGCGCGATCGGGATCGCCGGCATGGACCGGCTCGTGCGCCGCAACGTGCTCGCGATGTCCGGGCGCGCGGTGGAGGCGAGCGGGGACGTCGACGTGCTGCTGCTCGACAAGACCGGCACGATCACGCTCGGCAACCGCCAGGCGTCCGAGCTGGTGCCGATGCCGGGCGTCAGCGCGCGCGAGCTGGCCGAGGCGGCGCAGCTCGCGTCGCTCGCCGACGAGACGCCCGAGGGCCGCTCGATCGTCGTGCTGGCGAAGCAGGAGCACGGCATCCGCGCCCAGCAGCTCGCCCCGCACGAGGCCCGCTTCGTGCCCTTCACCGCGCAGACGCGCATGAGCGGCGTCGACTTCAACGGCACGCGCCTGCGCAAGGGCGCCGGCGACGCGATCGAGCGCTGGATCGTCGACGAGGGCGGCAGCGCCCCGGCCGAGCTGCGGACCGTGATGGACCGCATCGCGCGCGACGGAGGCACGCCGCTGGCGGTCGCGCGCGACAACCAGGCGCTCGGCGTCGTGCACCTGCAGGACGTCGTCAAGGACGGCATGCGCGAGCGGTTCGAGCAGCTGCGCGCGATGGGCATCCGCACGGTGATGGTGACCGGCGACAACCCGCTGACGGCCGCGAAGATCGCGCAGGAGGCCGGCGTCGACGACTTCCTCGCGCAGGCGACGCCGGAGGCCAAGCTGGCGCTGATCAGGGAGCAGCAGGAGGGCGGCCGGCTCGTCGCGATGACCGGCGACGGAACCAACGACGCGCCCGCGCTCGCGCAGGCCGACGTCGGCGTCGCGATGAACACCGGCACGCAGGCGGCGCGCGAGGCCGGGAACATGGTCGACCTCGACTCCAACCCGACGAAGCTCATCGAGATCGTCGAGGTCGGCAAGCAGCTGCTGATCACGCGCGGCGCGCTCACGACCTTCTCGATCGCCAACGACGTCGCCAAGTACTTCGCGATCCTGCCGGCGATCTTCGCCTTCACCTACGCCGCGAAGGCCGGCGAGCGCGGCCCGCTCGACGCGCTCAACGTCATGCACCTCGGCACGCCGCGCAGCGCGATCGTCTCGGCGATCGTCTTCAACGCGCTCGTGATCCCGCTGCTCGTGCCGCTCGCGCTGCGCGGCGTGCGCTACCGGCCGGTCGGCGCGACCGCGCTGCTGCGCCGCAACCTGCTGCTCTACGGGCTCGGCGGCCTGATCGCGCCGTTCCTCGGCATCAAGCTGATCGACCTGATCGTCCACAACCTGCTCGGGGCCTAGGCGGGTCGACGATGCCCGGCCGCCTCAACGTCTTCCTCGGCATGGCCGCCGGCGTCGGCAAGACGTACCGCATGCTGCAGGAGGGGCAGGCCGAGGCGGAGGCCGGCCGCGACGTCGCGATCGGGTACCTGGAGCCGCACGACCGGCCGGAGACGTCCGCCCAGGCGACCGGTCTGGAGGTCGTGCCGCGCCGCCGCGTCGACTACCAGGGCACGGCGCTGGAGGAGATGGACCTGGCGGCCGTCATCCGGCGCGCGCCCGAGCTGTGCCTGATCGACGAGCTGGCGCACACGAACGCCCCCGGCGTCGAGCACGCCAAGCGCTACGAGGACGTCGCCGACGTGCTCGCCGCCGGCATCGACGTCTTCTCGACCGTCAACGTCCAGCACCTGGAGTCGCTCAACGACCAGCTCGCCGAGGCGACCGGCACGCGCGTGCGCGAGACGATCCCCGACGACGTGCTGGCGAAGGCCGACGAGATCGTCCTCATCGACCTCACCCCCGAGGCGCTGATCGAGCGCCTGCGAGCAGGCAGGATCTACCCGCAGGACCGGGTCGATGCGGCGCTCCAGGGCTTCTTCCGCATCGAGCACCTCGCGTCCCTGCGCGAGGTCGCTCTGCGGCAGGTCGCGGAGGAGGTCGGCGCGCGGCGCGTGCTCGCGACGCCGGCGGCCCGTCGCGACGTGCACGGCGAGCGGCTGCTGTCCGATGGCGTCCCGCAGGCGATCGGCGAGCGGCTGCTCGCGCTGGTCACGCCGCGACCCTCGTCGCAGCGCGTCGTGCGACGCGCCTGGCGCTCCGCACAGCGGCTCGGGGCAGAGCTCGACCTGCTGTGGGTGCGCGACCACGAGCCGAGCGACGAGGAGCGCGACCAGCTCGACGCGCTGCGGCGGCTCGCGGTCGTGCTCGGCGCGCACCTGCTGGTCGAGCCGGGGGAGGACCTCGTCGCGACCGTGAAGCGCGTGGCGTGCGAGCGCGGCACCACGTACCTGCTGATCGGGGCGCCCGCGCACCGCAACCTGCTGCGCCGCGCGCGCGGCCCCTCGCTGCCGAGCCGCCTGCTGACGGCGCTGCCGGGGGTCGACGTGCGGATCGTCGCCGATCGAACCCGGAGGCAGCCATGAACGACATCCGCATCACGCTCGCCGTGCTCGTGCTCGCCGCGCTCGCGGCGGCCGCCGCCGCCTGGCTCGCCCGCGGCCGTCGCGCCCATCGCTCGCTCCCCGCGCCGGGCCCGCGCCGCGTGCTGTTCCCGTTCCTCGGCGACGCGCTCTCGAAGCCGGCGCTGGAGGCCGCGCTGCGGCTCGCGCGCGCCGAGGGCGCGACGCTCGTGCCGGTCTACCTCGCGCAGGTGCCGCTGCACCTGCCGCTCGACACGCCGCTGCCGCGCCAGAGCGACCGCGCGCTGACGCTGCTGGAAGCCGTCGAACAGCGCGCGCAGCGCTGCGGCGTCCCGGTCGACGTGCGCGTCGAGCGCGGCCGCGACCCGCGCCACGCGCTGCGCGAGCTGCTCGAGCACGAGCGCTACGACCGCATCGTGCTGCCCGCGGCGACGAACGGCGACGACGGCTTCACGCCGGCGCAGACGGCATGGCTGCTCGACCACGCTCCCGGCGAGATCGTCGTGCTGCGCCCCGGCGGCGAGTCCCGGCTGGCTGGCCAACCGGCCCCGCCCGCGGTCGCCGCCCGCTAGGGTCGACCGCCATGCGCGTCATCGTCATCACCAAGCACGGCGATCCGAGCGTCCTGCAGGTGCAGGAGCGGCCGGATCCGCAGATGCAGGCCGGCCACGTCCGCGTCGAGGTCGCCGCCGCCGGCGTCAACTTCGCCGACACGATGGCCCGGACCGGTCTCTACCCCGACGCGCCGAAGCCGCCGATGGTCGTCGGCTACGAGGTCGCCGGCACCGTCAGCGAGGTCGCCTCCGACGTCGAGGGCATCGCACCGGGCGACCGCGTGATGGCGGGAACCCGCTTCGGCGGCTACGCCTCGCAGGTCGTCGTGCCGGCGGGCGCGATCGTTCCGCTGCCCGAGCACCTCAGCTTCGAGCAGGGCGCCGCGATCCCGGTCAACTACGCGACCGCCTGGGCCGGCCTGCTCGGCTACGGCAGCCTGCGTCCCGGCGAGGCCGTTCTGATCCACGCCGCCGGCGGCGGCGTCGGGATCGCCGCCACGCAGATCGCCAAGCGCCACGGCGCGGAGGTGCACGGGACCGCGTCGCCGGGCAAGCACGACGCGATCCGCGCCAACGGCGTCGACGTCGCCTACGACTACACGCAGCCCAACTGGGACAACGACCTGAAAGCCCGCTTCGACATCGTGCTCGACGCGCTCGGCGGCGGCTCCTTCAAGCGCTCCAACCGCATGCTGCGCCCCGGCGGCCGGCTCGTCGCCTACGGCGCGTCCGCCGTCCAGAGAGGCGACAAGCGCAATCTCGTGAACGCGGCGCGCCAGGCGCTGCCGATGCTGCGCGGCTTCGACCTGATCAGACAGATGTCGGACTCGAAGGCCGTCATCGGCCTCAACATGCTGACGCTGTGGGACGACCGCGGCACGCTGCAGCCGTGGACCGACCCGCTGACGGCGCTGATGGAGGACGGCACGATCAGACCGCTCGTCTCCGACGCCGTCCCGTTCGACAGAGCTGCCGACGCGCACCGCATCATCGCCGAGCGCCGCAACGTCGGGAAGGTCGTGCTCGTCCCGTAGGAGGGATCGGCGAAACCCGCGTAAGTGGCTGGCGGATGGGCGACCAAGCGGGGCAAGGACGCAGGGAGGCAGCAATAGCGGAGCTATTGCGCCGAGCGAGGACGCAGCATCCGCGCAGCGTCGCCCGCCGCCAGACGCCGCGGGGGTTTCGCCGATCCCGCCCGTCAGGCGCCGAGCGCCGCGCGCAGCGCCCGCTCGTCCGCCACGCCGTCGATGCGCACGCGCTTGTCGCGGGACGTCTCGCCGCGCACGACCGCGACCGCGCTTCTCGGCACCCGCGCCTCCCGCGCGATCAGCCCGCACACGGCGACGTTCGCCTTGCCGTCGACGGGCGGCGCCGTCACGCGCAGGAGCAGGCGCCCGTCGCGCATCCCGGCCAGCTCGTCGCGCGGCGAGCGTGGGATGACGCGCACGTCCAGCTCCATGGCGCGCTCGCCGTGCCGCGCTACGCGCGCAGGCGGTAGCCGGTCACGAACAGCCGCAGGTTGACGGCGAACAGCGCCGCGACCGCGACCGCCAGCACGCCGAGCGCGAGCCACACGTTGCCATCGCTGTAGTCGAGGAAGCCGTAGCGCACGATCCCGATCATGTAGTAGACGGGGTTGAGGTGCGTGAGCGTCTCGAACGGCTGCGGCAGCAGCGTCGCCGAGTAGAAGACGCCGCCGAGGAAGATCAGCGGCATCAGCACGAACTGCTGGTAGACGGCCACGTCGTCGAACTGCTCCGCCCGCACGCCGACGAGCACCCCCAGCTGCGAGAAGAAGAAGCCGACGAAGAAGAGGCCCAGGAGCAGCACGGGCAGGTGCTCGACGGGCAGGTCGACGAGGATCGCGGAGGCGATGAAGGTCAGCAGCGCAACCGTCCCGCCGCGCAGGAAGCCGCCGAGCGAGAAGGCCAGCAGCAGCTCGAGCGGCGAGGCGGGGGAGGACAGCTGGTCGTCGATCGAGCGCTGGAACTTCTGCTGCAGGATCGACGAGGCGTTGTTCGAGAAGGCGTTCATCGCCCAGGCCATCATGATCAGGCCCGGGATCACGAAGACGACGTATCTGTAGCCGTGCAGCGTGTGGATCCGCGACCCGAGCGCCGCCCCGAAGACCGAGATGTAGAGGAACGTCTCCAGCAGCGGCGCGCCGACCGTCTGGCGCTTGATCTTCATGAAGCGGTTGCACTCGCGCCGCACGAGCGCGAGGAAGCGGATCTGCCGCGGGCTGAGGCGCAGCGGTCCCTCGCGCGGCGGCACCGGCGGCGCGTCGGGCTTGGCGAGCGTGCCGGTGCTCACACGACCTCCTCCGTCAGCTGCGCGCGCGAGAGCTCCTTGCGCCCGACCAGCTCGAGGTAGGCGTCCTCCAGCGAGGCGACGCCATAGCGCGTCGCCAGCTCGTCGCTCGTGCCCGTCGCGACGATCTCACCGCCGTTGATGAAGGCGATGTGGTCGCACAGCTCCTCCGCCTCCTCGAGGTAGTGCGTCGTGAGGAGGATCGTCGTGCCCTCGGCGTTGATGCGCTGCACGTACTGCCACAGCTCCAGGCGCAGCTCGACGTCGACGCCCGCGGTCGGCTCGTCGAGGATCAGCAGTCTCGGCCGGTGCATCAGCGCCCGCGCGAGGATCAACCGGCGCTTCATGCCGCCCGACAGCGTGCGCGTGCGTTCCGTGCGCTTCTCCGTCAGCGAGAAGGCCTCCAGCAGCTCTCTGCAGCGCTCGCGCCGGTCGCGCCGCGCCATCCCGAAGTAGCCGCCGTGGTAGTCGAGCGTCTCCTCGACGGTCAGGAACCAGTCGAGGTTGAGGTCCTGCGGCGCGAGCCCGACGCAGATGCGCGCCTGCTCGTAGTGCTCGATCGCGTCGTTGCCGAAGATGCGGATCGAGCCGGACGTCGCCGACGCGAGTCCGGTCGTGCAGTGGATCAGCGTCGACTTGCCGGCGCCGTTGGGGCCCAGCAGGCCGAAGAACTGGCCGGGTGCGATCGAGAGGGAGACGCCCTTGAGCGCCTCGGTGCCGGTCGGATAGCGCTTGACGAGGTCTTCGATCTGGAGCGCCATTCCGTGGACCGATGATAGTCGGAAGCCCGTCCCGTCCGCGGCGACCTTGCAGATTGACACTCTGCTAGCGCACTAATAGAGTCACGAACCGTGATCCAGCAGATCGCCGATCGAGCATTCCTCCCAGCGCGCGGCGCGCTCGAGGAGACCGGCGACATGGTGATCCTCACCGGCAAGACGATCGTCTCCGCGATCCGCCCGCCATACCCGTACGGCGGCGAGCTCGTCGCGCAGTTCCTGTTCGCGCTGAAGCTGTGCTGGTTCCCGCTGCTGATCACGACGCTCGTCGCCTCCTACGCCGTCCCGGGGCTCCAGGCGGCCAACTTCCTGATCCTCTTCGGCGCGCTCGATCGCATGGGCGGCTTCTTCGTGCTCGCTGTGATCCGCGAGTTCGCGCCGATCTTCTGCGGGATCATCGTCGCCGGCGTCGCGGGCACGGCGATCACGGCCGACCTCGGGGCGCGCAAGATCCGCGAGGAGCTGGACGCCCTGCAGGTGCTCGGCGTCGACCCGGTCAAGAACCTCGTCGTCCCGCGCTTCCTCGCATTGATGCTCGTGACCGGCCTGTTCGACGTCTTCGCGATCTTCGCCGGGCTCGCCGGCGGCCTGCTCGCGAACGCGTTCAACGGCGGCGCCACCGGACACTTCTTCGCCACGTTCCTCGCCAACGCCAACCTCACGGACCTGTGGGGCTCGGTGCTCAAGTGCACGCTCTACGGCGCGCTCACAGCCATCGTCTGCTGCTACAAGGGGATGACCGCATCCGGCGGCGCCGAGGGCGTCGGGCGCGCCGTCAACGAGGCGATCGTGCTGGTGTTCCTGGCGATCGGCTCGCTCGACTACGTCTTCACGCAGACGCTGCTGGCGACGCACCCCGAGATCAACATCATTCGGTGAGCGTCAAGGCGTAAGCCGGAACATCAGCTCGTCCTCGTAGCACCACGACCAGTCCTCGCCGGGCTCAATCGAGCGCAGGATCGGGTGGCCGGTGGCGCGGTGGTGCGCCGTCGCGTGGCGGTTCGGGCTGTTGTCGCAGCAGCCGACGTGACCGCACGTCTGGCACATCCGCAGGTGCACCCAGGAGCCGCCGATCGCGAGGCAGTCCGGGCAGCCGGGCACGTCGGCGGGCGGATCGAGCACCTGGACCTGGTCGAGGTGCGTGCAGCGCGGGCTCGCGTCCATCGAACCAGCGCTCAGGCGGCGCCGGCGCGCTCGCGCGCGTCGCGCACCGCCCGCTCGGCGGCCTCGTGCCCGATGTACGGCATCAGCGCACAGAAGAGCAGGTCCGGCAGCATCTCCACGAGCTCTTCCGCGGCGTTGCGCTGGAGGCGCGAGTAGATGATCTCGTAGATCCCGCCGACGACTATCTCGGCGGTCAGCGCCGGCACGGCGAAGCCCTCGGGCGCCTCCGCGCGGCCGGGTTCGAGGAAGTCCACGAACACGCGCATCGCGGCGTCGCGGCGGCCGCGCGCCTCGACGCCGGCGGCGACGACCTCGACGATGCACATGCGCGCGAAGGCCGGCTCGGCGGCGAGGTAGGCGAGGAAGGTCTCGAGCCCGTCGTGGACCTTCTGCGTCCAGCCGTCGGCCTGCTCGTAGGCCTGGCCGACGGCGGCGAGCAGCTGCTCGACGACCGTGTCGTACGCCGCCAGGAAGCACTCCTCCTTGTCGGCGAAGTGCTCGTAGAAGGTTCGCCTCGAGAGGCGGGCGCGGGCGATGATGTCGGCCACCGTCGTGGTGACGAAGCCCTGCTCCGCGACCGCCTCGGCGACCGCCAGCAGCATCCGCTCGCGCTGGTTGTGGACGATGAAGCGACGCGGCAGGCCATGGCGCCCGCGCGGCAGGCGCTCGGGCACGCGGTCGGCGGTGGTCGGCATTGCGCGACCATAGACACCCTCAGGAAACATCGGCGTCCTCCTGCGCGAACGAACATGCCCCGTCACGGCGAGCGACGCGGCCGAGAAGCTGTCGACTGGTTCCCCTGCAGGCTGTCGGTGAAGCCCCCATGAAGGCGACAGTAACCGGTGGGGCGCTCGTTGACAACAAAAGACGGGCCTGTTTATAGTTTTCGAGGCGCGTACTCGTTCATCTTCGCCGGGTGACGAGGCCAAGACGTTCCCGTCGCCGAAGACCGCGCCGGGACAGGCCGTGCGAGGCTACGTGCCAGCCTTGCGCTCGACGCGGCCGGGGCGTGCGGATGGGATCCGCCCCGGCCGCGTCACTCTTGCGCAAGCGAGATCAGGCTGTGACGACGGTGCGAAGAACGCCGACGCGCCCACTCAGATCGGTCCGGCGCAAAACGCCGATCAGGCGGCCGTCGTCGGTCACCGGCATCTGCACCAGGTCGTGCTCCATCATCGTCGTCCACGCGTCGTCGATCGACGAGTCGGCGTCGACCATCGCCACGCTCTGCACCGGCAGGCGACCGATCCGCACGGCGTCCGGATCGCGCCTCTGCGCGACGACGCGTACGACGTCGCGCTCCGACAGCATGCCGAGGACGTTGCGGTCCTCGCCACAGATCGGGAGCGCGTCAACGCCCAGGTCGGCGAGCTTGCGCGCACCCTCGAGCACCGTTTCGTACTCGCTCACGCACTCACCGAGGCCGGTGACGAACTCCCGTGCCGTCTTGTACATCTGCTCCTCCTAAGTTGCGCCCCCCGAATGGCAGGTGAAGACCATCGACGGTGTGCAAGACCCTGCGCGCGGGGCGTCCCCGGCCACGCGCACAGCGCACCGTCGCACTGCGACTGGTCTGACTGGCGCTTCCTCCTCGTACGGGTGCTGCGGATGGGATACGTCAGCTTCCCAGCATGACCGGTTGCGTTCAAGTGGCAACCGTCGCATGGGTAGGTACCCCGGGGCGCGCGGCGCCGCCGGACGCGCCTCACTCCGGCTGCAGGCTCAGCAGCGACAGTTCGGAGATCTCCGGGCGCGCGCCGTCGGGCGGTGCGCCGGTGATCCAGACGAGCATGTAGCGGGCGGGTCGCGCAGGCAGCCCGATGGTCTCCTGCGCCGCGATCCCGGAGCGGCTCGCGAGGTGGTCCCAGCCCGGGTCGGTGATCGACGCCGGCGGGCCGCTGGTCGCGCTGTATATCTCGACGTTCATGCCCGGCGTGGGCGTCCGCAGCACGAGCTTGCGGATCGTCTCCCTGCCGGCGAGGTCGACGTAGACGCCGAGTTGCGGCGGCGCGGCCGGGTCGGTCGCGACGGGCGCCTTCCAGGCCGTGCGCGTGGAGCCGTCGACCGTGCGGCTCGGATCGCCGAGGTCCGCGTCGGCGGGCGCGTACGGCGCGTAGACGACGGCGGCCGCGCCGAGCGCGATGTCGGTCAGGGCCAGCAGCGATCTCTGCGGCGTCGTCTGGGCCGGCGGCGGCGTCGTCGCGTCGAGGGAGCCGTCGCCCGACGTGCCGGTCGAGCCCGCGCCGCCGCTCCCGGTCGACCCGCTCGACGAGGGGAACGAGGACGAGCCCGGGTGGTACGTCGACGTGCTGGAGCCGGAGCCGGAGAATCTCGGATATCTCGGGAGCTGCGTCGGCGGCGTGCTCGGCGGCGGCGCGTACGTCGGCTCCTGCGTCGCCGGCGGCAGCGTCTCGGCCGGCGTCGTGGCCGGCGGCGCCTGCGCGACCGTCGTCGCGGGCGGCGGCGGGTGCTTGTCGTCCTGCAGCAGCGTGTAGCCGCCCGCGGAGGCCGCGCCCACGAGCACCGCCAGCGTCGTCGCGAGGCCGACCGCGGGCCGCAGGCCGGGACGCCGCGGACCCGGCAGCTCGTGGCCGCACTCGAGGCACCAGCGCTGTGGAGACGTGGCGGGGGCGCCGCAGCTCGGACACGCGCGCTCGCGGGGGGACTCCATGCGGCAACGGTACCCGATCGGGTGGGCGGGCTCGCCGGCCCGCCGTGTCCTTCGCTAAGCTGCCGCGCGTGATTCTCGAAGCCTCACAGGCCTTCACCTTCACCTTCGGCCTGCTCGTGACGTTCCTCGGCATCGGCGTGATCGCCAACGTGCTGATCGTCTACGCGGTCGTGCAGGTGCTCGGCGAGAAGCAGCAGAACGAAGAGCACCGCTCGCAGCTGGGCGAGGGCTAGCGCCGACGCCGCTCAGAAGGGCAGCGCGTCCGCGACGTCGGCCAGTCGCGGTGCCGTCGCGTCGCGATCGGAGACGATCGGCTCGACGTCCGCCGGCCAGCTGACGCCGATCGCCGGATCGTCGTAGGCGATCCCCGCCTCGGTCGCGCCGTCGTAGTAGCTGGAGCACTTGTAGACGACGTCGGCGACATCGCTCGTGACGCAGAAGCCGTGCGCGAAGCCGATCGGGATGAACAGCTGGCGCATCGACTCGTCGTCGAGCACGAAGCCCTCCCATCTGCCGAACGTCGTCGACCCGCGCCGCAGGTCGACGACGACGTCGAAGATCGCCCCGCGCGCGCAGCGCACCAGCTTCGCCTGGCCCGGCGCCGTCTGGAAGTGCAGCCCGCGCAGCGTCCCGCGCTTCGAGCGCGAGTGGTTGTCCTGCACGAACGGGATCGCGATCCCCGCCGCGATCCAGGCGTCCTCGCGGAACGTCTCGACGAAGAAGCCGCGGTGGTCGCCGTGGACCGCCGGCTCGATCCGCAGCACGCCGGCGAGGGTTGTCGAGTGCGTCTTCATCGGGCCGGCAGCATAGAGCCCGCGGCCCTCGTGCAGGAGAGCACACCCGCAGCGTCGAAACCATCGCTGCCCATGAAGCGAGCCTCCGCCACCACCACACCCGCGCCGCCGCGACCCAACGGCCACCAGGCGCTGTCCGACTACATCACCGCCCGTTTCGACGAGTTCTCGCGCTCCCAGAAGGACGTCGCGCAGTACATCGTCGACCATCTCGACGAGGCGGCCTTCCAGACGGCCGAGGAGCTCGCCCGCCGGGCCTCGACCTCGTCCAGCACCGTCGTGCGCTTCTCCCAGGCGCTCGGCTTCGAAGGCTTCCCCGAGCTGCAGCAGGCCGCGCGCGAGGAGTACCGCCGCCAGGCGGGTCGCACCGGCGACGCCGCTGCGCCGGCGGCCGCCGCGCCGCTCTTCTCGCTCGACCAGACGGAGTACGAGACCGCGCTCGCGACCGACCACGTGAACGTCGAGGAGACGGCCCGCAAGCTCTCGCGCAGAGACATGGAGGCCGCCGTCGAGGCGATCACCACGGCGGAGCGCGTGCTGATCGCCGGGACCGACCAGATGGCCTTCTTCGCAAGCTACCTGCGCCACCTGCTGATGCTGCTCGACATCCGCGCGGAGGTCGTCGCGAGCCCTTCCCAGGAGGCGCTCGGCCGACTCGCCCGCATCGACGAGAGAACGCTCGTGATCGGGCTCTCCGCCGGGCGTCCTCATCCCTTGATCGCGCGCACGATGAAGCTTGCGCGCCACCGCAGAGCGCCGACGCTCGCGATCACCGACGCGACGCTCTCGGAGGTCGCCCGGCTCGCGCGCATCCGCCTCTACTACTCGTCCAACAGCCCGGCGTACGTGCGCTCGCACGTCGCCCTGCTGTCGCTGCTGCAGTCGCTGGCGTACGGCGTCTACGCGCGCGACGCGCAGCAGTACGAGACGCGCATCAAGGCTTTTCGGCTGAAGTAGCTTTCGCGCTCCGCTCATCGCAAGCGACGAGCTCCGCGCGACGTTACCCGCGCTCTGCCACGTACAAGCTCTGCTGCGCCCGCCCGACGCGCCCCTGCTCGTCGTACAGCGTGCTGTCGCTGACGCCCGTGCCGGCGTCGCCCACGCGCGTACGCGCGTCGAGTCCGACCCACTCGCCCTGCGGCAGCCGCTCGACGTAGAGCGTGAGGTCGGGGTTGATGAAGACGTGCGTTGCCCACGACACGGCGGACGCGATGCCGTTGCCGAAGTCGCCCGCTGCGGCCAGTCGCTGCAGCGGCGAGGGCTGCTCGCCGGCGACGAGCGGGACGCGCATGCGAAACCACGCGAACGCAGGTCCGACGGCCGCGAACTCGCCGGCCGCGAAGCGGATCTCCATCGCGTCGCGCGCGAACATCGTCGGGCCGCGCTCGAACGCCGGCATGTGGATCGGCGCGCTCGTGGCCGACGCACCGTGCGGCGGCGGCTCGGCGTCTCGCTCAGGGCCCTGGACCGCGTCGCTGCGAATTCGCAGCGCGGTCGCGCGCGCGACCTCCTGCTCGGCCTCGACGGCGACGAGCGACGCCTCCACCAGCTGCACGCGTCTGCCGTCGCGCAGGACGCGGGTGCTGAGCTCCAGCAGCGCGAGCGGCACCGGGCGCAGGAACTCGTAGGTGACGCGCACGACGTCCATCGGCACGACGCTCTCGGTCTGCTCGAGCGCACGTGCGATCAGCGCCGCGGGGGCGCCCCCGTGCTGGGCGCCGGGATCCCATGGACCGCGTGCCAGCTCGGTCGGAGCGAAGCGGCCAGGACGCTCCGGAACGTAGATCGCCTCGCTCACGGACGCGAAGGCTAACCGCACGGCATCCGGCCCCGCGCCAGGGCTATATTCCAGCCACTATGCGCGACGAGGCGACATTCACCGTCAAGGCCGGCCTGGCGGAGATGCTGAAGGGCGGGGTGATCATGGACGTGGTCACGCCGGAGCAGGCACGGATCGCCGAGGCCGCGGGCGCCTGCGCGGTGATGGCGCTCGAGCGCGTCCCGGCGGACATCCGCCGCGACGGCGGCGTGGCGCGCATGTCGAATCCCGAGATGATCAAGGGGATCCAGGAGGCCGTCACGATCCCGGTGATGGCGAAGGCGCGGATCGGCCACTTCGCCGAGGCGCAGGTGCTCGAGGCCCTGGAGGTCGACTACGTCGACGAGTCCGAGGTGCTGACGCCCGCCGACGAGGCCCACCACATCGACAAGTGGGGCTTCAAGGTCCCGTTCGTGTGCGGTGCGACGAACCTCGGCGAGGCGCTCCGGCGCATCGGCGAGGGCGCCGCGATGATCCGCTCAAAGGGCGAGGCCGGCACCGGTGACATCGTCAACGCCGTCACGCACATGCGGCGCATCACCGGCGAGATCCGCCAGTTGCAGAAGCTCGACGACGCCGAGCTGGCGACCGCGGCGAAGGAGCACCAGGCCCCGCTCGACCTGATCCGCGGCGTGGCCGAGCGCGGCAAGCTGCCGGTCGTGCTGTTCTGCGCCGGCGGGATCGCGACCCCGGCCGACGCCTCGCTGATGATGCAGCTCGGCGCCGAGGGCGTCTTCGTCGGCTCCGGCATCTTCAAGAGCGAGGATCCGGAGCGTCGCGCGAAGGCGATCGTCGAGGCCACCACGCACTACGCCGACCCCGCGCGCGTCGCGGACGCCTCGACGGGCCTCGGCACGGCGATGGTCAGCCTCGAGTCGTCCAAGCTCGAGTCCGAGCAGCTGCTCGCCCAGCGCGGCTGGTAGCCGCGCGATGGACGCGCCGCTCGTCGGCATCCTCGCCCTCCAGGGCGACTTCGCGGCGCACGCGCGCGTGCTGCGCGAGCTGGGCGCCGAGCCGCGCGAGGTGCGCGTGCCGGCGGACCTCGACGGGCTCGACGGATTGGTGATCCCGGGCGGCGAGTCGACGACGATGACGCTCGGGATCGAGCGCGAGGGGCTCGCGGAGCCGCTGCGCGAGCTGGCGGCGCGCGGGACTCCGCTGCTCGGCACCTGCGCAGGCCTGATCATGCTCGACCGCGATCATCTCGGGCTGATGGACCTGCGCGCGGAGCGCAACGCGTTCGGACGCCAGGTGCGCTCGTTCGAGGCCGACCTCGACGTCGCCGGGATCGACGGTCCGCCGGTGCGAGCCGTCTTCATCCGCGCGCCCTGGGTCGCCGAGCACGGGGAGGGGGTGGAGGTGCTCGCCGCCGTCGACGGCCGTCCGGTCGCCGTCCGCGAGGGCGACCGCCTCGCGATCTCGTTCCATCCCGAGCTGAGCGGCGAGACGCGGCTGCACGCGCGCTTCCTGGAGCTGGTGCGCGCCCGCGGGCGTCAGACCTGCTGACGTTCGCGATCCTGCGCGTACCGCCGGAACGCCCGCTCGAACGCATCCCAGTCCGGCGGCGGCGGCTTGGGTCTGCGCCCGCCTCCGCCTCCTCCGCCGCCGTCTCCGTCGTCGTCGCGCGGGGGCGCATCGCCGCGGCCGAGCCAGCCGGCCGCGCATACGAGCTCCCCGGCCACCGCGAGCGCGAGCGCTCCGGGGACGATCGCGCCGGCCGCGAGCGCCGCCGCGGCCGCGGCATAGCCTGCGAACCCGGACGACAGGATCGCGCCGCGCACGCCGAGGCCTACGCGCCGCCCCGGGGGCGGTCCGAGGTAGGCGAAGGCGACCGAGCCGAGCAGCAGCAGCGCGAGCGTGACCTTCGTGGCGAGCGCCATGAGGAGGATGTACCCGCTTCGCGGATCCGACGCAACCGCCGTCTCGAACTCACTCGACGGTGGGGGCGGCGGGCGCTCCGACCAGCAGCAGCGTGTAGTGCAGCAACTCGTCCGTCAGCTGCGGGAGACGCTCTGCGCCGCCGTTCAGGATCTGCGAGTAGACCAGCTCGTGGATCCCGCCGACGATCGCCCGACCGACGAGCCGGGGAGGAGCGACGGCGATCTCGGCGCGCTCGCGCGTGTGGTCGATGAAGCGCGCGAAGCGCAGCAGCGCGGCGTCGCGCCGCGCGAGCGCCCGCGGCCCGGCCGCGAGCACGTCGACGACGCCGAGGTGCGCGAAGTCCGGCTCCTCCGCGAGCGTCCCCAGGAGCGCGGCGTAGCCGCGGGCGATCCCTTCCTCCCAGCCGCCGCCGGCGTGGTAGGCGGCGACGAGGCGCTCCGTGCAGAGCGCGGCGATCGACTCGTAGGCGGCGAGGAAGCAGTCCTCCTTGTCGGCGAACTGCTCGTAGAAGGTGCGGCGCGAGACGCCCGCCGCCTTGAGCACGTCGGCGACGGGCGTGGCGGCGTATCCGCGCTGCGCGACGGTGCGCGCCATGCCGTCGATCAGACGTTCGCGCTGGGTGGCGCGCGCTATGGCACGCGGCAGCAGCAGCTCGCCGCTGCCCGCATCAGTCGACCCGTTCGATCCCATTGGCGTGTGCGTCGCGGTCCCTCGGCGCTTCGGATACGCAGCCGTTCACGCTACCCAATCTGCCGGTCCGGCGCCGCGATCCGCCGCTCTCCTGAACGCACAAGAGTGCTTTACCAATGCGCGGGAGCTGATCCCGCGATCGTTCGCAGGAACGGGATCTTCCACCGTCCCGGAATGATGTGCCGGAAGGTGGACACGAGACTCGTAGTCATGGTAGTTTCCCATTGAGAGCTGGCGTGGGGACGGTCTTTGCTCAGGGTGCGTGCGAGGACGGTCGGACGGTGCCGCAACGGTGCGCCGCCGCCACTCCGGAGCCGAGGAGAGGGGACCAGAAGGTGGCTCGTTCCGACGTGTCGGGAATTCGACGACGGCGCCAGTGGTCGCCGGACGCGCGAGCGCTCGGGATCGTCGGCGACCGCTGGATCCTGCTCATCGCACGCGAGCTGGCCTTCGGCGCGCTGCGCCTGTCCGAGCTGCAGCGAGCCTTCCCCGGGATGTCGACCGGAGCGCTCGAGCAGCGGCTCAACCGCATGACCTCCGAGGGCCTCGTCATCCGCCACCGCTATGCCGAGGTGCCGCCGCGCGTCGAATTCGAGCTCACCGACTCCGGCCGCGACATGCTCGCGATCCTCGCGCCGATGGTGCAATGGGCGCTGCGCTGGGCATGGTCCGCGCCGCAGCCCGACGAGTGGGTCGACGTGACGGCGATGTTCCGCCTCGCCGGCTGCGTCGTCGCTCCGCCGGCGGGCGCCGACGCCGAGGTCGAGCTGATCGTCGAGGACGAGCAGGGCGTGGCGCTCGACCTCTACACGCTGCGGATGGCCGGCGGCGCGGCGACGGTCGTGCACCGACCGGCGCAGCACGCCGACGCCGTCATCAAGGGCACCTCCGGCGCGTGGGCGCAGGCACTCGGGCCGGGGCACACCGTCGCCGAGCTGCGCATCGGCGGCGACCGCCGCGTGGCGGACATCTTCCTCGCTGGCTTCCAGCCCTCGTCGGAGGGGCAGGGCTAACCGCAAGCCGGCTCTTGGGGGACGGGCGCGGGGGTTGGGGGACCCCCGCGCCACGCTTCCAGGTGTGACGTCGTCCAAAGGTCGTCGCTTGCGATGACCGGCGGACGAAACGGCTCGGTCGCTTGCGATGACCGAAGGACGAAACCTGCTCTGACCGCGCGCCCGTTCGGATCCGGTCCGCGCTGCGATACTGGCGCCGATGCGCATCGCCGTCGCAGCCGACGAGCTGACCGGGGTCGCGGAGCTCGTGCCGGAGGCGCTCCGCGCGCGCGGTCACGAGCCGCTGACGCACGGAGCACTCGTGCCGGGCGAACGCAGCGAATGGGCGTGGGCGAGCGCCCGAGCCGCGCGCGACGTGGTCGACGGGATCGCGGAGCAGGCGATCGTCTGCTGCTGGACCGGCACCGGCGCCTCGATCGCCGCCAACAAGGTCCGCGGCATCCGCGCGGCGCTGTGCGCCGATGCCGAGACCGCCGCGGGCGCACGGCGCTGGAACGACGCGAACGTGCTGGCCCTGAGCCTGCGCACGACCTCCGCCGCCCAGCTCGACGAGATCCTCGACGCATGGTTCGCCGCCGTGGCCAGCGCGGAGGCGGACGACGTGGCGAACCTGTCGCACCTGGATCGCCTGGAGCAGGGCGAGATGGTCGATTCATGAGATTCGCGCCGCGGAGTCGTGCGATCGACCATCTAGACTCGGCGCGTGGCCGACGAGCGCGCATGCCCCCACCGCCTCTGCGACGGCAGCGGCATGGTCGTCGACCTCGAGGCGAACGAGACCTACCGTTGTCGGTGCTGGCCCGAGCAGGTCTCGCGCCGGCGCGCGAGACGCCTCTCGCGCGAGGTCCCGAAGCGCTTCCGGAACCTCGGCTTCGAGCGCGAGCCGGTGCCGTCGATCGCACACAGATCGCCTGAGGTCGTGCGCGCCGTGCGGCGCTACTGCGACCGCATCGACGAGATGCTCGATCGCGGCGAGGGGATGTGGTTCCTCGGCAGCCCTGGCACCGGCAAGAGCCACCTCGCGTACCTGATCTCGCAGCACGCGCTCGCCGCCGGCCGCTCGGTCGCGATCTACACGGGACCGCGGCTGCTCGACGAGATCCGCCGCACCTACGGCGACGAGGACTCCGGCTCTACGCTCGATCTGATCGACCGGCTCACGAGCGTCGAGCTGCTGCACATCGAGGACCTCGCCGTCGCGCGCCCGACCGACTGGGTGCTCGAGCAGCTCTACAACATCGTCAACGGCCGCTACGAGAACGAGCGCTCGATCATCTTCACGTGCGATCTCACCGGCGACGACGAGGGCGCGACGCTCGACCCCGTGCGCCTGGCCCAGCACGTCACGATGCGCAACTTCTCACGGCTGATGGAGATGTGCGGCGACCCGCTCGTGCTCACCGGCGCCGACAACCGCCGCATGCAGGTACGCCGCCCCGCATACGACGAAGTCGCCTAGTCTCAGTCGGGTGACCGACGCCCAGGACCTGCGACCTGAGGACGACCCGACGCCGCGCACGCCCGACGAGGAGCTGCTCGACGAGCGCGACCCGGCCGCGACCGACCCGATGCGGATCGTCCGCATGCGGCGCGAGCTGGAGATGGGCTTCGAGGCGCTCGCCGACGTCGAGCACGGCGTCACGATCTTCGGCTCCGCGCGCACGCGCCCCGACGACCCCGAGTACCACCACGCGTGCGACGTCGCCAGACGCCTCGGCCGCGCCGGCTACGCGATCATCACCGGCGGCGGCAGCGGGATCATGGCCGCTGCCAACGAGGGCGCGCGCGAGGTCGGAGCGCTGTCGATCGGGCTCGCGATCGACCTGCCGTTCGAGGAGCCCGAGAACCCCTGGATCGACCGGCCGCTGCGCTTCCACTACTTCTTCACGCGCAAGGTCATGTTCGTCCGCTACGCGTCGGCGTTCGTCGTCTTCCCGGGCGGCTTCGGCACGCTGGACGAGCTGTTCGAGGCGCTCACGCTGATCCAGACGCGCAAGATCCGCGGCTTCCCGGTCGTGCTCGTCGGCCACGCGTACTGGGACCCGCTCGTCGACTGGCTGCGCGAGCGCGTGCTCGGCCAGGGCAAGATCTCCGCGCCCGACATGGACCTGCTGGCCGTCGTCGACGACGCCGAGGACGTCGTGCGGATCGTCAGCGAAGCGACCGAGCGGCGCAGCGCCCGCCGCGTCAGCTGAGCAGGCTCAGCGCCGCGCCTCGATCGCCGTCACGCCGCCGAGCACGCTCTGCATCGGCAGGTCGAGCAGGTGGTCGATGCGGTCGACCTGCAGCCCGAGCGCGCGCAGGCGCTCCAAGAGCGTCTGCGGCGGGATCAGCACGCGATGGCGCGGCGCACCGGGCGCCAGCAGCCGCTCGCCGAGCGCCCTCGCCTGCAGCCGCGTCGCGCTCGGCTGCGCGATCGCCAGCAGGCCGCCCGGCTTCAACAGCGCCGCCGCGTGGTCGAGCGCCAGCCCCGGCGCGCGCAGACGGCCGAGCGACTGCCAGAAGACGATCGCCGCATAGCGCCCGCCGAGCTCCGTGATCTCCGCGTCCTGGATGCCGGCGCGCGTCGCCGGCCGTGCGATCCCCGTCGTCAGGCGCCCAGTGGCGCGCAGCGCGTCGAGCAGCATCCCGTCGGCGCTGCCGACGTCGAGCACCGGGCCGGGCGGCGCGACGCGCGCGATCCGCGTCGCGAGGCGCCTGCGCGCGCGGCGCCGCGCGGCCTCGCCGAGCGTGCAGAGGCGATGCGAGGCGCGCAGCGTTCCGACGGCCAGGGCGGGCGCTCGCACGAGCTCTCGATCGGCGGGCCAGTCGAGCGCGGTCGTCGCGCCGCAGTGCTCGCAGCGCAGCTGTCCGAAGGCGCGCAACGAGCCGTGGGCGAGCGGGCGCTCGCACCAGGCGCACGCGGGGGTCGTGCGCATCGCGTCCGGGGGAACCGCGATCACAGTGCTGACGGTACCCCGCCGAAGTGGGATCGCGCGCCGCTACGGCGTATCGACGGGCACGACGGCCTCGAAGCGCACGACGCCGTCGTCGTCGTGCTCGCGGACCGCGCCCTCGGCCTGCAGCAGGTCGAGGTGCCCCAGCACCTCGGACAGCGTGAGGAACGCCTGCGTGACGGCGACGTTGCCCCACATCCGCTGCGCGAGCTCGTGGGCGGTCAGCGGCCCGTCGTCGAGCAGGCCGCGGATCTTGCGTGCCCGCTTGTCCGTGAGCGCGAAGCGTTCGTCGATCAGGGCACGATGGTCGGTGATCGGCTCGCCATGTCCCGACAGCACGATGCGCACCGGCAGCTCGCGCGTGGCGGTCAGCGAGGCGATGTAGCTGCGCAGCGCCTGCGGGCGCGCGATGCCGTCGGCCTGCGTCTCGTCGAGCGGCCGCGCGATCAGCGGGTTCGAGGAGATGTGCTTGATCAGGTGGTCGCCGCCGAGCAGGATCCCGCTGCGCTCGTCCCAGAAGACCGTGTCGGACGGGCTGTGCCCGGGACGGTGCTGGACCGCGAACGTGCGGTCGCGCAGCGTCAGCGTCGCGCCGTCGGCGAGCGCGCGCGTGACCGTCGCGCCGCTGCCCCAGCCGCGGAACGCGGAGGAGACCGAGCGCAGCGCCTGCGTGACCTCGGCGGGGATGCCGTGGCGCAGCATCAGCGCGACCGCGAACTCGTCGTCCAGCTCGGCGGCGCGCCGGTAGTCGCCGAGGTACGTCGTCAGTCTGTCGAGCGCGGCGACCTCGGCGCCCGAGCGCCGCGCGAGCACCTCGAGCAGGCCGATGTGGTCGATGTGCTGATGCGTGACGACGATCAGCCCGAGGTCCTCGACGCGGTGGCCGCGCGCGGCGAGCGCCTGCTCCAGCTCGTCGAGCGCCTTGCCCGAGTTCGGCCCCGTGTCGACGAGCGTCAGCGGGTCGTCTTCGATCAGGTAGCAGTTCACGCGCCCGACGAGGAACGGCGTCGGGATCGACATGCAGTGAATGCCCGCCTCGGCCGCCTCCGCGAGCGCCTCCTGCGGGGTCATCCCGTCAGGCCCGGATCAAGGCGAGGACTTCGTCGCGCCGCCGCTCCATGTCCTCGCGCGAGACGAGCGACTCGAGGCACAGCCGCAGCAGCGGCTCGGTGTTGGAGGGGCGCACGTTGAAGTGCCAGTCGGGGTAGTCGACCGAGACGCCGTCGAGGTGGTCGATCTCGGCGTCGCCGAAGCGCGCCTCGATCTCCGCCATCTTCGCCTGCTGGTCGGCGACCTCGGAGTTGATCTCGCCGGAGATGAAGTAGCGGCTGCGCAGGTCGGCGACCAGCTCGCTCAGCTTCGCGTCGCGCTGCGACAGCAGCTCGAGGATCAGCAGCGCCGGCAGCGTGCCGGAGTCCGCGTTGTAGAACTCGCGGAAGTAGTAGTGGCCGGAGACCTCGCCGCCGAACGCCGCGCCCGTCTCGCGCATGCGCCGCTTGAAGAAGGCGTGGCCGACGCGGTTCACGAGCGCGGTGCCGCCGGCGGCCTCGACCCGGTCCCGCACGGCACGGCTGGCGCGCACGTCGTACAGCACGGTCGAAGCGGGCTGCTTCGCCAGCAGCGCCTCCGCGAGCAGCGCCGTCAGGAAGTCGCCGTCGACGAACGCGCCGGTGTCGTCGATGAAGAAGCAGCGGTCGGCGTCGCCGTCCCACGCGATCCCGAGGTCCGCGCCGGTCTCCCTGACCTTGTCCATGATGAACTGCCGGTTCTCGGGCAGCAGCGGATTCGGCTCGTGGTCGGGGAAGTTGCCGTCCGGCGTCCAGTAGGCGGTCACGAGGTCGAGTCCGAGGCGCTCCAGCAGCGGGCCGACCATCGGGCCGGCCATGCCGTTGCCGCCGTCGACGACGACCTTCAGCGGCTTGATCGCGCTCGTGTCCACGAGCGACAGCGCGACCTCGTGGAAGCGGTCGTAGAGGTCGACCTGCTCGACGCTGCCGCTGCCGCTGCCGGCCGCCGGCGAGTCCGGGATCCCCGACTCGATCAGCCGGCGGATGTCCTGGATGCCCTCGTCGCCGGACAGCGCGAGCGCGCCCTCGCGCACGAGCTTCGCGCCCGTGTACGCCTTCGGGTTGTGCGAGGCGGTGCACATCAGCCCGCCGTCGAGCGACTGCGAGCCGACGAGCCAGTAGAGCATCTCGGTCCCGACCATCCCGGCGTCCAGCACCGCGACGCCCTCGCGCACGAGCCCGTTGGAGTAACGGGCCAGCAGCTCCGGCGCGGTCAGGCGCATGTCGCGCCCGACGCCGACGCGCAGCTCGCCGACCGGCTTGCCGGAGAGGTCGGAGAGGACGTGCGCGAACGCGCGGCCGATCAGCTCGGCGACGTCGCCGTCGATGTCCTCGCCCGCGATGCCGCGGATGTCGTACGCCTTGAAGATGCCGGGGGAGACCTGGGGCATGGGAGCGCGGATCCTACGTAAGATCAGCCCGGCATGGGCCCTGCCGAGCTGAGCGTCGTGATCCTCTGCGGCGGACGGGGCACCCGTCTGCAGGAGCGCACGCAGTCGATCCCCAAGCCGCTCGTCGAGATCGGCGGGCGGCCGATCGTCTGGCACGTGATACAGATCTACCTCGCGCAGGGCTTCCGCAGCTTCCTGCTCTGCACCGGCTACAAGGGCGAGTCGATCGAGCGCTTCGTCGCGGCCGAGCCATGGCCGGACGGCGCCGAGGTCGCCTGCCTCGACACCGGGCTCGACACGCCGACCGGCGGCCGCATCCTGCAGGCCGCCCGCCGGCTCGGCCCGGTGCCGTTCTGCGCCACCTACGCGGACGGCGTCGCCGACATCGACCTCGGCGCGCTGCTCGCCGCGCACCGCGCGCACGGCGACCTCGCGACGATCACCGTCGTGCGCCCGGAGCTGCAGTTCGGCGTCGCGGAGATCTCCGCCGACGGCCGCGTCGCCGGCTTCCGCGAGAAGCCGCGCGCGGAGCAGTGGGCCAACGGCGGCTTCCTCTGCTTCGAGCCGGGCGTCGCGGACTACCTCGCCGAGGACAGCGTGCTGGAGCGCGAGCCGCTGGAGCGGCTCGCCGCCGACGGGCAGCTGCACGCCTTCCGCCACGAGGGCTTCTGGGACTGCATGGACACGTACAAGGACGCGGTGCTGCTGAACGACCTGTGGGAACAGGGCCTGGCGCCCTGGCGCGCACGGGTGCGCGCGTGAGGTCGGTCTTCGTCACCGGCGCCTACGGCCTGCTCGGCTCGTGGCTCGTGCGCGCGCTCGTCGCGCGCGGCGAGCGCGTCGTGGTGCTGCAGCGCGACCGCGCGCCGCGCTCGGCGCTGCTGCTCGACGGCGTCGAGGACGCGCTCGACGTCGTGCACGGCGACCTCAACGACGACGGGCTCGTGGCGCGCGCGCTCGGCGAGTACGAGATCGACAGCGTCTTCCACCTCGCCGCGCAGACGATCGTCGGGACCGCCAACCGCTCGCCGCTGGCGACGTTCGAGTCGAACGTGCGCGGCACCTGGACGCTGCTGGAGGCGTGCCGGCTGCACGGCGCCGAGCGCGTCGTCGTGGCCGCCTCCGACAAGGCCTACGGCGCCAGCGCGACGCTGCCCTACCGCGAGGACATGCCGCTCGATCCGCGCTATCCGTACGACGTCTCGAAGGCCGCGACGGACATGATCGCGCGCTCCTACTGGCACACGTTCGGGCTGCCGGTGGCGGTCACCCGCTTCGCGAACCTCTATGGCGGCGGCGACCTCAACCGCTCGCGGCTGATCCCGGAGGCGGTCGGAGCCGCGCTCGCCGGACGCGCGCCGGTGATCCGCTCCGACGGCAGCCCCGAGCGCGACTTCCTCTATGTCGAGGACGCGGTCGAGGCGTACCTGCGGCTGGCCGATGCGCTCGACGACCCGGATCCCGCCCGCCCCGCCCGCGGCGAGGCGTTCAACGCCGGCGGCGGCGCGCCGCACGCCGTCCGCGACGTCGTCGCGCGCATCTGCGCGCTCGCCGGCACCGACGTCGCGCCGGACGTGCGCGGGACGGGCACGCCCGACGGCGAGATCGACCGCCAGTACGTCGACCCGGGCAAGCTGCGCGCGCTGACCGGCTGGGAGCCGCGCGTCGACCTCGACGAGGGGCTGCGGCGCACGATCGACTGGTACCGGACGCACCCGCAGGCGCTCGCCTGACGCGCACCGCCCCGCCCTTCGTAGACTTCCGCGCATGGCCGGACATTCGAAGTGGGCGGGGATCAAGCACAAGAAGGCGATCGTCGACGCCAGACGCGGCGCGGCCTTCACGAAGCTGGCGCGCGCGATCACGGTGGCCGCGCGCGAGGGCGGCGGCGATCCCGACACCAACGCCGCGCTCGGCAACGCGGTCCAGAAGGCGAAGGACGCCTCGATGCCGAAGGACAACATCGAGCGTGCCATCGCCAAGGGCACGGGCGAGGGGGCGGACGCCGACGCGATCGAGACCGTCCTCTACGAGGGCTACGGGCCCGGCGGCGTCGCGCTCCTGATCGAGGCGCTGACGGACAACCGCAACCGCACCGGCTCCGACGTGCGCCACCTGCTCTCCAAGCACGGCGGCAGCCTCGGCGAGCCGGGCTCCGTCGCCTACCTGTTCGACAAGCTCGGGGTCGTGACCGTCGACGCCGAGCGCTGGGGCGAGGACGACCTGATCGTCGCGATCGACGCCGGCGCCGAGGACATCGCCCAGGACGAGGACGTCTTCGAGGTGCTCGCCCAGCCGACCGACCTCGCCGCCGTGCGCGCGGCGATCGAGCAGGCGGGCATCGAGATCGGCACGGCCGAGCTGACCCAGCGCCCGAAGACGCGCGTCCCGCTCGACGAGCAGCAGGCGGGCAAGCTGATGCGCCTGCTCGACGCGCTCGAGGAGAACGACGACGTCAACGCGGTCCACGCGAACTTCGACGTCGACGCCGACGTGCTGGAGCGCCTGGTCGGCTGAGGCCGGGGAGGCGTCCGCCCGAGGACGCAGAATTACGAACGTATGATCGTCCTCGGCATCGACCCGGGCACCGCGAGCACGGGCTACGGGGTCGTGGCGCAGCGCGGCGGGCGGCTGCTCGCGCTCGACGGGGGCGTGATCGAGACGCCCGCCGGTCTCCCGCTCGAGCGGCGGTTGACGACGATCCACGCCCGCGTGTGCGAGCTGCTCGAGGAGCACGCGCCCGTCGCCGTCGCGGTCGAGGACCTCTACTTCGGCGCCAACGCGCGCTCGGCGCTCGCCGTCGGGCAGGCGCGCGGCGTCGTGCTGCTGGCCGCCGGCCAGCGCGGGCTGGCCTGCGGCTCCTACACGCCGCAGCAGGTCAAGAGCGCCGTCTGCGGCTCCGGGCGCGCCGAGAAGGCGCAGGTGCAGCAGATGGTGCAGCGGCTGCTGGCGCTGACCGAGCTGCCGCGGCCCGACCACGCGGCCGACGCGCTCGCGGTCGCGATCTGCCACCTCAACCGCGCGCCCCTGGCGGCGGCTGCGGGTGTGACGTCGCCCGCAGGCGGGTCGCTTGCGACCGCCGGAGGGCGAAACTCGTGATCGCCCTCGTCCGCGGCGAGGTCGCCGGCCGGCGGCCGTCGCCTCCGAGCGGCGGCGAGGTCGTCGTCGACGTGGCCGGCGTCGGCTACAGGCTCGCCGTCTCGTCCGAGACGCTCAAGCAGGTCCCGGCAGCAGGCAAGCCCGTCACGCTGCACAGCCACCTGATCGTGCGCGACGACGCGCTGCAGCTCTACGGCTTCGCGACCGAGGAGGAGCGCGACCTCTTCCTGATGCTGCTCGGCGTGCAGTCGGTCGGCCCGAAGGTCGCGCTCGCGGTCCTCTCCGGCGGCTCGCCGCGCGAGCTGCTCGGCGCGCTCGCCGGCGGCGACGCCGCGCGCTTCCAGGCGGTGCCCGGGATCGGCAAGCGCACGGCCGAGCGGATCATCGTGGAGCTGCGCGAGAAGGCCGGCGTGAACCTCCCTGACGACGAGATCCGCGTCACGGTGGGCGACGATCCGCGCAGCATCGCCCGCGAGGGCCTCGTCGGGCTCGGCTACACCCTCCAGGAGGCCGAGCAGCTGCTCGACGGCGCCGCCGGCGAGACGGCCGAGGACCTGATCGCGCACGCGCTGCGGACGGCGCGCCGATGAGCGGCGTGCGCATCCAGACGCCCGGCATGCTGCCGGCCGAGGAGGAGCTGGACCGGTCGCTGCGCCCGCGCCGGCTCGAGGACTTCGTCGGCCAGGAATCCGTGCGCGAGCAGCTGGCCGTCTCGATCGAGGCGGCCGGCGCCCGCGGCGACGCGCTCGACCACGTGCTGCTGGCCGGGCCGCCCGGGCTCGGCAAGACCTCGCTCGCGCAGATCGTCGCCGCCGAGCTGGACGTCCCGTTCGTGCAGACGGCCGGCCCCGCGCTCGAGCGCAAGGGCGACGTCGCCGCGTTCCTGACCGCGCTCGAGCCGCGCGCCGTGTTCTTCGTCGACGAGATCCACCGCCTGCCGCGCGCGCTGGAGGAGACCTTCTATCCCGCGATGGAGGACGGGCAGCTGCCGATCACCGTCGGCCAGGGGGCGGGCGCGCGCGTCGTCACGCTCGACCTGCCGGCCTTCACGCTCGTCGGCGCGACCACGCGCGCGGGCCTGCTGACGACGCCGCTGCGCGACCGCTTCGGCATCCAGCACCGGCTCGAGCACTACGACGCCCAGCAGCTCGCGCAGATCGTGCGGCGCTCCGCGGCGCTGCTGGGAATCGCCGTCGAGGCGGAGGGCGCGCACGCGATCGCGGCCCGCAGCCGCGGCACGCCGCGCGTCGCGAACCGGCTGCTGAAGCGCGTGCGCGACTACGCGGAGGTGCGCGGGGACGGCACCGTCACCGCGACCGTCGCCGGACACGCTCTCGACCTGCTCGAAGTCGACCACGAGGGCCTCGACCGGCTCGACCGCGAGCTGCTGCGCGCCGTCTGCGAGCTGTTCTCGGGCGGCCCTGTCGGCCTCTCGACGCTCGCCGTCGCCGTCGGCGAGGAGCAGGACACGGTCGAGGACGTCTACGAGCCGTACCTGCTGCAGCGCGGCTTCCTCGAGCGCACGCCGCGCGGGCGAGCCGCGACCCGCCGCGCCTGGCTGCACCTCGGGCTCGAGCCGCCCGCCGAGTCGGCGCAGCTGTTCGGCTGACGCGTCCCGCCGATCCGCGCGAAGGCGAAATTCGCGGCCGTCTCGCGGGTCGCGCTTCATTACCCGCGCTTGATCCAAGGGCTCGTATGCTGTGCCGGGATGGCGCACCTCTTCATCTGCCCGAACTGCGGCGCGCGCACGACCGCGACCGATCGGACGGCCGGCTTCCGCCGCGAGCCGAAGGGCTGCGCGAGATGCGGCTTCGGCTTCCTGTTCGAGCTGCTCGACGACTACTACCCCGCACCCGACGCGGCGTTCTTCGTGTGCGACCGCGAGGGCCGCGTGATCGGCTGCGGGCGCGGCTCGTTCGAGCTCACCGGACTCGACGACGAGCGCGTCATCGGCCGCTCGGTCAGAGAGGTGCTCGGGCTCGACTTCGGCGAGGACGGCCAGGACGTGGTCGGGACCGTTCTAGAGTGGGGCGTCCGGGCGCTCAACAAGCCCGTCACGGTCAACGCCGAGGGGGACCTCCCGGCGCAGGCCGTCGCCGACCTGTTTCCCGCCTATGACGACGACGGCGGCCTGCTGCTCGTGCTCACGCCGGCCAAGTAGGATCGCCTGGTGACCGACCGCCGCCGCAACGGCTTCATCCTGCTTCTCGTCGCCGGCCTGCTGGCCGCGTCGCTGGCCGTGATCGCGCTCAAGCCGACGCGCCTGGGCCTCGACCTGAAGGGCGGCGTCGAGCTCGTCTACCAGGGCGAGCCGACGCAGCAGGTCCCGACGGTCACGCCCGAAGCGCTCGACCGCGCGCTCGACATCATCCGCTCGCGCGTCGACCAGCTCGGCGTCGGCGAGCCGGAGATCCAGCGCTCCGGCAGAGACCAGATCTCGGTCGGCCTGCCCGACGTCCAGGACATCAGACGCGCGCAGCAGCAGGTCGGGACGCCAGCCCAGCTGTACTTCTACGACTGGGAGAGAAACGCCCTCACGCCGAACGGCAGAACGGTCGCCCCGCAGCTGCCGTCGCAGGATCCCGACGCGCAGCGCATCAGTCAGGCGGGGGGCGACGTCGGCCAGGGCCAGACGCTCTTCGACGCGGTCACGCTCGCCTCCAGACAGGATCCGATCGCGAACACGAAGGACGGGTCGCGGCTCGGCTCCGCGTACTACCTGTTCGACAGAGACAACGGCTATCTCGCCGGCCCCGAGCGCGCGAGAGAGGATCTGCTGTCGGCGCTCGACAGAACGAGCCTGCCGGCCGGCAGCAAGGTGCTCGCCGTCCCGCAGGGCTACGTCGTGCTGCAGGCCGCCGCGCAGTCCGCCGACGACCAGGTCGAGATCAGCAACCCGACCGCGCGCTTCTACGTGCTGCGCGACAAGGTCGCGCTGTCCGGCAAGGACATCAAGGATCCGCAGCAGGGCTTCAACGAGACGCAGCAGCCGGACGTCGAGTTCAGATTCACCGACGCCGGCAAGAAGGCGTTCCACGAGGTCACGCGCGAGATCTCCCAGCGCGGGACGGAGCTGCGGCTGCCCGGCGTCGACCCGACCGCCGTGCTCCAGCACTTCGCCGTCGCGCTCGACGGCAGACTGATCTCGGTCGCCTCGATCGACCCGCAGCAGCTGCCCGACGGAATCGACGGCGAGAACGGCGCGGTGATCGAGGGCGGCTTCACGATCCAGAGCGCACAGGATCTCGCCAACCTGATCCAGCTGGGCGCCCTGCCGATCGGCCTGAAGCTGATCTCGCAGTCGCAGGTGTCGGCGACGCTCGGCAAGCAGGCGCTGCACGAGGGCCTGATCGCCGGCGCCGTCGGCCTGCTGGTCGTCGCGCTGTTCCTGATCACCTTCTACCGCGTGCTCGGCGTGATCGCGACGGGCACGCTGGTGATCTACGGGATCTACCTGTTCGCGCTCATCAAGCTCGTGCCGATCACGATGACGCTGCCCGGCATCGCGGGCCTGATCCTCACGATCGGCGTCGCGGCAGACGCGAACATCGTCATCTTCGAGCGCGTCAAAGAGGAGCTGCGTGCCGGCAAGTCGGTGTCGGCCGCGATCAGCGCCGGCTACCGCAAGGGCCTCACGGCGATCGTCGACGCCAACGTCGTGACGGTCATGACGGCGTTCATCCTGTTCATGCTCGCGACCGCCGGCGTCAAGGGCTTCGCGTTCATGCTCGGCGTCGGCACGCTCGTCTCGCTCTTCACGGCGGTGATGGCGACGCAGGCGATCCTCGCGACGCTCGGGCGCACCCGCCTCTTCTCGAACCCGGCCGCAGTCGGCGCCCATCTCGCGGGCGCGCGCTGGAGATTCGACTTCATGGGCGCGTCGAAGTGGTTCTTCTCGATGTCCGGCCTGATCCTGATGATCGGCGCGCTGGCGATCGGCGGCAAGGGCCTCAACTTCGGCATCGACTTCACGTCCGGCACGCGCATCACGACGGCGCTGACGCAGCCCGCGAGCGAAGGCGACCTGCGCTCGCTGCTGGAGACCAACGGCGTCGGCGACGCGAAGATCCAGCGCGTCGACAACAAGGAGCTCGGTCCCAACGTCGTTCAGATATCGACCGAGCAGCTGCAGCCGAACAAGGTGCAGGCGCTGAGAGCGAGACTCGACTCGCAGTTCGGCGGCACCCAGAACTTCTCCAGCACGTCGGTCGGGCCGACGTTCGGCCAGACGGTCGCGAACAACGCGATCATCGCGATCATCGCCTCGCTGCTGGTGATCTCGGCGTACATCGCGCTGCGCTTCCAGTGGAAGTTCGCCGTCCCGGTCCTGATCGCCCTGATGCACGACCTGCTGATCACCGGCGGCATCTACTCGTTGACGGGCCGGGAGGTGACGTCGGCGACGATTGCGGCCCTGTTGACCATTCTGGGCTACTCGCTCTACGACACGATCATCGTGTTCGACCGCATCCGCGAGAACATGCCGCGGATGCCGCGGGCGGCGTTCTCGCAGATCGCGAACCGCTCGATGTCAGAGGTCCTGACGCGCTCGCTCGCGACGTCGCTGTGCACGGCTCTGCCGATCCTCGCCCTGATGCTGTTCGGCGGCGAGACGCTGCGCGACTTCGCCTTCGCCCTGCTCATCGGCGTCATCTCCGGCGCCTACTCGTCGATCTTCATCGCGACGCCGGTGCTGACGCACTGGAAGGAGCGCGAGCCCGTCTACGAGACGCGGCGCGAGCGGATCGAGACCGAGCACGGCGGTGTCGTGCCGGCCTATGCCAACGCGGCCGGCGGCGAACCCGTCGACGTCGAGCCCGAGCAGAGAGAGCAGCGCCCGCTCCGCCGCCTGACGACGCCCGAGGAGCCGGGGCAGGAGCTGTCCGACGAGGAGTTCGCGGCGCTGCAGCGCGACCTCGACGTGAACGACGAAGCGGCCGTCACGCCGCGTCCGCGCCGCCGCGGGCGCGCGACGACGGTCGTGCCGCCTGCCGCGGACGCGCCGGCCACGCCGCCGACGCCGGCCCCGCGCGCGCCAGTCGACCGTGAGACCAACGGCCGCGCACCCGACGAAGCGGAGAACGACGGCATGGTCCAGGAGCCGCGCCGCAAGCCGCCGCGCAGCGGCAGACGCAACAGACGCCACGGGAGGCCGCGCTGATGGGCATGCTCGCCTGGGTGATGATGGGCCTCGCCGTGTGGCACTTCACGATATTCCTGCCAGACCGCTTCTGGGGCGGGATCGTGGGGGCGTTCATCGGCGCGCTCTTCGGCGCGATCATCTTCGGGCTGCTCATCAACGGCTTCACGGTGCCGGGTCAGAACGACACGCACGTGCTGACCGCGCTGGAGGGCATCCCGGGGGCGCTGATCGGGCTGGGGCTCGTGTACGCCGAGGGCATCCGCCGCGAGCGGCTCGAATTCGCCTGACGGGCTCTGGGCCGGATCGTTCCGTCGTGACCGCCGCCTAGCCTGGGGCGGTGTCCGCGCTCGCGCCTCCACCCGCAGCCGTCGTCCCCGAGGCGCCGGCCGCGGCTCCGCCGGCGGCGCCCCGGCTGTCGCTCGCCGCGTGCGATCCGGCCGCGGTGGAGCGCCTGCGAGAGGCGCTCGGCGTCTCGCGCACGTTCGCGCAGGTGCTCGTGCGTCGCGGCCTGGGCGAGCCGGCCGCCGCGCGCGCGTTCCTCGCCGCCGACGAGGCGCACGATCCGCGCGGGTTCGCCGGGCTCGACGACGCCGTCGCGCTGATCCTGCGCCATCTCGCCGACGGGTCGCGCATCACCGTCCACGGCGACTACGACGTCGACGGCGTCTGCGCGACGGCAGTGCTGCTGCGGGCGCTGCGGCGGCTGGCCGGCGACGGCCAGGTCGACTGGTTCCTGCCGAGTCGCGTCGACGACGGCTACGGCCTGTCGGCCGGGACCGTCGAGCGGCTCGCAGCGCGCGGGACGCGCCTGCTCGTGACGGTGGACTGCGCGATCACCGCCGTCGAGGAGGTCGCGCTCGCGCGCTCGCTCGGCGTCGACGTGGTCGTGACCGACCACCACCGCGCCCGCGCCGACGGCGTGCTGCCGGAGGCGCCGATCGTGCACCCGGCGCTCGGCGGCTACCCGTGCCCCGACCTCTGCGCCGCCGGCGTCGCGTACAAGCTCGCGCAGGCGCTTGCCATCGCCGCCGGCGCCGACCCAGCGCACGCCGACGACGATCTCGACCTCGTCGCGCTGGCGACCGTGGCCGACCTCGTCCCGCTGCGCGGGGAGAACCGCCGCCTCGTGCGCGTCGGGCTGCGCGCGCTCGCATCGACGGCGAAGCCCGGCCTGCGCGCGCTGATGCGCGTCGCGCGCGTCGATCCGAGCGACGTCGACGCGCGCAGCGTCGGCTTCCGCCTCGCGCCGCGCATCAACGCGGCGGGGCGCCTGCACCGCGCCGACGCGGGCGTCGAGCTGCTGCTGACGACCGACGAGGTACGCGCCGCCGCGATCGCCGAGGAGCTGGACGCCGCGAACGGCGAGCGGCGCTTCGTCGAGCAGCGGATCCTGTTCGAGGCCGAGGCGCAGGTGCGCGAGCTGGGCCCGCGGCCGGCGTACGTGCTCGCCGGAGAGGACTGGCACCCCGGCGTGATCGGGATCGTCGCCTCGCGGATCGTCGAGCGCCACCACCGCCCGGCGCTGCTGATCGCGCTCGACCCGGCGGCCGGCACCGGCACCGGCTCGGGCCGCTCGATCCCCGCGTTCGACCTGCTCGGCGGCCTGCACGCCGCCGCCCCCCTGCTGCAGCGCTACGGCGGGCACCGCGCCGCGGCGGGCCTCACGATCGATGCAGCCCGCGTGGACGAGCTGCGCGACGCCTTCGAGGCGCACGCGGCGGCGGCGCTGTCGCCCGCGGACCTCGTTCCGCACGAGCGCGTCGACGCCGTCGTCGGCGGCGCACAGCTCGGCCTCGCGCTGGCCGACGAGCTGGCGCGGCTGGAGCCGACCGGCATGGGCAACCCGGGAGTCAACCTGCTCGTCTCGGGCGCCGCGCTGACCGACGCGCGAACGATGGGGGAGGACGGCAGGCACGTCCGCTTCACCGTCGAGACGGGCGGCGGCCGCTGCCGTGCCGTCGCGTTCGGCTGCGACGGCCGCCTGCCCGTCAAGCCGGACGTCCCGGCCGACGCCACCTTCCGGCTGGAGCGCAACAGCTGGAACGGCGCCGTCGAGCCGCGCCTGCGGCTGCGGCACGCCGCGCCGTCCGCGCCTGACCCGATCGCGGTCCTCGGCGAGCCGGCGGCCGGTGCCTGGCTTGCCGCGGTGCTCGAGCCTGCGCGCGCGGAGGAGGCCGCGAGCGGCGGTGAGACGGCTCGCACGACGATCGACCGCCGCGGCGACGGCGCGCTCGCACTGCTGCGGGAGCTGACGTCGGGCGAGGGCGACGTGCTCGCGGTCGTGGCCGACGTGCCGCGCCGGATCGCCGGGCTGGCGGCCCGTGCGGGAGGCTTCTCGCTCTGCTCGCACGCCGCGCTCGCGCGCACGCCGCAGCTGGCTGCGGGCTTCGAGCACGTCGTCGCGCTCGACCCGCCGGCCCACGCGGACGAGGCGGCGCGCCTGCGCGCCGGGAGCCCCGGCACGTATGCGCATCTGTGCTGGGGTCCGGCTGAGCTACGCTTTGCGCAGCAGATCCATGAGTCGGAGCACGCTTTGCGCGCTGCGCTCGTGCCGCTCTACCGGGCCCTGCGGGGCCGCGGCAGCGCGGCCGGCGAGGAGCTCGAGACGCTGCTTCGCGGGGACGCCCCCCACGGACGCTCGGTCGAACAGGCGGCCCGTCTGGTGGCGATCCTCACGGAGCTGGGGCTCGTCAGCCTCGACCGGGACCTGCCGGCCCTCGCGGTCCGGGACGCCGAGCGCACGGCGCTCGAGCGCTCCCCGACCTACGGGGCCGCAATGCAGCGATACGAGGACGGCCGCAGATGGCTGACGGAAACGGCAACGGCACACCACAGTCCAGCACCCGCGTGACGCGCACGACGGGCGCCGTGGCGCTGCCCGTCAACGGCGGCGAGGACGGCGGACGCCTGCCCGTGGACGGGATCGACCATCCCGTCACGCCGGCCCCGGTCCGCCGCTCCGGGCTCACCGACACCGAGCGGGAGCTGCTGGGCGACCTGTTCGCGATCGTCGAGGAGCACGCCGCCGAGAGCACGCTGGAGATCGACCGCGACAAGGTCGAGAGAGCGTTCGTCTACGCCTGCGAGCACCACGCCGACCAGCGGCGCAAGTCGGGCGAGGAGTTCATCATCCACCCCGTCGGGGTGGCGAAGATCTGCGCCGGGATGCGACTCGACACCGAGACGCTCTGCGCCGCGCTGCTGCACGACACCGTCGAGGACACGTCCGCCTCGCTGGAGGACGTGCAGGCGACGTTCGGCGAAGAGGTCGCCTCGCTCGTCGACGGCGTCACCAAGCTCACCGGCCTGACCTTCTCCTCGCGCGACGAGGCGCAGGCCGAGAACTACCGCAAGATGATGGTCGCGATGGCCTCGGACATCCGGGTCATCCTGATCAAGCTCGCCGACCGTCTGCACAACATGCGCACGATCGGCGCGATGCCGAAGCAGAAGCAGATCGAGAAGGCGAAGGAGACGCTCGACATCTACGCGCCGATCGCGCATCGGCTCGGCATCCACGCGATCAAGTGGGAGCTGGAGGATCTCGCGTTCGCGGCGCTCCATCCGCGCAAGTACGCGGAGATCAAGGGGCTCGTCAACCAGCAGCGCACCGAGCGCGAGCGCTACGTCAACGAGGCCGGCGCCTACCTCGCGAGAGAGCTCGACGCGCTGGGGATCGAGGCCGAGATCTCCGGCCGCGCCAAGCACTTCTACTCGATCTACTCGAAGATGACGAGAAAGGGCCGCGAGTTCAACGAGATCTACGACCTCACCGCGATGCGCGTGATCGTCGACTCGGTGAAGGACTGCTACGGCGCCGTCGGCGTCATCCACTCGCTGTGGAAGCCGCTGCCCGGCCGCTTCAAGGACTGGGTCGCGATGCCCAAGTTCAACATGTACCAGTCGCTGCACACGACGGTGATCGGGCCCGAGGGGCGGCCGTTGGAGATCCAGATCCGCACGTGCGAGATGCACGACATGGCGGAGTTCGGGATCGCCGCGCACTGGCTCTACAAGACCGACAGAGCGGTCGACGACGACGGCAAGCTGCGCTGGCTGAGACGTCTCCTGGACTGGCAGCAGGAGCTGTCGGACCCCAAGGAGTTCATGGACACCCTGAAGGTCGACCTGTTCGAGGACGAGGTCTTCGTGTTCACCCCGAAGGGCGAGGTCAAGTCGCTCGCGGCGGGCGCCACGCCGCTCGACTTCGCCTACGAGGTCCACACCGACGTCGGTCACCGCTGCGTCGGCGCGAAGGTCAACGGACGGATCGTGCCGCTGTCCTCTGAGCTGAAGTCGGGCGACATCGTCGAGGTGCTCACGTCCAAGCGCGAGCGCGGCCCTTCGCGCGACTGGCTCGCGGTCGTCAAGACGACGCGTGCGCGCAACAAGATCCGCCAGTTCTTCAAGAGCGAGACGCGCAAGGACACCGAGCACGCCGGCCGCGAGCTGCTGCAGGACCACCTCAAGAAGCAGGGCCTTCCGGCGCAGCGGATCGTCGGCTCGCCGCTGCTCGCCGACGTGATCCGCGAGATGGGCTTCCGCAAGGGCGACGAGTTCTACATCGCGCTCGGCGCGGCGAAGATCTCGCCGAAGGTCGTCGTCAACAAGGTGATGCAGCGCCTCAAGCAGGGCGAGGCGGCCGAGGGCACGCCGACCGCGGCCGACGACCTGCTGCAGACGCGCCCCCAGCGCGAACGCCGCCCCACCTCCTCGACGAAGTTCGGCATCTCCGTCGACGGCGTCGGCGACGTGATGCTGCGGCTCGCGAAGTGCTGCCGGCCGGTGCCGGGCGACGCGATCGTCGGCTACGTCTCGCTCGGGCGCGGCATCACGATCCATCGCGAAGACTGCCCCAACGTCGAGGTCCTGAGAAAGGACCCGGACCGCTTCACGCCCGTCTCGTGGGACGGCGAGTCCTCGACCGCCTTCAAGGTCGAGCTGCACATCGACGGCTGGGACCGCCACCGCCTGCTCGAGGACCTCAGCCGCACGTTCAGCGAGGCCGGCATCAACATCGTCGAAGCGCGCTGCACGTCGACCCCGCCGATGATCAAGAACCGCTTCGTCGTCGAGGTCGCCGACACGAAGACGCTCGACTCGACGATCAACCGGCTGCGCAGCATCGAGTCCGTCTTCGATGCCTACCGCGTCACGCCGGGCGCCGGCGCCTGACCCGCGCGCGATCCGCGGCGGTGCCTACCCGCCGTTCGCTACAGTCGGCCGATGGGGTCGACTCGGGGGAGTCGCGGCGTCACCTCGCGCCGTGTGGTGGTTCCGCGCGTGCTCGCATGGCCCGGTCGCCTGAGCGGTCCGGCATGGGGAGCGGTGGCGTTCGCCGCCGGCTTCGTCGCGCTCACCGGCTGGTGGCTGTCCGCCGACCGCAGCGTCCCCTACAACGACGCGGCGCAGCACCTCTTCTTCGCGTTCCGCTTCCGCGATCAGCTCGCCGACGGGCACGTGATGGACGTGATCGACTTCCCGAGCTACTACCCGCCGGCGACGTTCCTGCTCGGGGCGGGCGCGACGTTCGTCGCAGGCGTCCATGTCGCCGTCCCGATCCTCGCCCAGAACCTCGTCTACGTGCCGCTGCTGGCGCTCGCCTGCTACCGCGTGGCGCGCATGCTGGCCGGACCGACGGCCGGCCTGCTGGCCGTCGTGTTCGCGCTCGGCGCGCCGCTCGTGATCGAGCAGTTCCACGTCTTCATGCTCGACGTCCCGCAGGCGACGCTCGCCGCCGTCGCGGTCTGGCTGATTCTCGCCAGCGACCGCTTCGAGCGGCTCGGGCCGGCGGCGCTGGCGGGCCTGGCGCTCGGCCTGGGCGTCGCCTCGAAGGAGCTCGCCCCGCTCTACCTGATGGGGATCGTGCCGTGCGTGCTCGCGCGCGGCGGCGGCTGGCGCAACTGGCGCGGCATCGCCGCGTTCGCCGGCGTGGCGCTGCTCGTGGGCGGGCCGTGGTACGTGCGCCAGGCGACGCTCGGGGGGATCGACCGGCTGTGGAGCGCCGCCGGCAGCGGCGGCGACGTGCCGCCGCTCGCAGCTCCCGCGCTGACCTCGACCGCGAACGTGCTGTGGTACTTCTGGGCGACGCTGGACGGTCTGCTGTTCGCGCCGCTGTTCGCGTTCGCCACCATCGGCGTGGTCGCAGCGGTCGCGCGCGTGGCCCGCACGCGACCGGTGGACGACTACACGCTCGAGCTGCTCTGCGGACTCGGCGGCGCCTGGCTCGCGCTGACGCTGATGCCGCACAAGGACATGCGCTACACGCTCGGCCTGATCGTGTTCCTCGCCGTGCTCGGCACCGTCTGGATCGTGCGACTCGCGCCGGCGTCGCGCGCGGTCGCGATCGCGCTGCTCGGCGCCGCGATAGTCGCGGCGAACGTCGGCGCGACGTTCGGCGTCGGAGGCGAAACCGCGCGTCAGCTTCCGGGCAGCCGCAGAGCCGCGTTCGGGGAGGGAGTCCCGCCGCGGGATCGCGTGATCGTCTACTCGGACCAGAACTTCATCGTCTCCGGCCCGCATCGGACGCCCGACGTGCTCGCGCTGATGCAGACGTTGCGACGGCAAGGCGCGACGACGATCGGCTTCGTCGACCAGGTCGAATCCTACGATCGCCACTTCGAAGAAATCGGCCTGTGGGATCTCGCGCGCGTCGCGGGCCTGCACGTGGCGCGCGAAGTGGAACGGGTGGCGACGCTCGCGCCGGGCCAGGTGATCGCGATACGCTCGCCCGCCGGCACCGGTCCGCCGCCCTGCCTCGTGCTCGGCGACGGCAGCGGGGTGACGCTGCGCGTCGGATCGGTCGACGGCGGGTCCGGGCAGATAGCCTGCCCGCAGCACGGGTAGTGCCGGTGCCCTTGTCCGCACCCGCTCTTGCACGACGCAGGCAGCTGCGGCCGCTGAGCTGGAGCGCGCCGGCATGGGGCGCGATCGCCGTCACGGCCTCATTCCTGGCCCTGACCTGCTGGTGGCTCGCCGTCGACCGCGCAGTCCCCTTCGGCGGCAACGCGTCGCACCTCTACGCCTCCTCGCTCTACCTCGAATTCGTCCGCGAAGGCGATCCGTGGAGAGCGATCGCGTACGCGACCTACTACCCGCCGGCCATGCGCCTGCTCGGCGCGCTCGTGATGGCGGTCGGCGGGGTGGGCGCCGATGCGCCCGTGCTCGCCCAGAACCTGCTGTTCGTCCCGCTGCTCGCGCTCGCCTGCTACCACGTCGGCCGCATGGCCGCCGGCCCTCGGGCAGGCCTGCTGGCCGTCGTCTTCGCGCTCGGCACGCCGCTGATCGCCGAGCAGTTCCACGTCTTCATGCTCGACGCGCCGCAGGCCGCCCTCGTCGCAGTCGCGGTCTGGCTGATCCTCGCCGGCGACCGCTTCGAGCGCGTCGACCTGGCGCTGCTCGCGGGCGTCGTCGTCGGTCTCGGCGTGCTGACGAAGCAGCTGATGCCGCTCTACCTCGCCGGGCTGCTCCCGGCGGTGCTGCTGCGCGACGGCGCCTGGCGGCGCAATTGGCGCGGCGTCGCCGCGTTCGCCGGCGCAGCCGTGGTGGTCGGGGCGCCGTGGTACCTCGTGCACCTGGGCGAATGGGGGAGATTCGCCGGCGCGGCCGGGAGCGGCTACGGCACCGAACTCGTGCCGCCGGCCGCCAGCCCGCCGCTCGTCTCGCTCGCGAACCTCGCCTGGTATGGCTGGGCGACGCTCAACGGGCTGCTGTTCGCACCGCTGTTCGCGTTCGCGGCGATCGGCGTGGCGGCCGCGCTCGCACGTGTGAGGCGCACCTGGCGGCAGTCGGGCGACCCGACGGTCGAGCTGCTGTGGGGCCTCTTCGGCGCGTGGCTCGCGCTGACGCTGATGCGCCACCACGACGTGCGCTACATGATGGGCGCGATCGTCTACGTCGCCGTGCTCGGCACGGCCTGGGTCGCGCGCCTGCGGCCGCGCTGGCGGGCGCTCGCGACCACGGCACTCGTGCTGGCCGTGGCCGTCGCGCAGCTGGGCGCGACCTTCGGCGTCGGCCGCTCCCCCGATCAGCTGCCGCTCAGCAACGGCGCGACCGGCGAGGGGGAGGGGGTCCCACCGCGCGACCGCGTCGTCCTCTACTCGAGCCTCGACTACCTCGTCTCCGGCCCGCAGCGCGGCGGCGACGTGCTGGGGCTGATGCGCGGCCTGCGCGCTGACGGGGTCGAGCGCATCGCGACGGAGGATCGCGGCGACGTCAACGACCACCGGTTCGAATCGATCGGCCTGCTCGTCTTCGCCCGCAGCGCCGGCCTGAAGCTCGACGGCTTCGACCCGCCGCAGCCGCGTGCGACCGTGGCACGACTCATACGCGCCGAAACGTTCGACGACGGCAGCGCACCGTGCACCGTCCTGCCGAACGGGATGGGCGTGTGGGCCCAGGTCGACGGCCGGAGCGCGTGCCCGTGACGATCAGGGAGCGCGACGCAGCGAGGACGCGTCGACGACCTCGAAGTCGCGACCGCTGATGCGGTCCAGCGCGTGCAGCTGGTCGTTGTCCCAGCGCGCGTCTGGGGCGCCGCTGACGTACCACGGCGAGCCGTTGTCGGCGAGCAGCAGGCCGTAGCGCTTCATCGCGGTCGCGACGATCCTGGCCTGTCGCGGCAGCCCGCGCAGGCTCACGGTTCTCTTCAAGCGCACGCGCAGCCCCATCGGAGGCAGCGAGGGAGAGGAGGAGCTGCCGGCCTGGTGCCGTGCCGGCCATATGAACGCGGTCCGCGTCCGGGGCGCCGTGAAGCGCAGCGCGTGGGCGATCGCTCCGGCCGCGACCTCGTCGTAGCGCGCGAGGCCGGGGAGGATCGGCAGGCCGGCGGCGTCGGCGGAGGTCCAGCCCTTCGTCCTGAGGTGGTTGGTTCGCAGGTCCCACGTGGCTCCGCTGCCGGCGTGCCACGAACGGCCGGCATCGAGGGGATGGGCGTCGTACAGCTCGTAGAGCTTGCAGGCGGCTCGGTCGACGACGAGCACGTGGCGGTCGCCGTCGGCGTTGCGCCCGCCCTCGATCGGCGCGTTCGCCGGGACGGGGTAGGGCCCGCGGTCGGACTCGTCGGCGTAGTCGAAGCCCACTCTGACGCGCTGCTGGTCGCCGCCGACGACCGTGAACGGGATCCCGATCGGGCCGCCGTCCCACAGGCCCGAGCCGAAGTCGGCGTGGAAGTCGGCGTCCAGGCCGATGCTGCGGATCAGCGTCGCGCTGTTGCGCGCGACGGGAAGGGCGTCGACGCGGCGGTTCCAGGGATTGGAGGCCGGGAAGACGGGGCAGCCGGCAAGCGTGGGCGCGCTCGCCGCCGGCGTCGCCGCGTGTGCGGACGCTGCCAGGATGGCTGCGAGGAGGGGGAGGGCCAGCAGTCGCCGCACTGCCGGCAGGCTACGCGCCGGAGTGGTCGCCGGCCGCGCCGCTGGACGACCATTGTGCTCAGGAGACGACGCGCAGCGCGCCCGGGTCGACGCGCGCGACGATCTCGGACTGTTCGCCGAGGTAGTCGCCGTCGACCTGCAGCGGGAGCGGGCGATCGTCGAGCGAGCGGATCGTCACGGCGTGGGCGCCGGAGAAGCCTTCGACGCGGCGGTGGCGGAGGATCCGAGCGCGGGGGGAGAGCGCGCGCCACATCACGGTCGGCATGTCGAGCGGGCTCGCGCGGTGCAGCACGACGCCGGCGAGCGAGCGGCTCTCGAGGTCGACGTCCTCGGCGAGCTCGATCGGGCGCTGCGCGAAGTACGTGTAGGGCGTGGTGTTCTGGACGATCGCGGTGACGCCCTCGAACGTCTCGCCGCCGTCCAGCTCGACCGCGAGCCGGCGCGGGCGCAGCACGTACTCGCTGTTGAACGCGCCGACGGCGGCCGTCACGTAGAACCACGGCCCGAAGCGCGCCTTCAGCTTCGGCCGCGCGTCGACGCGCTGGGTCACGCTCGCGTCGAGGCCGATGCCGGCGGTGAAGAGGAAGCGGCGGTCGTTGACGACGCCGAGGTCGATCGTGCGCGGCTTCCAGTCGTCGGCCATCGCGAGCAGGTGCTCGGTGGCGTCGACGACGTCGTTCGGGATCCCGAGGATGCGGCAGAAGACGTTCGTCGCGCCGCCCGGCAGGCAGGTGAAGGGGGTGTCCGAGCCGGCGAGCCCATTCGCGACCTCGTTGAAGGTGCCGTCGCCGCCGAACGCGCAGACGACGTCGTAGCCCTCCTGCGCCGCCTCGCGGCACAGCTCCGTCGCGTGGCCCTGCGCCTGCGTCTCGACCGAGTCGACCTCGTAGCGCCCGCGCAGCGCATAGACGACGAGGTGCTTCAGGCGCGCCGAGACGGTCGTCGCGTAGGGGTTGACGATCACGAGCATCCGCTTGCTCGGCGCGGACACGGCGGACGACGATGCGAGGCGCTCGAGCGCCTCGATGGATGTGGCGGCCACGAAGCTCTCTACTCCGCCACCGCGCGCGCGTTACTCAGAGCCAGCGACGACGCTTGAAGAAGACGATCATCCCGCCGCCGATCGCGAGCATCAGCGCGATGATCACCCAGAAGGGGACGTCCTGCTGCTCGCCGGGCACGTGCACGTTCATGCCGAAGATCGATGCGATCAGCGTCAGCGGCAGGAACACGACGCTCAGCACGGTCAGCACGCGCAGCACGTCGTTGAGCTGGTGGGAGAGGACCGACTCGTTCGTGACCTCGAGCGCCTCGACCGTCTCCTTGTAGGTCTCGAGCATCTGCCAGACGCGCTCGGAGGCGTCGTTGATGTCGTCGAAGTAGACGTCGAGGTCGTCGGCGAGGTAGCGCTGCTTCGTGCGCTCGAGGTCCTCGAAGACGGCGCGCTGCGGGCGCACGATCTTGCGGAAGTTGATGATCTCCTGCTTGACGTTGGAGATGTCGCGCACGACCTCCGCGGAGCGGCCCTCGAAGATCTCGTCCTCGACGCGCTCGAGCTTGTTGCCCATCTTCGCGAGCATCGGGAACGACGCATCCACGCACGCGTCGACGATCTTGTAGAGCAGGTAGCCGGTGCCCTTCGAGAACCATTGCTCGCGCAGCTCGTCGTTGGAGCGGCAGCGCTCGAACAGGTACTCGACCGGCTGGATCGGCTGGTTCGGCAGCGTCACGAGGAAGTCGGGGCCGACGAACAGGTCCACCTCGGCCGCGTTGAGGCGTCCGACGTGCTTGTCGAAGCGCGGGAAGTAGAGGACGATGAAGAGGTAGTCGTCGTACTCGTCGATCTTCGGGCGCTGGTTGCGCGAGAAGACGTCCTCGTAGTCGAGCGCGTGGAAGTCGAAGCGCTCCTCGAGCCAGGCGCGATGGCTGTGGCGCGGCTGCTCGATGTTGACCCAGCGGATGCCGAGGGCCTCGATGACCTCGACCTGCGAGGCCTCAGGCTCGACGCCGGGCGGGACGACGGAGCGACCGCGGGTTACGCGCGCGAAGCGGGGCTTGGGCAAGCTCGGCATGGGGACTTCGCGGGTCGTCGCTCATCGGGGTCGTCTCGGTCGGCACGCTTACATTGTATCCCGGAAGGGCGGCATCTCCGCCACGGACGCAAGCGATATTGCGGAAGTGCCGGCTGCGTGGCTATACTGCCGATCACATAGCAGTACGCATCGAGAGCGGTGGAGGGAATGGCCCTTTGAAACCGCGGCAACCACCCCGAAGGGGGAAAGGTGCCAATTCCATCAGGCAACAACAAGCCTGGGAGATGTGGGAAGCGGTTTCGAACCTCTGCCCCAGAACCCGGCGGAGGTTTTTTTATGCCGCCCGTCTCACTGACATGCAAGGAGTGCAAGACCGAGTATCCGCTCGACGCGAGCTACGTCTGCGAGCGCTGCTTCGGCCCGCTCGAGGTCGCGTACGCGTCGCGCGAGCACGTCGACCCCGCTGAGCTGCGCCGGCAGATCCAGGCCGGTCCGCACTCGATCTGGCGCTACCGCGACTTCCTGCCGCTGGAGGGGCCGCCACCCCGCGACACGCTCCCGGCCGGCTGGACGCCGCTGCTGCGCGCCGACCGCCTCGCAGAGCGCCTCGGCCTCGGGGAGGTGTGGATCAAGAACGACGCCGCGAACCCGACGCATTCGTTCAAGGACCGCGTCGTCGCCGTCGCGCTGGCACGCGCGAAGGAGCTCGGCTTCCAGACGATCGCGTGCGCCTCGACGGGCAACCTCGCGAACGCCGTCGCCGCGCACGCCGCGGCCGCGGGACTGGAGTCCTACGTCTTCATTCCGTCCGACCTCGAGGAGCAGAAGATCCTCGCGACCGGCGTCTACGGGACGACGATCGTGGCGGTCAGAGGCAACTACGACGACGTCAACCGCGTGTGCACGGAGGTCGCTGGCGAACGCGAGTGGGCGTTCGTGAACATCAACTTCCGCCCGTACTACGCCGAGGGCTCCAAGACGCTCGCGTACGAGATCGCCGAGCAGCTCGGCTGGCAGGTGCCCGACCGCATCGTCGGCCCGATCGCCTCCGGCTCGCTCTTCACGAAGATCGCGCGCGGCTTCGAGGAGTGGATCGAGCTGGGCCTCGTCGAGGGGAGCGTGCCGACGATGAACGGCGCGCAGGCGCAGGGCTGCTCGCCCGTCGCGACGGCCTTCGCAGCCGGCCAGGACGTGTGCCGCCCGGTCAAGCCGGACACGATCGCCAAGTCGCTGGCGATCGGCAACCCGGCGGACGGCCCCTACGCGCTCGACCTCGCGCGTCGCACCGGCGGCGGCATCGACGCCGTGACCGACGACGAGATCAAGGCCGGCATCCGCCTGCTCGCCGAAACGACCGGCATCTTCACCGAGACCGCCGGCGGCGTGACGACGGCCGTGCTCGCGAAGCTCGCCGCGCGCGGCGACATCGACGCCGGAGAGCGCGTCGTGGTGATCATCACCGGCGAGGGGCTGAAGACGCTCGACGTCGTGCGCGGCACGTTCGACACGGTCGAGATCGAGCCGTCCTACGACGCCTTCGAGGCGAGCGTCGCCGAGACGACCGTGGCCGCCTGATGGGCGTTGTCGTGAAGATCCCGACGCAGCTGCGCGCCGCCACCGGCGGCGCCGCCAGCACCTCGGTCGACGGCGGTACCGTCGGGGAGGTGCTCGACGCGCTGTACGACCAGTTCGGCGAGCTGCGCGAACGGATCGCCGACGACGGCGGACTGCGTCGTTTCGTGAACGTCTACATCGGCGGAGAGGACATCCGCTTCCTCGACGGACTCGACACGCCCGTGTCGGACGGCGACGAGGTGACCATCCTGCCGGCCGTCGCCGGCGGCTGAAGCGGTAGGGTGCTGCGGCAAGCACGGAGGTTTCCCGTCACCTGAGGCGGGAAGGTCATTGCCATGACGGCGTCGTTTCGCCACACCGCACTCATATCGCTGCTGCTGCTCTCGACCGCAGGTCTCGCGACCGCGGAGGCCGCGAAGGCGCCCGCGAGAGGCCCGCAGCTGACGGCCACCCCGACCGCGGTCGAGGCGGGCACGACGGTGACGCTCGAAGGACGCGGCTTCCCGCGCAACGTCCACGTCGCGCTGATGGCCAAGCCCGCGCACGGCGAGACGATCCACATGGGCGGCGCGCTGACCGGGCTGCGCGGCCGCTTCACCGCCACGATCCACATCCGGCCGCGCTCGGCGCCGCGTGCGCTCGTCGCGCTCGCGTGCGTGGACGCGTGCCGCGTGAAGGCAACTGCGCAGTTCCGCATCGTCGCGCCCTGATTGTTGAGGTCTCGTAGCGAAGATCCCCCAGCCAGCAGGGGGCATACCCGCTACCCAGGGGAAGATCCACGCTCTCGGGCGTGGATTGAATCGCCCAACCAGTGAAGGGTTGCTGCGTGGCAGACGGACTGCATCGGGAGCGCCGCGCGCTGGCCATCGCCGTGCGCGAGCTGCGCGTGCGCAAGTCGCTCAAGCAGGAGGAGGTCTGCGAGGCCTCGGGGCTCGGGCGCAACTACCTGACCACGCTCGAGAGCGGCCGCACGAACCCCTCGTTCGAAGCGATGGTGCGCGTCGCGCGCGGTCTCGGCGTCACCTTCACCGAGCTCGCGCGCGTCTACGAAGAGCGGCTCGACGAAGCCGGCGCCCCGCCCGTCGGCTGAGGCGCCGCGCTAAGCTGACGCCGCCAGGCGCCCGTAGCTCAGTGGATAGAGCGCTCGCCTCCGGAGCGAGAGGTCGCAGGTTCGAATCCTGCCGGGCGCGTGTGGTTAGGATGCGCAGCATGGGCATGAGGAAGGCCGCGCTGTTGGGCCTGGTCGCGACGGCGCTGGCAGCGCCGTCGGCCCTGGCGGCGGGGCCGCTGGTGCCCGGCGAGCTGCGGCTGGGAGCCGCGCCGGATGCGCCGCTGCTGGTCTCGCATCCCTCCCCGCTGTTCCGCGACGCCGAGACCAAGCTGCTGACGGGCCTGCGCTATGAGGCCGTGAGCGGGGCGACGGTCACGTGCTCGCCCACCCAACCGCCGGTGATCCGAGGCTTCGGCGTGTTTCCCGGCGCCCCCTACCACGGCGTGTTCGACGGCGAGTCGCAGGACTGCACCGCGGTCGGTCTGCCCGGGGTGACGTCGCCGACCGCCGACTGGACCGGCTTCGTGCAGGCGCGCTACGAGCAGGGCAACCACGGTGCCGAGCGCAACGGAGCGCTCGAGACCATCCGCGGCACCTTCGACCGGCACTTCAGATTCATCCTCTTCACGACGCTCGGGCCGTGCGAGTACGAGTTCATGCCGGCAGCGCGCTTCGACTGGTTCAACCCCGGCGAGGGGCACAAGATCGTGCTCGACCACGAGCCGCTGACGCGCGTGAGAAAGCTCAGCGGACAGCATTACGCCGCCTGCCCGGGCGACGACGATCCCGCCACGGTGGACGCGTGGGTCAGCCAGGAGGTGCGCCTGCGGGCGTGGGATTCGACGACCGGCACCTACAGCCTGCCGGTCTGGCTGCACCCGCAGGCGTAGGCGCAGCGAACGGCACCGGGCCTGCGGCGGCCGTGCGATCCGCTCCCGCTACGATCGGCCGCCGATGGATCTCTCCCTGTTCTTCGCCGGCACCGCCGGGTCCGTGCCGACCGCCCGCCGCGGCCTGCCGGCGCTGCTGCTGCGCCGCGGCGCCGACCGCATCCTGTTCGACTGCGGCGAGGGCACGCAGCGTCAGCTGCTGCGCTCGGTCGGGCTGATGGACCTGACCGACGTCTTCATCACGCACTTCCACGCCGACCACTGGCTCGGCCTGCCGGGGATGCTGAAGACGTTCGACCTGCGGGCGCGCGAGCGGCCATTGACGATCTACGGACCGCCCGGCCTGCAGAAGCTGCTGCACTCGATGCGCCACGTGTGGGGCGGGATCGGCTACGAGGTCGACATCGTCGAGCTGGCCGACGACGAGCCGGTCGAGCGCGACGAGTACGTGATCGAGCCGTTCCCCGTCGAGCACCGCGGCGTCGCCTACGGCTACGCGGTCATCGAGGACGAGCGGCGCGGCCGCTTCGACGCGGCGCTCGCCGAGCGGCTGGGCGTCGCCCCGGGCCCGGACTTCGGCCGCCTGCAGCGCGGCGAGGTCGTCAACGGCGTGCGGCCCGAGCAGGTGATCGGCGAGGACCGCGCCGGACGCAAGCTCGTGATCTCCGGCGACACGGCGCCCTCCGACGTGCTGCTCGAGGTCGCCTACCGCGCCGACGTGCTCGTGCATGAGGCGACGTTCACGCACGAGGAGGCCGAGCGCGCGCGCGAGACGCAGCACTCGACCGCCGAGCAGGCGGCGAAGGCCGCGCTGGAGGCGGAGGTGAGACTGCTCGCGCTCGTGCACCTCTCCACCCGCTACGGCGGACGCGAGATCCGCGACGAGGCGCGTGCCGTGTTCCCCGCGACGGTCGTCCCGCGCGACTTCGACGCGATCGAGGTGCCGTTCCCCGAGCGCGGGGCGCCCGAGCTGGTGCGGTGGGATCCGCAGCGGGTCGACGCGCCGCCCACGCCCACCGGCGCATGAGCCGCCAGCCGGGCTGGCTCAAGGTCGCGCTCGGCGCCGGCGTCGGATTCCTCTGCGGGATCCTGCTGATCGTCGTGCTCGCCGTCAGCGGCAGCGACGACGGCGGCGGCGGCGGCAGATCGGCGGCGGCGACGCGCCCCCGCACCGCGACGGTCGTGCGCGTCGCCGTCCCGGACGTCGTCGGGCTGCGTCTCGACGTCGCGCGCGAGCGGCTGGAGGGCGACGGCTTCGACGTCGAGACCAGCGGCGGGGGAGTGCTCGGCATCGTCGTCGAGTCGAACTGGCAGGTGGATGCGCAGACGCCGACGGCCGGGACGCGCGGCGAGCCCGGCGCAACGGTCGAGGTCTTCGTCGACCGTCCCTGAGCCGGCGCCGTCGCCGCGCGCTGCTAGGCTCCGCAGCGTCCGTTCCTTTAACCCGGTCCCGTGAGGCCAGGAAGGTTCAGGTTGGAAGCCGAGAAGGTCGTCCTCGACCGCGACGACGTGCGGCGCACGCTGGTGCGCATCGCGCACGAGATCGTCGAGAAGAACTCCTCCGAGCAGCTCGCGATCGTCGGCATCCACCGGCGCGGCGCCCTGCTCGCGGCGCGCCTGCGCGAGCTCGTCGCCGAGCTGGTCGACGACGAGGTCCCGCTCGGCGACGTCGACATCGCCTTCTACCGCGACGACGTGGCGCTGCGTCCGAGCGCGCCGGTCGTGCACGCCTCGCACATCGGCTTCCCGCTCGAACGGCGCACGGTCGTGATCGTCGACGACGTGCTCTACACCGGCCGCACCGTGCGCGCCGCGATCGACGCGATCTTCGACTACGGGCGCCCAGCCCGCGTGCAGCTCGCCGTGCTCGCCGACCGCGGCCACCGCGAGCTGCCGATCCGGCCCGACTACGTCGGCAAGAACCTCCCGACCGCCCGCGAGGAGCGCGTCAACGTGCGCGTGGAGGAGCTGGACGGCGTCGACGAGGTGACGATCTCCCAACCTGCGGAGGTAGCGGCATGAACGACCCACGGCACCTGCTCTCGATCGACGACCTCGACCGCGCGGGGATCGAGCGGATCCTCGACCGCGCCGCGTCGTTCGCGGAGGTCGCGGGACGCGAGATCAAGAAGGTGCCCGCGCTGCGCGGGCGCACGGTCGTGAACCTCTTCTACGAGGCCTCGACGCGCACGAGCAGCTCGTTCGAGCTGGCCGCCAAGCGCCTCTCCGCCGACGTCGTCTCGATCCGCGCCGCGACCTCGTCGGTGACGAAGGGCGAGTCGCTGAAGGACACGATCCAGACGCTGACCGCCTACGACCCGGCCGCGATCGTGATCCGCTCGCCGCACGCCGGCGCCGCGCAGCTGGTCGCGCGCTGGACCGACGCCGCCGTCGTCAATGCCGGCGACGGCAAGCACGAGCACCCGACGCAGGCGCTGCTCGACGTCTACACGCTGCGCAGCCGGCTCGGAGCGCTCGACGGAAAGCGCATCTGGATCGTCGGCGACGTGCTGCACTCGCGCGTCGCGCGCTCGAACATCCTCGCGTTCGCGCGCATGGGCGCCGAGGTCACGGTCAGCGGTCCGCCGACGCTGATCCCGCGCGGGATCGAGGCGCTCGGCTGCGAGGTCGCCCCGACGCTCGACCGCCTGAGCGAGGCGGACGTCGTGTACGTCCTGCGGATGCAGAACGAACGGATGCAGGAAGCGTACGTGCCCTCCCTGCGCGAGTACGCGGCGCGCTACCAGGTCAACGGCGCGCGCCTGCAGCCGCACCAGCTGCTGATGCACCCCGGGCCCGTCAACCGCGGCGTTGAGCTGTCGGCCGACGCGATCGACTCGCCGCAGGCGCTGATCGCCCAGCAGGTCGAGGCCGGCGTCATCGTGCGGATGGCGGTGCTGTACGAGCTGCTGGCGACCGGGCCCACCCGCCCGACCCCGGCCCCCGCCGAAGCGGCGGTCGAGGCGGTCGCGGCCGCATGAGCGTCGCACGGCTGTTCCACGCGCCGGCGCCGGCGGCGCAGCTGCTCGTCCGCGGCGCCCACGTGCTCGACCCGCGCGCCGACCTCGACGCCCCGCACGACGTGCTGGTGCGCGACGGCGCGATCGCGGAGCTCGGCGCACCCGGCACGCTGCCGGCGCCTGAGGGCGCCGAGGTCGTCGAGGGGGAGGGGCTTCACCTGTTCCCCGGCTTCTTCGACCCGCACGTCCACCTGCGCACGCCCGGGCAGGAGCACAAGGAGACGATCGCGACCGGCACCGCCGCGGCGGCCGCCGGCGGCTACTGCGGGCTCGTCGCGATGCCCAACACCGCGCCGACGCTCGACAGCGCGCCGCTGCTCGGCGCGCTGCGCGAGCAGTCCGAGCGCGACGCACGCGTCCCGCTCGGCTTCATGCCGGCGATCACGCGCGCGCTCGCAGGCGAGGAGCTGACGGAGATGGCCGAGCTGCGCGACGCCGGCGCGCTCGGCTTCACCGACGACGGCAGACCGGTCGTCGCCGCCGGCATGCTGCGGCGCGCGCTGCAGTATCAGCGCCTGTGCGGCGGCGTGCTCGCGCTGCACGAGGAGGACCCGTCGCTGTCCGGCCATGGAGTGATGCACGAGGGCGCGGTCTCGGCGCGGCTCGGGATGGCGGGGATCCCGTCGGTCTCGGAGTCGACGATGGTCGCGCGCGACAGCGCGCTCGCGGCCTACGAGGAAGGGCGCGTGCACTTCCAGCACCTCTCGTGCGTCGAGTCGGTCGAGGCGCTCGCGGCCTGGAAGGCGGCCGGCGCGCAGGTCAGCGGCGAGGCCTCGCCGCACCACCTGACGCTCACCGACGAGGCGGTCCTGTCGCTCGACTCGCGCTTCAAGATGAACCCGCCGCTGCGCACCGAGGGCGACCGCCAGGCGCTGATCGCCGGCCTGCGCGACGGCACGATCGAGTGCGTCGCGACCGACCACGCACCGCACGCGCGGCACGAGAAGGAGGTTCCGTTCGAGGAGGCGCCGATGGGCGTCACCGGACTGGAGACCGCGTTCCCCGTCCTCTACACCGACCTCGTGCTGCCGGGCGTCCTGCCGCTCGCGCTGGTCGTCGAGCGGATGACCGCGGGCGCCGCGCTGCTGGATCTGCCGACGCCGCGGATCGCGGTCGGCGAGCCGGCGAACCTCGTGCTGCTCGACCTCGCCGCCGACTGGGAGGTCGGCGCGCGCGGCTACGCCAGCAAGTCGGCGAACTCGTGCTTCGAGGGTCGTACGCTGCGCGGCGCCGTCCGGCTGACGGTCGCCGCCGGGGCGGTCGTGCACCGCTCCGAGGCCGCGGTGGAGGCGCTCGCATGAGGCTCCACCTCGACGACGCGCCGGCCCGCACGCTCGACCGCTCGCGAACCGCGCTCGTGGTGATCGACGTGCAGGAGGCGTTCGCGAAGGCGGTCGACGGCTTCGAGCAGATCGCCGAGCAGACGGCGATCCTGGTGCGCGGCGCGCGTGTGCTCGACCTGCCGGTGCTCGTGACCGAGCAGTACCCGCGCGGCCTCGGCGACACCGTCCCGGCGGTGCAGGAGGCGCTGGAGGGCGCCGAGCGCCTGCCGAAGACGGTCTTCTCGGCCGCGCGTGCGGACGGCTTCGACCTCGCCGGCCGCGATCAGACGCTCGTCTGCGGAATCGAGACGCACGTGTGCGTCAACCAGACGGTCCACGACCTGCTCGGCGGCGGCATCGAGGTGCACGTCGCGATCGACGCGGTCGGCTCGCGCACGGCCGCCAACCGCGAGCTCGGACTGCGCAAGATGGAGAAGAGCGGGGCGGTCCTCACGTCGGTCGAGACGGCCCTGTTCGAGCTGCTCGGCGCCGCCGGCAGCGACGAGTTCAAGACGATCCAGAAATTGGTGATGTGATGCTCTCCGATTCGACCGCGTACGTCCTGCTCGAGGACGGCGAGCGCTTCGACGGGCTGGCCTGCGGCGCCGACGGGCACGCCGTCGGCGAGGTCGTCTTCACGACCGGCATGACCGGCTACCAGGAGGCCGTCACGGACCCCTCCTTCGCCGGTCAGCTGATCACGTTCACGACCGCGCACGTCGGCAACTACGGCGTCTCGGCCGAGGCGATGGAGTCGAACCGCATCCACGCGCGCGCGGCGATCATGCGCGCCGCGACGAACCGCGAGGACGCTCCCGGCGCCGAGGGCGGCTGGCTCGACTGGCTGCGTGACTGCGGGATCCCGGGCATCACCGATCTCGACACGCGCGCGCTCGTGCGCCACATCCGCGACGCCGGCGCGATGCGCGGCGGCGTCTTCCCGGCGAGCATGGGGGAGGACGAGGCGCGCGCGCTGATCGCCGCCGAGCCGTCGATGAACGGCCGCGACCTCGCAAAGGCGGTCACGCCCGGAGAGCCCGTCGTGCTCGGGCCGCTCGCCCGCCACGGCGGTCCGACGATCGCGATGCTCGACACCGGCGTGAAGGACTCGATCGTGCGCAACCTGCGCGAGCGCGGGGCGACCGTCGAGCTGCACCCCTGCACGGCGAGCGCCGAGCAGCTGCTCGCGCGCGACGCGGACGCGTTCTTCCTCGCGAACGGCCCCGGCGACCCGGCGGCGCTCGACTACGTCGTCGAGACGGTCCGCGGGCTGGTGGGAAAGAAGCCCGTCTACGGCATCTGCCTCGGCCACCAGCTGCTGTGCCGCGCCGTCGGACTGGAGACCTACAAGCTGCCGTTCGGCCACCGCGGCTCCAACCATCCGGTCAAGGACCTCACGACCGGCCGCGTCGAGATCACGAGCCAGAACCACGGCTTCGCGGTGCTCGGCCCGGGCGGCGCGAAGACGCTCCCGACCGACGAGCCAGTCCGCTGGGAGACCGACTTCGGCGCCGCCGAGCTGACGCACATCAACCTCTACGACCGCACCGTCGAGGGGCTCGCGCTGCGCGACGTGCCCGGCGCCACGGTCCAGTACCACCCGGAGGCCGGCCCCGGCCCGCACGACGCGCTCTACCTGTTCGACCGCTTCATCGAGGAGATCGCCGCACATGCCTAAGCGGGAGGACATCAAGAAGATCCTCATCATCGGCTCCGGCCCGATCGTGATCGGGCAGGCGGCCGAGTTCGACTACTCCGGGACGCAGGCCTGCAAGGTGCTGATGGAGGAGGGCTACGAGGTCGTCCTCGTGAACTCAAACCCGGCGACGATCATGACCGACCCGGAGATCGCGACCTCGACGTACGTCGAGCCGCTGCTGCCCGGCCCGGTCGCGCAGGTGATCGAGCGCGAGCGCCCCGACGCCCTGCTGCCGACGCTCGGCGGCCAGACGGCGCTGAACCTCGCGAAGACGTTGCACGAGGACGGCACGCTCGCCAAGTTCGACGTCGAGCTGATCGGCGCGAACTACGACGCGATCGACCGCGCGGAGGACCGCGACCGCTTCCGCGACACGATGGCCGAGGCGGGCCTGCGCGTCCCCGGATCGGCGATCGCGACGACGCTGCCGGAAGCGCTCGCGGCGCAGGAGCGGATCGGCCTGCCGGCGATCATCCGCCCGGCCTTCACGCTCGGCGGGCGCGGCGGCGGGATCGCGCGCACGCCCGAGGAGTACGCCCAGATCTGCGCGCGCGGGATCGCCGCCTCGCCGATCGGCCAGGTCCTGATCGACGAGTCCGTGCTGGGCTGGGGCGAGTTCGAGCTGGAGGTGATGCGCGACCACGCGGACAACGTCGTGATCATCTGCTCGATCGAGAACCTCGACCCGATGGGCGTCCACACGGGCGACTCGGTCTGCGTCGCGCCGCAGCAGACGCTCACCGACAAGCTCTACCAGCAGCTGCGAGACCAGGCGATCGCCGTGATCCGCGCGGTCGGCGTCGAGACGGGCGGCTCGAACGTGCAGTTCGCCGTCAACCCGGCGACGGACGAGATCATCGTGATCGAGATGAACCCGCGCGTGTCGCGCTCCTCCGCGCTCGCCTCCAAGGCGACCGGCTTCCCGATCGCGAAGATCGCCGCGCGGCTTGCGGTCGGCTACACGCTGCAGGAGATCGACAACGACGTCACGCGCGCCACGCCCGCCAGCTTCGAGCCGACGATCGACTACTGCGTCGTGAAGTGGCCGCGCTTCGCGTTCGAGAAGTTCCCCGGCTCCGACGCCGGCCTCTCGACGCACATGAAGTCCGTCGGCGAGGCGATGGCGATCGGCCGCACCTTCAAGCAGGCGTTCGCGAAGGCGCTGCGCTCGCGCGAGCTGGACGCGGCCGCCACGCCGCCCGCCGACGAGGCGGAGCTGCTCGACGCGCTCGCGCACGGCGGGCCGGACCGCTTCGACCTCGTGCTGGAGGCGTTCCGCCGCGGCCTGACCCCGCAGACGCTGCACGAGCGCACGTCGATCGACCCGTGGTTCCTGTGCGAGCTGCAGGAGCTGGCGCTCGATCCGGAGGGCGCGGAGGCGGGCGAGCGGACGTTCAAGTCGGTCGACACCTGCGCCGCCGAGTTCGCCGCCCGCACGCCCTACTACTACTCCGCTCGCGAGCGCCCGCGCCGCGGCGCGACCGGCCCCGACCACGAGGTCGAGCGCGGCGACCGTCCGAGCGTCGTGATCCTCGGCGCCGGGCCGAACCGCATCGGCCAGGGGATCGAGTTCGACTACTGCTGCGTGCACGCGGCCATGACGGTGCGCGAGTCGGGCCGCGACGCGGTGATGGTCAACTGCAACCCCGAGACCGTCTCGACCGACTACGACACCTCCGACCGCCTGTACTTCGAGCCGCTCACGCTCGAGGACGTGCTCGGCGTCTGCGAGGTGGAGAAGCCGGAGGGCGTGATCGTGCAGTTCGGCGGTCAGACGCCGCTCAAGCTCGCCGCCGGCCTCGCCGAGGCGGGCGTCCCGATCCTCGGCACGTCGATCGACTCGATCGACCTCGCGGAGGACCGCGGCCGCTTCGGCAGGCTGCTGGAGCAGCTCGGCTACGAGGCGCCGCCCTACGCGACCGCCCACTCGCCCGAGGAGGCGCTGGCGAGAGCGCCGGAGGTCGGCTTCCCGCTGCTCGTGCGCCCGAGCTACGTGCTCGGCGGCCGCGCGATGGAGATCGTCTACTCGCTCGAGGGCCTGCAGGACTACCTGACGCGCGTCGGGTCGGCGCACGGCAGCGGCAAGCAGATCTTCCTCGACCGCTTCCTGGAGGACTCGATCGAGGTCGACGTCGACGCGCTGTGCGACGGCGAGGACGTCTGGATCGGCGGCATCATGCAGCACGTCGAGGAGGCCGGCATCCACTCCGGCGACTCCGCCTGCGTGCTGCCGCCGCACTCGCTGGGCAACGAGGCGCTCGCGCAGATCCGCGAGCACACGGCCGGGATCGCGAAGGCGCTCGGCGTCGTCGGGCTGCTGAACGTGCAGTACGCGGTCGACAACGCCGGCGGGCTGTACGTGATCGAGGCCAACCCGCGCGCCTCGCGCACCGTCCCGTTCGTCTCGAAGGCGATCGGGCACCCGCTCGCGAAGCTCGCCTGCCGCATCATGCTCGGCGAGCGGATCGCCGACCTCGGCCTGCCGGCCGACCCGGTCGGCGACGTCGTCTGCGTCAAGGAGGCGGTGATGCCGTTCGACCGCTTCGCCGGCGCCGACTCGCTGCTCGGGCCGGAGATGCGCTCGACCGGCGAGGTGATGGGCATCGCGCGCGACTTCCCGACGGCGTTCGCGAAGGCGCAGGCGGCCGCGGGCGCGCAGCTGCCCGACGCCGGCACGGTCTTCATCACGGTGACCGACGGCGACAAGCCGGCGGCCGCCGGCGTCGCGATGGCGCTTGCCGAGCTCGGCTTCGAGCTGGTCGCCACCAGCGGCACCGCGCAGGCGATCAAGCGCATGGGCATCCCCGTCCGCTCGCTCTGCAAGATCGGCGAAGGCTCGCCCAACGTGCTCGACGAGATCGAGCGCGGGGAGGTGCGGCTCGTCGTCAACACGCCCGTCGGGACGGGCGCGCGCGTCGACGGCTGGGAGATCCGCTCGGCCGCGGTCGCACGCGGCATCCCGTGCATCACGACGATGACCGGGGCGATGGCGGCGGCCCGCGCGATCGGCGCCGCACGGCGCGGCGAGGCGCCCGTGATCTCGCTGCAGGAGCTGCAGCACGCGCCGGCCTCGCCCGCCGCTCCGCCGCGGGTCGCTTGATCGATCCAAAACGCCTGCAAAGCGCTCAGATCCTTCGAGGCAGCCTCGACATGCCTCGACCTCAAGTTGAGGTCGAGGCGAATTCGCGGGTTGCCGCTTGCCCAGCCGCGCTCACGTTGTAGACTCGCCGCCGATGCCCCCGGCCGCCAGTGAAACGCCCGCCAAGCACGCCACCGCGCCGGAGCGATCGCTGCACCAGCGGATGATCGCGCTCACGCGCGCGAACGAGATCCGCACGAAGCGCGCGCAGCTCAAGCGCGACCTCAAGGCGGGTCGCGTGGCGATACACGAGCTGCTGATGGAGCCGCCGACCTACGTCGAGACGGCGAAGGTCTTCGACCTCCTGCTCGCGGTGCCGAAGTACGGCCGCGTGAAGGCCAACAAGGTCCTCACGCAGTGCCGCATCTCGCCGAGCAAGACGATCGGCGGGCTCTCTCCCCGGCAGCGCGCCGAGCTCGTCGCGCTGCTGCGGCGATAAGCAACCCGCCGCCCCGCGTGGCACGCGTCTTCGTCATCACCGGCCCGTCGGGCGTCGGCAAGGGGACGCTGATCCGCGGCCTGCTGGCGCGCATCCCCGAGCTGGAGCTGTCGGTCTCGGCGACCACGCGGCAGCCGCGGCCGGGGGAGGAGGACGGCGTCGACTACCACTTCCTCACCGACGCGGAGTTCGACCGCAAGGTCGCGGCCGGCGCGTTCGTCGAGCACGCCGCCTACTCCGGCCGGCGCTACGGGACGCTGCGCTCCGAGCTCGAGCGCCGCACCGGCGCCGGCGTTCCGGTCGTGCTGGAGATCGAGGTGCAGGGCGCGCGACAGGTGCGCAAGACGCTGCCGACCGCCGTCCAGGTCTTCATCGTCCCGCCGTCCGAGCAGGCGCTGCGCGAGCGGCTCGTGGGCCGCGGAACCGACGAGGCGGAGCAGATCGAACGCCGCCTCGCCGTCGCCGAGCGCGAGCTGGCGGCGCAGGACGAGTTCGACCACAAGGTCATGAACGACCGCCAGGAGGACGCGGTCGCGCTGCTCGAGCAACTCGTGCGCGAGCAGCTGGCGCGCGAGCAGGGCTGACTGCAAGCCTGCGCCCACGCCTGGCTCGCGAGCCGGGGCGCGGCTACGGTGGCGAGGCCCTTCGCGGCCCGCAGCCCTCGTCATGCACGTCTCCACCCGCTCACGCGCCCGCCGCGCCGGCGCGCTCGCCGCCGCGATCGCGGCCGTCGCGACGGCGGTCGCGAGCGCCGCGCCGAGCAGCGGCGACCTGCAGCAGCGGATCGCCGGCACGCAGCAGCGCGAACAGGGCCTGCAGGGCGCGCTGCAGCGCGAGAACGGACGCATCTCCCAGTACCAGGCGCGCATCGACGACATCGACCGGCGCCTGGATGCGCTCCGCGAGCAGCTCACGATCGAGCGCACGCAGCTCGAGCGCACCGAGCGCCAGCTGCGCGACGCGCGCGAGCGGCTGATGCGCCTGCGCGCGACGCTGCACGCCGACCGCGTCGCGCTCGCGCGCCAGCTCGTCGCGCAGTACGAGACGCCGCCGGACGACCTCGTCACGGTCGTGCTGCACGCCCACGGCTTCAGCGACCTGATCGAGCGCGTCGACGACATGTCGCGCCTGCGCAAGAGCAACGAGCGCGTCACCTCGAACGTCGCCGACGCACGCGCCGCCGTCGCGGTGCAGGCGAGACGCCTCGCGTTGCTCGCAGCGCGCCGGCGGCGGATCGCGAACGGCACGCTGGTGCAGCGCGACGAGGTCGCGCGCCTGCGGCTCGCCGCCGTCCAGCAGCAGCTGCCGCTCGTGCGCGCCCGAGCGCACGACCGCGGACAGCTCGCCGCGCTGCAGCAGCAGGAGCACGGGCTGCAGGCGACGCTGCGCAAGGTCCAGGCGCGCGAGGCGGCGGCCAACGCGATTCCGACCAGCGGCCTGCTCGGCGGGTCGGCGCCCGGCGTCACGAACACGCCCTTCGCCGCGCACGGCGGCTCCACCGGCTTCTTCCAGTCTCCGGGGACGAACTACAGCCAGGGCGTCGAGCCGATCATCGCCGCGCGGCTCGACAAGCTCGGCAAGGCGCTCGGACTGCACCTGATCGGCATCTCCGGCTACCGCACGCCGCAGCACTCGATCGAGGTCGGCGGCTTCGCCGACGATCCGCACACGCGCGGCGAGGCCTCCGACACGCCGGGCGTCGAGGGCGTCTCGGAGGCGACGCTCGAGCAGTTCGGGCTCACGCGGCCGTTCGGCGGAGCGGCTGAGGCGGACCACATCCAGCTGCTCGGCAGCGCCTGAACCTCCATGCCGACGTTGACGCCGTCCGGGCGAAGTGCATCAATCCGGAGCAGGTGAGCGACGCATGAGCATCTCCGCGCGCCGTCCGGCCGCCCCCGAGCCCGCCGCGTCCGCCGCCGATGCGGCCGCTTCCGAACGCTCCGGCGGGCGCCTCGCGAAGCGCGTGCTCGTCGGCGCCCTCGTGATCGTGGGAGCGCTCGCCGCGGCCGCGGCGACGGTCGCGTTCGGTCTCTCCGACGTCACGCTGACGGTCGGCGACGACGCGCTCGCGCAGGTCCAGCTGGGGACGTTCGCCGGCACGCTCGCGCGCGCGACCGCGCACGGACCGCATGGCGGCGCCGTTCCCGTCGTGGTGCGCGAAGGCCGCCTGCTGCCGCTGCACCGCGTGCCGCCGGACACGGCGCTGACCGTCGCCGTGCGCGTACGGCGGCCGGGGTGGAGCGGCTGGGCGCTCGGACGCGAGGCCACGCAGCAGCTGACGCTGCGGACGCCGAGCGCGCACGTGCAGACGCACTGGACGACGTTGCGGACCGGCGCATCGCTGCGGGTGACGTTCGACGCGCCCGTCGCGCGGCTCGCGTACGGGACGCCCGGCCACATGCACCAGGCCGCGCTGCGCAGCCCGCGGCGCGTCGTGAGCCTCGGCCGTCAGGCGGCGGCCGGCACGCTCCTGGTCGCCGGCGCGCCGCAGGCGTGGGAGGGGCTCCCGCGCGCCCGCGACGTGACGTGGTTCCCCGCCGGCACCTCGACGCTCGCCGTCGCGAGCCCGGCGCCGGGCGGCCGTCTCGGACCGCTGTCGCCGCTGCGACTCACGTTCTCCAAGCCGATCGCCGCGCTCGGCGCTGCGCGGCCGACGTTCGCCGCGCCGGTCGCCGGCCGCTGGCGGCGCGCCGACGCCCACACGCTCGTCTTCGCGCCCAGCGGCACCGGGTTCGGACTCGGCGCGAACGTGCAGATGACGCTGCCGGCCGGAGCCGCGCTCGTGGGGGAGGACGGCACGACCGGCGGCGCCACGGCCTCGTGGGCCGTCCCGACCGGCTCGACGCTGCGCCTGCACGAGCTGCTCGCGCAGCTCGGCTACCTGCCGCTGACCTGGCACGCGGCGGGCCAACCGGTCGCTCCGGACGACGGCGCGCAGCTGTCGGCCGCCGTCGATCCGCCGAAGGGGACGTTCGACTGGCGCTGGTCGCTGCCGGGCGAGCTGACCTCGCAGTGGAGCGCCGGCACGGCGACCGCGATCACCAGAGGCGCGCTGATGGCGTTCCAGAGCGAGCACGGCCTGACCGTCGACGGCCTGCCCGGACCGACCGTGTGGTCGGCGCTGTTCGCGGCGCTGCGCAAGCATCAGGTCAACAAGGCCGGCTACAGCTACGTGCTCGTGCATCGCGACGCGAGCCTGCAGACGGCGACGCTGATCCACGACGGCAGGACGATCATCAGAACGCCCGGCAACACGGGCGTCCCGGCCGCCCCGACCGACCTCGGCACGTTCCCCGTGTTCCTGCGCTACGACGAGACGACGATGTCGGGAACGAACCCGGACGGGTCGAGATACGTCGACCCGGGGATCAAGTGGGTCTCCTACTTCAACGGGGGCGACGCGCTGCACGCGTTCGACCGTCCGTCCTACGGGACGCCGCAGTCGGTCGGCTGCGTCGAGCTGCCGGAGGCCGCCGCGGCGAAGATCTATCCCTACACGCCGATCGGGACGCTCGTCCAGGTCGCGCCGTGAGCGGCTAGACTTACCTGTTCAACGACCCTGGAAGGCTCCTCTTGATCTCTCCCCGCATCGATCGCCTGCTGACGCACGTCGACTCTGACTACGCCAGCGTCGTCGTCGCCGCCAAGCGCGCGCGGCAGATCAACTCGTACTACCACAACCTCGGCGAGGGCACGTTCGACGAGTTCCCGCCGCCGATGGTCGAGACGCGGTCGAAGAACTACCTCACGATCGCGCTCGAGGAAGTCGCCGCGGGCAAGATCAAGTACCACTACCGCTAGACCTTCGCGGTAGGGGTTCGGACTCGGTCCCGCCCGCCCTCGAAAGGACGCACATGGCCAGGCTGCTGCTCGGCGTCAGCGGTGGGATCGCCGCCTACAAGGCGCTCGAGCTCGTTCGCCTGGCGACGAAGGCCGGCCACAGCGTCCGCGTGATCCAGACGCCGACGAGCGAGCGCTTCGTCGGCATCGCGTCGTTCGAGGGGATCACCGGCGCGCCGGTGCTCACGAGCGAGTTCGCGCGCGACCCGCTGCGCGGCGCGTTTCCGGGCGACCCACCGCCGGAGCACGAGCCGATCAGCCACCTGCAGCTGGTCGCGAACGCCGACGCCTTCCTCGTCGCGCCGGCCTCCGCCAACACGCTCGCGAAGCTCGCGCACGGACACGCCGACAACCTGCTCACGAGCGCGGCGCTCGCCGCCCGCTGCCCGCTGCTCGTCGCGCCCGCGATGAACGACGCGATGTACGAGCACGCCGCCACGCAGGCGAACCTCGCGCTGCTGCGCGAGCGCGGCGTGCGCGTGATCGACCCGGGCGTCGGCGCGCTGGCCTCGAAGGGCGAGCACGGGGTGGGGCGGTTGGCGGAGCCGCCGAAGCTGCTGGCCGCGTGCGAGGCGGCGATCGCCGCGAACGCGGCGCCGGCCGCCGCATCGCTGGCGGGCGTGCGCGTGCTCGTGACGGCGGGGGGGACGCGCGAGCCGATCGACAGCGTGCGCTACGTCGGCAACCGCTCGTCGGGGCGGATGGGCTTCGCGCTCGCCGAGCAGGCGGCGCGCCGCGGCGCGAGCGTCACCGTGATCGCCGCGAACGTCTCATTGCCGGCACCGACCGGCGCCGACGTCGTCGCAGTCGAGACGGCGGCGCAGCTGGCGGATGCCTGCGCCGAGGCGTTCCCCGCCTGCGACGTGCTGCTGATGGCCGCCGCCGTGGCGGACTTCCGCCCGGCCGATCCGGCCGAGACGAAGCTCAAGAAGGACGCCGCCGACGCCCCCGCGGCGATCGCGCTGGAGCCCACGCCCGACGTGCTGAGCGGACTCGCCTCCGCCCGCCGGCCCGACCAGACGGTCGTCGGCTTCGCCGCCGAGCACGGCGACGGCGCGCTCGCCTATGCGCGCGAGAAGCTCGCGCGCAAGCGCCTCGACGCGATCGTCGTCAACGACATCTCGCGCACCGACATCGGCTTCGACACGGTCGAGAACGAGGTCACGATCGTCACGCCCGAGGGCGAGCAGCCGGTCGCGCGCGCACCCAAGGGCGCGATCGCGGCGGCGATCCTCGACGCGGTCGCGCGGCTGAGGGCCGGCGCCGCCGGCGTGTCCGCCTAGCCCTCGCAGGCGCCGTGGACGCCTCCTACACTGGAGGCATGGCCGACGTCTACCAGCTCTTCCAGCAGGGGACGGCGCTGCTCGAGGCGGGCGACCACCACCAGGCGGCGATCCCGCTCGCGCGCGCCCGCGACCTCGATCCCGACAAGGCGTCGATCCGCGAGGCGCTCGGCCGCGCGCTGTTCCACGCCCAGCGCTACGAGGAGGCCGCGCAGGAGTTCGGCGCGATCGTCGAGCGCGCGCCGACGAACGACTACGCGCTCTTCTGCCTCGGCCGCTGCCTGCAGCAGCTCGGCCGCCACGCCGAGGCGCGCCGCCCGCTCGCCCAGGCCGTCGGCCTGCGCCCCGAGCGCGGCGACTACCGCGTCTACCGCGACCGCTCGCGCGCGGCCGCCTCGCGCTGAGCACATCCACCACTTCAGTGTGTAGACCGCGGCACCGCGCGTTTGTAGCCTCGTGCCATGCCCACGAGACGACCCGACAACCTGCCCCGCGGATGGCTCGCCGACAAGCTGAGAGAGCGGACGGTGAGAGCGAAGATCACCGACCCGAGAGAGCTCGAGGCGAGCTTCGATCGCATCGCCAACACGCTCAGACTCGGTCCCGGCGCGAACACCGTCCGGCGGCGCGGGAGGTACTGATCCGATGCCTGTCAGATTCGACCGACGACGCGCAACGGTGGTCGCGTTTGACGCACCCGGTTGGAACCCCCCGGACGCTGTCGTGATCGACACGAACGTCGTCGCGGAGATGATGCTTCCTGCCGAGGCCGAGCACGCTTCGTGCGGCGCTGTCCTGCGCCGGCTCCGAGCGGCAGGAACGGTCGTCGTGTTCAACCGCCTGCTGGAGCTGGAGCTCTGGGAGGTCGTCTACGAGCATGCCCTTCGTCGTGCCCTCCCTGGTCGCGATCGTCGACTTCGTCGCTTCGATCGAGACGTCCGGATGGGTCCCGCGGCGGCTCTCGACGACGCAAAGCGGCTGTGGAACGAGTTGCTCGACGATCTGACGTGGGAGCGTGTCGAAGTCAGGGAGGTAGCCGAAGCGGTGCCCGACCTGATGCGGGCATACGGCCTGCAGTCCTACGACGCCGTCCACGCGGCGACGCTGCTGGCGAGCGGGGTGACGGACATGGTCACGCGCGACGCCGGCTTCACGGTGCTGCTGCCGGAGGACGCGACGCTGCACACGACGACGAGGCGGCTGTCGCGGACGCGCTCGCGACGTCGCACCCACGCGGCGTGATGCGCAGTCTCAGGCCGGCGGCTCAGGCGCCGCCTGCCGCGCCTGCGTGGCGCTGAGCACGAGCAGGCCGAGGAAGCGGTCGAGCTCGGCGGGGGAGACGGCGACGAGCGGCAGGTCGCCCTGGATCCACACCTCGCCGTCGCGCGTGTGCGCGAAGCGCACGAACGGGATCTGGCGGTTCCAGCGCAGCAGGTCGTGCGGCTCGATGCGGCCCGCCTCGACGACCTGCGCCTGCGCGCGCAGAACCCCGTCGCGGATCGCCACGCCGACGTGCAGCGGCCAGCCGGCCGCGTCGACCGTGATGCCCCACTCGGCGAACGCGACCTGCCGCGTCTCGCCCTCCAGGGCGCCGATGTAGGCGTCGACGACGACGCGCGGGTCGGCGGAGTCGGAAGGGGACACAGGCGGCACACGATACGCGTCGTTCCTGCAATGGAGCTGCAACGAAATGGTCAACGGCGCCGACAGCGTGGTGCTAAGCTCATCGCACAGCTTTCGCGTCGGGTCCTGCCCGACGGCCGTACCGAAAGTGGGCGCACGCCCACTTTTTTTGTTGAGATGACACCTCCCCCGAAGACCAGCCTCCAAGCCCAGATCGAAGCCCAGCTCGCGACTGCCGAGCCGGACGTCGAGGTGCTGCTCGCGGAGCTCGCGGGCGACACGCTGCGGCTGTTCGTCGACCATCCGGACGGCGTCACGCTCGAGCTCTGCGAGCGCGTCACGCATGCGCTCGCGCCGCTGCGCGAGCGCTACGCGCTCGAGGTCTCCTCGCCCGGCACCGACCGCCCGCTGACGAAGCCCGCGCACTTCCGCCGCTTCCTCGGCCGTCGCGCCCGCGTCCGCACGCGCGACGCACGCGACGGCCACACGTCCTTCACCGGCGAGCTCGTCGGCGCCACCGAGGCGGAGGTGACGATCGCCGTCGACGACGGCGTCGTCGCGATCCCCTACAGCTCCATCGCCCGGTCCAACCTCGTCCCAGGAGAGTAAGCCGCATGTCGAAAGAGATCCTGGAGGCCGTCCGTGCTCTCGCCGCCGAGAAGAACATCTCGAGCGAGAAGCTCATGGTCGCGCTCGAGGACGCCCTGTTGTCGGCGTACAAGAAGACGCCGGGCGCCGCGCCCTACGCCCAGGTCGAGATGGACCGCGAGCTGGGGGACTTCACGGTCTGGGAGCTGCAGATCCCCGAGGAGCTCGAGGCGCAGCTGCTGAAGGAGCAGGAAGAGGCGGAGGCGGAGGCCGCCGCCGACAACGAGGGCGAGATCGCCAACGTCGACCCGGAGACGGGCGAAGCGCGCGAGGAAGCGGTGCCCGAGCTCGACCTCGAGAAGCTGAAGGAGTACGAGGACCAGATCGAGCGCGTCGACGTGACGCCCGAAGACTTCGGCCGCATCGCCGCGCAGACGGCGAAGCAGGTGATCCTCCAGCGGATCCGCGAAGCCGAGCGCGACATGATGTTCGAGGAGTACCGCGACCGCGTCGGCGAGCTGATCACCGGCATCGTGCAGCAGTCCGACTCGCGCTACACGCTCGTGCAGCTGCGCGAGCGCGTCGAGGCGCTGCTGCCGAAGTCCGAGCAGGTCGACGGCGAGCGCTACGACCACTCGCAGCGCATCAAGGCCGTCATCAAGGACGTCTCCGCCTCTACCAAGGGGCCGAGCATCATCGTCTCGCGGCGCGATCCGGAGCTGATCAAGTCGCTGTTCGAGCTCGAGGTGCCGGAGATCGCCGACGGCCTCGTGGAGATCACGAACGTCGCCCGCGAGCCCGGCTACCGCTCGAAGATCGCGGTCGTCTCGCACGCCGACGGCGTCGACCCGGTCGGCGCCTGCGTCGGCCCGCGCGGCTCGCGCGTGCGGATGGTCGTCTCCGAGCTGCGCGGCGAGAAGATCGACATCATCCCCTACAACGACGAGCCCGCCCGCTTCGTCGCGAAGGCGCTGTCGCCGGCGCGCGTGCGCGAGGTGCTCGTCGACGACGAGGCCAAGCAGGCGACGGTGATCGTCCCCGACGACCAGCTGTCGCTGGCGATCGGCCGCGAAGGGCAGAACGCCCGCCTCGCCGCGCGCCTGACCGGCTGGCGGATCGACATCCGCTCCGAGACCGAGTTCGCGCAGGACGAGACCGAGCACGGGTTCGAGGAGGAGGAGGTGCAGGGCCGCTGCGCCGCGATCCTCTCCAACGGCCGCCGCTGCCCGAACGCCGCGCTGACGGGCTCGCGCTACTGCGGGCTCGACACGCACCAGGCGCTCAACGACATCGAGGGCGACGAGGTCGCCGGGCTCGCCGGAGGCGGCGAGAACGGCGCGTCCGCGGACGCCGAGCCTGAAGCCGAGGTCGACGAGGCACCGGTCGACGGACCCGAGGTCGCGGTCGAGGAGCCCGCGGAGGGCGAGGCCGCTCCGGAGGAGCCCGTCGAGACGGAGGTCGCGGTCGCCGAGCAGGCGGCCGGCGACGACGAGGTCGCGGAGGACCCGGCCTCATAGGCGCCGAGCCCCAGCGGCGCTGCGTCGGCTGCGGCCGATCGGCGCCGAGACGGTCGCTGCTGCGCTGGGTCGTCGCCGACGGGAACGTCGTCGCCGATCCGGCCGCCCGCCTGCCGGGTCGCGGCGCCTACACCTGCCGCACGCGCGACTGCCTCGAGCGGGCCGCGCGGCGCGGCGGCTTCAACCGCGCGTTCCGGCGCGCGGTGACCGCGCCGCCCAGCGGCGAGAACGTACACTTGGACATGAGATGAGCAAGAAGCGCGTCAACGACATCGCGAAAGAGCAGGGGATGGCCGTCAAGGACCTCCTGCTCAAGCTGCAGGCCGCCGGCATCGACGCAGCGGCTCCGTCCGCGACCGTCGACGAGGCGCTCGCGCTGAGAGCGCTCGGCCAGAACGGTGCCGGCGACGCCGCCGCCCAGAGAGCCAAGGCCGACGGCGACGGCGGCCCGAGACAGCGCCCGACGCGCGACTCGCTGCAGGGCGAGCGCGCCCCCGGCGCCGCCGGCGGGCGCCGCCGCGTCGTGATCGACTCGCAGGCCTCGCGCCGCGCACCGGGCGGCGGACCGGGCGGCCCCGGCCCGAACCAGCCGCCGCGCCGCCAGCGCCGCGGGCGTCGTCGTCGCGGCACCTACGAGGAGCCCGCTCCGCTCGAGACGCGCCAGCCGAGCGGCCCCACGCACGTCCGCATCAACTCCGGCTCGACCGTCAAGGACGTCGCCGAGTACCTCGACGTGCCGATCCCCGAGATCATCAAGAGACTGATGGCGCTCGGCGAGATGGCGACGCTCACGCAGACGCTGTCCGACGAGGCGATCGAGCTGCTCGCGACCGAGTTCGGCAAGACGGCCGAGGTGGTGCACGCGGCCGACGACGTGGACGCCGACCCGGTCTACGAGGACGCCGACGACACGATGGTCGAGCGCCCGCCGGTCGTCACGATCATGGGCCACGTCGACCACGGCAAGACGTCGCTGCTGGACGCGATCCGCGACACCGAGGTGACCGCCGGCGAGGCCGGCGGCATCACCCAGCACATCGGCGCCTACCAGGTGCACCACGGCGAGAGAGTCGTGACGTTCCTCGACACGCCGGGCCACGAGGCGTTCACCGCGATGCGCGCCCGCGGCGCGAAGGTCACCGACATCGCCGTGATCGTCGTCGCCGCCGACGACGGCGTGAAGCCGCAGACGCAGGAGGCGGTCGACCACGCGAAGGCCGCGGAGGTCCCGATCCTCGTCGCCGTCAACAAGATCGACAAAGAGGGCGCGCAGCCCGACCGCGTCCGCACGGAGATGACGCAGCTGGGCCTGCAGCCGGTCGAATGGGGCGGCGAGGTCGAGTTCGTCGACGTCTCGGCCAAGACGAAGCAGGGCCTCGACAACCTGCTCGACACGATCCTCGTGATGTCCGAGGTCGAGGAGCTCAAGGCCAACAAGGACACCGAGGCATCCGGCGCGATCGTCGAGTCGAAGCTCGACCCGGGCCGCGGCGCCGTCGTGACCGTCCTGATCCAGCGCGGCACGCTGCACGTCGGCGACGCGCTGTTCGCCGGCCCGCACTGGGGCAAGGTGCGCGCGATGAACGACTTCCTCGGCAACCGCGTGAAGCAGGCGGAGCCCGGCGAGCCGGTCGAGATCCTCGGCTTCGACTCCGTTCCCGAGGCGGGCGAGTTCGTGCGCGTCGTCGAGAACGACCGCAAGGCGCGCCAGCTCGCCGGCGAACGCGCCAACCGCCTCAAGACCGAGGCGCTCGCGCGCCGCTCGGGCAAGCGCATCTCGCTCGAGGACATCTTCAAGAGCGACCTGCAGGAACTGAACCTCGTGCTGAAGGCCGACGTGGCCGGCTCGATGGAGGCGATCGAGGACGAGATCGCGAAGCTGCCGCAGTCTGAGATCTCGGTCAACGTGATCCACCGCGGCGTCGGCGGCGTCAACGAGTCCGACGTGATGCTCGCGGCCGCGTCCGACGCGGTCGTGCTCGCCTTCAACGTGCGGCCCGTCGGGGACGCGCGCCAGGTCGCCGACCGCGAGGGCGTCGAGATCCGCTCATACGCGGTCATCTACCGCGCGATCGAGGAGCTGCGCGCCGCGATGGAGGGCATGCTCGAGCCCGAGGAGGTCGAGGACCAGACGGCGACCGTCGAGGTGCGCCAGATCTTCCGCGCCTCCAGAATCGGCACGATCGCCGGCTCCTACGTCACCGACGGCAGAATCGTGCGCGGCGCCAGAGTCCGCCTCGTGCGCGAGGGCACGGTCGTCTGGGACGGCGAGATCCAGAGCCTGCGCCGCTTCAACGAGGACGCGAGAGAGGTCGCCTCCGGCTTCGAGTGCGGCATCGTGCTGAAGGACTTCGCCGACGTGAAGGAGGGCGACGTGCTCGAGGCGTACGCGACCCGGAAGGTCGAGCGCGAGCTCGCCTGAGGCGGATGCCGGAGGGGGGCGGCTTCGTCGCCGTGCTCGTGATCGACGTGCACTTCCCCGACGCGGGAAGCCTCAAGGGCAAGCGCAAGGAGCTGTCGTCGTTGAAGGCGCTGCTGCACACGCGACTCGGGCTCGCCGTCGCGGAGACGGGACATCAGGATCTGTGGCAGCGCAGCACGCTCACGGGCGCGCTCGTGAGCGGCGATCTGCCGACGCTCACGACCGCCGTCGAGCGCGTCGAGCGGTGGCTCGAGGAGCGGCTTCCCCAGGGAGTGAACATCGAGCGGATCGTGGTCTCCGCGGAAGACCTGCGGGCTTGAGTAATGAAGCGATCGGGGTACGCCAATCCGACACGAGGACTAGGATGAGCGGCAGTCGGATGCGTCGCGTCGACGAGGCGGTTCGGGCCGTTCTCAGCGACGCAATCACCCAAGAGATCAAGGACCCGCGCGTCGGGTTCGTCACCGTGACCGCCGTCAAGACAAGCCCTGACCTGCGCCACGCACGCGTGTTCGTGAGCGTCCTCGGAGACGACGAGGAGCGCGCCGACAGCCTCGTCGGGCTCAGCTCCGCGCACGGCTTCCTGCAGCGTCGCGTCGCCGCCGAGCTGCGGCTCAAGCACACGCCCACGCTGGAGTTCGCATACGACGACACGGTCGACCGCGGGATGCGGCTGACGAAGCTGCTGGACGAGCACGAGCCGGCCATCGTGGATGACAACGAGGATCCGGCGTGACTGTGACCGAGCGCGGCAAGCGCGCCACGCGCGCAGAGGTGCTGGCGGAGATGCAGGGCGCCGAGCGCTTCCTGCTCGTCACGCACGAGCACCCGGACGGCGATGCGCTCGGCTCGCTGCTGGCGATGCACGAGGTCCTGCGCGCGCTCGGCAAGGACTCGGTGATGTTCATGGCGGCGGAGGAGTTCCCGCTGCCGTACGAGTACCGCTTCTTCGACTTCGACGGGCTCGTCGGCGCGGCGCCGGCGGACGTCGGCGAGCGCACGGTCGTGTTCCTCGACTGCGGGAACATCGACCGCAATCCGGCCGACGCGCTGGACGTCGAGGGCGCGCACATCGTCAACCTCGACCACCATCACGACAACACGCACTTCGGCACCGTCAACCACGTCGTGCCGGAGGCCTCGTGCACGGCGGAGATCGTGTGGGACCTGATGCACGGGCTCGGCGTTTCGCCGACGGTCAAGATCGCCGAGGCGCTGTACGTCGGGCTGGTCACCGACACCGGCAAGTTCATGTACGAGAACACCGGCACGCGCGCGCACGTGATGGCGGCCGAGCTGATCGAGGCCGGCGTCGACGTGCACGACGTCTACCACCGCATATACGAGGGCGTGCCCTACGCGAAGGTCGCGCTGCTGGCGCGCGCGCTCGGGCAGATCGAGCGCCACGACGACGGCCGCCTCACGCTCACGCGCCTCAGCCGCGCTGACTTCGCCGACGCCGGCGCCGAGGAGAACTACTCCGAGGGCGTCGTCGACCACCTGCGGGCGATCGAGGGCACGGCGGTCGCGGCGCTCGTGCGCGACCGCCTCGGCTCGAGCGACCCGGAGATGCGCAAGGTCTCGCTGCGCGCCAGCGACGACCGCGTCGACGTCTCGGCGATCGCGCGCGAGCAGGGCGGCGGCGGCCACCGCCAGGCGGCGGGCTTCTCGACGACGCTGCCGTGGGACGAGCTGGTGACGTTCCTGCGCGAGCAGGTCGGGGCGCACCTGCACGCCGCTTCGTAGGATCGCCCCGTGGACGGGGTGATGCTGTTCGACAAGCCCGCGGGGATCACGTCGCACGACGTCGTCGCGCAGGTGCGGCGACGGCTGGGACGCGGAGTGAAGGTCGGGCACGCCGGCACGCTCGACCCGTTCGCGACCGGGCTGCTGCTCGTGCTGGTCGGTCGCGCGACGCGCGTGCAGCGCTTCCTGATGGCGCTGCCGAAGGCCTACGAGACGCTTGCGCGCTTCGGCGCGACCTCCACCACCGGCGACCGCGACGGCGAGATCGTCGAGACCGGCGTCGTGCCCGAGGGCGACCTCGCGCTGCCGACCGGCGTGCTGCGCCAGCGGCCGCCGGCCTACTCGGCGATCAGGATCGACGGCGAGCGCGCATACCGCCGCGCGCGGCGCGGGGAGGACGTCGAGCTGCCCGAGCGCGAGGTCACCGTCTACGCGTTCGACGAGCTGGCGCGCGACGGAGCGCTGCGCACGTTCGCGATCCGCTGCTCGGCCGGCACGTACGTGCGCTCGCTCGTCGCCGATCTCGGCGACGCCTACTGCGAGCAGCTGCGCCGCACCGCCATCGGCGACTTCTCCGTCGCCGACGCGGATCCGGAGCGGATCGTGCCGCTCGCCGACGCGCTCGCGTTCCTGCCCGAGCTGCGGCTGGCGGGCGACGACGCGCGCCGCGCCTTCCACGGCGTCGCGATCCCCGACGCAGACGCCGCCGCCGGCGGCGAGCGACCGGCCGGTGCGCCCGTGCGCCTGACCGACGCCGACGGCGTGATCGCGCTCGCCGAGCCGCGCAGCGGATCGGACGGGGCGCCGCTGCTGAAGCCCTTCGTCGGCCTGCGCGGCTGACAGCTACGCTTCCGCGCGATGCGGATCACGCTGCTGCCCGACGTCGAGCCGCGCCCGCGCCGCGTTGCGGTCGGCGAGTTCGACGGCGTCCACGTCGGCCATCGCGCCGTGATCCAGGGCAGCGACACGGTGCTCACGTTCGAACCGCACCCGCTCGCGGTGATCCGCCCGGAGGCGGTGCCGAAGCTGCTGACGACGCTCGAGCGCAAGGCCGAGCTGGTCGCCTCGCTCGGCGTCGAGGAGCTCGTCGTGATCCCGTTCGACGCCGACTTCTCGCAGCGCAGCGCGGAGGACTTCGTCGAGCACGTGCTGATCGAGCGCCTGCAGGCGACGCGCGTCGCGGTCGGCGAGAACTTCCGCTTCGGCCACCGCGCACAGGGCGACACCGACCTGCTGCGCGCGCAGACGGCGTTCGAGACGCGCGTCGAGCCGCTCGTCGAGGTCGAGGGCGAGGTCGCCTCGTCCTCGCACGTGCGCGGGCTCGTGCTGGCCGGCGAGGTCGACGTCGCGGAGCGCTTCCTGGGCGCGCCGTTCGCGATGCGCGGCGAGGTCGTCGCGGGCGACAGACGCGGCCGCGAGCTCGGCTTCCCGACCGCGAACCTCGTGCCCGACCTGGCGCTGATCCAGCCGGGCCACGGGATCTACGCGGCGCGCGCCTCGTTCGGCGGGGAGCAGCGGTGCGCAGCCGTCAACGTCGGCGTGCGCCCGACCTTCAAGACCGACCTCGTGGTGCTGGTCGAGGCGTTCCTGCTCGACTGGGAGGGCGACCTCTACGGGCAGGAGCTGACGATCGAGTTCCTGGCGCGTCTGCGCGGGGAGCGGCGCTTCTCCTCGGTGGACGCGCTGATCGAGCAGATGCACCGCGACGTCGACGATGCACGCGCGGTCTACGCAGCGCATTCTGCTACGGTTCCCCGCCGATGAGCACCCTTACGAGCGAGCGCAAGCAGGAGCTGGTCTCCAAGTTCGGCAAGGGCGACGCGGACACCGGCTCGGCCGAGGTTCAGATCGCCATGCTGACGCAGCGCATCAACGATCTGACCGAGCACCTGCGCGACCACAAGAAGGACCATCACTCGCGTCGCGGCCTGCTGATGCTCGTCGGCCGCCGCCGCCGCTTCCTGAACTACCTGGAGCGCAAGGACCTCGAGGGGTACCGCGCGCTCATCAGAGAGCTCGGCCTGCGCAAGTGAGCGTCGTCGGTGCCGGAACCCCCGCGCCCGACTTCAAGCTCCGTCGCGAGGACTACAGACGCTTCACGAACGAGGACCTCGTGGGGCAGACGACGGTCCTCGTCTTCTACCCGCACGCGTTCAGCCCCGTCTGCACCGACCAGCTCAACCTCTACGAGGAGGTGCTGGAGCAGTTCGCCGCACAGGGCGCGACGCTCTACGGCGTCTCGTGCGACTCGACCTGGGCGCAGAAGGCATTCAAGGAGAAGCTCGGCATCACGATCGAGCAGCTGTCGGACTTCGAGCCCAAGGGCGCCGCGTGCAGAGCGTTCGGCGTCTACCACGAGAAGGGCGGGATGCCGCAGCGCGCGCTCGTGCTGATCGGCCCCGACGGCGTCGTGCAGTGGAGCTGGGAGGGCGAGCACCCCGGCGTGCTGCCCGGAGCGAACCTCATCTTCGACGCGCTTTCCGCGCGCGATGAGCAGTCTCGGTAGCGCGCCGGTCCCGCCGATCGCGCCCGACGACCACGTCCGCGGCGAGCACGGCGCCGCGCGCGTCGTCTACGCCGACTACGAATGCCCGCACTGCGCGGTGCTGTGCCTGCGGCTCGCCGCCGGCGGCGAGCGCTGGGCGTTCCGGCACTTCCCCGTGAAGTCCAAGCATCCGCGCGCGTGGGCGGCCGCCTGCGCCGCCGAGGCGGCCGGCCTGCAGGGCCGCTTCTGGGAGATGCACGACGCGCTGTTCGCGGATCAGGGCCGCCTCGAGGACCCGCATCTGTGGGCGCGAGCGGAGGCGCTCGGGCTCGATCTCGAGCGCTTCGACCTCGACCGCCGCTCGGATGCGGTCGCCGCGCGCGTGCGGCGCGACTTCGAGAGCGGCGTGCGCGCAGGCGTCGTCACGACGCCGACCGCGTTCGCCGACGGCGTGATGTCCATACATGTGCCGCCCGACACGTGATTTGCAGCGGGATCGCTACGATGACTGGGTTCGGATACAGAAAAGACTCGAGATGCACTCCGCCGACCGACGGGCGGAGACAAAAGGAGTACGTATATGTCTGACGCCGTTACGCGCGTCGCCGTGGAGATCGCGGGCAAGGAGATCTCCTTCGAAACCGGCAAGATGGCCAAGCAGGCCTCCGGTGCAGTCGTCGTCCAGGCCGGGGAGACGATGGTCCTCGGCACCGCCACCGCGGGCAACCTCCGCGACGTGGACTTCCTTCCGCTCACCGTCGACATCGAGGAGCGGATGTACGCCGCGGGCAAGATCCCCGGCTCGTTCTTCAAGCGCGAGGGCCGCGCCGGCGAGAAGGGCACGCTCACCGCGCGCCTGATCGACCGGCCGATCCGTCCGCTGTTCCCGAAGGGCTGGCGCTACGAGACGCAGCTCGTCTCGATCCCGCTCTCGGTCGACCACGTGCACCCGTACGACATCCTTGCGATGAACGGCGCCTCCGCCGCGCTGATGGTGTCGGACATCCCGTTCCCGACGCCCGTCGGCGCGGTCCGCATCGGCAAGATCGACGGCAACTTCGTCGTCAACCCCGACGAGGAGGACCTGCTCGCGAACACCGACCTCGACCTGATCGTGGCCGGCACCGAGGAGGCCATCCTGATGGTCGAGGCGGGCGCCAACGAGATCCCCGAGGCGGAGATCCTCGACGCGCTCGACATCGCGCACGACGCGATCAAGAAGCTCTGCAAGGTTCAGTGGGAGCTGCAGAGAAAGGCCGGCAAGGCCAAGAAGGACGTCGAGGTCCCGCAGGTCGACGAGAAGCTCTACAGAACCGTCGCGAGATCGCACGGCAGAAAGCTCGACAGAGCGACCTCGGTCGAGGACAAGCTCGAGCGCCAGGACGCGACGAAGGCGGTCGTCGAGGAGATCCTCGCGAAGTACGCGCCGGACGCCGACGACGCCGAGACGCGCCAGTCCGTCCAGCGCGTCGCCGACAAGCTCGAGAAGACGCTCGTGCGCGAGCGGATCGCGATCAAGAAGGTCCGTCCCGACGGCCGCAAGGTCGACGAGATCCGTCCGATCTCGATCGAGACCTCCGTCGCGCCGCGCACGCACGGCTCCGCGCTCTTCACGCGCGGCCAGACGCAGGCCTTCTCGGTCGCCGCGCTCGGCACGACGCGCGAGGAGATGAGGCTCGACACGCTCGGCCTCGAGACCTCCAAGCGCTACTTCCACCATTACAACTTCCCGCCGTTCTCGGTCGGGGAGGCGGGCTTCATGCGCGGGCCCAAGCGCCGCGACATCGGCCACGGCGCGCTCGCCGAGCGCGCCCTCGTGCCGATGATCCCGTCGGTCGAGGAGTTCCCGTACGTGATGCGCGTCGTCTCGGACATCTTCGAGTCGAACGGGTCTTCGTCCATGGCCTCCGTCTGCGGCTCGTCGCTCTCGCTGATGGACGCGGGCGTGCCGATCAAGCGCCCGGTCGCCGGCATCGCGATGGGCCTCATCAAGGAGGGCGACGACTACGTCGTGCTGTCCGACATCGCCGGCGTGGAGGACCACCTCGGCGACATGGACTTCAAGGTCGCCGGCACCTCCGAGGGCATCACCGCCCTGCAGATGGACATCAAGATCACGGGCGTCTCGTTCGAGATCCTGCGCGACGCGCTCTCGCAGGCCAAGGAGGGACGCACGTTCATCCTCGGCAAGATGGCCGAGGTCCTCGACGCGCCGCGCACGGAGCTGTCGAAGTGGGCGCCGCGCATCTCCACGGTCCAGATCGACCCCGAGAAGATCGGCCTGCTCATCGGCAAGGGCGGCGAGACGATCCGCGCCCTGTGCGACGAGTTCGAGTCCCAGATCGACGTCAACGACGAGGGCACCGTGCTCATCTACGCGCAGAACGGCGAGCTGGGCGACGCCCTGGCCGACCGCATCCGCTCGATGACCAAGGAGGTCGAGATCGGCGACGAGTTCGCCGGCAAGGTCGTCAAGACGACGACCTTCGGCGCCTTCGTGGAGCTTGCGAAGGGCACCGACGGCCTGCTGCACATCTCGAACATCTCCCCAGGCAGACGCGTCGACACGGTCGAGGAGATCCTCAACAGAGGCGACGAGATCAAGGTGCGCGTGGTCGAGGTCGACCGCGAGCGCGGCCGCATCGGCCTGCGCCTCGCCGACGACCCGGACATCGCGGGCAAGACGGTCGAGGAGCTGGCGGCCGTCAGCGCCGGCGGCGGCGACCGTCCGCCGCGCCGCGAGGGCGGCGGCGACCGCGGTGACCGCGGCCCGCGCGGCCGTGGCCGCACCGGCGGCGGCGACCGCAACGGGCGCAGCGACCGCGGCCCGCGCCGCGACCGCGATCCCGAGCGCGGCTAGTCACCTCCGGGTGACCGACCACCGGATCACCGAGCTGGACTCGGGCGTGCGGATCGTGACGGAGGCCATGCCCTCCGTCCGGTCCGTCTCGCTCGGCTACTGGATCGGCACCGGCTCGCGCCACGAGCGCGAGCCGGAGGCCGGCCTGTCGCACCTGATCGAGCACCTGCTGTTCAAGGGCTCGGACAAGTACGCGTCGCTCGAGATCGACCAGCTGTTCGACGCGATGGGCGCCGAGCTGAACGCCGGCACGGGCAAGGAGACGACCTCGCTCTACGCGCGCGTGATCGACGCGCACCTCGCCGACGCGTTCGACGTGATGAGCGAGATGGTGTGGCGGCCGGCGTTCCGCGACATCGACAGCGAGCGGGAGGTGATCCTCGAGGAGATCGCCATGTACGAGGACGACCCGCAGGACAAGGTCTTCGACGTGCTCGGCCAGGCGGTCTTCGGCGACCACCCGCTGGGACGCGCGATCATCGGCCGCGCGGAGGTCGTCGCGAAGACGCCCGTCGAGCGGATCGCCGCCTTCCACGCCGCGCGCTACGTGCCGCGCAACGTCGTGATCGCCGCCGCCGGCGCCGTCGACCACGACGCGCTCGTCGAGCTGGCCGCCGCGCGCGTGCCCGCGTCAGACGCGACCGCGCGGGAGCCCGCGCCGGCAGGCGAGCAGCTCGCCCGCGAGGTGCGGTTCGAGCGCAAGGACACCGAGCAGTACCACGTCTGCCTCGGCGGATCCGGGCTGGCGCGCGACGACGAGCGCCGCTTCGCGCTGCGCGTGCTCGACACGATCTTCGGCGGGACCTCGTCCTCGCGCCTCTTCCAGGAGGTGCGCGAGCAGCGCGGGCTCGCGTATGCGGTCTCCTCGTTCACCGGCCAGTACTCCGACACCGGCCAGGTCGGCCTCTACGTCGGCACGCGGCCCGACAACCTCGCCGAGGCGCTCGATGTGATCGCGCGCGAGCTGGAGCGCCTGCGCCGCGAGCCCGCCACGCCTGAGGAGCTCGCCCGCGCGAAGGAGAACCTGAAGGGGCGCGTGGTGCTGTCGCTCGAGTCGACGGGCGCGCGCATGAACCGGCTCGGCTCGCATATCCTCGGCGGCGTGCCGCTGCTGACCGTCGACGAGCTGATCGCAGAGATCGACGCCGTGACGCACGACGACCTTGTCGCACTCGCCGGCGAGCTGTTCGCGCCGGAACGTCTCGCGGTGGCGGGGATCGGCCCCGACGAGGACGCCTTCGCAGCCGCGATCGCGCCGCTGGAGACGGCCGGGGTGGCATCGTGATCCGCGTCGCCGTCGCCGGCGCCGCCGGCAAGATGGGTGCGACCGTCTGCGACGCGGTGCTCGGCGCCGACGACATGGAGCTGACCGGCCGCGCGGACCCTGCGCTCGGAACGACGCTCGCCGACGTGCTCCCGGATGCCGACGTCGTCGTCGACTTCACGCGGCCGGACACGGCGCTGCAGAACGCGCTCGACTGCGTCGCCGCGGGCGTCCACGTCGTCATCGGGACGACCGGCTTCGACATCGAGCCGCTGCGGCAGGCGAGAGGCGCCAACGTCTTCCTCGCGCCCAACTTCGCGATCGGCGCGGTGCTGATGATGAAGTTCGCCGCCGAGGCGGCCCGGCACATGGCCAAGGCGGAGATCATCGAGCTGCACCACGACAGAAAGCTCGACAAGCCGAGCGGCACCGCCGCGCGCACGGCGGAGCTGATGGCGCAGGCGAGCGGGGGGAGGCACCTCCGGTGCACTCCGTGCGGCTGCCCGGGATGGTCGCCAACCAGGAGGTCATCCTCGGCGACGTCGGCCAGACGCTGACGATCCGCCACGACACGATCGACCGCGTCTGCTTCATGCCGGGCGTGCTGCTCGCCGTGCGCAGAGTCGCCGGCCTGAGCGAGTCCCCGCTCGTGGGCCTCGAGCACCTGCTTTGAGAACCGCTTACCGACTGCCCGCCGGCCGGCTGTCACCGTCTCGCGGCGCCGGCTCACCACCCGCGATGCTCGCCGTAGCCTCCGGCTACGACTGTGCTCGCGTGCGGTGCCCGGCATCCACGATCCGGCGCCATCCCGCTCGGCGTTCAGCCGGCAAGAGGTTCTAGTGCTCGTCGCCGTCACCGACCACGCGGTCGAGCGCTTCCGCCAGCGCGTCGGCTCGCGCTCCGGCGCGCTCGATCCGAGACCTGAGATAGCCGGTCGCGTGCGGCGCGCGTGGGAGGCTGGGCGCGTCGACGACGCACCGCCGGCTGGAAGACCGGGATCCCGCCCGCCCCGCGGGTCGCTCTACGTACGCGATCTCGTCGACCGCGACCTCGTGTTCGTCTGCCGCCGTGAGCGGGGCGACGGAGAGGTCGTCGTGATCTCCCTGTGGGAGACCGGACGCGTCGGCACGCCGCGCGTCCCGCGGCACTTCACGGACGCCCTGCGATAATGCCCGGGATGCCCGCCCTCGGCACGATTCTCACCGCGCTGGTGACCCCCTTCGACGCGCAGCTGCGCGTCGACGAGGAGGCGACCGTGCGGTTGATGGAGCACGTCGTCGCGCACGGCTCCGACGGGCTCGTGATCTGCGGCACGACCGGCGAGGCCACGACGCTGACCGACGAGGAGCACCTGCGCGTCATCGAGCTGGCGGTGCAGGAGATGGGCGGGAAGGCGACGATCGTCGCGGGCGTCGGCTCCAACGACACGCGCCATGCGGTCCACCTGACGGAGCGCGCGACGGTGCTCGGCGTCGACGGCCTGCTGCACGTCACGCCCTATTACAACCGCCCGAGCGAGCGCGGCACAGCCGCCCACTTCAAGGCATGCGCGGCCGCGACCGACAAGCCGATCATGCTCTACAACATCCCGCTGCGCACCGGGCGGGACATGTCGAACGCGTTCCTCGCGCAACTCGCGCGGGAGATCGATCTGGTGGTCGCCGTCAAGCAGTCGAACCCCGACGCGCTCGCACCGATCGACGGCCTCGACGTCTACGCCGGCGACAACGAGACCTTCTGCGACGTCCTGGAGATGGGCGGCGCCGGAGGCGTGCTCGTCGCCAGCCACATCGTCGGCGACGAGTTCCGGCGGATGGTCGACGAGCCGGAGCAGCGGCGCGCGATCCACGATGGTCTGAGCGACCTCTTCGAGGCACTCGCGGTCGCGCCGAACCCGATCGGCATCAAGGCTGCGTTGAACCTGCTCGGGCACGACGTCGGCGGGCTGCGCCTGCCGATGGTCGAGGCCGACGAGCACGAGCTGGCGACGATTCGCGCCGCGCTCCAACGGCACGGACTGCTGGCGACGGCACAAGCGTGAGCAACGGGAAACTGCGCGTCCTCCCGCTCGGCGGCCTGGGCGAGATCGGCAAGAACATGACGGTCGTCGAATACGACGACCGCATCGTCGTGGTCGACACGGGCCTGCGCTTCCCGACGGCGGACATGCTCGGGATCGACCTCGTGCTCCCCGACTTCACGTACCTGCGCGAACGCGCGGAGGACATCGAGGCGATCGTCATCACGCACGGCCACGAGGACCATCTCGGCGCGCTGCCGTGGGTGCTGCGCGAGCTGGGGCTGAAGGCCGACCCGCCGCCGATCTACGGCGGCCCGCTGCCGATGGCGATGGCGCGCTCGAAGCTCGACGAGCACCGCATGAGAGACATCGACCTCGAGGACGTCGCCGACGGCGAGACGATCGAAGCCGGGCCGTTCGACATCGAGCTGATCCACATGACGCACTCGATCCCCGACTCGAACGCGGTCGCGCTCACGACCGACCTCGGGACGATCCTCATCACCGGCGACTACAAGTTCGACCAGACGCCGGTCGACGGCCGGCCCGCCGACATGTCGCGGCTCGCCGAGCTCGGACGCGACGGGCTGCTGCTGCTGTGCGGGGACTCCACGAACGCCGACCGGCCGGGCTTCTCGCCGTCGGAGGCCGGCGTCGGCCCGCACCTCGAGGAGGCGTTCTCCCGCTGCGAGGGCCGCATCGTCGTGACGAGCTTCGCCTCCAACATCCACCGCGTGCAGCAGGTCGTCGACGCGGCCGGGGCGCTCGGCCGCAAGGTCGCCCTCGTCGGGCGCTCGATGCGCAAGAACGTCAACATCGGGCGCTCGCTCGGCCACATCGACGTGCCCGACGGGATGCTCGTGCAGCCGCGCGAGATCGACGACTTCCCCGATCACAAGCTCGTCATCATCTCGACCGGCTCGCAGGGCGAGCCGCTGTCGGCGCTGCGGCGGATGGCGCACAACGACCACCGCCACATCAAGCTCCACGACGGCGACACGGTCGTCTTCAGCGCGACGCCGATCCCCGGCAACGAGCGCGCCGTCAACGACACGATCGACCGGCTCTACCACATCGGCTGCGACGTGATCACGACCGCCGACGCGCCGATCCACGCCTCCGGCCACGGCTATCGCGAGGAGCTGAAGCTGATGCTCAACCTCACGAAGCCGCGCTACGTGCTGCCGATGCACGGCGACTTCAAGCGCATCCACCTGCACGGCCAGCTGGCCGAGGCGGTCGGGATCGACGCGGACAACATCTTCCAGGGCGAGAACGGGCTGCCGCTCGAGATCGACCGCAGAGGCGCGCGCTTCGGCGACAGAGAGCAGTCGGGCATGATCTTCGTCGACGGCGTCGACATCGGCGACGTCGCCGACGTCGCGCTGCGCGACCGCCGCATGCTGTCGGCCGACGGGATCTTCATCGTCGTCGCGACGATCTCCGAGCAGGACGGCAAGTCCGTCGCCCCGCCGGAGGTGATCTTCCGCGGCGTGCCGTTCGTCGACCAGGCGGACGCGCTGATCGAGGAGATCCGCGGCGCCGTCGAGGACTCGCTCGCACGCGCCGCCGGCGACGGGATCCGCGAGAGCGACCTCGTCCAGCAGGAGCTGCACGACGACCTCGCCGCCTTCGTCTACGACAAGCTCAAGCGCCGCCCCATGGTGCTGCCGGTCGTCGTCGAAGTTTGAGGCCGGGCGCCTGACATCGCCTCGCGGCGCCGGATCGCGCAGCAATGCCGTTCACGGGCAACCAGCCCGCTCACGGAATCGCCGCACGCCCGGCATCCGCGATTCGATGCCATTCGCCTCGGCCTCGCGCTGCTGGCTCCCCGTCTCTAACCGACGATGAAGCCGGTGTCGCCGACGGCTCTCAGGATCGCTCTTCTGCCGAGCGCCTTGTCGAACGCGCCGTCGGGGGTGATGCCGTCTCTGCCGGGGATGTGGCCGAGGATCGCGGCGATCGCGGCGGCGTGGCGGGCCTCGATCGTGAGGATCGAGACGGCCGCGCTGACGACGGCGGCCTGCTTGATGTTCGTCGCCTGGCCGGAGTAGGCCTTGACGCCGGTGTTCTCGAGCGCGAACGCGGTCGCCTTGAACTTGTCCTCGTTCGTGGTCGTGTCCTTGAAGTCGAATCTCGGCGACTTAACGGCGGCTGAGCCGAGCGCTCTCTTGAGGTAGGCGACGTGCGCCGCCTCGTGCGCGGCGACGAGCGACGCGAACGCGCCGACCTCGCCGGAGAATCTGCCCATCGCGACGGCCTCCTTGTAGAACGCCGCCTCCAGGTACTCCAGCGTCAGCGCGTAGTTGAGGATCGCGACGTCCTGCTTCTTCGAGGGCTTCGCAGCAGACGCGAGCGCCGGCATGCCGCCGAACAGCACGCCGCTCGCGAGCAGCGAGCCGCCGGCGATGCCGGCCTTGCGGAAGAGGTCGGCGCGCGTGTCGCCCTGGACGGCCTCGGCGCCTTCGCGCAGCGCGCCGTCGCTGTCGAGCGTCTCCAGCGAGATGATGTCGGTGAGGGGTGGGTGCACGACCGCTCCTTGGATTCGGACGAACGGGATGGGATCGTCCGAGACTGCGGAACCGCGGACCTGCCGGATCACTCCCGCGCCGACGACTCCGGCGTGCTGACGGCCGAGTGATCCGCAGCCGCTTCGGCTGCGCAGGGAAGGCGTACGACGAAGCGCGCACCGCCCGCCGGCGGCTGCTCGACGGCGACGTCGCCGCCGTGCGCGACCGCGACCGCGCGGACGATCGAGAGGCCGAGGCCGGACCCGCCGCCGCCGTCGCCGCGGCCGCGCACGAAGCGCTCGAACAGCCGTGGCCGCAGCTCGTCCGGTATGCCGGGGCCGTCGTCCTCGACCGTCAGCACGACGTCGTCATCGGCGCGCGCGAGCGCCGCGTGCACGTGCGTTCCGGGCGGGGTGTGGCGCAGCGCGTTCTCGATCAGGTTGAGCGCGAGGCGGTGCAGCTCGTCGCGCGCGCCGTCGACGACGAGCGGCTCGTGCGCGGCGATCGTCAGCTGGTGTCCGCCGCGGTCTGCGAGCGGCCCCAGCTCGGCCGCCACCTCGACGAGCACCTGCGCGACGTCGACGGGGCGGTGCGGGACGCTGCGGCCGGCGTCGGCCCGCGCGAGCAGCAGCAGGTCCGCGACGAGCCGGCGCATGCGCTGGGAGGAGCGCAGCGCGGACGCGACCGCGGCGCGCGCGTCCTCGCCCTCGACCTGCTCGGCGAGCAGCTCGAGGTTCGCGAGCACGCTCGTCAGCGGCGTGCGCAGCTCGTGCGAGGCGTCGGCGACGAACTCGCGCTGGCGCACGAGCGTCGCCTCGGACTCGGCGCGCGCGGCGTCGAGCGCCTGCAGCATGTCCTCGAGCGTCTGCGCCAGCTCGGCCACCTCGTCGTCGGCCTCCGACTGCGGCACGTGGCGCCCGGGGTCGCGCGTGCGCTCGATCTCGCGCGCGCTGGCGGTCAGCTCGGCGATCGGCGCCATCGCGCGGCGCGCGACCATCAGGCCGGCGAGCAGCGCCAGCCCGGTTCCGCCGAGGATCCCCAGCAGCAGGAAGAAGCGCACCTTCGCGGCGGTGCGGTCGATCGCCGACAGCGGCCGCGCGTATATGAGCACGCCGACCCCGATCGGGTCGACCGCGACGCGGCGAACCTCGAGGCGGTAGCCGCGCTGGTCGTTCGGGAACGCCGACTCGAGCGAGAACAGCGGCGACAGCGGATGCGCGCCGCCGTAGGCGCACAGCAGGTGCGCCGGCTGCGCGAGCAGGTAGACGCGCACCTTCGCGCCCTCGCCGCTGGCGAGGTCGCCGAGCCGGCCGCAGCTCGGCTCGCCGCTCTGCGGGTCGAAGCTGACCCGCGCGCGCGACTGCAGGTAGTCCGCCGTCTGGCGCACCGAGTCGTCGAACTGGATGCGGATCTGGCGCGTCGTCAGCAGCCCGACGATCGCCGCGAAGCCGCACAGGATCACGAACGTCAGCGCGGCCGATCCGCCGGCGAGGCGCCAGCGCGTCGGCAGCCGCCGGTACGCCCGCCCCGCGCCGCTAAGCGCGGAGGACGTAGCCCGCGCCGCGGATCGTGTGGAGGAGTCGCGGCTCGCCACCCGCCTCCAGCTTTCGTCGCAGGTTCGAGACGAACACCTCGATCGTGTTCGTCGTCGAGAACGGGTCGTAGCCCCACACCTCGTCCAGCAGCCGCTGGCGCGAGACGACGATGCGCTCGTTGCGCATCAGGTACTCCAGGAGCTCGAACTCGCGCTGCGTCAGCTCGATCGAACGCTCGCTGCGTTCGACCTCGTGCGTGTCGGGGTTCAGCCGCAGGTCGCCGCAGACCAGCGGGGCGGACCCGCGCGGCGGGCGGCGGCGCAGCAGCGCGCGCAGGCGCGCGAGCAGCTCCTGGCGCTCGAACGGCTTGACGAGGTAGTCGTCGGCGCCGGCGTCGAGCCCTTCGACGCGCGCTTCGAGCGCGTCGCGCGCGGTCAGCATCAGGATCGGCACGTCGTCGTTCTCGCGCAGCGTCTTCGCGACGTCGATGCCGTCGAGGCGGGGGAGGCCGAGGTCGAGCACCACGAGGTCCGGCAGGAACGCGTGCGCATCGTCGAGCGCTCTGACGCCGTCGCTGGCGATCCGCACCTCGTAGCCCTCCATGCGCAGGGAGCGCTGCAGCGTCTGCGCGATTTCGTCGTCGTCCTCCACGACGAGCACGCGGGGTGCACGCGAGATGTCGCTCATCTGCCGATCCTAAACGGCCGAGCGGGCGAAATGTCCGCTTTTTAGCGACTCCTTACGCGCTCGCACGCTCACGCGACGCGCATTGGTCAGCGCTTCCGACGGACTGACCGGTCGGCAGGGGCGGAGCGGTGCGCGTCGAAGCAAGCGCGCAGATGGCCACGAAGACCAGCCGCCGCCCCAGAGCCGCCGCCAGACGGCCGAGATCGTCCGCGTCGAGATCGTCCGCCGCGCGTTCGCCGCGCTCGCGTCAGTCCGCACGCCCGCGCGCACGCCGCGCGGGCGGCGCGTCGCTGCTCCCCGAGCTGACGCCGCACCAGCTCGACCTGCTCGGGCTCGGCCTCGCCGCGCTCGGCGTCTTCTTCGCGTTCGTGCTCTACCTCGGCGCCGCCGGCGGCTCCGTCGGCGGGGCGGCGAGCGACGGCCTGGAGCTGCTGCTCGGCCGGGTCGCCTACGCGGTCCCGGTCGCGCTCGTGATCGGCGGGCTGCTCGTCGTCGCGCGCACGCTCGTGCCCGCGCCGCGACCGCTGCGCACCGGCGCCCTGTGCCTGTTCGCGGCGCTCGTGCTCGCGCTCGCCGCCGGCACGCTCGGGCTCGGCGAGGACGTGGACGGCGCCGGCCTGTGGGCGAGTCGCACGCTCGACGCGCACGGCGGCGCGGTCGGCGCCGGGCTCTACTGGACGACCTCGCACCTCTTCTCCGACGTCGGCTCGCACATCATCGCGACGTTCCTGTTCCTCGCCGGGCTGTTGCTGATCAGCGGCGTGACGGTCGCGGGCATGCTCGGGGCCGCCGGCCGCGGCGTGGTCCAGACCGGCCGCGCGGCGGCGACGCTGGCGCCGACCCGCGCCCCCGCGCCGGCGGCGTCCGCGCCGACGCGCGCGCCCGCGCCGGTCGTGCCGCCCGAGCCCGAGGACGAGCGCCTCGTCGTCCGCGCCACGCACGTCGAGGCTCCGTCGCTGGATGGGCGCGAGCGCTACCCGGACCTCTACGGCGACGAGACGCCGGCGGTCGAGAAGACGTTCGGCGACGATCCGATCGGCCCGCTCGCAGACGAGCCGCCGACCGCCGAGCACGCGGCCGTCGCGGAGCCCGAGCCGATCGAGCAGCTGGAGCTGGAGGAGCCCGACGAGCCCGGCGTCACCACGGGTGGCGACGCGGCCGCCGTCCCGATCGCCGTCGACCCGGCCGACCTCACCCCGCAAGGCCGCTACCGCGCGTCCGTCACCGACGATCCCGAGTTCGTCTGGAGCATCCCGTCCGGCGGCTTCCTCAAGCGCTCGACCGCCGACCAGTCGCGCCCCGACACGGCCGGGCAGGAGAAGATCGCCAAGCAGCTGATCGAGGCGCTCGGCCACTTCGGGATCGAGGCGAAGGTCGTCGGCATGACGGCCGGCCCGCACATCACCCGCTTCGAGATCCGCCTCGCGCCCGGCATCAAGGTCGGCAAGGTCGCGCAGCTCAAGGACGACCTCGCGTACGCGCTCGCCGCGACCGAGATCCGCATCCTCGCGCCGATCCCCGGCAAGCAGGCCGTCGGCGTCGAGGTCCCGAACGCGAGGCGGCGCATCGTCCACCTCGGCGACGTCTTCCAGGATCCGCCGAAGGACTGGTCGCCGCTCACGGTCTGGCTCGGCAAGGACGTCGCCGGCCGCGCGATCGGCGTCGACCTCGCGAAGATGCCGCACCTGCTCGTCGCCGGCACGACCGGCGCCGGCAAGTCCGGCTGCATCAACGCGATGCTGTCGAGCCTGCTGCTGCACGCCGACCCGCACGAGCTGCGGCTCGTGCTCGTCGACCCCAAGCAGGTCGAGCTGAACCACTACGAGTCGATCCCGCACCTGCTGACGCCCGTCATCACGAGCCCGCGGATGGCCGCCAACGCGCTCCAGAACCTCGTCAAGGAGATGGAGCTGCGCTACGGGATCATGTCGCTCGCGCGCACGCGCTCGCTGCCGGAGCTGAACAAGGCGCGCGCCGTACGCGGCGAGCCGGCCCTGCCCTACATCCTGTGCGTGATCGACGAGCTCGCCGACCTGATGATGGTCGCGCCGGCCGACGTCGAGGACTCGATCATCCGTCTCGCGCAGAAGGCGCGCGCGGTCGGAATCCACCTCGTGCTGGCGACGCAGTCGCCCCGTGTGGACGTCATCACCGGCATGATCAAGGCGAACGTCCCCTCGCGGATCGCCTTCTCCGTGTCCTCGCAGACGGACTCGCGCGTGATCCTCGACCAGAACGGCGCCGAGTCGCTGCTGGGCCAGGGCGACATGCTGTTCTCGCCGGTCGGCTCCTCGAAGCTGCAGCGGATCCAGGGCGCCTACATCGACGAGGCGCAGATCGCCGAGCTGACCGAGTCGTGGCGCAAGCAGGGCGAGCCGGAGTTCCAGGAGGAGCTGCTCGAGGAGGTCGCCGACGAGTCGGATGCCGGCGGCGGTGACGACGACGGCTTCGACCCCGACGAGGACCCCTTGCTGGAGGAGGCGATCGGCCTCGTCGCGCAGATGGGGACGGCCTCGACCTCGATGCTGCAGCGGCGCCTGCGCCTCGGCTACACGCGCGCCGGCCGCCTGATCGACATGCTCGAACGGCGCGGGATCATCTCCGGCTACGAGGGCTCGAAGCCGCGCCAGGTGCTGATCACCGAGGCCGACGTGCCGCGCATCCTCGTCGCGCTGTCGGAGAGACCGGGGGCGGCGTCGCCCGCGCCCGCGGCCGACGTCCCCGAGACACCGTCCGAACCCGCCGCGCCGGAACCCGGCGCAGGCCAGGACACCGCGATCTAGACTGGTCGGCGTGCCGCACGCCGACTGCAACGGGCAGCGCCTCTACTACGAGGTCCACGGGGATGGCGAGCCGCTGCTCTGCATCCACGGCCTGAGCGCCAGCACGCTCGGCTGGCTGCCGCAGATCCCCGTGTGGTCGCAGACGCACAAGACCGTCGTCTTCGACAACCGCGACGTCGGCCAGTCCTCGCGCGCGACCGCCGGGTACGAGATCGCCGACATGACGGCCGACGCGCTCGCGCTCGCCGACGCGCTCGAGCTCGAGAGCTTCCACCTGCTCGGCTACTCGATGGGCGGCGCGATCGCCCAGCGGCTGACGCTCGCCGCGCCGGAGCGCGTGCGCTCGCTCACGCTCTGCGTGACGTTCGGCGGCGGCGGGGAGTGGGGGCGGACGCAGGGGCGGCTGTGGTCCCAGCGCATCGACGCGATGTCGCTCGAGGACCGCGTCGACGAGCTGATGCTGCTGTGCTTCAGCGAGGCCTTCTACGAGAACGCCGAGATGGTCGCGTTCGTGCGCCAGGCGCTGCTCGCCGGCCCGGAGCAGGAGGCAGAGGCCTTCGTGCGCCAGCTGCTCGCCACGACGCGTCACGAGGTGCGCGATCGGCTCGGCGAGCTCGACCTGCCGGTGCACGTGATCGGCGCCGAGCACGACATCCTCGTGCCGGTGTGGAAGTCGCGCGAGCTCGCGCAGCTGATCCCGGGGGCGCGGCTGACGGTGCTGGAGGGCGCGGCGCACGGCGCGAACCTGGAGCGCGCGGAGGACTTCAACGCCGCCGTGCTCGGCTTTCTCGCCGCGGGCGTGCCCGCCGCGTAGGGCGGGCGGCGCGAACTCCCCGCTCCTGCACCAAATCCATCACTGCTGACGCGGTCGGCTCGATAGCCTTCGCGTCCCCATGTCGGAGATCGGTCCCACCCTTCGCGAGGCGCGCATGCGCGCCAGGATCGACATCACCGAGGTCGAGCAGGCCACGAAGATCCGCGCGAAGTACCTGCGCGCGCTGGAGAACGAGGAGTGGAACCTGCTCCCTGGCTCCACCTTCATCAAGAGCTTCCTGCGCGAATACGCCGCCTACCTGGGCCTCGACGCGCGCTCGCTGGTGGAGGAGTACAAGCTGCGCTACGAGCGCCCGAGCGAGCATGAGCTGGCGCCGATCAGCCCGCAGCTGGGGCGCGACCGCCGCGGCTCCGGACCGACCGGCCCGCGCGTCGCGCCGCGTTGGCTGATCGTCGGGGCGGTGATCGTGCTGATCTTCGCGGTGCTCGCGCTCGTCGGCTCGCTCGGCGGCGGCGACGGCTCGGGAGGGGACTCGACCACGGACGGCGCCGGGACCACGACGACGAGAACCACCGTGAGACGCTCGCGCACGACGCCGACGGCCCGCCCCGCGCGGGCCAGCGTCAAGCTCGTGCCGACCGGCGCGGTCTACGTGTGCCTCGTCGACGGCGGGGGCAGAGTGCTGATCCCCGGCACGCAGTTCGAAGCCGATCAGCAGGTGCCGGTCTACCGCGCGCGCAAGCTGCGCATGACGCTCGGCAACAACGCGGTGCAGGTGCGCGTGAACGGGAGACCGCTCGCGATCCCCGCCTCCTCGACGGCGATCGCCTACGAGATCACCCGCGCGGGCGCGCGCACGCTGCCGACCGACCAGGCGCCGACCTGCACGTGAGCGCGCGCGCCGGCATCGTCATCACCGGGACCGAGGTCCTGAGCGGGATCATCTCCGACCGCAACGGCCCGTGGCTGTCGGAGCGCCTGCGCGAGCTGGGGGTCGAGCTGGCGCACATCGCGATCGTCGCCGACCGGCGCGAGGACATGGCGGCGGCGCTGCGCTTCCTCGCCTCCGAGCGCGTCGACCTGATCGTCACGAGCGGGGGCCTCGGACCGACCGCGGACGACCTCACGACCGAGGTCGTCGCCGAGTTCTCCGGCCGCCCGATGGTGCTCGACGAGGCGCTGGAGCAGCGCATCGCGGCGATCGTCGCGCCGCTCGCCGAGCGCTGGCCGAACATCGACCGCGCCGCGATGGCGCGCGGCACGCGCAAGCAGGCGCACGTGCCGGAGGGCGCGACGGTGCTGGAGCCGGTGGGGACGGCGCCGGGGGTGGTGGTGCCGCCCGCTTCCGGCGAGGGACCGACCGTCGTCGTGCTGCCGGGCCCGCCGCGCGAGCTGCAGCCGATGTGGCGCGCCGCGCGTGAGACGGACGCCTTCCGCGCGGCGACCGCGGGCGCGACGGTCTACGAGCAGGCGATCCTGCGCCTGATGGGGCTTCCGGAGTCGGAGATCGCCGAGACGCTGCGCGTCGCGGAGCGCTCGGGCGTCGACCTCGCGCCGCTGGAGATCACGACCTGCCTGCGGCGCGGCGAGATCGAGATCGCGACCCTGTACGAGCCCGCCGCCGCGGACGCCTACGCGGCCTTCGCCGAGCTCGTGCGCACGCGGCATGCCGCGCAGCTGTTCTCCGAGGACGGCACGACGATCGACGAGCAGGTCGCGGCGCTCCTGAGCGGGCCGCCCGTGCGCACGGTCGCGGTCGCGGAGTCGTGCACCGGCGGGCTGCTCGCGGCGCGCCTGACGGACCGCCCGGGCTCCTCCGACTACGTGCTCGGCGGCGTGACGGTGTACTCGAACGCGGCGAAGGTCGGGCTGGCGGGCGTCGACGCGGGGCTGATCGAACGCGTGGGAGCGGTGTCGGCGGAGGTCGCCGACGCGCTCGCCGACGGCGCGCTCGAGCGCTTCGGCGCCGACGTCGGGATCGGCGTGACGGGGATCGCCGGACCGGGGGGAGGGACGCCCGAGAAGCCCGTCGGGCGCGTGCACGTGGCGGTCGCGGCGCGCGACGGCGCGCGCATCGCGCGCAAGCTCGACCTGCCCGGATCGCGGCCGGACGTGCGCGACCGCACGACGACCGTCGCGCTGCACCTGCTGCGGCGGCTGCTGCTCGGCCAGGTCGACGACGCCTGACGGCGCTGCGCCGTCCGTCAGCAGACTCGCCTGAGAATCCTCACGATCCGGGCGTTGTGAGGCGCCGCGCGGGCGCCTACCATCGACCCATGTGCGCGAACGGACGTTCGATTCCCTTCCGTCCGACGCCCGGCGTACCGTCATGCCCTCACGTGAGCACAAGGAGCCTCCAGCGATGACCGACCAGGACAAGGCCACCAAGGCCCGCGACGCCGCCCTCCAGGGGGCGCTGACGCAGATCGAGCGCCAGTTCGGCAAGGGCGCGGTCATGCGAATGGGCGATCCCGGCGCGCAGGTGCGCGTCAACGCGATCCCGACGGGCGCGCTCTCGCTCGACATCGCGCTCGGCATCGGCGGCGTGCCGCGCGGGCGCATCGTCGAGATCTTCGGCCCGGAGTCCTCGGGCAAGACGACGCTCGTCTACCACATCCTCGCCGAGGCTCAGAAGCTCGGCGGCACCTGCGCCTTCATCGACGCCGAGCACGCGATGGACCCGCTCTACGCGCAGGAGATCGGCGTCGACATCGACTCGCTGCTCGTCTCGCAGCCGGACTACGGCGAGCAGGCGCTCGAGATCGCCGACATGCTCGTGCGCTCCGGTGCCGTCGACGTCGTCTCGGTCGACTCGGTCGCGGCGCTCACCCCGCGCGTGGAGCTCGAGGGCGCGATGGGCGACCAGACGGTCGGCGTGCAGGCGCGCATGATGTCGCAGGCGATGCGCAAGCTGACGGCGAACCTCAACCGCACGCAGACGCTCTGCCTCTTCACGAACCAGATCCGCGAGAAGGTCGGCGTGATGTTCGGCTCGCCGGAGACGCAGCCGGGCGGTCGCGCGCTGAAGTTCTACTCGTCGCAGCGGCTCGACATCCGCCGCATCGAGACGATCAAGGACGGCACCGAGGCGGTCGGCAACCGCGTCCGCGTGAAGGTCGTCAAGAACAAGGTCGCGGCGCCGTTCAAGCAGGCCGAGTTCGAGATCGACTTCGGCAGAGGCATCTCGACGACCGGCTGCCTGATCGACCACGGCATCGAGCACAACATCGTCACGAAGTCGGGCTCGTTCTTCTCCTACGGCGACGAGCGCCTCGGCCAGGGTCGCAACAACGCGAAGGCGTTTCTGCGGGAGCATCCGGAGATGGCGAAGGAGATCGAGGAGAAGATCTACGAGGCGCTCGGGATGAGCCGCGACCTCGTCGCGCCGATCGACGCGACGGACGTCGCCGTCGTGGACGAGGAAGCGCTGGAACCGGCGGCGGCCTGATGACGGGGCACGCTGGTCGGCGCTGGGAGCCACGCGGAGTCTCGCCAATGCCACCAGCATTGGCTTCGACACCGCGCGACCCTCAGCATCCACCCATCGCACCCCGCTGAGGCGGCGGTCGCATGGACGCTGCTCCCGCCGTGACGCTGTCCCGCGAGCTCGATCCGGAGCAGCGGCTCCAGCACGCGCTCGACCTCGCGTTCCGCTATCTCACGCGGCGCGACCGGACCGTGCTGGAGATGCGCCGCTACCTCGAGGGCAAGCGCGTCGAGCCGGAGGCGATCGAGCGGGCGCTCGAGCAGCTCGCGCGCGAGGGCTTCCTCGACGACGCGCGCTTCGCGCAGGTCTTCGCCGATGACAAGCGCCTGCTCGAGGAGTGGGGCGCCGACCGCATCGAACGGCGGCTGCTGACGCTCGGCGTGCCGCAGGCGATCGCACGCGACGCGGTCGCGACGCGTGACCGCGAGGGCGAGCTGGAGGCGGCCGGAGCGCTGCTGCGGCGACGCTTCCCGGCGCTCGACGACGATCCGCGCGAGCAGCGGCGGGCGTACGGCGTGCTGGTGCGCAAGGGCTACGACCAGGAGCTCGCGTGGGACGCGATCCGCGCCCACGCCGCAGGCGCGCGCGGGCGCTGATTGCGCCCCCAACGCACCGGTACTACGATCCAGGACAGCGAACGACTGGCCCGCGAGGGCATGAAACAGCAGCAAATAGCCTGAATCCCTGGAACCGAACTTGTCCGCCGACCCCCAACGCCTCAGTCCACCGCCGTGCAGCACGTGCGCTGGGCAAGGTTCTCCGACGCAAACGCCGGCGTAGCCGGTGCGTGAGACCGGCGGCGTCACGGCGCGCCGCATTCGACGTTCCTCGTGCACCTCGCACGGCCCGTCTGACGCTACCCAAAACGGATCGTGAACGGCCCGGCCTCCCCGCCGGGCCTCAGGAAGAGGAACTCATGGAGATCGTGATCGCGGCGGCGCTGCTGGCAGTGGGGCTCGTGCTCGCCGCCGTGCTCTACGGCCGCGGGCGACCGGCGGGCCTGCGCGACGAGCGCGCGGTCCCCGTGACAAGCCCCGCAGCCGAGGCCGAGGTGTCCGCCCGCCGCGCCGAGCTGGTGCGCGTCGAGGAGCGCGTCCTCGGCAAGGAGGAGGCGCTCGACGCGCAGCGCGCCGACGTCGCGCGCCGCGAGCGCGGGCTCGAGGAACGCGCGGCGGCGCTCGAGCGCCAGGCGCTCGAGCTGACCGAAGGGCACCGCGAGCTGGAGCATCAGCTCGAGCGCGTCGCCGGCGTCACGGCCGCTCAGGCGAAGCAGCTGCTGCTGAAGGAGCTGGAGGACCAGGTCCGCCACGACTCGGCCAAGCTGATCCGCCAGATCGAGGAGGAGACGAAGCGCGACGCCGACCGCCGCGTGCGCAACATCCTCTCGGTCTGCATGCAGCGGATCGCCGCCGGCCATGCGACCGAGACGACGGTCTCGGTCGTGCAGCTCACGTCCGACGACATGAAGGGCCGCATCATCGGCCGCGAAGGCCGCAACATCCGCGCGCTGGAGAACCTCACAGGGATCGACTTCATCATCGACGACACGCCGAACGCGGTCGTGCTGTCGGGCTTCGACGGCGTGCGCCGCGAGATCGCCCGGATGACGCTCGAGAAGCTGCTGGCAGACGGGCGCATCCACCCGGCGCGCATCGAGGAGATGTACTACCAGGCGAAGTCGGAGCTGGAGGATCACATCGTCGAGCTGGGGGAGGAAGCCGTCTTCGAGGCCAACGTCCAAGGCCTCGACCCCGAGCTGATCCGTCTGCTCGGGCGGCTCAAGTTCCGCACCAGCTACGGGCAGAACGTGCTCGCGCACTCGGTCGAGTGCTCGCGGCTCGCGGCCCTGATGGCGCACGAGCTGGGCGCCTCGCCGAGAACCGCGCGGCGGGCGGCGCTGCTGCACGACATCGGCAAGGCCGTCTCGCACGAGGTCGAGGGCCCGCACGCGCTCGTCGGCGGCGACATCGCGCGCCGCCACGGCGAGTCCGAGGCCGTCGCGCATGCGATGGAGGCGCACCACAACGAGGTCGAGCCGCAGACGGTCGAGGCGGTGATCGTGCAGGCGGCCGACGCGCTCTCCGGGGCTCGCCCCGGAGCCCGCGGCGAGTCGCTCGAGCAGTACGTCAGACGCCTGCGCGACCTCGAGCAGATCGCCACCCGCCACGAAGGCGTCGACAAGGTCTACGCGATGCAGGCCGGACGCGAGATCCGCGTGATGGTCGCGCCGACGAGCATCGACGACGACCGCGCGGCGCTGCTCTCGCACGAGATCGCGCGCGAGATCGAGCAGGAGCTGGAGTACCCGGGCCAGATCAAGGTCACGGTGATCCGCGAGTCGCGCTCGGTCGAGTACGCCAAGTAGGGCGCCGGTACTCTGGGTCCGGGATGAAGCGCTACCACGTCACGACGTTCGGCTGCCAGATGAACGAGCACGACTCGGAGCGCATGAAGGGCATGCTCGAGTCGCTCGGCTACCGCGAGGCGCCGAGCCCCGACGAGGCGGACCTGATCCTCTTCAACACGTGCTCGATCCGGGAGGCGGCCGACACCAAGTTCGTCGCCCATCTGGGCCACGCGAAACGACGCAAGCGCGAGCGGCCGGAGGTCGTGATCGGCGTCGGCGGCTGCTGGGCGCAGTCGGTGAAGGACGAGGTGTTCGAGCGCTTCCCGTTCGTCGACGTCGCGTTCGGGCCCGGGCAGGTGCACAAGCTCGCCGAGTTCCTCACGAGCGACTCGCTGACCGCCCAGGGCTACTTCGAGTTCGAGGGCTTCGCCGGCGACCTGCCGGAGAAGCGGGCGCGCGAGTTCCAGGGCTGGCTGCAGATCTCGGTCGGCTGCAACATGGTCTGCTCGTACTGCATCGTGCCGAGCACGCGCGGTCGCGAGGTCTCGCGCCCGCTCGCGGCGCTCGTGGGCGAGGTCGAGCGGATGGCGGCCGAGGGCGTCTCGGAGGTCACCCTGCTCGGGCAGAACGTCAACGCCTACGGGCGCGACCTGCCGCGACGCGGCGAGCCGGCCGCGAGCTTCGCCGAGCTGCTGGCCGCGGTCGACGCGGTCGACGGGATCGAGCGCATCCGCTACACCTCGCCGCACCCGCAGGACATGAAGGAGGACGTGATCCGCGCACACGCCGAGCTGCCCGCGCTGTGCGAGCACGTGCACCTGCCGCTGCAGAGCGGGTCCAGCCGCGTGCTCAAGGCGATGCGGCGCACCTACACGCGCGAACGCTACCTCGACCGCGTGGCACGGCTGCGCGAGCACGTGCCCGACTGCGCGATCACGACCGACGTGATCGTCGGCTTCCCCGGCGAGACGGAGGAGGACTTCGCGCAGACGCTGACGCTGTGTGAGGAGGTCGCCTACGACGGCGCCTTCACGTTCGTCTTCTCGCCGCGGCGCGGGACGGAGGCGGCGACGCTGCCGGACCAGGTCCCGCACCTGGTCAAGGTCGAGCGGATGGGACGGCTCGTCGAGGTCGTGCAGCGGCGTGCGCGCGAGCGTGCCCAGCGCTTCGTCGGGCGGACGCTCGAGGTGCTCGTGGAGGGTCCCTCGCGCACCGACCCGACGCGCCTGCGCGGCCGCTCGCGCCACAACAAAGCCGTCAACTTCGGCGGCCTCGCGCAGCCAGGCGAGTACGTGCAGGTCGAGATCGCCGCGGCCACGAGCCAGACGCTGGCCGGCGAGGAGTCGCTGCTCGCCCGCGCGAGCGCGCGTTGACCGCGCGCGGCCTCGTCATCTTCGACTGCGACGGCGTGCTCGTCGACAGCATGGGCATCGACATGCGCGAGCTGACGCGGGCGATCGAGGCGATCGGCGGCACGATGACGCTGCAGCAGGTCGACGCCGCGTTCCACGGGATCGCGCTCGCCGACATCCGGCGCGGGGTGGAGGCGCACCTCGGCCGCCCGATCCCGGACGGCTGGGTCGAGGACTTCCTGGCCGTGCGCGCCCGCGCGTTCGAGCGCGAGCTGCAGCCGATAGCGGGAGCGGAGGAGGCGGTCGCGGGCGTGCGCGCCGCCGGCTGGGAGTCGTGCATCGCCTCCGGCGGGTCGCTGGAGAAGATGGAGCAGACGCTGCGGGTCACCGGCCTCGCCGGCGTCTTCCCTGACGACCGCATCTTCTCCGCGTACGGAGTCGCGCGCCCGAAGCCCGCGCCCGACCTGTTCCTGCACGCGGCGGCCGCGTGCGGCTTCGGGCCGGACGCCTGCGTCGTCGTGGAGGACAGCGTGCCCGGCGTCACCGCGGGCCGCGCGGCCGGCATGCGCACGTTCGGCTTCGACGGCGGCAGCGCGACCGCGGCCGCACGCCTGGCGGGGCTCGGTGCCGAAGCGCTCGTGGACCTGCGCGAGCTGCCGTCGCGGCTTGCCGGCTGACGCGCGCGGTGCACTCAGAACAGCGCCTGCTGAACGCCGGCCGGTGCGCGCGGCGGCGGCGGTGCGTCGAGCGCCGGGGAGCGGGCGTTGCGGCGGAACATCCCGGCACGGGTCCCTCGCAGCGGGTGCCTGCGGCGTGCGGCCGCGAGCACGCCGCCGAGGCGGTCGCGCTCGGCCTTCGGCGCGTACGCGCCGCGCGCGTAGAGCTGCTCGTAGCGCGGCACGAGGTCGGGCCGCTGCGAGCGCAGCCAGTCCATGAAGACGCCGCGCACGTCGCCGCGCAGGTGCAGCGCGATCCCGCCGGCGCCCGTCGCGCCGTTGGCGGCCGCGAGCTCGAGGATCGCCTCGACCTGCGCGGGGTCGTCGTTGATGCCGGGCATCAACGGCGCGACGAGGATCCCGCACGGGATGCCGGCACGGTTCAGCTCGCCGACGGCCTCGAGCCGCGCGCGCGGATGCGGGGTGTGCGGCTCGGTCGCACGCCACGCCTTCTCGTCGAGCGTCGGGACCGACAGCGCCGCGCTCACGTCGGCGACCGCCGCGATCTCCTGCAGCAGTCTCAGGTCGCGCAGCAGCAGGGGCGACTTCGTCAGGATCGAGCACGGGTTGCGCGCGTCGCGCAGCGCCTCCCAGATGCCCTCCATGAGGCGGTAGCGGCCCTCGACCCACTGGTAGGGATCGGTGTTCGTCCCCATCGCGACGTGCTCGCCCTTCCACGACGGCCGCGCCAGCTCCGCCCGCAGCACCTCCGGCGCGTTCACCTTCACGACGATCTCGCGCTCGAAGTCGCGCCCGGCGTCGAAGTCGAGGTATCTGTGGGTGGGGCGGGCGAAGCAGTAGCAGCAGGCATGACTGCAACCCCGATATGGGTTCACGCTCCATCTGAATGGCATCGGCGACCCTCTCGGCACGCGATTCAGCGCGCTTCTCGCGCGCACCTCGTAGAAGCGGGTCTCCAGCGCCTCGGGCGCGTCGAAGCGGCGCACGACGGCCTCCTCGCGGTAGCCGGGGAGGCGCGCCTGCTCGTCGCTCTCCACGGTGAGGTTGTCCCAGCGCATACGAACACATGTTCGCATGCGCTCCGGCGGACGGGAAGGGCGACGGTCAGCCCGCGCGCACGCCGAACTCGTCGCGCAGCGCCGCGGCGACCGCACCGCCCGGCCGCTCACGCCGCTCCCCGTCGAGGATGACGTCGACGCGCTCGTCCCAGAAGGCGATGCGACCGGCGATCGCGGCCAGCTCGGGCAGCGGCTGCTCGTAGCTCCAGGCGACGTCCTCCTCGCGGCGGCCGCCGACGTCGACCGACCAGTAGGACGCCTCGCCCTTGTACGGGCAGACGGTGCGTCTCGCGCTCGGCAGCAGCTCGACCAGGACGTCCTCGCGCGGGAGGTAGAAGCGCGTCGGCAGGCTCGTCTCGACCAGCACCGCGACGCGCGTCGTCTCGGCGACCGGCAGGCCCGCCAGCTCGATCCGCAGCGGACGCGAGCTGCGGCGCACGTCGACGCGGTGGAACGGGTCTCTCGGATGCGACGCGATCCGCTCGTCCTCCTCGTACCACGCGTCGAAGGCGCGGAAGTCGAGCACGACGTAGTCACCGAGCGGCGCGTCCGCGAGTTGGAAGCCGGCGCCGGCGCGGTCGCCGATCGACAGCGGCTCGCCCGCCGCCGTGTGCACCGCGAACGGGATCCCGGGGTGCAGCACGCCCTCGACATGCCGATCGTCCGCGGGCGCCGCCGCCGTCGACACCAGCACGTCCGCGAGCGGGACCGCATACGACGGCACGACGCGGCGCGGCTCCCATACGAGCAGCGCGCGCGTGCTGTCGAGCACCGTCGCCTCCCCGGCGACGGCGCGCACGCGCCATGCGAGCGGCTCGTAGCGCAGCTCGTCGCGGGCACGGCCCAGCAGCTCCTGCATCCTCGTGCTCATCGTCCTGCGACGAGCGTAGCGCGGCCGCCGCAGGCGACCGCTTCGGCCGGCACACATGGGGTAGACGCCTGTCTGTGACCGATCGCACGCTGCGGGACCGCAACCTTGCGGCCGCACGCGGTAGGAAGTAGGTGATGAAGACGCGCCTGAGAAGAAGCCGTGAGCGAGCGCTGGAGGCGATGCTCCAGACGCGCACCCACGCCTGGGAGGAGGTCGGCCTGTCGCGCCAGCTCGGACGCGACGCCGCCCGCAAGGCGCGGCGCGAGGCGCTCGTGCTGCTGCCGCTGCTCGCCGGCGTGCTCGTCGCGTACTCCTATCGCGACCAGCTGTTCGGCCCCGACCTCGACACGCTCGTGCGGATCCTCACCGCGGTCGTCCTCGTCGCGCTCGGCTGGGCCTTCGCGCGCGACCTCGGCCGCGTCGTCGGCCCCGACCTGATGCGGCGCATGGACCCGGCCACAGCCGGCACCGTCGGCTTCCTGCTGCGGCTCGTGACGATCGCGATCGTGACGGTCGTCGCGCTGCGCATCGCGGGCCTTACGCCGCGCACGCTCGCCGTCGGCGGCGCCTTCACCGCCGTCGTGGTTGGCCTCGCCGCGCAGCAGACGCTCGGCAACCTGATCGCCGGCGCCGTGCTGCTGAGCGCGCGCCCGTTCCGCGTCGGCGAGCGCGTGCGGCTGCAGGCGGGCGGGCTCGCCGGCCAGGCGGAGGGCGTCGTCAGCTCGCTCGGGCTGCTCTACACGACGCTCGCGCGCGGGGAGGACCGCATCATGGTGCCCAACAGCGTCGTGCTCGGCGCGGCCGTCGTGCCGCTGCGCGAGCCGCAGGCGGTCGACGTGCGCGTCGTGCTGCGCCACGGCACGAAGCCGAGCGACGTGCAGGCGCTGCTGCGCCACGCGATCCACGTCCCGCTGCGCACGACGCCGCACATCGGGCTCGAGGAGGTCGACGGCGAGCAGGTCGTCGTGCGGATCCAGGCGACGCCGGAGCAGGCGCGCGACGGCGCGACGCTGGCCGACGAGATCCTCGACGCGATCGCGGACGTCGCGGGCGAGCGCACCGTCGCCTGAGGGGGCGGCGTCAGCGGTTGTCGCGACCGCCGGCCGCGAGGCCGTCGGCGATGCGCGCGCTGCCCATGCGGCGGCTGCTGTTCAGGGAGAACTCGGGCGCGAGCCCGGAGAAGATCGAGCCGAGGCGCAGTCCGAGCGGCGCGACGTCGACCTCCGCCTTGTTGCGCTCGATCGCCTTCACCACGCCGGCCGCGACCTGCTCGGGGCTGCGCGTGCCGACGCCCGGCGGCAGCTTCACGTCCGCCTTCGCGAACATGCCGGCGTCGCGGATGAAGCCGGGGAAGATCGTCGAGACGCCGACGCCGGAGGCGCGCAGGTCCTCGCGCAGCGACAGCGCGAAGCCGCGCACCCCGAACTTCGTCGCCGAGTACAGCGCGCCGCCCCCGGCGGCCGCTCTGCCCGACAACGACGAGGTGAAGACGAGGTGTCCGTGCCCGCGCCGGGCCATCGGCTCCGACAGCAGCTTGGCGAGCGCGATCGGCGCGCGCAGGTTGACGTCGAGCGCGCGGTCGATCTGCTCCAGCGTGAAGTCGTCGACCGTGCCGGCGGCCGGCAGCGCCGCGTTCGCGACGAGGATCTCGACCTCGCCGGCCTCCTGCACGAGCCGCTCGACGGCGTCGCGCTCGGCGAGGTCGACGGCGAGCGCGCGGCCGCCGAGCTCGGCGGCGAGCGGCTCCAGCACGTCGGCGCGACGGCCGGTCAGCACGAGCTGCGCGCCGCGCGCGGCGAGCGCGCGGGCGATGGCGTGTCCGATGCCGCCGCTGGCGCCGGTGAGCAGGACGGTTCCCTTGATCTCGGTCATGGCGCGAAGCGTGTCACAGGGCCTGCGCCGCTGCGTCGTCAGGGACCGAACAGCGCGACCGTCGCCGTGAACGCGTGCAGGAAGCTCGCGCCGCCGACCGGGCCGATCTCGCCGGCCGCGAAGAAGCCGGCGGAGGGCGCCCCGCGCAGCTCGTCCGACAGCGCGCCGGCGTCGTGGTCGTCGATCCCGAACATCGCGCGGCCGCGGCCGTTGCAGGAGAACGCGAGCGCCCCGGCCGGCGTGCCGCCGAGCGCGGAGACGCGCAGGCGCAGCTGGTCCTGCAGGTCGCGGTCGGCCGAGGCGGCGTCGCGGGCGTGGAGGCGCAGCACCTGGCCGGGCTGCACGGGCGCCGCCACCGCGAGCGTGCCGCCGACCGGGTCGGCGCCCATCAGCTGGCGCACGAGGAAGTCGCCGTGGCCGTACTCAGGGCGGCCGCCGTCGACCACGAGGCCGACGAGCAGGCCGCCGGCGATCAACGTGCGCTCGCGCGGGTCCAGCTCCTCGATCACCGCGCGTATGCGGTCGAGCGCCGGGCGCCCGGCCAGCTCGCTGATGACGTTGCCCTCGGCCTCGGTGATCGTCAGCTCGGGCCCGACCGGCGTCGCGCCCTGCGAGACGCACGGCAGCAGTTCGACGTCGTCGAAGCGCACGCCGACGGCGCCGCCGTCGACGACCTCGTCGCCGTGGAACAGGACGCCCGTCTCGTCGGGCCGGCGCGCGCTCGCGAGCCCGCCGAGCACCGGCACGCCGGGCGCGCGCGCCGCGAGGTCCTGCAAGAGCGGATCCGTCGGGAAGCTGTAGGGATCTGGCAGCAGGATCGCCCCGCGCGAGCCGGCGAGGTCCTCCATCCCCGTGACGGTGACGGCGTCCTCCTGGATCGACGCCGTCGCGTGGAACGTGCGCGCCGAGCCGCCGTCGAGCGCCGCGGCCCACACCGCGACCGCCATGCCGTCCTCGTGCTCGGCGCCGCATCCGAGCACACCGCCGGCGCCGCAGCCGACGAGCGCCTGCGGGCGCAGCGCCTCGTGGATGCCCTCGAGCGTCGACTCCGGGCTCTCCATGTGCCCGCCGGAGGCGAACACCACCACGAGGTCGGCGCCCGCGCCGTCGAGTCCGCCGCCGGCCGCCTGCGCGGCCTCGATCGCGCCGACGCGCGGGTCCTCGTGGGTCGAGATGCCGGTGCCGATGCGGACGCCCATCGCTCCACCATACTCCGGCTCAGGAGGGCTTCCAGAGGGTGCCGCCGAGGCCCCGCCATACTGCCGCGCATGGGCGCACGGGTCATCGCGATCTTCGGTCCGACGGGAATCGGCAAGACCGCGATCGCCGTCGCGCTGGCCGAGCGGCTGCGCGCGGCGGGAGAGGACCCGCTCGCGGTCTCGGCCGACGCGCTGCAGGTCTACGCCGGGCTCGAGCTGCTGACCGGCGCCGCCGACGCGGCGGAGCAGGCGGCGCTCGAGCATCGGCTGCTGTCGTTCCTGCCCGTCGACGCGAGGTTCAGCGCCGGTCAGTACGCGGCGCTCGCGCATGCCGAGATCGACGAGGCGCTGGCCGCGGGGCGCCGGCCGATCGTCGTCGGCGGCACCGGCCTCTACCTGCGCGCCGCGCTGACCGACCTGCAGCTGCGCCCTCCGCCGCCCGAGGGCGTGCGCGAGCGCTGGGAGCGCGAGCTGGAGGCGCGCGGCGCGCCCGCCCTGCATGCCGAGCTGGCGCGCCGCGCGCCGTGGGCTGCGGAGACGATCGAGCCCAACGACCGCCAGCGGATCGTGCGCGCCCACGAGCTGCTCGACGCCGGCGAGCTGGAACCGCCCGACGGTCCGTCGCAGCTGTGGACCGACGAGGTCCGCCACCCGACGCTGCTGGCCGGCCTGACGCTGGAGCGCGAGCAGCTGTATGCGCGCATCGATGCGCGCGTGGACCGGATGCTCGCCGCGGGAGCGCGCGAGCAGGTGCTGCGCGCGCACGCAGCGGGCGCGTCGGAGACGGCGCGCAAGGCGCTCGGCTTCGAGGAGCTTCTGACCGGCGACGTGGACGCGATGAAGCGCCGCACGCGCAACTACGCGCGCCGCCAGCTGACGTGGATGCGCAAGCTGGCGGGCGCGGAGACGATCGACGTGGCGGGGCGCTCGGCCGACGACGTCGCTGAACACATCCTGCGGATGTGACGGTTTCGCCCTACGGCGATCGCAAGCGACCGCCTGCGGGCGACGTCACGACAGCACTCTCGCCTTGAGCCGGTCGAACTCCTCCTGGCTGATCGTGCCTCTCGTGCGCAGCTCGTCGAGCTTGTGCAGCTCGTCGACCGGCGAGGAGCCCGCGATCGAGCGGATGTACTCCTGCTGGGCCTGCTGCAGGTGCTTCTGCTCGGAGATCGCGCGGTCGCGCATCCCGCCGCCGCGCGCGATCAGGTAGATCAGCACGGTGATGACGGGCAGGAACACGAGGAAGAAGACCCATACGGCCTTCCACCCGCCGGACAGCTCGTGATCGCGGAAGAGGTCGATCAGAACCGTGATCAGGACCCAGATCCAGATCACGACGAAGAAGATCTCCAGGACGACGAGAAGTGCCTCGCCGAGCCCGAAGTCGGCGAAAATCGGGGTCATGCAGCCTCCATCAGGGGGATTGCGGTCAATTGCCTTGAGCAAACCTACGCCCCGCGTCGGCGGCCGTGCGGAAAATCGTGAGCCGATAGGGTGCCGCGCGTGAAATTCGAGAAGTGGCAGGCACTCGGCAACGACTACATCGTGGTCGAGCAGCGCGAGCTCCCGTTCCCGCTCACGCCCGCCCGCGTGCGCGCGATCTGCGCCGGCCACTTCGGCGTCTTCGCCGACGGGATCCTGCTGCTCTCGGAGCCCTCGCAGCCGGGCTTCGTCGCGAGGCTGACGATCTTCAACCCCGACGGCTCGGAGGCGGAGCTGAGCGGCAACGGCGCGCGCGAGGCGATCCTCTACCTGCGCCACCGCGGCTGGACCGACAGCGACGTCTTCTCGATCGAGACCGCCGCCGGCGAGATCCGCCCGACGATCACCGGGCCGACGACCTGCCGGGTGGACATGGGCCGTGCCAAGCTGACGTCGAAGGACTACCCGGGCGGCGCCGACGACGGCAGAGGGGAGATCGGCACGCCGGGGCGCCTGTGGGCCTTCCAGCACGTCTCGATCGGCAACCCGCAGTGCTCGTTCCGCGTCGACTCCGTCGAGGAGCTGGCCGGGCTCGACCTGCCGGCACTCGGACCGGGGATCGAGGGCAGCGAGCTGTTTCCCAACCGCACGAACGTCTCCTGGTACGCCGAGCTCGCTGCGGATCGCATCCGCGCGCGGATCTTCGAGCGCGGCGTCGGCGAGACGCTCTCCTCCGGCACCGGCGCGACCGGCGCCGCCGTCGCGCACGTGCTGCGCGGGGGCGACTCGCCGGTCGTGGTCGAGCTCGACGGCGGCGAGCTGACCGTCGAGGTGGGGGAGGACCTGCACGTGAACCTGACCGGCTGGGCGGTCCCCGTCTTCGCGGGGCGCCTGTCCGACGACTTCCTGAAGGAGCTGCATGCGACCGAGTAAGCGCCTCGACCAGATCCCGCCGTACCTCTTCGCGCAGCTGGAGCGCAAGATCGCCGAGAAGAAGGCGGCGGGGGTCGACGTGATCTCGCTCGGCATCGGCGACCCCGACACGCCGACGTACGCGCCGATCGTCGCGGCGGCGCAGGCGGCCGTCGCGGATCCGGGCACGCACCAGTACCCGTCGAACCGCGGGCGCGCGGACTTCCGCGCGGCGGTGGCGTCCTTCTACGCGCGGCGCTTCGGCGTGGCGCTGGACGCGGAGACCGAGGTGATGCCTGCGATCGGCGCGAAGGAGTGCATCTTCAACCTGTCGCTGGCGTTCCTCGACCCGGAGGACGTGGCGCTGGCGTCCGATCCGGGCTACCCGGTGTACACCGGCGGACCGACGCTGGTGGGTGCCTCGTCGGTGCTGATGCCGTTGGTGCCGTCGCTGGGCTTCGCCCCCGACCTCGATGCGATCTCCGCAGAGGATGCTGCGCGGGCGAAGCTGATGTTCTTGAACTACCCGAACAATCCGACTGGCGCCGTGGTCCCGGACGGGCTGTTCGAGCGCGTGGTCGAGTTCGCGCGGGCGAACGACATCCTGGTCGTGCACGACAACGCCTACAGCGAGACCACGTACGACGGCTATGTGGCGCCGTCGTTCCTCGCGACGCCGGGCGCCAAGGAGGTCGGCGTCGAGGTCTTCTCGCTCTCCAAGGGCTACAACATGACCGGCTGGCGCTGTGCCTTCATCGCCGGCAACGCGGATGCGATCGCGGCCTACTGGCGGCTGAAGTCGAACGTCGACTCGGGGCTGTTCGAGGCGGTGCAGCTGGCGGGCGTCGCGGCGTTGGATCCGGCCGTGGACGCCGAGGTCAAGGCGATGAACGAGGTGTACAAGCGCCGCCGCGACCTCGTGTGCGACGCGCTGCAGGCCGCCGGCGTCGACGTGACCCCGCCGAAGGGCACGATCTACGTGTGGGCGCCGGTGCCGGCGGGCTACGCCTCGGCCGCCGCGTACTGCGAGCACGTGCTGGAGGAGACGGGCGTGGTGATCTCGCCGGGCGGCGCGTACGGCGCCTCGGGCGAGGGCTTCTTCCGCATCTCGCTGACCACGCCGGACGACCGCCTGGTCGAGGCGGTCGAGCGGATCAAGCAGCTCGGCTGAGCTGCGTCGCGATCGCGGCCGCTGTCTCGCGCGGCCGCCGCACGACGTCGTCGTGGGTGAAGCGCAGGACGGTCCAGCCGTTCGTCGTCAGCGCGTTCTGCTTCGTGCGGTCGTGTTGGAAGGCGCGGCGCGTCTTGTGCGCGTCCCAGCCGTCGAGCTCCACGACCAACCGCGCGGTCGGCCACACAGCGTCTCCCTCGTAGCCCGCGACGTACGCGTTCGTCGCGGGGCGGGGGAGGTCGTGGGCATCGAGGAGGGCAAGGAAGAGGTCCTCCAGAGGTGAGCGGGTGAGCGTGGCGCCGTGGTGGCCGAGCTCTCTCAGGACCGCCCGCAGCTTCGCGGTCGCCGGCCCTTGCCGGCCGCGCCGATGTCGCAGGCTCTCCTCGATGCCGTTCGCGTCGAGCTTCCCCTGCCGCTCGGCCTCGCCGCAGACCTTGGTGAGCGCCTGGGGTGCGAGGACCTCGGCGAGGTCGACGAGCGTGCGCGCGACCGTCGTCGTGCGGATGCCGCGGACGCTGGTGGTGTCTCGGGCATCGAGGAGGCGTCGGGCGTAGACGTCGATCTTGGCCGTGCCGTTGCGCTCCGCCGTCGTGCTCACCTCGACGCGCGGCCGGTTCGACGGCCTGAGCCCGTGCAGCGCCGCGGCGTCGCGGTGGCTCAGGGCGGCCTGCTCCCCGACGGCCAGGACCGCCGCGAGCCAGAAGCCCTCGCGGCGCAGCGAGGCGTGGCCGACGGCGTAGACGCCGCGGTGGAGCTTCAGGAGCTGGCCACTGGCGAGCCTCGATCTGAGCATCGAGGGAGTGAGTCCCATCGCTTCGAGCTGTCGCCGAGCGACCACCCCGTGCTGGCGTGCCGCGAGCCTCGTCAGCGCCTCGTCTGGATGAGGAGCGCGAATCTGCTGTCGCTCAGCGCACGTAGATTCGCGGTCCTCGGGCATCCCTGCGAGCGTTCCAGCTCGCCTGCGGCGCGTGGGCTGCGCTCTGTGACGCCCTAGACTCAGACCTGTGACGACGGTGAAGAATCGAAACGGTCGGGTTACGCCGACGCCGGGGCGCAACAGCGAGACGCCCGTGGGGCGTGCGCGTCAGCGTGCGCTGGCGATCGGCGTGCTGGAGTCCGGCGAGGACCTGAGCGAGCTCGAGGAGCTGCTGCGCACCGCAGGCGTGGCGACGGTCGGGCGGATGGTCCAGCACCTCGAGCGCCCGCACCCCAACACGTACCTCGGGCCCGGCAAGCTCGAGGAGCTCAGAGAGGCGATCAGAGCGGCGGACGCGAACGTCGTCGCCTGCGACGACGAGCTCTCCCCGCGCCAGGGCCGCAACCTCGAGGAGGCCCTGGGAACCCCCGTGGTCGACCGCACCGCGATCATCCTCGACATCTTCGCCGGGCATGCGCACAGCGCTGAGGGGAAGCTGCAGGTGGAGCTCGCACAGCTGGAGTACAACCTCGCGCGGATGCGCGGGCTGTGGACCCACCTCGAGCGCCTGGGCGCCGGCGCCGGTGGACCGGGCGGCGGGCCCGGCATCGGGACGCGCGGACCGGGCGAGACCCAGATCGAGACGGACCGGCGTCTGGCCCGCGACCGCATCACCGCGCTCAAGCGGCGGCTCGTGAAGGTCAAGGGCTCTCGCGAGACGATGCGCGCCGAGCGCGCGCGGGCGGAGCTGCCGACGGTCGCGCTCGTCGGCTACACGAACGCGGGGAAGTCCACGCTGCTGAACGCGCTCACCGGCGCCGAGGTCGGCGTGCGGGATCGGCTGTTCCACACGCTCGACCCGACGACGCGGGGATGGCGTCTCGGCGGGCGGGACTATCTGCTGACGGACACGGTCGGCTTCATCCGCAAGCTGCCGCACCAGCTGGTCGACGCGTTCGGCGCGACGCTCGAGGAGACGCGCCTCGCCGACCTGCTGCTGCACGTGGTGGACGCGAGCGCCTCCGAGGACGACCTCGACGAGATGATGCGCGCAGTGCACGAGGTGCTGGAGGAGATCGGCGCCGGCGACCGGCCGCGGCTGCTCGTGCTCAACAAGGCCGACGCGCTGGACCCCGACGCGCGCGACGACGTGCTGCTGCGCCACCCCGACGGGATGCTCGTCTCGGCGACGACGGCCGAGGGCCTCGAGGAGCTGGGGGAGCGGATCGAGGTCGAGTTCGCCCGCGCGCTGCGCGACGTCGAGCTGCTGCTGCCGTACCGCGACGGCGACCGCCTCGCGGAGCTGCACGAAATCGCCGGGGACCTGCTGCGCGAGGACACGCCCGAGGGCGTGCTGGTGAGAGCGCGCGTGCCGGCGACGGTGGCGGCGCGCTTCGAGCGCTACGCGGTGAGCGGGAACGGGCGCGTCGCGTGAGCGGCGAGACGGGCATCGAGGGGGAGGGGACCGGGACGGCGCTGGCGGAGACGTCGAGCGTCAGGGGAGCAACCGCTCCCGCCCCCCTCGCAGTCAAGCGCCTTCACCCGCATGCCGTGCTCCCGAGACGGGCCTACGCCGGCGACGCCGGCCTCGACCTCCACGCCACCGAGGCGGTCACGCTCGGACCGGGACAGCGCGCATCCGTCGGCACCGGCATTGCGATAGCCATCCCCGAAGGGCAGGGCGGCCTCGTGCTGCCGCGCTCCGGGCTCGCCGCGCGCAGCGGCATCGCGCTCGTCAACGCCCCCGGCCTGATCGACGCCGGCTACCGCGGCGAGATCCGCGTGCTGCTGCTCAACACCGATCGCGACACGCCGTGCGAGATCGCCGTCGGCGACCGCATCGCGCAGCTCGTGCTCGTCAAGCTGGAGCTGCCCGCGACCGTCGAGGTGGACGAGCTGCCGGGCAGCGAGCGGGGCGAAGGCGGCTTCGGCTCCAGCGGCAGCTGAGCGCGCCGGTTTCACTGAACGCTTCCGACTTCTTCACGAACTCGTCACCGGTCTGACCAACGCGGATCGCTACCTTTTTCCCCCACTCGGCTGTTGGGGGACGGCCGGGGGAGCGGCGCCGGGGGACGCCGCATGGAGGGTCGTCGGGGCCGATGCGGTCAGGCGCATCGGCCCCGGCGCAATCCTCCGGCTAGGAGAGCCCGTTCGCCTGCAGGAACTGCTTCGCCACGTCGGCGGGCGACTGCTTGTCGATCGCCACCGCCGCGTTCATCTGCTGCATCGCTCTCGTCGTCAGGACTCTGCTGACCGCGTTGAGCGTCTCCGCGAACGCGGGACCCTCGGCTCTCAGCACCTTCGAGGAGACGATCGGCGAGACGTTCTGGAACCCGAAGACGTTCTTCGGATCCGTCAGCACGACGTATCTGCCGCCCTGCAGCTGACCGTCCGTCGTGAAGACGTCGGCCGTGTCGATCTTGCCGTCGTCGAGCGCCTGGTACTGCAGGCCGATCGTCAGCGGCGAGAAGTCGACGTCTCTGATCCCGTACACGCGGGCCAGGCCCACGAGGCCGGTCTCGCGCTGGCGGAACTCCGGCGGCGCGCCGAGCTTCAAGCCTCTGATGGCGGCCAGGTCGGCGACGCTGCTGAGGTTGTGCTCTCTCGCGTAGTCGGGCAGCACGGCGAGCGCGTCGACGTCCGTGAACGGCGTCAGCGGCAACAGCGTGTAGCCGTGTCTGCGCGCGTACGCCTGACCGGCCGCGAACGCCGCCTGGACGTTCGGGTAGGCCTTCGCGTCGCCGGCGACGGCGGTGTTGAAGATCCCGATGTACTCGGGGTAGAGATCGATCTGCCCGCTGCGCAGCGCCTTGTCGGCGATCTCGGTCGAGCCGATGTTCTGCTTGAGGGCGACCTCGAAGCCCTTCGCCTCGAGCGCCTGCTTGTACAGCTGGCCGAGCACGAACTGCTCGGTGAAGTTCTTCGTGCCGAGCGTGACGGCGGGCTTGCCTCTGCCCGGCGTGCCGGTGGCGGTGGCCTGCGTGCTCGTGCTTCCGCCGTCGTCGTCTGAGCTGCCGCAGGCGGCGATCCCGGTCGTCAGCGCGAGCGCGACGATCAGGGAGAGAATGGTGCGCAATGTACCTCGGGTCACGTCGATGCGGTCCTTTCTTGGTGGGGGTCCCCCAACAGCACCGACGGCCGGCTGCGCTCCTCCGATCGCAGCCCGCGCGGTGTCACGGCTCGTTGCAGGCCCGCGAACAGCAGCTCCGCGAGCAAGGCCAGGACGGCGACGCAGATCGCCGCGCCCAGGACTCCGGGCAGGCGGTACGTCGCCTGGTCGACGATCACGTCGCCGAGGCTGTGCGCCCCGGCGACGGCCGCCAGCGTCGCCGTCGCGATCACGTACACGACGGCGGTGCGGATGCCGGCGAAGATCAGCGGCAGCGCAAGCGGCAGCTCGACCTTCCACAGCACCTCGTGCGGCTTCATGCCCATGCCTCTGGCGGCCTCGACGGCGTCCTGGTCCACGCTCTCGACCGCCACGTAGGCGTTCGTCAGCACGATCGGGAAGGCCAGCACGATCAACGCGACCATCACGTTGACGAAGCCGATCCCCAGCACCGCGACGCCGATCGAGATCAGCGCCAGTGACGGCAGCGCGCGGCCGACGTTCGAGACGTTGATCGCGACGAACGAGCCGCGGTGCAGGTGGCCGAGCGTGACGCCGAGCGGGATCGCCAGCACGAGCGCGATCCCGACCGCCGCGCCCGACAGCGCCAGATGGTCGAGCGTGAGGCTCCACAGCAGCGAGACGTTCTCGCCGATGAACTTGAACGCGTCGACGAAGTCGTTCATCGGCTGCGCGCCACCCGGGTCCACGGCGTCAGCAGGCGCTGCAGCAGCACGAGCAGGCCGTCGGCGAGCAGCGCCAGCGCGACGCACAGCGCGCCGGCGGCGATCAGCTCAGTCTTGAACGTCTGCTGCAGACCGGCGTAGATCGGCGCGCCGAGCCCTTCGTTCACCACGAACACGGCGACGGTCGCGAGGCTGATGACCGTCACCGTCGCGATCCGCAGGCCCGCGACGATGGCAGGCAGCGCGAGCGGCAGCTCGACGCTCCACAGCAGCTGGCGCTGCGTGAGCCCCATCCCGCGTGCCGCGTCGCGCACCTCCTCCGGCACGCCGGCGAGGCCGGCGAGCGTGTTGCGGAAGAGGATCAGCAGCGTGTAGGAGACGAGCGCGACCTCGGCGGTGGTGCGCGAGAGACCGGTGAACGGGACGAGCAGCTGGAACAGCGCCAGCGACGGGATCGTGTAGAGCAGGCCCGTGACGAGCACGACCGGCGTCGTCAGCCGGCCGCGGCGGTGCGCGGCGAGCGCCAGCGCGAACGCCAGCACGAAGCCGATCGCGATCGCGATCCCGGTCAGCGCGAGGTGCTGCAGCAGGGCGGGGCGCAGCGTGTCGTCCCAGTGGTCGCCCACCCAGTCCCAGCAGAAGGCGCCGTTCTCGCGCACGCACGAGCTGCCTCTGCCGAAGTCGGGGATGACGGGCTGGCTCATCGCAACGCTCTGCTGATCAGCTCAAGCGAGACGCGGCCGAGCGCGGTGCCGTCGGCGTCGACGACCGTCAGCGGGCGGTTGCCGTCGGCGAGCATCAGCGAGACGGCGTCGCGGAGCGAGGTCTCGCGATCGACGGTCGGGCCGCCGTTGTCGCCGTTCAGCGGCAGCAGCTCGACGTCCGCGAGGCGGCTGAGCGCGAGCCGCTTGAGCCCACGGTCGACGCCGACGAACTGCGCGACGAAGTCGTCCGCGGGCGCGGCCAGCAGCTCGTCCGGCGGCGCGTACTGCGCCAGCACGCCGCCCTCGCGCAGGATCGCGATGCGATCCCCGAGCTTGATCGCCTCGTCGATGTCGTGGGTGACGAAGACGATCGTCTTCTTCACGCGCGCCTGCAGCTGCAGCAGCTCGTCCTGCAGGCGATGGCGGGCGATCGGGTCGATCGCGCCGAACGGCTCATCCATCAGCAGCAGCGGCGGATCGGCCGCGAGCGCGCGGGCGACGCCGACGCGCTGGCGCTGCCCGCCCGACAGCTGCGCCGGATAGCGCTCGCCCAGCTCGGGCGGCAGCGACACGAGCGTCAGCAGCTCCTGCACGCGCGCGGCGACGCGCTCCTTGTCCCAGCCGAGCAGGCGCGGGACGGTGGCGACGTTGTCGGCGATCGTCAGGTGCGGGAAGAGGCCGATCTGCTGGATCACGTAGCCGATCTCGCGCCGCAGCTCGGCCGGCTTGCGCTCCATCACGCTCGCGCCGTCGAGCAGGATCTCGCCGCTCGTCAGGTCGATCATGCGGTTCACGAGCCGCATCGCGGTCGTCTTGCCGCAGCCGGAGGGGCCGACGAGCACGCACACCTCGCCGGCGGGGATCTCGATCGAGAGGTCGGCGATCGCGGGCTGCGCCGCGCCGGGATAGTGCTTGCGCACGTTGCGCAGCTCCAGCGACGCCGCGCGCGGGTAGGCGGGCGACCCCTCGTTCTGGGCGGTGTTCGAGCTGTTCATGCGGAGGAGACTCCCGGCCGGGAGGGGGACAATCGATCCTAGCCACCTGGCGGTCGGCTGCGCGGCGAGTGTCAGACCCCTGCCGCGCGCCGCGCCTCGGCGTGCGCGGCCGCTTCGAGCGCGTCGTCGAGCGGCGGGAGCGGCTCTTGGCGCCCCAACGCTCTGGCGATCAGCCAGTCGGCGAGCCACACGTTCTTCGGCAGCAGCGGGCCGTGCAGGTAGGTCCCGATCACGTTGCCGGCCCGCACCCCCTCGAAGCCGCTCGCGCCGTCGTTGCCATGGCCGCGCAGCACGCGCCCGAGCGGCTGCGCGCCGGATCCGAGCGTGGTGCGCCCGCCGTGGTTCTCGAAGCCGGCGAGGACGCGCTTGGGCGGCGAGGGGTGGGCGGGCGGGATGTCGTCCAGCTCGACCTCGATCGCGACGTTGCCGATCAGCCGCGCGCCCTCGGCGCGCACGGTGTGCAGATCCGCGAGGCCGACGCCCGGCAGCGTCTCGTCGCCCAGCTCGTAGGAGTGGCCCAGCAGCTGGTAGCCGCCGCAGACGGCGAGCAGCGCCGCCCCGCGCGCCACCGCCGCGTGCAGTCCGTCGCGCTTGACCTCCGCGAGGTCGAGCGCGCACAGGCGCTGGTCGCGGTCCTGCCCGCCGCCGATGTAGAACAGGTCGGCCTGCTGCGGGTCGACGGGCTCGCCGAGATCCGAGGCGGTCAGCTCGAAGCCGATCCCGCGCCACTCGCAGCGGCGCTGCAGCAGCAGCAGGTTGCCGCGGTCGGCGTAGATGTTCATCAGCGTCGGGTAGAGCGCGCAGACGCGCAGCGTCTCAGGCACGCAGCAGCACCACTTCCGAGCCGACGTGCTCGTCGGTCATCTCGACGAAGCGGCGGCCCGCCGCCTGCAGCCCCGCCGCGACGCCCTCGGCCTCGAGCGTGTCGCCGTCGAGCTTGTCGAGCCGGACTACGTCGCCCTCGGCGGTGCGCGCTCCCTGCGGCGAGACCGTCTGGCGGATCCGCTCGATCGTCGTGCCGGCGTCGTCGGGGCGCACCGCGACCGGCTGGCTCGCGTAGACCCAGCCGTCGCGCTCCAGCACGTCGGGCAGCGGCGGCTCGGTGTGCTGGGCGTCGAAGCCCTCCAGCGCGTCGGCGAGCGCGCAGGCGAGCAGCCCGCCGGGGCGCAGGCAGGCGAGCGCGCTGCGCAGCAGGCCGGTGCGGCCGTCGGGGCCGCCGAGCAGCTGGATCGTCTGCATCGGCGCGAGCACGAGGCCGAAGCGCGGCGCGGCGAACGCGAAGTCGCGCGCGTCCGCCTGGAGCGTCTCGACCCCGAGTCCGGCGGCGGCGGCGCGCTCGCCGAGCGCGGCGAGCAGCAGGGGATCGACGTCGAGGGCTGTGACCTCGTGGCCGGCGCTCGCGAGGTCGAGGCTGACGCGGCCGCTGCCGGCGCCGAGGTCGAGCACCGGCCCGCCGGCCTCGGCCGCCAGCTCCCGCCACAGCGGCAGGTCCTGCGCGTAGCGGCCGCACTCGAGGTCGTGCCAGAGCACGTGCAGCGCCTGCGCGGCCGGCTCCGTCGCGCTCATCGCCAGTACTCCGGCGCGAGGCCGCGGCGCGCGAGCAGCTCCTGCAGCGCGAGCAGGGCCGTGTAGGTGGGGAGCGCGTAGAGCGTCCCGTCGCCGTCCGCCCGCGCGTCGTCGAGCGCGCGCTCCAGCTCCGGCACGACCACCAAGCGCTCGGGCTCGACGCCCGCGTACTTCAGCCGCACCGCCAGCTCGGCGGCGCGCGTGCCTGCGCACGTGACCCGCCGCACGCGGCCGGCGAGCAGCTCGAAGTCGGCGTCCCACACCCACGAGACGTCGCGCCCGTCGGCGACGTTGTCGTTGAGCACCGCGAGCAGGTCCAGCGACCCGTCCTCGAGCGCGAGCGTGCGCAGCACCTCGTTCGCGCCGGCCGGATTCTTGACGAGCAGGATCGACAGCGCGCGCCCCTCCAGCTCGATCGTCTCCGCGCGGCCGAACGCGGCGGCGGCCGCACCGAGCCCGCTGACGATCTCCTCGAACGGCACGCCGAGCGCATGGCACAGCGCAGCCGCCCCGAGCGCGTTGTAGACGTTGTAGAGACCGGGGAGGGGGAGCGCGACGGTCGCCCGCTCCGCGCCGATCCGCAGCGCGAACGCGGCGTCGCGCGTGCCGTTCAGACGCACCTGCTCGGCGACGACGTCCGGCTGCGGGCGGCGCGCGCCGCACTGCGGGCACGCGTAGCGTCCGAGATGGCCGAGGTAGATCGCTTCGTAGGCGTACGCGTGGCCGCAGCGGCGGCAGTGCTTCGAGTCCGCGGCGTGCTGCATCTGTGCGAGCGCCATCGCGTCGTCCTCGACGCCGAACGTCGTCACGTGCGCGCGCTCGCGGCCGAGGTCGGCGACGAGCGGGTCGTCGGCGTTCAGCACCAGCCGCGTGGCCTCCGGCAGCGCCGCCACGACCTCCGCCCAGCGGTCCGCGATCGTCTCCAGCTCGCCGTAGCGGTCGAGCTGGTCGCGGAACAGGTTCGACAGCAGCAGTGCGCGCGGCGCCAGCTCCCGCGCCAGCTGCGGCAGCCAGAACTCGTCGACCTCGAAGAGGCCCAGCTCGCCGTCGATCCCGCGGCCGCGCGCGGCCTCCAGCAGCGTCGACGCGATCCCGCCGGCCATGTTCGCGCCGGCGCGGTTGTGCACGAGGCGCGTGCCGTGGCGCTCGAGGATCGTCGCGACCATCGCGGCCGTCGTCGTCTTGCCGTTCGTCGCGGAGATCGCGACCGAGCCCTGCGGCAGGCGCGCCGACAGGGAGCGGATCGCCTGCGGCTCGAGCCGCATCAGCACCTTCCCCGGCAGGCTCGTGCCGCCGCCGCGCCCGGCGGCGCGTGCAAGCCCGCCGACCGCACGCGCGACGGTCAGCTTCGGCCGCAGCGCGCTCACGGCACGATCACCCGCACGGCGGCGGGCACGGTGCTCACCGTCGCGGGCAGCTCGGCGAGCGGGTCGCCGTCGGCGTAGAGCGTGAACGGGCGGTCGGCGGCGATCCGCAGCTCGCGTGCGCGGCGCACCGTCACCTCGTCGTTCTCCACGTGCCTGCCGCCGAAGACCTGGACGAGGCCGCGCACGTAGCGGTACTTCGACACGTGGGAGACCGTCACTACGTCGAACAGGCCGTCGTCGAGCGCGGCGCCGGGGGCGAGCTGCATGCCGCCGCCGAACTGCCGGCCGTTCGCCGCCGCGACGCTGTAGCCGACGTGCACCAGCGACTCCCCGTCGAGCTCCAGCTCGAAGCGGGCGGGCTGCCAGCTCGCGAGCGCGCGCAGCGCGCCCCACAGGTAGGCGGCGTCGCCGGGGACGCGCGTCTCGTTCGCGATCCGATTCGCGTCGGAGTCGAAGCCGCACGATGCGATCCCCACGAACACCCGCTCGCCGCAGACGCCGAGGTCGATCGGCTGCTCGCGACCGTTGGCGATCAGCGCCGCCGCGCTGGCCGCGTCGCGCGGGATCCCGAGCGAGGCCGCGAAGTCGTTGCCGCGCCCGCCGGGGAGGATCGCCAGCAGGCCGTCGCCGTCGGACTGGCGCAGCCCGTCCGCGACCGCGCCCACGAGCCCGTCGCCGCCGAGCGCGGCGGCGACCTCGCCGGCATCGCCGGCGGCCCGCGCAAGCTCGCGGGCGTGCTCGATGTCGCGGGTGTGCTCGAGCCGCACGCGCACGCCGGCCTCGCGCAGCGCGCGCTCGGCGCCCGGGAGCGCGCGCAGCGCGCGGCCGCCGCCGGCCGCCGGGTTGACGATGAGGGCGACGTCGCGCTCCATCTCCTGAACGCTACCGGCGGCCGGTGCGACACGGCGGACCGGACCGGGGCGGTCGTTATGCTTCGCCGCCGTGCGCATGGTCCGTCACCCACTCGCGCTGCTCCTCGCGCTCGGCGCGTCGGCGCTCCTTATGCTCGCCGGCTGCGGCAGCTCCGGGGACGACGGGGGCGGCACCCAGGCGCAGACGGGCACGACCGCGAGCGACGGCCCGTGCCAGGCGGTCAGCCTGCCCGCACCGAAGGGCGAGCAGCACCTCAGAAAGCCGACGCTGCAGCTCGATCCGAGCAAGACGTGGACGGTGAGAATGACGACCAACTGCGGCTCGTTCGCGATCCAGCTCGACGTCGCGCGGGCGCCGAAGACCTCTGCGTCGTTCGCCTCGCTCGTGAAGCAGGGCTTCTACGACGACCTCACCTTCCACCGCATCGCCCAGGGCTTCGTGATCCAGGGCGGCGACCCGCTCGGCACCGGCCTCGGCGGTCCCGGCTACACGATCGTCGAGAAGCCGCCGCGCGGCGTCCACTACGGGCACGGCGTCGTCGCGATGGCGAAGACGTCGGTCGAGCCGGACGGCGCCTCGGGCAGCCAGTTCTTCATCGTCACCGCCCAGGACGCCGGCCTGCCGCCGCAGTACGCGGTCGTCGGCAGAGTCGTCGAGGGCCTCGACGTCGCCGACGCGATCGGCGCGCTGCCGCTGCAGGCGGGCAGCAACCCCTCCGACGGTCCGCCGGCCGATCCGGTCGTGATCGAGTCGGCCGAGCTCAGCTCCAGCTGAGCGCCGCGCTCAGAACAGCTCGCCCTGCGGCTCCGGCTCGGCCGGCGCGAGGCACTCGGGCCCGTCGTAGCGCGCGTCGTTGACGGCCTTCGAGACCGGACGCGCGTGCGTCTCGTCGTTCGGCAGCGCGTGCAGCATCGCGTGCAGGCGCGGGGGAGGCGTGTTCGGGTCGAGCCACTCCTCCTCGTCCGCCGGATCGAGGATCACGGGCATGCGCGGGTGGATGTGGGCGACGACCGGGTTGGCGGCCGTCGTGACGATCGCGCAGCTGCGCAGCAGCTCGCCGTCGGGCGCTCTCGGGTCTCTCCAGGCGGTGCGGATGCCGGCGAACGCGAACGGCCCGCCGTCGCCGCGCGTGATGTGGAACGGCTGGCGCGCTCTCTCGCGCTGCCACTCGTAGAAGCCGTCGGCGACGATCAGGCAGCGGCCGCGCTCGAACGGCCGCCGGTAGGCCGGCTTGTCGGCCACCGTCTCGGCGCGCGCGTTGATCATTCTGAAGCCGATCTTCGGGTCCTCGGCCCACGGCGGCACGAGCCCCCAGCGCAGCAGCGCCCCCGTCGGGCCGTTGTCGCGCATCACGACGGCCGGCACCTCGTCGCCCGGGGCGACGTTGAAACGCTGCCGCAGCTCGACCGACTCGCCGAGCGGGAAGCGCGCACGCAGCTGCGCCGGCGTCGTCGAGGCGAGCGTGTAGCGACCGCACATGGCGAGCCGGCGAGGTTCAGGGACGCCCGGCGGCGGCTCTCGCGCGCGCCTGCCGTCGACGCCCGAGCAGCGCCAGCACGCCGAGGATCGCCGCGACGATGACGATGCCGAGCAGGATCCCGCCGACCAGCGAGACGCCGCCGAACGGCAGCGAGACCAGCTCCGCGAGCCCCAGGCCGATCAGCAGCAGGCCGATCACGAGGGCGAAGATCAGCGCGAAGCCGCGCAGGCGCAGCAGGACGCTCGAGCCCGGCGGCGGCGCGACGAGGCCCATCAGGCGCAGCATCAGCAGCTGGCGGTCGCTCGGCGGTCTCTGCCCGAGCCGCGTGACCGCGTCCTTGAGGTCGCCCGCGCGGCGCTCGGCGAGCGCCGTCGAGGCGTCGGCCATGCGCCGCAGCTGCAGCCGCTCCTGGGGGCGGGCCGCCGCGATCGCTCTCTGGTAGTAGGCGCGCGTGGCTCTGCCGTCGTAGCGTTCGGCGGCGCGCGCGCCGAGGATCGCGTACGCGGCCGACTTGTATCTCGTCTCGGCCTCGAGCTCCTCGTCGCTGCGTCTCTCGAGCTGCTGCATCGCGGCGAGGCCGCCGCCCTGTACCTGCCGCATCGCGCGCGGCTTCTGCTGCTTCGCCATAAGGCGACAGTCTAGTTGCCTACGGCGCGCCCGCGCCGCCCGACGGCGAGCCGGGCGCCGGCCGTGGCGACTGCCGCGAGCGCGCGGCGGTGGGCGCGTCGCGACCGGGGGAGCGGCCCGGCGGGATCACGTAGATCCGCTCGTCCTCGTAGTAGTTGCCGCCGATGTCGGCGCGCTCCGGCGGCGTGCGGTAGACGTCGACGTGGCGCCCGATGATCGCGCCGCCGGTGTCGTCGGCGCGGAACCAGCCGCCGCCGGCGGTGTTGCGGTAGGCGGCGATGTAGACGCGCGAGCCGAGCGGGATCGTGCCGGGATCCACCGCCAGCGACTGGTAGAAGCGCAGCGGCAGCGACGGACCGGCCGCGAAGCTCACGCCCGGCAGCGGCACGTATCTCCTGCCGGTGCCGTTGGACCAGCCGCCGCCGTCGAGCGGGAAGGTGAGCTTGTGCGTTCTCGTCAGCCAGTAGGCGCCCGCGCGCCACACCGGCGGACCGCCCTTCCAGCCGTGGCGGCCGGCGACGCTCGACTTGCCCACGTCGGTCACCCAGCCGCCCGAGCCGAGCGCGTCGATGTGGTACTGGCGGCCGTCGAGCCCGAGCCCGTCGCCCTCCATCGAGACGCCGGTGGCGGAGTAGAGCCAGTCGATGCGGTGTCTGCCGGAGAGTCCGGGCGCGGAGACCTTCGCGCCGACGAACCACGCCTCGGGCACGGGGTAGTACTCCGTCACCGTCACGCCGTCGAGCCAACGCGCTCTGGCGATGGGCTTGGCGGCAGCGGCCGCGGGGAGCGCGGCGAGGAGGACGGCGCAGGCGATGGCTGCGGTCGTGCGAAGGCGCGTCACTGAGATAGGCATCGGTCGTTGCAACACGAGCTTGAATGCGGGGATGCGGCTCCCGTGCACGCTACTGTGCGCGCATGCGGATCCGCGCAGCAGTGCTCGAGCAGTTCGGGGCGCCGCTCGTGGTGCGCGAGGTCGAGCTGGCGGAGCCGGGGCCGGGCGAGGCGCTCGTGCGGCTCGTCGCCTGCGGCGTCTGCCACACCGACCTCTACACCGCCAGCGGAGCCGACCCGTCGGGCTACTCGCCGTGCGTGCTGGGCCACGAGGGCGCCGGCGTCGTAGAGCGCGTGGGCTCCGACGTGACGCTCGTCGCGCCCGGCGACCACGTCGTGACGCTGTTCTCGCCGCAGTGCGGCGAGTGCGTGCACTGCAGGAGCCCGCGAACGAACCTGTGCCTCGCGATCCGCGAACAGCAGAACAAGGGGTACCTGCCCGACGGCACGACGCGGCTGTCGCTCGACGGCGAGCCGCTGCGCCACTTCATGGGCACCTCGACGTTCGCCGAGTACACCGTGATGCCGCAGATCGCGCTCGCGAAGGTGGATCCGGCGGCGCCGCTGGAGGGCGCCGCGCTGTTCGCCTGCGGTCTCTCGACCGGGCTCGGCGCCGCGCTCAAGACCGCGAAGGTCGAGGCCGGCTCGACCTGCGTCGTGTTCGGCGCCGGGATGGTCGGCCTCGGCGCCGTCGCCGGCTGCCGCCTGTCGAGCGCCGAGCGAATCGTCTGCATCGACCTCTCCGAGGAGCGGCTCACACTCGCGCGCGGGCAGGGCGCGACGGAGACGTTCGTCGGCGGGCCGGACGCGGTCGAGCGCGTGCTGGAGATGACCGGCGGCTTCGGCGCCGACTACACGTTCGAGGCGACCGGCAACGTGCAGGTGATGAGACAGGCGGTCGAGGCGGCGCGCATGGGCTGGGGCCTCGCGACGATGGCCGGCGTCGCCGGCAAGGGGGAGACGCTCGACGTGATCCCGCGCTGGCTGATCCAGGGCCGCCGCATCGCCGGCTCCTCGTTCGGCGGGCTCAAGGGCCGCGAGGACGTGCCCGCGCTGATCGACCGCTGGATGGCCGGCGAGCTCGACGTCGAGCCGTTCCTGTCGCACCGCATCTCGCTCGACGAGGTCAACCGCGGCTTCGAGCTGATGGAGGCCCAGGACGGCATCCGCTCGGTGATCGCCTTCTAGCGGTCGTCCTGTCTCCACGGCGACCCGTAGTCGCCCAGCAGCTCCAGGAACGGCACCGCGTCGAAGGCCTCGGGCCCGAGCACGCCGGTGCCGCTCCAGCTGCCGTTCGCCAGCAGCTCGAGCGCGACGACCGGATTCAACGCGGTCTGCCACACGACAGCCTGCGAGCCGTACTCGCGCATCGTCCACTCGTTGTCGACGACGTGGTAGAGGTAGGTGCGCCGCGGCTCGCCGTCGACGCCCGTGCCAGTCACGTACGTGCCGGCGCACGTGCGCCCGCTCATGCGGTCCCCGAGCGTCGCGGGATCCGGCAGCGCGGCCGCGACGACGTCGCGCGGCGCGACCTCGGCGCCGCGCACGCGCACCGGCTCGGTCGAGTCGAGCCCCAGCTTGTGGAGCGTCTTCAGCACGTCGATGAACTCCTGCCCGAGCCCGTACTTGAACGTCACGCGCTCGCAGTCCACCCAGCGCGGGATCAGCACGACCTCCTCGTGCTCGACGTTCACGCACTCGATCTCGCCGATCCCCTCGGGAAAGCCGAAGACCTCCGGCTCGGAGAACGGCTCCGTCGTGAACCAGCCCCGCGCGCGCTCCCACACGAGCGGGGGGTTGAGGCACTCCTCGATCGTCGTCCAGATCGAGAAGGTGGGGGCGAAGTCGTAGCCCTCGACGCGCAGGTCCGCGCCATCGCGCACGCCGACCTCGTCGACGTGCGCGAAGAGGTGGTCGGCCGCGTAGCGCGCGAACACGTCGGAGAGGCCGGGCTCGACGCCGATCCCCACGAGCGCGAGCTGCCCGGCGCGCTCCCACGCCTCGGCCTCCGCCAGCTGCAGGTCGCCCAGCATCACGCCGGTCTGGCCGTAGGGGTCCGTGGGATGGCGCTGCGAGAGCGTCATCGCCATGTCGAGGTACGTCACGCGCGCCGCATGGCAGGCCGCGAAGATCGGCTCGTTGAAGCGGGGGTCGCAGGCGTTCAGCACCGCGTCCGCGCGCGCCTCGCGGATCAGCGCGACGAGCGCCGCCTCGTCGGACGCGTCGACCCGGGCGGCGGAGAAGCGGTCCGGCTCGCCGAGCCGGTCGACGGCGGCCTGCGCGCGCTCGAGCGCCACGTCGGCGATCGTCAGGTGGTCGAAGAACGTGCGGCGCTGGGCGATCGCCGGAACGGCGGACCCGACACCTCCCGCGCCGACCACGAGGATCCGCATGACCTCACTGTACCCCTGGTCGTCAAGCAAATTAACGCGCGACGGCTCGTGCTTGCACCGCCCGGCGCACCTCTGAGATGGTGGGATGCATGCGGATAGCCTCGCTGGTCCCGGAGAGCACGCTGGCCTCGATCTACCGATCGATCATCCCGATGCAGGCGCTCGCGCACCGCGGGCACAGCGTCCACGTCGAGGAGCGCGACGAAATACGCGACCCGGCCGCGCTGCTCGACTACGACGCGGTCCACGTGATGCGCATAAGCCATCCCCTGATGGTGCGCGTCGCCAGACAGCTGCGCCGCCGCGGCGTCGCGATCGTGTGGGACAACGACGACGAGCGCGTCGCGCTCCTCAGAGAAGCGGCGAGAGCGCCCGGGCAGGAGGGGATGGCCGCGCAGCGCTTCTTCGCCTCGATGCGCGCGATGGCGAGCGCAGCCGACGCCGTCACGACGCCCAGCGAGGTGCTCGCGCGGCTGCACGCCGCCGACAGCCGCCGCGCGGTGCAGATCCTGCCGAACCAGCTGCCGCCGACGTTCAAGCGCCCGGAGCGCGTGATGCCGCACCAGGGCGTGCACATCGGCTGGATGGCGATGCCGACGCACAGAACGGGCTTCGAAGCGCTGCGCATGCGCGAGACGCTCGAGCACCTGCTGGCGCGCCACGCCCACCTGACGATCACCGGCGTCGGGGTCGACCTCGAGCTGCGCAGCAACCGCTATACGCACGTCGTGGGGATCCCGTACGGCGAACTGCCGGAGAACCTCGTCCACTTCGACATCGCGATCGCGCCGCTCGACGACACGGCCGTCAACCAGGCCCGCTCCGACGTCAAGCTGAAGGAGTACGCGGCCGCCGGCGTGCCGTGGCTCGCCTCGCCGGTCGAGCCCTACCGCGGACTGGGGGAGCAGCAGGGCGGGCGCCTGGTCGCCGACGGCGACTGGTTCGCCGCGATCGAGACGCTCATGAACGACGCCGACACGCGCCGCGTGCTGTCCCAGCGCGGGATGAGATGGGCCGCCGGCGAGACGATCGAAGCGCACCTCGACGCCTGGGAGCAGACGTTCGAGGACGCGATCGCGCAGGCGCGCTCGCCGCACGCCGTCGGTTGAGCGGGCGGCGCGGGGACCTCAGCGCGCGAGCAGCGCGGCGCCGACCGCGCCGCCGAGGTCGCCGAGCGCGGCCAGCCTGATCGCCGGCGGGCGCGCGTCGACGAACAGATGCGGCTGCATCGCCTCGGCGATGCGCGCGACCATCGGCTCGCCGAAGCGCACGCCGAGCCCGCCGCCGATCACGACCGCCTCGCAGTCGAGCAGGTTGACGGCCGAGGCCACGCCTGCGCCGAGCGCCTCGACGGCTTCGTCGATCAGCTCGGTCGCGAGCTTGTCGCCGTGCTCGAGCGCGCGCGCCCAGATGCCGCTCGTGAGGCGCGTGCGGTCGTGGTGCTCCATCAGCTTGAAGAGGTCCGTCTTGTGGCCGTCGGCGTGCTTCTCTCTGGCGCGCGCCTCCATCGCCGCGCGGCCGGCGTACGCCTCGAGGCAGCCGTGGCGCCCGCACGGGCATCTGCGCCCGCCGCGCTTGACGACCATGTGGCCGATCTCGCCGGCGGCGCCGCGGCCCAGCCAGGGCTTGCCGTCGAGCACGATGCCGCCGCCGACGCCGGTGCCCCAGAAGACGCCGAGCAGCGAGCGGTAGCCGCGGCCGGCGCCGAGCGCGACCTCCGCGTCGGTCGCGACCTGCACGTCGTTGCCGAGCGAGACGGGCGTGCCGAGCTGCTCGCCGAGCCGCTCCGCGAGCGCGAACGTGCCGGCCCAGCCGGGCAGGTTGCGCGCGCCGCTGACGGTGCCGGCTTCGGCGTCGATCGCGCCGGGCGAGCCGACGCCGACGCCCATCAGCGCGGACGGCTCGACCCCCGCCGCGTCCGCCGCCTCGTGCAGCGCCGCGGCCATCGCCGCCGCCACGTCGGCCGGGCCGCCGCTCGTCGGCGTCGGGTGCCGCGCCTGTCCGAGGACCTGGCTGTCGGCGTCGACGACGACCGTCTGGATCTTCGTCCCGCCGAGGTCGATCCCGCCGCGTGCTCTCGCCATGCGCGCAGCCTAATGGCTTGAGCGGATCCGCTCGCGCGGGAGCGCGATCGAGAGCGCGAGCGCGGGCAGCGGCAGCGCCGCGATCACGATCAGCACCGGCGTGAGGCCGACCGCGTCGGCGAGCAGGCCCAGCAGCGCCGCGACGACGCCGCCCACGCCGATCGCGGCGCCGAGCGTCACGCCCGAGGCGATGCCGATGCGGTTCGGGAGGTACTCCTGGCCGAGCACGACCGTGATCGAGAAGGTGCCGACGGTGAAGAAGCCGACGAGCGCGAGCAGCGCGAACGCGGCCGGCTCGCCGACGACCAGGACGAGCAGGATCAACGGCGTCAGCACGGCGTTGCACGCGATCAGGATGCGCCGGCGCCCGACGCGGTCCGCGAGCCGGCCGCCGACGAGCGTCCCGAGCGCGCCCGCGACGAGGAGGGCCGTGAGCGCCGCGTTCGCGACGCCGGTCGAGCTGTCGAAGTGCGTGATGAAGTAGGACGGGATGAACGCCTGCAGGCCGAAGTAGGCGCCCGAGCGGACGCCGGCGATCGTCGCCACGCGGGTGAAGGGGCCCCAGCGGTCGGGCTGCGGTCTCGGCTGCGCGCCGTCGAGGTCCGCCGCCGCCGCCGCACGCCGCTCCGGGTGGAAGCTCCGCAGTCGCGGCAGCTCGCGCGTCAGCAGCACCGCGACCGCGAGCATCGGCAGCAGCAGCCACAGCGTCCCGCTCAACCCGACCGTCAGCACCAGCGGCGTCACGAGGATCGGCCCGAGCGCGAAGCCGACGTTGCCGCCGACCGAGTACAGGCTCATGCCGCTGGCCCGCAGGTCGCCGGAGACGTAGTTCGCGTAGCGCGCGCCCTCGGGGTGATAGGCGCCGACGCCGAGCCCCGCCAGCGCGACGAGCGCGAACGTGAGCGCATGGCTCTCGACGAGCCCGGTCAGCGCGATCCCGACGGCCGCCAGCACGACGCCGCCGGGCAGCAGCCAGCTGAGCGAGCGGCGGTCGGCGAGGAAGCCGAACAGCGGCTGCAGCAGGGAGGAGGAGCCCGTCATCGCAAGCACGAGCGCGGCCGCGGCTCCATAGCTCCAGCCGCGGTCGCGGATCAGGAAGGGGATGAGGGCGGGCACGGCGCCCTGCGCGACGTCGACGCAGGCGTGTCCGACGGCGAGCGCGGCGATCCCGCGGCGGTCCAGTCCGACCTGCGGCCGCGCCGCGGTGGACGCCGCCGCCGTGACGGCGCTCACCGCTGCGCAGCGAGCTGCTGCAGCGACCACTCGTCCACGAGCCGCCGCTGCACGTCGGTGAGCGGCGGCGTCTCGCCGCGCTCGAGCGCGGCGGCCGCCTGTGCGAGCGTGAGGCCGGTACCGGTCAGCACGCTGCCCACGAGCGGCGGCACGTCGGCGCCGCAGACGCCGCTGGGACAGGTGAGATCGGTCATGTGTCGAAGATAGCCGGCGCCCGCGCGAAGCGACGGGCCAGCGCGCCGAGCGCGTGGATCCGACGACTTGACCTGGGAGCGAGCATGCACGGCACGACGCACCGATGGAACCTGATCGCGGCGCTCGCGACCGCGCTTGCGCTGGTGCTGGTGCCCGCGGCCGGCGCGACCGCCGCCGTGCCCGCCAAGCTCGCGTACGTGACCGGGATCGCCAAGCTGCACCCGGTCGTGCACGTCGCAAACGCCGACGGCGGCGGCGCGATCTCGCTCGGCCGCGGGATCGACGCCGCGATCTCGCCGGACGGCGGCAGCGTCGCGATCGTCACCGCCTACACGAGAGCCGGGACCTCGCTCGTCGTGCGCCCGGCGACCGGCGGCGCCGCGCGCACGCTCGTGCCCGCGAGCGACTCGATCGGCCCGCTCGTGTGGTCCGCCGACGGGACGCAGCTCGCGGTCACGGTGGACACGACCCGGCTCGTCGTGATCGACGTCGCCGCCGGCACGCGCCGCGTCGTCGCGCGCGGCCAGATCCAGGGCGTGAGCTTCTCGCCGGACGGCAGACAGATCGCCTACGCGCGCTCGAAGTCGGCGCGCCTGTCGGCGCCGGTGAACGTGTTCGTCGCAGCCGCCGACGGCTCAGGCGCCAGAGCGGTCACGCACGACGGCCGCAGCCTGTACCCGGTCTGGGGCCCGACGCAGATCGCCTACACGCGCGAGCGGCTGCGCAGAAACGACGCGCCCGTGTACCAGCTGCGCGTGATGCAGCCGGACGGCGGCGGCGTGCGCCAGCTGACGCACATGAGAGTTCCGAGATTGCTGAGCGGCCTGACGGCGACGGACTGGTCGGCCGACGGCAGCCGCCTGCTCGCGGAGTACGGCGGCCAGGACACCAGCGAGGCGTGGACGGTCGACGTCGGAAGCGGGCGCGCACGCGATCTGACCGGCAGAGTCGACGGCACGATCGGCAGCGCCTTGTCGCCGGACGGCTCGACGGTGCTCGTGCAGCGCGGCTACTTCGACGACCCCGAGCACCAGTCGGTCGCGACGATTCCGTTCGGCGGCGGCAGAGCGACCGTGCTCGTCAAGCACGGCAGCGAGCCGAGCTGGGGCGGCTGACGACAGCTCGCGCCTGGGCGGCCTTGCGCACCAGGTGGTCGCGCTCGGCGACGCTCGTGGCCCGGCGGGCGGCCTCGGCGTAGGCCGTGGCGGCGGCGAGCAGGTCGCCGTCGAGCTCGTGCAGGTGCCCGCGGACGGCGTGCCAGCGGTGCCGCTCGCCGATCGCATCGCGCAGCCGATCGGTCTCGCGCAGCCCGGCGGCGGGGCCGAGGACGTGGCCGACCGCGACCGCGCGGCCGAGCACCGCGGCAGGATCCTGGCGCACGGGGTCCTCGGCCAGCGCGACGAGGTCGTCGTACCAGGCGAGGATCTGCGGCCAGTCCGTCTCCTCGGCGCTCGCCGCATCGTCGTGCAGGGCGGCGATCGCGGCCTCGACCTGGTAGCGGCCCGGGCGCTGAACGGCCAGCGCCGACTGCAGCACGCGCACGCCCTCGGCGATCTCGCGCGTGTCCCACAGGCCGCGGTCCTGCCGGTCGAGCGTGACGATCCGCCCCTCGGGGTCGAGCCGCGCCGGGAGGCGGGCGTGGTTGAGGAGCATCAGCGCGAGCAGCCCGCGCGCCTCGGGCTCGTCCGTGGCGAGGGTGAGCTGGCGGGCGAGTCGGATCGCCTCGGCGGCCAGATCCATCCGGTCGGGCGGGCCAGCATGCCCGGCCGTGTAGACGAGGTAGAGCACGCGCAGCACGACGGCGAGGTCACCGGGTTGGTCCAGCTGCCGCCCGTGCAGCGTGCGCTTGGCGCGGCTGATCCGCTGCGCCATCGTCGCCTCGGGAACGTAGAAGGCGTCCGCGATCTCCCGCGTGGTGAGGCCGCCGACGGCGCGCAGGGTCAGCGCCACCTGGGACGCAGGTGCGAGGTCGGGGTGACAGCAGCAGAAGAGCAGGAAGAGGGTGTCGTCACCCTCCTCGGTGGGTCCGGGCGGCGGCTCGTGCAGCACCGCCTCCTCGCGGCGGTGACGAGCCGCCTCGCTGCGGCGGGCGTCGACGAGCCGCCGCGTCGCCACCGTCGCCAGCCACGCGCGCGGGTCGCGCGGCGGGTGCTCGGGCCAGACCCGCAGCGCCTCCAGCAGCGCCTCCTGGAGCGCGTCCTCGGCGGCGTCGAAGTCCTCGCCCCGCCGGACCAGGCCCGCGAGCACCCGCGGGACGAGGGCGCGCAGCGCGCCCTCGTCCAGCCGTCGCGTCGACTCGTCGATCACGCCGCGTCAGTCGTCTGAGGACGCTCCCACATGATCTCCCGGACGTCGATCCACTCGTACATCGGCTCCCCGCCCGGGCCGGGCTCTGAGGAGGCGTAGGCCGCGATCTCGAGCGCCCGCTCGCGCGACTCGACGTCGATCATCCACCAGCCGGCGACCAGGTCGCTCGTCTCGGGGTGCGGGCCGTCGGTGGTGACGGGAGCGGCGTCCGGGCCGCCGTAGCGCACCCAGGTGCGCGCCGGCGCGAGTGCCCGCGTGTCGACGTACTCGCCGTTCTGCTCGAGCAGCTCGCTGACGTGATTCTGGAAGGCGATGTGCGCTTCCACGTCCTCGGGCGCCCATTGGTCCATCGGGGGCACGGGACGGAACGGCTCGGGGCCGCCGCGGTAGTGCTTGAGCAGCAGGTACTTCGGCATCGTGATCTCCTGGTGTCGTGGGCCGCGCCTGTCGAGGCCGTTCACCTGGTGAGCGGAGCCAGTCAGTGGTTCTCGACATCCGTGCGGCTGGTCGTGAGCGTAGACAACGCCGCCACCTGGCCGGAACGCACGTACTAGTACACATAAGATCGATTATCGAGCATTGCGAGAGGGCGTTGAGCCCGGCGGCATCGCTCTCCCCAGGCGATTCAGCCGCGGTGGACTCGCAACGCCGGCTCGAGCTCGGCGAGCACGGCGAAGTCGTCGTCCTGCGTCCAGACGACGAGATCGTGCGCGAGCGCGGTCGCCGCGATGATCGCGTCCATCACTCCAGCGCGCCGTCTGCGCTCGCGTGCCACTGCGACGATCCTCGCGAGTCGCTCGGCAACCGCTGAGTCGTACGGCAGCGCGATGAAGCGACGAGCAGATCGCAGCGTGTCCTCGCGCACGAGGCGCACGTCGTCGCGTGCGGCCCGGCGGACGCCGACGAGCAGCTCAGTCAGGGTCGCTACGGAAATCCGCGCGTCCCCGGCCGGGGGCTCTCCGAGCGGGCGCCGCTGCTCCGCGGCGACGAAGACGCTCGTGTCCGCGATGTAGCCGCTCATCCGGGCAGGTCGTCCGTCGTCCAGCCGACGTCGAAGTCGGCGGCGTCGGACTGCACCTGCAGCTCTGCCGCGCGGGCACTGATCGCGGCGAGCTCGGTGAGCAGCAGCTCGCTCGGCCGTCGCTCACTGGCTTGGACGCGCGGGACGATGTCCGCGACCGGCCGGCCATGGACCGTCAGCACGACGGGCTCCCCCGCCTCGATCGCCGAGACGACGCGTCCGGTGTGGTTGCGAAGCTCTCGGACCGAGACGTCCATGTGGCACAGCGTAGCACGCCCTCGCGGGCCCGCTATGGATCAGGCAGCGCCGACGCTGCCGCCGCCGCCGCCGGGCGGCGTCGGCGGAAGCGGCGGACCGGAGCGGCGGCGTGCGCGCTCGGCCGCGGCGAGGCGGCGTGCGGTGCGGCGGTTCTCCTGGCGCACGCGCTCACGCAGCTCGGGCTCGCCCGCGGACGCACGCTCGGCGCGCTTGCGCGCGAGGTCGTCGGACTCTTCAGGCGTGTGGTCCTGCGTGGACATTCGCTCTCTCGTCATCGGCAACGAACCGTGGCCGCTTGAGCCCTTTCGAGCGCTGGCGCGCGACCGCTCGGCAGACGGATGCTAGCCCGTCGCCCGGGCGGCGGCGACGTGTGGCGGCGGAAATGGACGCATCTCCGGTTGCGCGCCGCTCGACGCGGGCAGGATCGGGCCATGACGATCGGTTCGAGCCTCTTCCTGATCGCGGTCGGCGCGATCCTCAAGTTCGCCGTGACGGCCCATGTGGCAGGCGTCGACCTGCAGGTGGTCGGCGTGATCCTGATGCTCGTCGGGGCCGTCGGGCTGGTGATCGGCCTCGCGATGATGGTCAGCGCGCGCAACGCGACGCGCCAGCCTCCCCCGCCGCCCCCGGACGCGTACTGACGGCGACCCGCGCAGGCGTTCAATGCACGAGCGTCTTCAGCACGACGATCGCCAGGCCCAGCAGACCGTCGACGGCGCCTGACAGCAGCGCCGCCGGCCAGCCGTCGAACGTGCGCCGCCCGACGGCGATGCCCCACCCGACGAGCTGCGCGATGCTGATCCCGAGCGCGACCGTCACGGCCGTGCTCAGCGTCCACACCCCGAGGTCGGAGAGCACGAGCGCGCCGAGCGGCCCGAACGCCGCCTGGATCATCGGCCAGTGCCACGCCGCGACCGCGCGCATCCGCCTCCAGCTGTAGGGCCGCGGGTCCTGCATGCGGTCGGCGATCGCCTCCGACCACACGTGCGCGAGCCAGAAGACGAGCATCGTGCCGCCGAGCGTGATCGTCATCGTGCCGTCGTCGACGTCGCCGACGTCGAGCGAGGCGACGACGCCGGCCGCGAGGATCGAGCCGTAGACGGCGGCGGCGAAGTTCCCGTTCGTCCCTCCGCGCCAGCCCGGAACCTGCGCCTGTGAGCCCACCGGCATGCTCGGAGTATCCTTCGGGGTCCGGCGGATCGCCCACTCGGCCGGGGCTCCTCGGAGCCCAGCCGGGCAACGCGCCGGCCCTCGGGCCGGCGGCCCGTCCCGGCGGTCGGGAGTGTCAGGTTGCCCAGGCATCAGACACAAGTCCTGGGACGTTGCAGTTCAGTGGCGATCTATGACCGGGCGGGTTGCAAGGGCGGGCGCCAGCAAGGGCCCGCCCGCCTGCAGCACGCTCACTCGTGCTGATCCCCGCGGCGGTACCAGCCTCTGACGAGACGGTCGACGACGATCAGAAGCACCAGCGCGCCGACGATCCGCACCGCACCGTCGGCCAGGTCGCCGTCGCCGAACGGGTGCCAGCCGAGCAGCACGGCGAGGCCGAGAGCGGCGAACACGACCTTCGAGCCATGACCGCTCCAGACGACCAGCACGTGAGCGCGCAGCGTGCGATCGAGCTCGCGGCGGCGACGGACGTCCGGCGCGGCCGACACCGCCTGCGTGCGGCGCTCCGCTTCGTCGTGCACGCAGTCGAGCAGCTCGCGCTCCAGGGCCGGCGCCTTCCAGCGGTCCATCCACACACCGATCGCGGTCGGCGAGACTTCGCCCCAGATGACGAGGCGGTCGCCGCCCTCGACGACCCACAGCTCGGGGAGCGTCTCGAGCAGAGCCTCGACAGCAGCCTCGGTCAACGACCCCGCGGCCGTCTGCTCAGGTGTCAGCGTCGTGCCGCAGCGGCCCGCCAGCGCCACCGTGCGCTCAGCGTCGTCCTGCCAACCGGCCTCGAAGCGCGCGCCCGGACAGGCGGCGGCGTATCGCAGCAGCGCGCGCAGATAGTCGAGCTCGCGCGCCCGCTGCTCGCCTGGCGCCAGCGCGAGCCAAGGGACGCCGAGCTCGTGCGGCTCAAGCGCGCCGACGTAGTCGGCCTCGGTCTCCTGCAGCCCGACCGCCGGATGCGCCCGGCAGAGCCGCCACGTCGGGCGCGCCTTGAGGCGCTCCGGATCCGTGCGCTCGGCGAGCGACAGCTCCGCCGTCGGCTGCACGTCCTCCCCGCCCATGCGGGAAGCCTATGGATCGCGCCTTCCGCGCGTCGTCGCTTCAGGCCAACGTGAACTGGCCGACGAGACTGTCGAGCTCCTCGGCCGTCTTCGCCAGCTCCTGCGCGGAGGCGGCGACCTGCTGGGTGGCGGCGGAGGTCTGCTGCGTGGAGGCGGAGACCTGCTCGCTCGAGGCCGAGGACTGCTCGGCGACCGCGGCGACCTGCGCCATCGACTCCTGCATGCGCGCGGCGCGGCCGGCGATCTGCTCGATCGACAGCGCGATCCGCTCGACGCGCTCGTGCATGTTCTCGACCGAGCCGCCGATGCGCTCGAACGACGCGCGCGCCTGCTCGACCGTCACGGCGCCGTCCTCCGTCTGGCGCGCGCCCGTCTCGACGACGGCCACGACGCGGCCGGTCTCTCTCTGGATCTCGCTCACCAGCGCGGCGATCGACCCGGCGGCGCGCTGCGACTCCTCGGCCAGCTTGCGCACCTCCTCGGCGACGACCGCGAAGCCGCGGCCCTGCTCGCCGGCGCGCGCGGCCTCGATCGCCGCGTTCAATGCCAGAAGATTGGTCTGCTCGGCGATCCCGGTGATCGTGCCGACGATCCCGCCGATCCGCTCGGACTTCTCGCCGAGCTCGCGGATCGCGCCGGTCGCCTCGCTGGAGACGTCGCGCGCGGCGCGCATCGCCTCGGTCGCGCGCGTCACCGTCATCGCGCCCTCCTCCGCGACCGCGCGCGCCTGCTGCGCGGCGCTCGCCGTCTCCTGCGCGTCGCCCGCGCTCTGCTGCGTGGCGGCGGCGACCTCGGCGGTCAGCTCGCGCGCCTCGCGCACGGATCTCACCTGGCGGTCGGCGCCCTGGGCCACCTCCCCCACCGTCGTCGCGATCTCGCCGATCGCGCGGCCCGTCTCTTCCGAAGTGGTTGCCATCTGCTGCGAGGCGGCGGCGACGCTCGCGGAGCTGTGCGCGATCTCGGCGAGGATCGTCGCGACGCGGGCGCGCATGCGGTTGTAGGCGTCGAGCGACGTCAGCGTCGTCTCGTGGATCGAGTTGACCGCGAGCGAGACCTCGCCGATCTCGTCGCTGGAGATGCGCTTGATCGGACGCGTCGAGGTGCGCACCTCGACCGTCATGTCGCCGTTGGCGACCGCCTCGAGCCCGTCGGCGAGTCCGCGCACGTCGTCGTCGCGCAGGTGCTGCAGGCGCGAGAGCACCCGGCGCACCCTCATCCGCAGCGCGAGCGTGATCCAGATCGCGACGCCGATCGCGAGCAGCGCGCCGGCGATCGTCGCGACGACGATCAGCAGGCGCGTGGAGCTGACCGTCGACTGGAAGCTGTCGTTCGCCTGCGCGATCCGCTGCTCGTCGGCGCTCGCCAGCGGCGGCAGCGTCGTGATCACGCGGTCGTGGTCGTCGCGGAGCGAGTCGATCGCGTGCAGCGCGACGATCGAGACGCCGACGAGGAAGCAGACGACGCCCCCGAAGGCGAGGCCGAGCTTGCGCCCGACCGACCAGCGAACACCCAGGAAACCTCTCACGCCCTCGTCAGTCGGCAGCCGACGCGAGAAGTTGAGCCCGACCGGACGAACGGCTCAGGCCGCGACGCGCGCGCGGCGGCCGGCCAGCCCGCGCTGCACGAGCTGGCGCGACATGTTCAGCAGCAGCAGCGCGAAGCCGATCTTCAGGACCCGCTCCGGCAGCGCGTTCGCGAGCGCGACGCCGGCGAGCACGCCGAGCACCGACAGCACGCCGATCACGCCGGCGTCGCCGAGCCGCAGGTTGCCGTAGACGCGCTGGCGCCAGCTGCCGACGAGCGCGACGGGCACGATCGCCAGCAGCGACGTCGCCTCCGCCACCACCTGATCGTGTCCGAGCAGGATCGTCAAAGCCGGGACGAGCAGGATCCCGCCGCCGATCCCCAGCAGCCCGGCGGAGAATCCGGCCAGCACGCCGACGAGCGCCGCGACGATCACGCAAGCACCATCTGCACGGCGGCCGCGGCCAGCAGCACGGCGAACACGAGCGCGATCGCGTCGGCGGGCATGCGCTGCTGGACCCACGTGCCGAGCAGCACGCCGCCGACGGCCGGCACGCCGAGCAGCAGCCCGTCGCGCACGTCGACGTTTCCGTAGACGGCCTGCGCAGCGGCCCCGAAGCACGACACGATCGCGATCGCGCCGAGCGACGTGGCCGCCGCCTCGCGCTCGCCGTAGGCGAGCCACAGCAGCAGCAGCGGCACCATCACGGCGCCGCCGCCGACGCCGAACAGACCGCTGAAGAGCCCGCCGGACGTGCCGATCGCGGCGAGCTTCAGCGTGCGTCGGTTGTCAGACGTGAGAGCGCCCATGCGGGCGCCGCACGTTAGCGAGCGACCGTGGCAGAGCCCTCGTATTGCGTGCCGCTCGCCGGATCGGTCCAGACGACGCGGAACTGGCGCCCGGACTTCGTCGTCGCGCTGCGCTTCCAGTAGCCGCTGCCGCCGTAGCGCTGCGTCGCGAGCTTCGCCCAGTCGCGCCCGCGGTCCTTGACCTGGATCTCGACGCTGCCGGCGCGCCCGTGAGCTGGGCGCACGAAGCCCCACAGCGAGACATTGCTCCCATGCCCCTTCGACACAACCAGCGGCAGGCGGAAGCCGAAGTAGGCGGGCTTCGGCGCGTTGTTCTTGAACAGGAAGAGGCCGGACTCGAAGGCTCCGAAGCCGCCCGCGATCGTGCGGTCGTCGCGCAGCAGGTACTGCGAGAACGACTTCACGCGCTTGTTGCCCCAGGCGATGTGCTCGCCGATCGAGCGGTAGTCGGACTGCGTCGGCAGCGGCACGCCGGAGACGCGGTCGGGATAGCTCTGCACGCCGAACTCGCTGACGTAGATCGGCAGCCGGCTGGGCAGCGCGCCCGCGCCCGCGGCGCGATCGAGCGCCTTCACGAGCCGCGGCAGCACGCCGATCGTGACGTCGTCCTGGTTCGCCGGCTGGAACAGCGGCCCGGCCGCCGTCGTGTACGGGTGCATCGCGAAGCCCTGCGTCGGCACCTTCCCGCAGGTGCGCGACTTCTTGTAGCTGCCGTCGAGGCAGAGCACCGTGCGCAGGAACTGCAGCGGATGGATCGTGCCGGTGCTCGGGATCCCGTTGCCGATCGGCGCCAGCTCGCCGATCAGGATCGGCGCGCGCACGCCCGCCCCGCGCAGGCCCTGGTACCCCTGCAGGTACAGCTGGCGGTAGACCTTCGCGCTCTCGAGGCCCTTGATCGGCTTCAGCAGCTTGCCGAGGTTCGGCTCGTTCCAGATCGACCACCACGACACCTTGTCGCCGTAGCGCCGGCCGGCGGCCGTCGCGAAGCGGCTGAAGGCGGCCGGGTCGGGCTTCGTGAGCTGGTCCTTCTTCGCCGCCGTCCCCCACCGCGGAGCCGGGCCCGTGAGCGTCACGTAGACCTTCAGGCCGCGCGCCCGCGCGCCGTCGATCGCGGCGTCGAAGCGCGCCCAGTTGGCCGCCGGGTAGGCGTTCGGGTCGGTCTGGTTGAAGGAGGACGGCGCGCGCTTGGCGGTCGGATCGGGGGCGACGAGGCTCCACGGCAGCTGCAGCCGGATCGCGGTCGCGCCGAGGCTCTCGATCTGGTCCAGGCCGGCATCGGGCGAGCCGCCGAACAGCAGCTCCGACGGGGCCTCGACGGTCGTGAACTGCCTGCCGTTCGCGTTCGCGGCCGCAGCCGGGACGAGCAGGGCGAGGCATGACACGACGACGAGCAGGATCCGATGGCGCACGAAAGCGTCCTCCTTCGACTGGCTGGGTGGGTATGCCGCGCGGAGCGGCACGGGTCCTAACGCAGCGAGCGGCGCAAGGTAGCGCACGCCTCCGATGCCTTGGAGCTTCCTAAGGGGTCTCCGCCCCCGCGCTGGCGGGGCTGAGCGGCGAGCGTGTCGCCCCTCTGACCTCCTCGTCGCTGACGTTCAGCGGGTGGTGGCAGGCGGCGAGGTGGCCGCCGGGATAGGCCGTCAGCGGCGGCTCGACGCGCGCGCACAGCTCGCTCGCGCGCGGGCAGCGCGTGCGGAAGCGACAGCCGCTCGGCGGGTCGATCGGGCTCGGCGGCTCGCCGCCGACCACGTGCCGTCTGCGCGCGCGGTTCTCGCGCGGATCGGGGATCGGGACCGCGTCGAGCAGGGCGGCCGTGTACGGGTGGATCGGCTTGACGTACAGCTCCTCGGCCGGCGCCGACTCGACGATCTTGCCGAGGTACATGACCGCGATGCGGTCGGAGACGTGCCGCACGACGGACAGGTCGTGCGCGACGAACACGTAGCTGAGCTGCAGCTCGTCCTGCAGGTCGTCGAGCAGGTTGACGACCTGCGCCTGGATCGAGACGTCGAGCGCGGAGACGGGCTCGTCGAGCAGGATCAGGCGCGGACCGGTCGCGAGCGCGCGCGCGATCCCGATCCGCTGGCGCTGTCCGCCGGAGAACTCGTGCGGGAAGCGGTTCGCGTGCTCGGCATGCAGCCCGACGCGCTCCAGCAGCTCGCGCACGCGCGCCTCGATGTCGCCGTCCACGTGCTGCAGCCGCATCGGCGCGCCGACGATCTGCCCGACGCGCTTGCGCGGGTTCAGCGACGCCTGCGGGTCCTGGAAGACCATCTGCAGCTCTCTGCGCACGGACGCGAGCCCGCGTCGGTGCTCGTGCGTTATGTCCACGCCGTGGAAGCGGATCTCCCCTTCCGTCGCCTCCTCCAGGCGCGCGACCGTGCGCGCGAGCGTCGTCTTGCCGCAGCCGGACTCGCCGACGATGCCGAGCGTCTCGCCCTCCGCGAGGCTCAGCGACACGTCGTCGACGGCATGGACGTTGCCGACGGTGCGGTCCACCAGCACCCCGCGCTTGATCGGAAAGTGCACGACGAGGTGGTCGACCTCGAGGAGCGGAGCGCTCACGCCGCCCTCCCCGCCTGTCCGCTCGTCAGCCCGATCCGCCCGTCGACCTCGCGCTTGCCGCGCTTCTCCTCGAGCGGCAGCCAGCAGCGGTCGCGGTGCGGCTCGCCGGACGGCTCGAGCGGCGGCACCTCGCCGCACTGCGCGAACGCGTGCGGGCAGCGCGGCCGGAAGCGACAGCCCCGCGGGGGATCGGCCAGCGACGGCGGCGTGCCCGCGATCGCCGCCAGGCGCGACGGCCGCAGCCCGTCGATGCGCGCGATCGAGCCGAGCAGCCCCCACGTGTAGGGATGCCGCGGGTCGTAGAAGAGGTCGTCCAGCGTCCCCTGCTCGACGATCTGCCCGGCGTACATGACGGCGACGCGGTCCGCGACGTCGGCGACGACGCCGAGGTCGTGCGTGATCAGGATCACGCCGGCGTTCGTCTCCTCGCGCAGGCGTCTGACCTCCTCCAGGATCTGCGCCTGGATCGTCACGTCGAGCGCCGTCGTCGGCTCGTCGGCGATCAGCAGGTCGGGCCCGCACGTCAGCGCCATCGCGATCATCACGCGCTGGCGCATGCCGCCGGACAGCTCGTGCGGGAACGCGCGCAGCCGCTCGGCCGGCCGCGGAATCCCGACCCGCTCGAGCAGCTCGCGGGCGCGCTCGAGCGCGCCGTCCTTGGAGATCCGCTCGTGCGCGTGGATCTGCTCCGCGATCTGCGGGCCGATCCGCTGCACCGGGTTGAGCGCCGTCATCGGATCCTGGAAGACCATCGCGATCTGCGCCCCGCGCAGCCGCCGCAGCTCGTCGTCGGAGGCGCTCACCAGCTCGTGCCCCGCAAACGTCGCGCGGCCCTCGAAGCGCGCGTTCGGCGAGCGCGTGAGGCCCATCAGCGTCATCGCCGTCACCGACTTGCCGCAGCCGGACTCGCCGACGATCGCCAGCACCTCGCCGGCGTCGACGTGGAAGGAGACGCCGTCGACCGCCTGCACGAGGCCGTCCTCGGTGCGGAAGCCGACGCGCAGGTCCTCGACCGTGAGGAGGTGGTCGCTCATCGCCCACTCAGCCGGATCCGCGGGTCGAGCAGCGCGAACACGACGTCCGTCAGCGCGCTCAGGACGACGACGGCGAACGCGCCCAGCATCACGATCACCAAAACCGGCGGCACGTCCAACTGCTGGATCGACTCGGCCGCGTACTGCCCGACGCCCTGCAGGTTGAAGACCGACTCCGTGAGGATCGCGCCGCCGCCGATCACCGCCGCGAAGTCCAGCGACCACAGCGAGACGATCGGGATCAGCGAGTTGCGCAGCACGTGCCGCACGAGCACCCGCCGCTCGGAGATCCCCTTCGCGCGCGCGGTGCGCACGTAGTCCTCGCTCATCGCATCGAGCAGGTTCGAGCGCAGCACGCGCGAGTAGATGCCGATGAACAGCACGCTCAGCACGAGCCACGGCAGGATCATGTGGTAGGCCCAGTCGACCGGGTCCTGCGTCAGCGGCACGTAGCCGCCGTTCGGGAACAGCTGCACCTTGAACGCGAGGAAGTAGAGCGCGACGGCGCCGAGCAGGAACACCGGCGTCGAGACGCCGACGAGCGCGAGCACCGTCAGCGCGCGGTCGGTGAAGCGGCCCGCGTGCAGCGCGCTCAGCAGCCCGAACAGGACGCCGAGCGCCAGCCAGATGATCCCCGCCCCGATCGCGAGCGACAGCGTCGCCGGCAGGTCGTGCCAGACCTCCTGCAGCACGTTGACCTGCTGCGTGTAGGAGAACACGTCGCCCGTGAAGATCTTCTTCATCGTCGTCAGGTACTGCTGCCACAGCGGGTCGTCGAAGCCCCAGGTGCGTCTGATCGCGGCGACCGTCTCCGGCGTCGAGAGCCGACCCGCCATCCGCTGCGCGGGATCGCCGTTCGGAATCGCCTGGAAGATCAGGAACGTCAGCACCGAGATCGCGAACAGCACGAGCACCATCGACAGCAGGCGGCGTACGACGAAGCGCGTCATCGCCCGATCTCCTCTCGCTCCTGCACGTCCGCGAGCCGCACTCTCGCGCGCGGGTCGAGCGCGTCGCGCACGCCGTCGCCGAAGACGTTGATGCCGAGGACCGCCAGCACGAGCATCGCGCCGGGCACGAACGTCAGGTGCATCGCGCTCGGGATCAGCCGGATGCCGTCGGAGATCATCGTCCCCCACGACGGGTTCGGCGGCTGCACGCCGGCGCCGAGGTAGGACAGCGCCGCCTCCAGCAGGATCGCGTTGGCGACCATCAGCGGGACGAAGACGACGATCGTCGAGGAGACGTTCGGCAGGATCTCGCTCCACATGATCCGCAGCGGCCCGGCCCCCTGCACGCGCGCGGCGTCGACGAACTCCTGCTCGCGCAGCCGCAGCACCTGCCCGCGGATCGGCTTGGCGACGTACGGGATGTAGACGAAGCCGATGATGAACGCCGGCACGTACAGCGAGTTGCCGCTGAGGTGCAGCGGCCCGATCGAGATCCCGCCGAGCGCGAGCGAGGTGCCGAGCGCGATCCCCAGCAGCACGACCGGATAGGCCCAGATGAGGTCGAGCACGCGCGCGAGCACGCCGTCGACGAACCCGCGGAAGTAGCCCGCGACGATCCCCACGAGCGTCGCGAGCACCATCGTCAGCAGCGTCGCGAGGAAGCCGACCTCGAGCGAGTTGCGCCCGCCGTACAGCAGCCGCACCGCGATGTCGCGGCCGTTCTGGTCGGCGCCGAGCAGGAATCTCCCCTGCCAGGTGGGCCCGATCGGCTGGCCGGTCGGCGAGACGACGTCCTTCTGCACGCCGCCGACCGTGACCGTGTCCGTCACGTGATTGGCGTTCGGGCCCGTGTGCGCGACGTGGTCGGCGTACAGCGGCGCGCACAGGCACAGCGCGACGATCAGCAGGAACAGCGCCCCGAACGCGAGCGCAGCCCGGTTGCGCCGCAGCCGCCGCAGCGCCAGCCGGTTCGGGCTGAGGCCGACCGGCGCATCCGCGCCGGAGGCCACATGGGCCCCGGCGCGGAGGGTGGTGTCGACGGTCGCCATGCCTCGCCTATCTCATCTGCAGCGTCGACCAGTCGTTGAGGTACGTCGGGTGGAACACGGCCGAGTCGAAGCTCATCCGGTCGGAGAAGAACTTCGGCATCGTCTGCGAGCCGTAGACCACGACGTACGCTCTTCTCGCCGTGTACTGGTCCAGCGCCGACCACTCGTCGGCGACGCTGTCCAGCTTCGTCGCCGGCACCGGGTTGAGTCTTCTCAGCTCGGCCTGGATGTGCGGGTCGTCCACCTTGCTGAAGTTCTGGTTGTTGGTGGGCTGGATCGCCTGCGCGTCCATCAGCAGGTAGAAGTCCGACGGGTTCGGGAAGTCCTGGATCCAGTCGGCGAAGCCGGTCTGCGGATCCGTCTGCCCGCTGCCGATCGTCGGGAAGTAGACCTCGTCGGCGATGATCCGCTCGGTCGCGTCGTAGCCGAGCTTGTTGAGCAGGTCGGTGTAGTAGTCGACGTACTCGCGCCGCGGGCTGCGCTCCTGGCCCCACACCGTGATCTTGGTGCCGGCTGTGCCCGACTCCTGCACGAGTCTCTTCGCCGCCGCCAGGTCCGGTCTGTCGCCGTACGGGCATCTGACGTCGCTGCCGGGATGCCCCACGATGCCGTCCGGCAGGAACCAGCAGGTCGGCGCCAGGAAGCCGCTCGCGAGCCGCACCATCGCCTCGCGGTCGATCGCCATGTTGACCGCCTGCCGCGCCTTCTCGTTGTCGAACGGCGCCTTCGTCGTGTTGAGGAAGAAGTAGAAGGTCGACGGGATCGGCTCGCGCGAGAAGCGGTCTCTCGCCTGGCTCTCGATCTGCGGCAGCAGCGCCGGCGGCAGCGTGTCACCGGCGTCGAACACGTCGGCCTCGTTGTTGAGCACGCGCTGCGCCTCCGACTGCGTGTTGGAGACGATCGTCACTCTGATCGTGTCGAGGTGACCGGTCGGGATGTCGGGGATGCCGAATCTCGCGAAGCGCGGATTTCTCTGCAGCGTGAAGCCGCGGTTCGCCGACGCCTGCGTGTACATGTACGCCCCGACGCCGGGCGGCGGATCGTTCGACAGGTTTCTCATCGCCGTCCCTCTCGGCACGAGGCCCGAGGACGGGAAGGCGAGCACGTTGGCGAAGCCGCCGTACGGCTCGGTCAGTCTGATCACGATTCTGCCGGTGGCGTCGTCCGTCTTGATGCCGGAGATCGAGTCGGCGCTGCCTCTGTCATACGCCGCGGCGCCGTCGATGTAGGTCGTGTAGAAGGACTTGCCGCCCCAGTTGACTCTGATCGCGCGCTGGATCGTGTACGCGAAATCGCTTGCTCTCACTGGTCTGCCGTCGGAGAACGTGAGTCCTCTGCGCAGCGTGAGCGTGTAGGTGAGACCGTCTGCGGACACCTCCGGCAGCGCGGTCGCGAGGCCGGGGATCAGCTCGCCGCCGGTCGTGCCGGTCGCGTGGCGATAGGTGACGAGCGGCGTGTAGGTGATCCAGTCGGGCTCGGCCGACTGCGTCGTGTAGCCGAGCTGCGGGTCGAGGTAGTCCGGCGCCGTGCCCATCAGCACGGATGCGGTGCCGCCCTCGCTGCCTCCGCCGCTCGTGGAACTGCCTGTCGAGCTGTTGTCCGAACCGCTGCCGCAGCCGGCAGCGACGAGCGCGAGCACGGCGGCGAGCGCCCCGCCCACGATTCGTGCGCGTACGTACATCTTGCCCTCCTCTCAGAGCTACAAGGAGGTGTTTCCGGTTTCCAGCTTCCTAGTCGCGCGACTCGAACGTCACCTCGATGCGCTCCCCCTCGCGGCGCTCCTCCACGCGCGCGGCGGCACGCAGCGCCTGGACGTCGGCGGCGGTGACCGGCTCCATCAGGCTGCGCGGCCACAGGCGGCGCGCGCGCACGACGTTCGCCTCCGCCGAGTACAGCAGCATCTGCCCGCCGAGGTAGAGCCACGACATCAGGCCGATCACGATCGCGAACAGACCGTACGTCTGGTTCGCTCTGCGCACGACGCGGTCGACGTAGATGCCGGCGATCGCCTGCAGCACCGCCCAGCCGACCGCGGCGAGCACGATGCCGAGCCACAGCTGCCGCGTCGGGACGGTCGAGGACGTGTAGATGCGGAAGACGGCCCAGAACAGCACGACGTCGAGCACCGCGGACGCGGCGAAGCCGGCGACCTTGAGGGCGGTGCCGCCGAGCCCGCCGACGAGCAGGCCGACGGCCGTCGTGACGGCCACGTTGAGCAGTCCGAGCACGAGCAGGATCAGCAGGCCGCGCAGGCGCGCCGTGAGGAAGTTGCGCCGCATGCGATGCGGGATGTCCCACACCTGGTCCATCGCGCGCTGACCGGCGAGCGTGATGCCGAGGCCCGCCCAGATCGCCGCGGCGAGGCCGATCACGAGCGCCACGGTGCTCCCGCCGAGCGCGTCGACCCGCAGATCGCTGCCGATCACCGGGAACTGGCCGATGGCCCCGTCGACGATGTCGTGGTAGAGGTCGCGGTTGCCTCTGAGCGCGAATCCGAGCACCGTCACGAGCACCAGCAGCAGCGGAAACAGCGCGAAGAAGCCGTACCAGGCCATCAGCGCCGCGAGGTGTCCGGCCTGGTCGTCGGAGAACTTCTTGAGGACGCCGACCGGGAAGCCCAGCACGCCGCGCCGGCGCTGCAGGCGGTCGAGCGCGCGCACGGGCGTCAACGGGTCCACGGCGAAGTTGTACCCGCTGGCGCGGACCGCGGGGGCCGCACCGAGCCCGTCGTGGCGCAGCGCACGCCCCCGCTGTAAATTGCCACAGGCGAGTGGGGCCGCGCACCGCACATGTCGTGCCCATAATTGAACGGGCACGACATTTGGTTGCATTTGCAGTCACCCGCGCTGTAGACCACACCGCCCCCTCGCTGGAGACTGCCGGGCATCATGAAGCCCGACACGCACTCACCCGATCACGCACGTCTCGGCCGCGCCGTGCGCGAGCTGCGCGCCCGCCGCGGCCTCTCGCAGGAGGAGCTCGGCTTCCGCGCCGGCCTACACCGCAACTACGTCGGCGCGATCGAGCGCGGCGAGATCAATCCCACGTTCCGCGTCCTGCTGAAGCTCGAGCGCGGGCTGCAGCTGCCGCTCTCCGAGATCATCCAGCTGTGGGAGCGCCGCGCGACCGACGCGCTGTCGCCGCGGCTGCGGCGCCCGCCGCTCGCGCCGGCGACACGGCGCCGCAGACCGCCGGGATGACGGCCCGGCGGCGGCGCGTTTCCCCCACCCTGCGGCGGGTATGCCGAAGTGCGACGACCCGACCCATGGAGGCGCATCTATGACCGTCCGTTCGAGCTCCCAAGGCATCCTCTCCGACGAGAACGCCGAGAAGCGCCAAGAGATCATCGAGCTGCTCAAGAAGGCCTACTGGATGGAGCTCGAGACGGTGATGAGCTACCTCGCGAACTCGATCAACCCCGACGGCGTGCGCGCCCAGGAGATCGTCGAGTCGCTGGCGAAGGACATCCAGGAGGAGCTCGGCCACGCGACGCAGTTCGCCAACCGCATCAAGGAGCTCTACGGCGTGGTCCCGGGCTCGCAGGAGTTCGCTGCCGAGCAGTCGTACCTGCAGCCGCCCGAGCACCAGACCGACATCGTGCATGTCATCCGCGGCGTGATCGAGGCCGAGACGGGCGCGATCGAGCACTACAACCGCGTCATCGAGATCACCGACGGCGTCGACTGGGTCACGCAGGACATGGTGATCGCGATCCTCCACGACGAGGAGGGCCATCGCCGCCTGTTCGAGGGCTACCTGCGCGAGTACGAGGCCGAGGGGTTGGCCTAGCGCTAGGGGGCCGGTCCTCGCACCACGCGTCGCGAAGCCGCTATCGTGACTGAAGCGCGATGGAGCTGCTCGACCTGACGACTCAGACGGAGGGCGCCACGGTGCGTCTCGCCCTCACGGGCGAGCTCGACATCGCCGGGGCGGCCCGTGTCGAGCAGGAGCTTGAGCGGATCGAGCGCGAGGCTCCCACCACGATCGTCCTCGACCTGCGCGAGCTGGCCTTCATGGACTCGACCGGCTTGCGCGTCATCGTCGCCGCCGACGGCCGCGCGCGCGAGCAGGCGCGCCGCCTGGTGATCGTGCGCGGCTCGGCCACCGTCCAACGCATCATCGAGATGACGCGGCTCGACGAGCGGCTCGAGATCGTGGACGACCCGGCCGCGGTCGAAGCCGGCTAGCGGAACCGCCCCGTCGGCGCCGCCCGTTCGAGCGGCGCCTCAGCTCCCCTCGCGTCACTCGTCGTCGGACAGCTCGCTGCTGTGCTCCGCGTCGCCCGCGGCGTCCTCCGCCGTCACCCCGGGCTCCTCCGCGCGTCCCGCGTCGTGCAGGATCGCGTGCGCGGCCTGCTGGTCGCCGTGCGTCGCGTGCTCGACGAGCGCCTGCTCGGCTTCCTCGAAGCCCTCCGCCTCGCCCCCGCCGCCCTCGATCACCGGGCGCTGCGCCGGATCGAGGTCCTCGTCCCCGGCGACGCCGCCGATGCGCGCGGCCTCCGCCGCCGCGGCGTCGATCTCCTCCTGCTCGTGACGCGGGTCAGGGCTCATGCGCTTCCTTTCGGTCGAGGTCCTGCGGTGCGAGTACCCCGCGTCACGAGCGGTCACGCGCGCAGTCTCCCTCGACGATGTCACCATTTGGAGTCACATCATTCGCATGCGTCGTGATCGCCGGCGTTTGGTTGAATGCTAAAAGGGTACTGAGCGGTCATCTGCACAGGATCCGTAGAGGTTCCTGCCGTTTTTATTCATGTTTCACCTTGGCATTCCCACACTTACTGGTTTACGGTGACACACACATGAGTGGCAACGCGACAACGTACGCGTGGCAGGACACAGCCGACGACCTCAGCTGCGCCGAGGCGGCGGCGGTGCTCGGGGTCCCGCCGGCGGCGCTCGAACGTTGGGCGCAGCGTCTCTCGTTCCCCCGCGACGTCGGCGGAGCCCCATCAGACGCCCGCTTCAAGCGCGCCGAGATCGAGGCCCTGCGCGACGCGCTCATCAAGAGCCACTCGGTCGAGGGCGCGGTGCGCGCCGCGCGCGACGGCCGCGACCCGGCGCAGTAGCGCCGCGGGCTGCCTCAGCAGACCGGGCGCGCTCTCTCGCCCTTCGCCGGAGCGTTCTCGCGCGAGGTCGCGGAGCCATCGTCGAGCGCACGGCGCACGTCGTCGAGCAGCAGGTCCACCATGTCGCGGCTGAAGCTCTCCTTCACGACCATCCGCAGCACCTCGATGTGCTCCGCGTTCGGCGGGAGCGAGTAGGCGGGCACGATCCAGCCGCGCTCTCTCAGCCGGTCCGACAGCGCGTAGACGTCGTGCCGTCTCGGGTCCTTCGCGCGGATGACGACGACGGGGAAGCTCTCGCGGTCGTGCAGCGCCTCGAAGGCGCCGGTCGCGAGCAGGCCGTCGCTCAGCGCCTGCGCGTTGTCGACCATCGCCTGCGCGATCCGCGCGTAGCCCTCTCTCCCGAAGCGGAGGAAGTTGTAGTACTGGAGGATCACGCTGTTGCTCGGCCGCGAGAAGTTGAGCGAGTAGTTCGGCATGTCGCCGCCGAGGTAATTGATGTGGAACACGAGCTCGTCGGGCAGGTCCGATCTGTCCCGGAAGACGACCGTCCCCATGCCCGGGTACACGAGCCCGAACTTGTGGTTGGAGACGTTGATCGAGCGCACGCTCGGCAGACGGAAGTCCCACGCGAGGTCGGGTCGCGTGAACGGCGCGAGGAAGCCGCCGCTGGCCGCGTCGATGTGCAGCGGGACGTGCCAGCCCTTGTCCGCTCTCAGGCGCTGCAGCAGCGCGTCGATCTCCGCCAGCTCGTCGATCTGGCCGGTGAAGGTCGTGCCGAGCAGCGCGCCGACGGCGATCGTGTTCTCGTCCACGACCTCCTCCACCTCCGCGGCGCTGAGCGTGAAGGAGTCCTCTCTCATCGGCACGACGCGCGCCTCGACGTCGAAGTAGCGGGTGAACTTCTCCCAGCAGGTGTGGACGTCTGCGCCGATCACGAGGTTCGGTCTGTCGATCGGCTCGCCCGCGGCTCTGCGCCGGTCGCGCCACGACTGGCGGTGCGCGAGGCAGGCGAGCATGATCGCCTCCGAGGAGCCGATCGTCGCCGTGCCGACCGGCGTCGCGTCGTGGGGTGCGTGGAAGAGGCGCCCGGTCATCGACACGACGCGCTCGTGGATCGCCTCCGTCTGCGGGTACTCGTCCTGGTCGATCATGTTCTTGCCGAGCGTCTCGGTCGCGAGCTTCTCGGCCTGCGGCTCCATCCACGGCGTCACGAACGAGGCGAGGTTGAGCGCGGGGTTGCCGTCGAGGTTCAGCTCGTCGTGGACGAGGCAGTAGGCGGCGTCGGCGCTCATGCCGCGCGTCGGCAGCGCGAACTTCGGCACCGGCTGGTCCACCCAGCGACCGGCGTAGGCGGCGGCATGAACGTCGTCTGCCCCGGTCCTGACCTTGTGCATCGCGGCTCCTCGTGTCGGCGGTCGGTGGGGTGTGTCTCCCCACATGGCACCGTTCGCTACCGCGGCGGGCGGTCCTTCAGGCGCACGACGAGCTTCAGTCCCGACCACGTCGCATCGATCGCGCACACCTTCACGTCGACGACGCCGGCCGCGAGTCCCAGCTCGCGCACGACGCCCTCGGTGACGTCGGTCGGGACTCTCGAGGCGCGCTTCGGCCAGGCGATCCACAGCGCGCCGTCGGGGTCGAGCGCGGCGACCAGTCTCGGCAGGCGCTTCCGCAGGCGTCTGCGCTCGACGAAGAACGCGACGATCAGGTCGAGCGGCCCGCGCGCCGTCGCGCGCGGCGGGTCGACGCCGTCCGGCAGCTCCCCCAGCGCCTCCGCGAACTGCGGCGGCGCGTCGAGGAACGCGATCCGCTGGCCGGGCTTGATGCCGAGCTTTCTCGGCAATGGGGTGCCGGAATAGCCGGCGGAGCTCACGCCAGCCGGTATCTGAGCGCGTCGGCCTGCTGGCGCTCGACGTCCGCGAGCGTGAGCGACGGGTCGGTCCGGCCCATGTGGGCGAGTGAGACCTCGGCGGGCGTCGGCTGCGCGTCGGCTGCCGGCCACGTCTTCGGGTCCCACAGTCTCGAGCGCACGAACGCCTTCGGGCAGTGCGCGTAGACCTCCTCGGCGCGCACGACGATCGCGCTCTTCGGCGGCTTGCCGACCGGCGTCAGGCGCTCGAGCACGTCGGCGGCGGCCGTGATGCACGCGCGGCCGTTGACGCGCAGGGTCTGATCTCGGCCGGGGATCACGAAGATCAAGCCCGCGAACCCGGTCGCCACGACGTTCTGCAGCGAGTCGAGGCGGTTGTTGCCGGTCGCGTCGGGGATCGCGACGTGGTCGTCGTCGAGCACCGTCACGAAGCCGGGCTCGCCGCCGCGCGGCGTGACGTCGGAGCGGCCCTCCGCGTCGTGGCTCGCGACGAACACGATCGGCGCGACCTCGATCAGCCGCCGTGCCATCTCGTCGAGGCGGTCGAGCTGCTTGCGCACGGCGCGCTCGTTGGGCACGTCGTAGAGCTCGCGCAGCTGCTGCTCGTTCGTCAACGCAGCGCTGAACGGATCCCCGGTCACATGGGGATGATGGCAGCCGCGCCGGCCGCGGGGCCTCAGCCGCGCCCGCGCAGCCAGGCGAGCACGTCGGCGGCGTTCCGATCCGGCGGGAAGACGGGATAGAAGGCCTTCGCGATCGCCCCGTCCTCGATCACGAGCGTGATGCGCTTGAAGAGCCGCATGCCGCCGGCCTCGAACGTCGGCAGCGCCAGCGCGCTCGCAAGCCGCAGCGTCGGGTCGCTCAGCAGCGGGAACGGGATGTGCTCGCGCGCCGCGAACGCGGCCTGCTCCGCCGCCGGCTGCGCGCTCAGCCCGACGACCTCGGCGCCGAGCGCGCGCAGCTCCGCCTGGTGGTCGCGAAAGGCGCAGCTCTGCGGCGTGCAGCCGCGCGCGCCGGGGATCGCGTCCCAGCCGTCCGGTGACGGCTCGCCGGGCGTCCCGGTGCGCGGATAGACGTAGAGCACCAACGTGCCGGCGGCCGCCGCGAGCGCCGCCAGGTCCGCCTCCCCGCCCTGCGTCGAGGGCAGCGCGAGCGCCGGCAGCCGCATGCCGGGCAGGTGGTCGGCCGCGCCCTCGTCGATCGGCACCGGCATGTCGGGCGGCAGCGAGCCGTAGTCGCGCTCGCTCACGTGTTCATCCCCGTCGGGGGAACCGGCACGTCGGCTACCTCGTCGATGCGGATCGGCCGGCTGCCAGCAGGCGGCCAGACGTCGGCGAACAGACACAACACGCGGCCACGTGGACGCGCAGCACTGGGCGCGAGCAGCCCGCTCCAACCTTCTCGCCACAACGTCTCGCCCACGGTCTGGAACGTACGCCACGTCGAGGACGACGGCCGTGGCACGTGCAATCCCACGGCCGCGAGGCGGTCCGGCGTGCTCAGATCGGCGACTTCGACGGACACGCGCCATCGATGGTGATCGTGCGGAATGCCGTCGCCGGGAGGCAACGCGTTCTCCGCAAGCCAGCGGTACCACTCCGCGACTCGCCGACGACGGCGATCGAGCCCACCGGAAGCGGCACAGGTCAGGTGGCGCCGGGATACTCGAGTCCTGCGATGACCTCGGCGACCGGGCGATAGTCGCCGCGTGCGAGCAGCTCGATCGGCTTCTCGTCGGCGAGGACCGGGACGGGTCGCTGCAACCACACCGGGATGTACTCCGCCTTCATGACGCGTGCGAGACGGTCGGTCATCTCACTCAGCTCGATGAGGCGCTCAGCCCGCTTGCCGGTCGGGCTGCTGCGACCCGCGAACCAGTCGCGCACGGTGCTGGGCCGCGCGCCGGTGGCCTTCGCGATCAACGCATCCGACAGGTGGGCCACGTCGCGCATCCGCTGGGCCTCGACCGTGAGCACGCTCATAGGTCGAGCCTAGCACCCATTCCGTCAGTTTTCCGTCACAAAACCGTCACAAACTGTGGCAATCCCGCACAGGATCGTCAACGACTTTCCGCCGCCAGCTCCGCGATCACCCGCGACAGCTGCCCGCCCTGCCACGCGAGCGGCGATCTGCCCTGCGCCTCGGTCAGCAGGCGCGCCCCCGGGATCGCGGCGGCGTACGCCTCGCCGACCGCCAGCGGATGGCCCGGGTCGGCCTCGTCGCGGCTCGCGACGACGACAGCTGGGACCGCCAGCGTCCCCAGCTCGTCGAGCGACTCGTACGGGCGCGAGCGCGGCACGGCGTGCAGCGCGTCGGCGACGGCGCCGAGGTCGGCGTGCTGCGCCATCCGCTGGCGCAGCACCGTGCGGATCGTCCCGCGCCATGCCTCCGGCACCTCCTCCTCGATGCGGTACGCGTCCACGAAGCCGTCGGTCCCGCCGTGCCGCAGGCCCTCGGAGAGCTCGTCCCAGCGCGCGAAGTCGCGCGGCGCGTCGGGGTCGAACGCCGGCGTCACGACGACCACGCCCGCGACCCGCTCCGGCGCGTCGAGCGCCGCGCGCAGCAGCGTGTGCGCGCCCATCGAGGCGCCCGCCAGCACCGCGCGCTCGAGACCGCAGCTGTCCATCACCGCCAGCAGGTCGCACGCCAGCTCGTCGTAGCGGTATCCGTCCGGCGCCGGCGCCGGGCTCGACTGCCCGTGCCCGCGCGCGTCGTAGGCGATCACGCGGTGACCGTCGCGCTCGAGCGAGCGCGAGCCCATCACGACGTAGCGATGCGTCGCCGTCAGCCCATGCAGCAGCACGACGGGGATCCCCTCCCCCGCCTCCGAGACCGCCAGGCGCACCCCGCCGCGCTCCACGCTCCGCTCCGTCATCGCCAGGGTCATATCACTACCCTCAGGAGGACATGGTCTTCGACGTCACAGAGCAGGACTTCGAGGCGCAGGTCATCGACCGCTCGCGCACGATGCCGGTCGTCGTCGACTTCTGGGCCGAGTGGTGCGGACCGTGCCGCCAGCTCACGCCGGTGCTCGAGCAGGCCGTCAACGCGCGCGCCGGCAAGGTCGCCCTCGCGAAGCTCGACACCGACGCGAACCCGTCGATCTCGCAGGCGTTCGGGATCCAGGGGATCCCGGCCGTGAAGGCCTTCAGAGACGGCCGCATCGTCGCCGAGTTCACCGGCGCGCAACCGCCGGCGCAGGTCGAGCGCTTCCTCGACGGGCTCGTCCCCTCCGAGGCGGAGACGCTCGCTGCAGCCGGCGACGAGGCGTCCCTGCGCAAGGCGCTGGAGCTGGAGCCCAACCGCGCCGACGCGCTCGTGCCGCTCGCGGGCCTGCTGCACGCGCGCGGCGAGGACGACGAGGCGCTCGAGCTGCTCGCGCGCGCACCGGGCGACTTCGGCGGCGCCGGCCTGGCTGCCCGCATCAAGCTCCAGCAGGCCGCCGCGCCGGACCTCGGCGACGCGTTCGCCGCGCTCGACGCCGGCGACCACGAGCGCGCGCTCGAGCTGCTGCTCGCCGCGCTGCCGAGCGCCGACGGCGCGAAGGACGACATCCGCAAGGTCGTCGTCGGCGTGCTCGACGAGCTCGGCGTCGAGCATCCGCTCGCGCGGGACGCCCGGCGCCGCCTGGCCGTCGCGCTCTACTGACGTCGCCGCTCAGCCGAGCGGCAGCGCGAGCTGGTCGCTCGGCGGCGTCGCCGCTGCCTCCGAGCCGTCGTCGTCCGCGAACGACGCCATCCGCACGCCCAGCAGCCGCACCGGCCGCGGCGGCGCGTAGGCGCGCAGCAGCTCGAGCGCGATCTCCGTCACGACGCCGACGTCGTTCGTCGCCGCGTCCAGCGTGCGGGCGCGCGTGACGTTGGTCCAGTCGTCGAGGCGCACCTTGATGCCGATCGTGCGCCCGCGCTTGCCGCGCGCGACCAACCCCTCGCAGAGACCGCGCGCAAGCCGCCGCAGCACCGCCTCCAGCTCCTCCGGCGAGGCGATGTCCTCGTCGAAGGTGATCTCGTTCGATCGCGACTTGAGCACGCGCGAGGTCGAGACGGGCGAGTCGTCGTGGAACCAGGCGCGCGCGTGCAGCTCGCGGCCGTGGCGCGCTCCCAGGCGCTCCGCCAGCTGTGCCTCGGACATGCGCTGGAGCGCGCCGATCGTCTCGATCCCGAGCGCGCGCAGCCGCTCGGCCGTCTTCGGCCCGATGCCCGGGAGGCGGCTCGGCGGGTCCCCGGCGAAGCGCTGCGCCGCCTCCTCGCGGCCCATCGCGACGAAGCCTCTCGGCTTGCCGAGGTCGCTGCAGATCTTCGCGATCAGACGATTCGGCGCGACCCCGACCGACAGCGAGATGCCCGTCTGCTCCAGCACGTCCGCGACCAGCTCGCGCAGCACGCGCAGCGGCTTCTCGACGCCCGTCAGGTCGGCGTAGGCCTCGTCGAGCCCCAGGTGCTGGAGCGCTCCCAGCCGCTCGGTGACGATCTCCCAGACCGCGCACGACGTCGCGCGGTAAGCCTCGAAGTCGGGCGGCAGCACGATCGCGTGCGGGCACAGGCGCAGCGCGCGGCGCGCAGGCATCGCCGAGCCGACGCCGTATCTGCGCGCCTCGTAGGAGGCGGTCGTGACAACTGCGCGCGGACCCGAGCCGGCGACGATCACCGCCTTGCCGCGCAACTCGGGACGCTTGAGCAGCTCGACGGACGCGTAGAAGGCGTCGCAGTCGAGGTGCGCGATGACGCGCTTCGGCGGCGCAGCATCCGGCTCGGAAGGCGGCGAACCCTCGGACATTCAGCACCGAGAGTACGCCGCCGACCGGCCGGAATGCACGAACGTGTGTTCGTGCACGAACAACCGGCGTCTAGCGCGTGCTCCAGACAACGCCGACGCCGTCGAACCCGAGCGCGCGCGCCGTCGCGCCCGTCAGGTCCCACTCGCGCCCGCCGACGTACGGCCCGCGGTCGATCACGGGGACCGTGACCTCGCGGCCCCGATAGCGGAGCGTCACCTTCGTGCCGCACGGCAGCGACTTGTTGGCGACGCCGAGCGTGTCGTAGCCGAGCGTCCCGCCGCACGCGAGCGCGCCGCCGTACAGGTCGTACCACGAGGCGAGGCCCGGGCGGAACGCCTGCAGGGTCCCCGCGCGGGCGCGGGTCGCGATGTTGCGACGGTCGCCCGCGAAGCGCACGCGCAGCCGCTGCGTGCCCGGATCGCCTGCGACGAGGCGCGCGTCGAAGTGGCCGCTCGCACGCGTGCGAGCGTGCGCCACCGCCTGCCAGCGGCCGTGCGCGCCGGCCTCGACGACGATCCGCCGCCCGCGTGTGCGCGGCAACAGCGTGCCGCGCACGTGCACCGCCTCGCCGGCGCGCACGTCGCGGCCGCGGTGGCCGACGACGAGCCGCCCGGCTACGGCGACGCTGCGCGGGCGGCTCGCCGGCGCCGCTTCCGCGGCGGCGACGCCTTCGGGCGCAGCCGCGTTCGGCGGCAGCGCCACCCGCAGCGCACCCGAGCGCTTCAGGCGCACGCGGAAGCGGTAGCGGCCGCCGTCTTCGACGGTCGTCGTCGCCAGCGCGCGCCAGCGGCGCCCGCGCGGGGCGTATTGCAGGGCCACCGGGCGGCCGGCGTCGGACGCCGCCAGGCGCCCGCGCACGTCGGCGCGCTGGCCGAGCCGCAGGGTCGCGTCCTGCACCACGGGTGCGTGCGGGACGATGGACGACTCGGGCGCGGGCGGGGTCTGGCCGAGCGCCAGCGCCGTGACGGACAGGGTCGTTCCAAGTGCGAGCGCACCGATCACCGCATGCCGCGGCGCGATGCGACTCGCTGGTTGCGAGCGCAACAGGTCGTGCCTCCTTCGGTTCGACCGCGCCTACGGAGTTAGCTGTCGGGCTCGCAGCACCGTCTCGATTGCGCCTGCTTTCACTGTGAAAGTGAAGGCCGGCGCGACGATGGCGCTACAGCGGCAACAGCCGCTGATTCGCCCCAGCCAGGCGCTCGCACTCACGCGCCGGCAATGGTTCCCCCGCTCGCCGCAGCATTGGGCCGCGACGACTCGGCAAGTCGATGACCACGGCAGGGTACAGGAGTCGCACCCACCGGCAGTGTGTTCGATCTCACACTTCCCCGGGCTGCCACAATGGCTGCGTGGCCAACCGCAATCGCCTGACCGGGCTCGACAGCTCCTTCCTGCACCTGGAGCACGACGACGCGACGCACATGCACGTCGCCTCGTGCATGGTCTTCGAGGGCCCGCCGCCGACGCACGACGAGCTGGTCGCGCACGTCGAGGGGCGCCTGCACCTCGTGCCGCGCTACCGCCAGCGGCTCGCGTTCGTGCCCTTCGGCCAGGGCCGCCCGGTGTGGGTGGACGACCCCCACTTCAACACGCGGTACCACGTCCAGCACCATGCGCTCCCGCCGCCGGGCAGCGACGAGCAGCTCAAGCACCTGGCCGGCCGCGCCTTCTCGCAGCAGCTGGACCGCAACAAGCCGCTGTGGGAGCTGTGGCTCGTCGAGGGGCTCGAAGGCGGCCGCTTCGCGATCCTCGGCAAGACGCACCACGCGCTCGTCGACGGCATCTCCGGCGTCGACATCACGACGGTGCTGTTCGACGTGACGGCCGAGCCTGCGCCGACGCCCGGCCCCGAGCAGCCGTGGGTCCCGCGCCCGCTGCCGAGCTCCGCGCAGCTGCTGGCCGACGCGCTGCTCGAGCGCGCAACCGTGCCGGCGGAGGTCACGCGGGGCATCCGCCACGTGGTCCGCACGCCGCGACGCGTCGCGAAGGAGCTGCTGGGCGACCTCGCCGCGGTCAGCTCGTTCACGCTTCCGGGCGCGCGCAGCGCGCCGCCGAGCCCGCTCAACGTGCCGATCGGCCCGCACCGCCGCTTCACCTGGGCCGAAGAGGACCTCGAGCGCATCAAGGCGATCAAGAACGCGCTCGGCGGCACCGTCAACGACGTCGTCTTGGCGACCGTCGCCGGCGGCCTCGGGCGCTACCTGCGCGCCCACGGGCACCCGACGATCGACCTCGTGCTGCGCGCGATGATCCCGGTGTCGGTGCGCAGCGAGGAGGCGCGCGGCGCCCTCGGCAACCAGGTCGCCGCGGTGTGGGCGAGCCTGCCCGTCGGCGAGACCGACCCGGTCGAGCGGCTCGCGCTCGTGCGCGGCGAGATGGAGGGGCTCAAGGAGTCCCACCAGGCGGTCGGCGCGCGGCTGCTGACCGAGCTCACCGGCTTCGCGCCGCCGACCGTGATGGCGCAGGCCGCGCGCCTGCAGGCGCGCCAGCGCTACTTCAACCTCGTCGTCACGAACGTCCCGGGCCCGCAGTTCCCGCTCTACGTGCTCGGCCGCCGCATGCTCGCCATATACCCGATGGTGCCGCTGGCGCAGAACCTCGCGCTGGGGATCGCGATCATGAGCTACGACGGTCGCCTCGCATTCGGGCTCAACGCCGACTTCGACGCGCTGCCCGACCTCGAGCTGCTCGCCGCCCAGCTCGCCGAAGCGCTCGACGAGCTCGCCGTCGCCGCGGGGTTGCCCCCGCGGCCGAGCGGGCGGGGCCGGTCCAGCCCCCGCCGGGCCGCGAACGGCGACGTCAACGGCCGCGCGAAGGCGCGGAGCAGCGCCGCCACGTAGCGCTCCGTCGGCCGTTCGTGGCATCGTCCACGCTGACGCGCCATGGCTACCTCCACCCCGTCCCCCCAGCCGGAGCACCGTCGCCTGCGCCGCGCGGTCATCGTGCTGATCACGCTGGTGGTGGCGCTCGGCGGCTTCGTGCTCGTGCTGCTGTTCTTCGAGGGCCGCGACAACTCGCAGGTGCCGGGCGATCCGCAGGCCGCACAGGTGCCCGGCCAGGCGGTCGCGAACCAGCCCAGCGCACAGTCGCCCGCGAAGGTCGGAAGCGACCGCGACGGCACGCGCCTGAGCCAGGACCAGCTGCTGCACGCGCTCGAGCTGGGCGACGTCGTGCTGCTGTACGGGACGAGAGCGCCGCCGCCGCAGCTGCGCGCGCTGCAGCGCAGGCTCACCGGTCCGTTCGACCCGGTGCTCGCGGCCAACGGCGCGGCGGTGATCCTCGCCTACAGACCGGGAACCGACGGCGTGACCGCGCTCGCGTGGAAGCGGAGACTGCAGGCGCCGAGCGCCGGCGACCCTGCGATCGAGGGCTTCGCCGACTACTGGCTCGGCCGGGGCGCGCCATGAGCCCGGGCGACGGCAGCCTGCGCGTCGCCCTCTGCCAGCTGAACGCGGTCGTGGGCGACATCGCCGGCAACGAGCGCGCGATCCTCGACGCGATCGCCCGCGCCCGCGCGGCGGGCGCGCAGCTCGTGCTGTTCCCGGAGCTGGCGCTCACCGGCTACCCGCCCGAGGACCTGCTGCTGAAGGAGCACTTCCTGCGCGACGCGCGCGCGGCGCTCGACCGCATCGCCGCCGCGGCGACCGACGTCGTCGCGCTCGTCGGCTTCCCGGAGCGCGAGGACGACGTCTACAACGCGCTCGCGGTCGCCGCCGACGGCGCCGTGCAGGCCGTCTACCGCAAGGTCCACCTGCCGAACTACGGCGTCTTCGACGAGCAGCGCTACTTCCAGAGCGGCGACGGCGGGGCGCTGATCGAGCTCGGCGGCGCGAAGCTCGGCCTGACGATCTGCGAGGACATCTGGGAGCCCGGCCCGCCGGCCTCGGAGGAGGCGCGCGCGGGCGCGTCGCTGATCGTCAACGTCTCGGCCTCCCCCTACCACGCCGGCAAGGGGCTGGAGCGCGAGCGGATGCTCGCCCAGCGCGCACGCGACAACCTCTGCCCGATCGCCTTCTGCGCGCTCGTCGGCGGGCAGGACGAGCTCGTCTTCGACGGCCACTCGGTCGTGCTCGACCACCACGGCGAGGTGATCGCGCGCGCGGCGCAGTTCGAGGAGGAGCTCCTGATCGCGACGGTCGACCTCGAGGCGGCGCAGACGCAGCGGCTGCGCGACGCGCGCCAGCGCGTGCCGGCGCGCGCAGCGCGGCGGACGGTGCCGACGCTCGCGCGGCTGACGCTGCCGCCGGCGTCGGGCGAAGCGCAACCGGAGTCAGAGCGCGTCGGCGGCCCGATCGCGCCGCTGCTCGACCCGGTCGCCGAGGTCTACGCGGCGCTCGTCACCGGCCTGCGCGACTACGTGCGCAAGAACGGCTTCAGACGCGTCGTGCTCGGGCTCTCGGGCGGGATCGACTCCGCGCTCGTCGTCTGCATCGCCGCCGACGCGCTCGGGCCGGAGGGCGTCGCGGCCGTCGTGATGCCCTCGCCGTACTCGTCCGAGGAGACGCAGGCCGACGCGCGCACGCTCGCCGCGCACCTCGGCGTCGAGCTGTTCGAGCTGCCGATCGAGCCGGCGATGCGCGCCTACGACGCCGCGCTCGCCGAGGTCTTCGCCGGCACCGAGCCGGGGCTGGCGGAGGAGAACATCCAGGCGCGCATCCGCGGCAACCTCGTGATGGCGCTGTCGAACAAGTTCGGCTGGCTCGTGCTGGCGACCGGCAACAAGTCCGAGATGTCGGTCGGCTATTCGACGCTCTACGGCGACCTCGCCGGCGGGCTCGCGGTCATCAAGGACTGCCCGAAGACGGTCGTCTACGAGCTGGCGCGGCACGTGAACACGGTCGCCGGCGGGGAGCGGATCCCGGCGTCGATCGTCGAGCGCGCGCCGAGCGCCGAGCTGCGCCCGGACCAGCGCGACGAGGACTCGCTGCCCCCCTACGCCGTGCTCGACCCGATCCTCGACGCCTACGTCGAGGACGACCTCGGGCGCGAGCAGCTGCTGCTGCGCGGCTTCGACGCCGCCGCCGTCGACCGCGTGATCGCGCTCGTCGACCGCGCCGAGTACAAGCGCCGCCAGGCGCCCCCGGGCATCAAGGTCACCAGCCGCGCGTTCGGCCGCGACCGCCGCGTGCCGATCACGAACAGATACGGCGGCTAGGTCCGCGGCTCGCGCACGGCGATCGTCATGCGCGTCGTCGCGCACAGCCGGTCGTCGTCGTCGCGGATCTCGACGTCCCACAGCCACGTCGTGCGCCCTCTGTGGAACGGACGTGCGGTCGCGTGGATCGTGCCGTCGAACATCGGGCGCAGGAAGCTCGTGCTGTTCGAGAGCCCCATCGCCACCATGCCCTGCTCGTGGACGCCCACGTAGGTGCCCATCGAGGCGAGCGACTCCGCGATCGAGGCGAACACGCCGCCGTGCACGAGCCCGAACGGCTGCTTCAGCTCGGGTCTCACGGGGACGGTGGCGACGATCGAGCCGTCGTCCTGCGGGCGGATGTCGTGCATCCCGATCAGCGCGTCGAAGGTCTCGCTCACGGCGCGGAACGATAGTGCGCACCCTCGCGCGGCGCCGCACCGCCCGCAAGCGGGTAAGCCGAACGTCGCCGTCCTCTACGCTTGATGCAGTGAGCGGGCTCGAGACGCTTCCCCCCGACCAGCGCGCCGTCCTGCAGCTGATCCTCGTGCAGGGTCGCGGCTATGACGACCTCGCGACGACGTTGAAGCTCGACGCGTCCGCGGTGCGGACGCGCGCGCATGCGGGCGCCGACGCGCTCGTACCGCTCCCGCCCGCCCGCGACGAGCTCGACGCGGACACGCGCGGCCGCGTCGTCGACTACCTGCTCGGCCAGCAGGACGACGGCGAGCGGATCGTGACGTTCGCCGAGCTTGGCGGGTCGCCCGCCGCCTGCCGCTGGGCGCAGTCGCTGCGCGAGCAGCTCGCGGACGTCGCGCGCGAGGAGCTGCCGGAGGTGCCGGCGTCCGCGGCGGTCGCACCGACGAACGGCAGCGCTCCGCAGCCCGTCGCCGCAGTGGCCGTGCAGCCCGCCGCCGCCACCACCGCTCCCGCCGCGACGCTGACGCCGCCCCCCGCGACCGTCGCGCTCGCGCCTGCGTCGCCCGCGCCCGGCGGACCCACCCCGCCCGCGGCGCCGCGTCCGCCCGCCGGCCCCGGCGGCTCGGGCTCCTCCCGCCTCGGCGGCGCGATCCTGATCGCCGGCGCCGCGGCGCTCGCGATCGTCCTGGCGATCGTGCTGATCGGCGGCGGTGACGACGACAACGGCACGCCGGCTTCCACGAGCGCAGCCCAGACGCAGGCGCAGACCCAGACCCAGGCGAGAACGCAGCCGACGACGACGCCGGCCAGCGGCCAGCAGACGGGCAGAATCGTCGCGCAGGTGAACCTCGTCGCGACGCCCGCGGGCGGTGGCGCGCTCGGCGTCGGGCTCATCCAGCAGGCGAGCGGCAGACGCGCGATCGCGATCCAGGCGCAGAGACTTCCCGCCAACGGCGCGCAGGACATCTACGCCGTGTGGCTGCAGGGAGCCGCCGGCTCGAAGTTCCTCGGCTTCGTCCCCAGACAGGTCAGAGCCGACGGGACCTTCACGGTGACTGCCGCGCTGCCGGCGAACGCGTCGAGCTACACGACGGTCCTGATCACGCGCGAGGGCATCACCGCGGTCCCGACCGCGCCCGGCGCGACGATCCTCAGCGGGCCGCTCAGACTCACGAGCTGACGAGGCGCTCGAGCCCGTCGAGCGCCTCGCCGAGCTGTCTGCGCGCCGCACCGCGGAACAGGAACGGCACGAGCCGCGACCAGCCGTGCAGCTGCTGGCGCAGCTCGATCGCGACCGTCGTCGCGCCGCCGTCCGCGGGCGTCAGCTCGACGGCCGTCACCGCCTCCACGAGCAGCCGCTCGAACGGCGTCCCCTCCAGCTCCTGCTCCCAGCGCATGCGCCGCGGAGCATCGACCTCCAGCACGCGGAAGTCGGCGCGCACGCCTCTGCCTCTGGCGGTGCCGAGCACCTGTGTGAAGCGCTCGTCGTCGACCGCCTCCATCCGCACGACGCGCGGCCACCAGCGCGCCTGGTGCCACGGGTCGGCGACCACGGCCCAGACCGTCTCGGGCGAGGCCGCGAGCGTGCGGCTGACGCGCATCGTCGGCACCGCGCGGAGCGTAGAAGCTCAGCCCGCGATGTTGCGCAGGTCGCGAATCAGCAGCAGGTGCTTGAGGTACGTCGCGACGGCGGCGAGGTTCTCGAGCGTCTCGACCGCCTCTCTGCGCCGTTCGGGATTACGGGACCTCAACGCAGGCGCGAGGATCTGCTGCAGCAGCGCCGCCTCGCGATCGGCCGAGGTGCGGAAGACGCGCAGGTTGCGCCCGGCGACGCCGTAGCGCGCGAGCTCGGCGACGGCGCGCACGATCTCGCGTTCGGTTTCGTCGTAGTAGCGCGAGCCGGCCCGCTGCTCGCCTCTGATGACGCCGAACTCCTCCAGCTCCTGCACGAGTCTCGGTGCGGCGCCCGTCTCCTCCACGACGTCGTCGAGCGAGTAGACGGCGCCCGGCCCCTTGACGGCGACGGCGGTGCGGCGCAGGTGACGGATGTCCGGTCTCTGCGAGGTCACGTCGGTGCTCCCGCCGCCCATCCCCTCGTCGGTGCGCCCGCCCGCGAGCTCCTGGCGGATCACCCGCAGCGGCAGGAACTCGTCGCGCTGGAGGCGCAGGATCGTGCGCAGCCGCTGCAGGTCCGTCTGCGTGTAGACGCGATAGCCGCCCTGGGTGCGGCGCGGCGTGAGCAGCTTCTGATCCTCGAGATAGCGGATCTTCGAGATCGAGATGTCCGGGAACTCCTGCTTGAGCGCCTTGCAGACGGCGCCGATCGTGAGCGACTTCTGGCGGACGGGCGGCGTCGCCGGCTCGGCGGCGGGCGCGTCCTCGGCCGCGGGAGCGGCCTGATCCAGATCGGTGTCGGAGGCGTGCGTGGCCATCGTCAGCGGGCGAGGTAGGCGAGCTTGTACTTGCCGATCTGCAGCTCGTCGCCGTCCTGCAGCCGGTGCGACTCGATCCGCGTGCGGTTCACGTAGGTGCCGTTGAGCGAGCCGCAGTCGTCGAGGTACCAGTCGTCGCCGCGGCGCACGAGCAGCGCGTGGTCGCGCGAGACGGTCACGTCGTCGAGGAACACGTCGCTGTCGGGTCGGCGGCCGATCGACAGGCGCTCGCCGTCGATCGCGAAGCTCTCGCCCGCGCGGCCGCCCCCGGAGCGGATGACGAGCGCGGCGCCGCGCGCGACGACCTGTTCGAGCTGGACGGGCTCGATCTCGCCGGTCTCGCCGATGCGGTAGGTCGCCGTCGTCTCATGCCCCGTCCCCTCGGAGACGGCCAGGAACGCGCCGCACTTCTGGCAATAGTTGGCTCCGACGGCGTTCGCGAAGCCGCATTCGGGGCAGTGGAGCGCCACGAGGTCCTCCGGGAGGTGGTGCGGGAGCGGGTGGGTGGGTCCTAGTTCTCGTCGGCTCTCGGCCCGCGGCCCGCGAGGATGTTCGTGAGCTTCTCGACGTCGGCGCCGGAGAAGACGTCCTCGCCGCCTTCGTGCTTCTTGCGCAGGCGGTTGACGAGCTCGGCGCGCAGGATGTCGATCTTGCCGTGGAGGATGCGCCGCTTGTAGGAGATGTCGAGCTCCTCCTCGGTCAGCTGCTGAATCAGATCCTTCAGCTCCTGATCGCTCAGGGAGCCGAGGTCCGGGAAGGTGTCCATCGTCACGCGTGGTCTCCGATCCTCACTGGCGGGACGCGCGAGTATAGCCGCGCGCGTTCCCAACCTCAACTTCAGCTTGAGGGTCGCAGCGTGCGCAGCCCGTCGCGCAGGTACAGCGCGGTCGCCGTCAGCGCGAGCGCGAGTCCGAGGTAGAGGCACAGCTCGCCCAGCGTCCTGAGGCCGCAGAGCGGGAAGAACAGCCCGCCCATCACCGGAGCGACCGCGAGCCGGCCGGGCCAGTTGATGCGCAGCTCGACGCCGCGCTTGAGGCCATAGCGGCCGAGCACGAGCATCAGCAGCTCGCGCGCGACCAGCACCGCCAGCGCCCAGCGCGGCAGCAGTTCGAAGTGCCAGTTGACGACGACGCCGCAGATCACGAGCAGGCGGTCGGTCACCGGGTCCATCAGCGCGCCGAGGCGGCTGTACTGGCGTGTGATGCGCGCCGCCATCCCGTCGGCGTAGTCGCCCCAGCCGATCACCGCGAACAGGACCGCCGCGAGCGCGTCGACGCCGTCGTCGCTGGACAGCGCGACGACGAGGAAGACGGGGATCAGCAGCAGGCGCGCGAAGCCGATCGCGTTCGGCAGCGTCCAGGGGTTGAGCGGCGCGCCGGCGAGCGTCGCGGCGGGCGGCGGGCCGGAGCGGTCGAGCCCCAGCAGGCGGCGCGCCGTCAGCGGACGCTTCTCTACGGGAGCGTCCGCCACAGCTCGAGCACCGCCTCGGCAGCGCCCTCCAGCGCGACGCCGCGCGTCTCGCGCCCGCGGCGGACCTGCAGCTCCAGCTCGCCGCCCGACAGCGTGCGCTTGCCGACCGTGATGCGCAGCGGGCAGCCGAGCAGCTCGGCGTCGGCGAACTTCTGCCCGGGACCGAGGTCGCGGTCGTCGTAGAGCACGTCGGCGCCGAGGGCGCGCAGCTCGTCGTAGAGGCGGTCGGCATACGCCTGCTCGTCCGTGTCGGCTCTGCCCAGGCCCACCAGCTCGACGTCGAACGGCGCGATCGCGCGCGGCCAGGCGATCCCGGCCTCGTCGGCGGTCTGCTCGACGGCGGCGGCGGCGATCCGCGCCGGACCGATGCCGTAGGAGCCCATCACGATCGGCCGGCTCGCGCCCGACTCGTCGAGGTAGGCGGCGCCGAGCGCGTCCGAGTATCTCGTGCCGAGCTTGAAGATGTTCCCGACCTCGATCGCTGCCTCGATGCGGACCGCATGCCCGTTCACCGTGTCCCCCACCTCGACCGCGCGCACGTCGGCGCGCTCGAACGCGAAGTCGCGTCCCGGCTCGACGCCGCGCAGGTGGAAGTCGGGGCGGTTGGCGCCCGCCACATAGCCGCCCTCGGTCACGGCCGCGTCGAGCAGCACCGGCGCGTTCGCACCGACGGGGCCGAGGAAGCCGGCGGGGCCGACCTTCTGGGCGAACTCCTCCGACCCAGCCGCGCGCACGGCGCCGCCGAGCACGTTGCGCAGCTTGACCTCGTTGACGCGATGGTCGCCGCGCACGACCACGAGCACCAGCCCGCGGCCCTCGGCGATCACCGGATAGGCCTTCAGCAGCGCGCCGGCGGGCAGACCGAGGTTGCCCGAGACCTCCTCGATCGTCGTCAAGCCCGGCGTGTGCACCTCCTCCGGGGCGGACAGCGGCGCCGGCAGGGTGACCGGCTGCGCCTCGGCGGAGGCGATCTCGACGTTCGCGGCGTAGCCGGGCGCGAGCGCGACCTCGTCCTCTCCGGCCGCGCAGGGCGCCATGTACTCGTGCGCGCCGGCGCCGCCCATCATCCCGACGTCCGACTCGACGCGGTACCACTCGAGCCCGCAGCGGTCGAAGATGCGGTCGTAGGCGGCGATGTGCTTGTCGTAGCTGAGCGCGAGGCCCGACTCGTCGCGGTCGAACGAGTACGAGTCCTTCATGACGAACTCGCGCGTGCGCAGGACGCCGGCGCGCGGGCGCGCCTCGTCGCGCTCCTTGACCTGCGTGTGGTAGAGGATCAGCGGCAGGTCGCGGTAGGAGCGCACGAGCTGCGCGACGTGCGTCGTGACGACCTCCTCGTGCGTCAGCGCGAGCACCATGTCGGCGCCCTTGCGGTCCTGCAGCTTGAACAGCTCGTCGATGTCGTAGCGGCCGGTGCGCCGCCACGGCTCGGCCGGCTGCAGCACCGGCATCGACAGCTCCTGCGCACCGATCGCGTCCATCTCCTCGCGCAGGATCTGCAGCACCTTGCGGTGCACGCGCCAGCCGGCCGGCATCCAGCTCCACAGCCCGGTGCCGACCTGGCGCACGAGGCCGGCGCGCACCATCAGCTTGTGCGAGATCGCCTCCGCGTCGGCGGGGGCCTGTTTCTCGGTCGGCAGGAGGTAGGCGGACAGGCGCGTCATCGCGCCCAGAGTATGTCGGTTTCGCGCTCACACGGCCGCGAGCGGCCGCACCCGCGCGATGTCACCTAAAGAGCGTGCGATGCGCCAGCAGGACGTCGTACACCGGCCGCGGCAGCCCGTGGATGTCGAGCACCGCGGAGTCCCAGCGGTTCGTCGGCGGGGACGCGAACCACTGGTAGAGGTAGATGCGCGCGATCTTGCGGCGGTAGAGGTTCGCCTGCGTGAAGATCGCCTGCATCGCTCTCTTCTGGCGCGCGAGGTCGGGACGGAAGGACTGGCGCGCGTTCTGCGGCTGGAAGCGGAACAGGCCGGCGGTCTCCGTCAGCCAGATCTTGCCCGGCAGCACGCTCGCCGCTCTGCGCATCGAGCTGTTTCTGTCCTTCACGAAGCGGTTCGTGTCGGTGTAGTTGTGCAGGCCCCACAGCTGCGGCGTGGGCACGTGGCGGGCTCTGAAGGTTCTGAGCAGCGTCGTCGCGTACTGCGCCATGTTCGGCAGGTCCTGGATGTCGGCGCCGAGCACCGTGCAGCCGCGGCAGTTCGCCTTGACGACCTGGTAGTAGGTCACGACCGCGTCGGGGTACCGCGCCGTCGGCTGCGTGAGGTTGTTGACCTCGTTCCACGGCTGGTAGATCCGCACCTGCGGGTATCGCGCGTGGAACGCCCGGAACGCGCTTCTGTAGTAGGCCGCGCTGACCGGTCTGCAGCCCTTCGCGCGCCCGATGTTCGGGCATCTCATGTTCGCCGGCGGGTTGAACGCGACGACGACCTCCATGCCGGCTTCGTCCGCCGCGTCCATCCAGGCGTCGACGGTGGCCTTCTGCTTGTAGATCGAGTCGATCGCCGTGATGTAGCGCGTCCGCGTCGGCGCCAGCTGCTCGAAGTAGGTGTTCGTGAAGAGCGTCGGGCTCTGGTCGGCGATCCCGACGACGTAGGCGCCGCTCGACGCGGGCGCCAGCAGTGCGGCGGCGACGAGTGCGGTCAGGAGCAGGGGCAGCGTGCGGCGGAGCTTCACGTCGGGGGATCCTTTCTCGGCGGGACGCCGGTCCCCTGCTCGGGATCGCAGGGGGTGCGCGGCCCGCGGACTGTAACGGCGCCGGCGGCCGTGGCATGTCTACCGTGTGAAAACCGCGGACGGACGCCGAGTTGCGGCCGTCCTGGAGCTCAGGAACTGCCGGCCAGCAGCAGCGCGGCGACGCCCTCGGGGTCGTCGCTCATCGGGATGTGCCCGCAGCCCGGCAGCGGGACGTGGCGCCCCTGCGGCAGCGCGGCGCGCGCCCGCTCGGCCTGGCGCGGGATCAGCAGCCGGTCGCGCGTGCCCCAGCCGATCGTGACCGGCACGTGCAGCTCGCCGCCGTCGTGGAAGCCCTGCCCGCGGGTGATCCGCAGCGCCGCGTCCCAGGCGGGCGCGTTCGCGAGCGCGTCGACGTCGAGCGCAGCCTCGTCGGGGTCCTTGCGCACCGGGCGGCCGTTGAACATCCCCAACAGCGCCTGGCGGCCGGCGGGCGAGCGCATCAGCACCTTCATCTGCGAGCCGACGCGCTGCGAGAGCGTGCGGACCGTGCTCAGCATGAAGCGCGCCCAGCGGGCCTCGGCCGCGTTCCAGAAGCCGGCGGGCGAGAGCCCGGTCGCCGAGGCGACCGCGTCCATCCGCGCCAGCTCCAGCGCGATCCAGCCGCCCATCGAGTTGCCCGCGACGTGCGGGCGCTCGAGCCCCATCTCGCCGCACCACGCAGCGATCGCGCGCGCCAGCGCCTCGATCGAGGGCTGCTCGCCGTCGGGCAGCACCGGCGAGTCGCCGAAGCCCGGCACGTCGATCGCCCACACCTCGCGCTCCTGCGCGAGCCGGTCGATCACCGGCTTCCACACCCCGCGCCGCGAGCCGATCCCGTGCACCAGCACGAGCGGCGGCCCGGAGCCGAAGCGGTCGTGGACGAGCATGTCGCGAGGCTAGCGGGTGCGACGCGGTGTCAGCGTCACTGACGGGTCGCCGGGAGTGCAAACGGTGCCCGCTACGGCGACGCCCAGGATGGGCGCCGCCGTGGGGGCTGGCTGCCGCGTGGCCCCGCTCAGGCTCTCGATTAGAGAGACTCAGCGCGACCTCGCTGCCGTTCGCGCGAGAGTGCTAGTCAGGTGTGGAGCGGAACGCGGCGTCAGCGATCTGGCGGGCTGCTTCCTCCACTTCGCTGGCCAGCTCGGCAGCTCCGGCTAGGCCGAGTCCCTCGGCGAGTTGGCCCATGTGCCGGACGGTTGGGTTCGCTCTACACCGCTCGACAGCGCCGATGAACTTGTACTCAAGTCCTCCGCGGCGGGCGACCTCGGCTTGCGAGAGTCTGTCGCGCGCTCGGATGACGCGCGTAACGGCGGCGAGGCCGGCGAGGAACCGTGTCGTGTCCGCCGACGGCTCGCTCTTCGGCGTACGTTTCTTTCCGGTCATCACGTCCACGCAGGGCGCATGCGCTCTGCGCCCTCATCTGTTGTCAGCAGCACCGCGACCTGGGTCAGCTCGGGAGGCTGGGCGTCGTCGGCTCTGTGGCGCTCGCGTGTCTGGAGGCCGAGTTCGCCCAGTCGGGCGAGGTAGGCGGCGGTGAGCGTGCGCAGCTCTGCGAGCGCTTGCGGGTCGACGGTGACGGTGGCATCGCCTCTGCCGTTGTCGCGTTCGAAGTCGGTCACGAGCAGTGCCGCGTTCATGCCCCATAGGACGGAGGCGACACGCTCGCGATCGGCGAGCTGGTAGTGATGAGCCAGCGCGCCACGCCGCTGGGTCTTGCCAGTGAGTCTGAGCACGCCCTGCTTGGCGAGGACACGGACGTGGTAGCTGATCGTTCCGAGCGGCCCTCTGAGCATCCCGGCGAGGTCGCTCGGCGTCGCGGTCCCCGTCGTCATGAGGCGGCGCATGATCGCGATGCGATGCGGGTGGCTGACCGCCTCGAACCAGGCGGACTCATCCGGGCCTCTATCCGTCACCGGCTACGGCCGCCAGTGCGGCAGGTCAAGACGATAAGACGGTGCCCGCCGGTCCCGGCCCACAAGGCGGGAGGCCAGGACCAGAACCGGCGGGCCTCGTGCACGGGGATGGGGGTCGTGCACGAGCGGACGGAGCCACGGTTGTGTGGACGGACGCACGCGACCCCGGCCGCCCCTTCGTGGGGGGTGGGCGCCGGGGCCGCGAAGCGCCCGCGATACCCCAGCGTGCGCTCACACGGCCTCGTCATCCGGGGGAGGGGAAACAAGGCACGCGGCACGCGCGGCGGGCACTTGGGGAACTGCCCGTGGGGCTCTCGCAGCACCATCGCGAGCAAGCCTGACGCTCTCTACTTCGGCTGCCTAGTTCGCGCCGGTATACCGAGTCGGTACATCGCCGTCGGTTAAATGGTCGTTTTCGTTTGCGATCCCGCGGGGCTGTCTTCTAGGGTGCGGCGACGGTCACTTTTCGGGATGCGGGAGTGGTGAACAGAGCTGCACCAAGTGGGGTCGTCGCGAGAGTCACGCTGGCGACGATCGTCCTCGCCCCTAAGTCCCTCACGCGCTACGCCGTCGGCCGCACGGTCGAAACGCGGTTCGGCGCCGCCAGCGGGATCCTGCGCACCAGATTGCAGCACGCCTACGACCTCGTTCCGAAGCTTCTGGACGCCGAGCTGATCAGAGTCGTCGGGGCCGTGCCGACCCGCCCTGGCAAAGAGCCGACGCACCTCTACGCCGCAACCCAGGCCGGCGTAGCGGACTGGCGCGAATGGCTTGCCGGCCCAATCACGATGCCTGACCCGATGACGAGAGCGCTGTCGCGGCTGTATGCGGTCCGGCGAGGCGACTACGCCACGATGCTCGCGATCATCGACCGCTATGAGGCGACGCTGCAGGCAGTCGTCCAGCAGGCGATTGACCCCGGCGAACCTGCCGACGTCGCCGACCGCATCGGCCTGCTGTGGAACAGACGCGAACTAGTCGCGCAGCTTCAGTGGTGCCAGCACGCGCGCGACGTCATCTACGAGGAGATGTCCGGGAGGGGTCCGCGATGACGCTGCTCGCGCTTTCCGACGTATCGCTGCGCTACCCGACCGTCACGGCCCTGGCCGACGTCTCGTTCGAGGTCGTGGCCGGCGAGCTCGTCGTCGTGTGGGGTCCGGCACGCTCCGGCCGTACGACGCTCTTGGAGGTCGCCGCCGGCCTGCGCAAGCCGGACAGCGGCACCGTTACGTTCGCCGGCAGGTCGCCGCGCGCGAGCGTCGGCCGACACGACGGCTTTGCGGTCGTCCCCAGTGCGGAAGCCGTACTGCTCGGCGCCGAAAAGCTCGTTATCGATCAGGTCGCGTTTCCCGCGCTTCGCGTGATGTCACGCTGGCGCGCACAATCGGCAGCCGACGCAGCCTTGCGCCTCTGCGGTGTCGAGGATCTTGGACAGACGCCGATGCAGGCGCTCTCCCATCCCGAGCGCATCCGCGTGCTGCTCGCCCGGGCGCTCGTGCGCGAGCCGCGCCTCGTGCTGATGGACGAGCCGACCGCCGGCCTGTCACACACCGAGAGCGAGCGGTTTCTGAAGCTCGTGCAGTCACTCGTGCGAAGCGGCATTGCGGTGCTCATGACCGACGACGCCGAGGGGGCAGCGTTGGTCCCGGGCGCGCGCGTGCTGACGATGCAGAGGGGCATGCTGCGTGGTGCGAGCCCGACACCGCCGGCCGACGTCATCCCTCTGGAGCAGCGGCGAGCCAACCTCGGGATCGGCTCGTGACACTGCGCCTGGAACACGTCTCCCGCCACTTCACCGTCGGCGGCGAGACTGTGCACGCAGTCGACGACGTCTCGCTCGACGTCGAGCGAGGACAGCTGACCGCGCTCTACGGCCCAAGCGGCTCGGGCAAGTCGACGTTGCTTCTCATCGCCGCCGGTCTCGAAGCACCCGATAGCGGCATCGTGACGTGGGACGGCGACCCGGTCCCCTTGAGCGGACGTGAAGCCGACCGATGGCGACGCGACACGCTCGGAGTGGTGCTCCAGCAGCCGCAGCTCGTCGAGGGCGTTCCGCTGCACCGGAGCGCCGGGCTGCGCCTGGAGGCGCGCGGTGACGCTCGCTCGAAGGCACGGCTGATGGGAGTGCGCGCCTTGAAAGACGTCGGCCTGGGGCATCGGCTCACGCACCGTCCCGACCAGCTCTCGATCGGCCAGCGCCAGCGAGCAGCAATCGCCAGAGCGCTCACGACCGACCCGGCGCTCATCCTCGCGGACGAGCCCACCGGCAATCTTGACTCGCAGTGGAGCCAGCAGATCATCGACCTGCTCGATGGCCTCGCGCATGACCGCGGGCGCGCGGTTTTGCTCGTGACGCACGATCCGCAGCTGGCGAGATATGCCGACCGAGTCCTGCGCCTTGACGACGGACACCTGACGGAGCTTGGCGTGGATGGAGCCGGCCTGTCTCCGCTGCCATGAGGCGGGATCCGTCGCCAGCTGCTCACGACGAGCGCTCGGAGCGGTCCACCTGGGTTCGTCCTGGCACGCTCCTGGCGCTCTACGCAGGCCGACTCCGGCGTCAGTGGCTTCAGGAGCTGCTGGCCGGCGCTGGCATCGCAACGGGAGTTGCGCTCGTGTTCGCCGTGCTCGCCGCCAACACCAGCATCAGGTCGTCGGCCCAGGAAATCGTGAACGCGATCTCTGGACGTGCGGCACTCCAGCTCGACGCAATCGGCGGGAACGGCTTTGACGAACGCATCACCGAGGCGGTTCGCGCGGCGCCGGGCGTAGCTCTGGCGTCGGCCGTTCTGCAGAGCCATGCGAGTGTCCGATACGGCCAGCATCGGGCGGACGTGGATCTGGTCGGCGTCGACGACCAGTACCCGGAACTTGGTGGCGTTGCCGCTCGCCCGACCAACGTGGGCGTATTCACGCTGCCCGGTGTGTACCTCTCTGCAGGCACGGCACAGGCGCTCACCATCCCCGCCGGCAGAGCACCGGTGCGGCCGATCACGATCGACGTCCGCGGGCGCGCGCAGAGGGTGCGGACCATCGGGGTATTCGGGCGGAGCGAGGTCGGAGCGGCAGCCGAGACACTGACGGTTTCGATGTCTCTTCGTCGGGCGCAGCGACTTAGTGGCTTGCCGCATAGAGCGACGCGGATTCTGGTCGTCGCGAGACCTCATGAGCAGGCTCTCGCACGACGATCTCTGCAGCGGATCGCCGAGCGTGCCGGAGTGCAGGCGAGCCGAGTCGATGACGAGTTGCATGCACTCGCTGTCGCGACGGCGCCGAATGATCAGTCGACGACGCTGTTCGCCGCGATCGCCGCGATCGTCGGGTTCCTGTTGACCGCGATGGCGATGTTGCTCACTGTGCCCGACCGCCGCCGCGAGCTCGCGCGGATGCGAATCATCGGCGGCTTCAGCTCAGGGCAGGCTGTCCAGGTTCTGCTTTCCCAGGCGCTCCTGCTTGGCGTGGCGGCTTCAGTGGTGGGAGTCCTCGTCGGAGACGTCATGGCACACAGCGCGGCGCAGACACCGCCGGGGTACCTGGCGCTGGCGTTCCCGATCGGGTCCGGTGTTGAGGTGCAACCGTGGATGGCTATCGCGGCCGTCATCGGCGGGACGCTGTTCACCTGCATCGCCGCACTCACCCCGTTGGCCGACTTGCGCGCCGGGCGGGCACTGAATGCGATCTACGGAATGACGGGTCAGCCTGGCCAAGACATCTCCCCAGCCATCCGCCGCCGGCTCGCGGTCACCGCCGCGGCCCTCGTGGCGATAGCCTCGGTCGCTGCCGCGATCTGGCCGGGGACGACGCTGCTGGCAGTCGGTGCGTTGATCGTCGCATCCTTGCTGGTCATGCCTGCACTGCTGGCCGGCATTCTTGCGAGTGCAGATCAGCTGGAGCGGCTCGATCGAGCGCCGCCGCTCGTGATCCCGGTCGGCGCGCTGCGCGCTGCTCCGGTGCGCGCGCTCGCCCTGGCGGCGACATGTGCGGTCGCAGTCTGCGGGTCGCTCACGATCGGTGGTGCACGCAGCGACCTGTTGGGCGGACTCGCACAGGACCAGACCGAGTACCACCGAACGACCGACATCTGGATCAGACAAAGTGGTGACACGCTTGGGCTCCGGTCCTTTCGACCACCCGTCGGAATCAACGACGTCTCCGGCGTAGCGGCAATCCGCGAGTACACCGGCGGACTGATTGACATCGGTGACCGGCGCACATGGATCATCGCTCGCCCGCCAACCGACCCGACGATGGTCCAACCGTCCCAGATCCGGCAAGGCAACTACGCAACCGCGAACGCACGCCTTCGCGTCGGCGGCTGGCTCACCGTCTCCGACCGCCTCGCGCAGGAGCGCAGAATCGCTCCCGGGGATGCGATGGAGCTCTCGACGCCGACAGGTCGGCACCGCTACCGCGTGGCCGCGATCACCACAAACCTCGGGTGGGGACCTGGTGCGATCGTCATGAACGGCGACGAGTACCGGAGCGATTGGGCGACCTCCGCTCCGACCGCCCTGGAGGTTGATGTCGCACCAGGCGCTTCAGTGGCGGCAGTTCGCGACAAGATCCGCGCCGCCCTCGGCCCGACGTCCGGCCTCGACGTGCGGACGACGCCACAGGCGATTCACGACGCCAACGCGATCGTGAGCGACGGCCTGGCACGCCTTCAGCAGATTTCGACGCTCTTGCTGACCTCAGCGGCGATTGCGATCGCAGTCGCGATGAGCGCGACGATCCGTGATCGCCGTCCGCAGCTTGCTGCCTATGCGATCGAGGGCTGGAGCCGCGCCGCGCTGTGGCGTGCTCTGATGATCGAGACTGCGATCGTGCTGCTCGCTGGCTGCGTCGCGGGCGCGATCGGCGGTACCTACGGCCACTATCTCGGAGGCCGCTGGCTGGAGCAGACCACGTCGTTTCCGGCGCCGTGGTCGTGGTCGCTGGCGGCGATTCTTCCTGTATGCGCATTGATCGCTGGCGTCGCGCTCGCCGTGACGGCCATCCCGGGGTTCCTCGCGGCTCAACCGCGTGCGCGGCTCGCTATCGACCGCCGCTGATCCGAGCAGTTCGGATCGCCACTCAAAGGGTTCAGCGGGGGATGCTCGCCACGACCAAGACGCTCATCGCCTACCGAGCAGCGATCGTCCCGCGTGCGCGCCGGGAGATCCGCAGATGGGCCGATGCTGCCGAGACCATCCCTGACCCGACGCTGCGTTACCACGCGACGTCAGCCATCGCGGTCGACACCGGGAACGCTCTCGCGATCTCCGCTCTCGCGGCCACCGCGCCCCGACGCTTGCGCCGAAGAACAGTCGAGTTGGTTGTCACTTACCAGGTGCTGGTGGACTACATCGACCGACTCAACGAGGGCGTTTGTCTGGGAGAGCTCCTACGAGGCCTCCGTGTCGGCCTAGCGCTCTCCTCTGCGCTGGTCGAGCCTGCATCACCGATCGAGGTCGATCCACTCGGCGACGACGGCGGCTACCTCGCGGGCCTGGTTGCATCATGCCGCGAGCGGCTGTGGTCGCTTCCGTCGGCTGCGGCGATTCAGCAGCAAGCACGCACCGCCGCCACTCGTTGCTCTGAGGCGCTCGCGTACACGCACACCGCCGCGGCGAAGGGACCACTCGCCGAGGTGCGCCGCTGGACGACAAGCCAGAACGCGCCGGGCAAGTATTCGTGGTGGGAGCTGGCTGCTGGAGGTACGTCGAACATCGCGGTCACCGCCCTCCTCGCGGCTGCCTCAGATCCCGAGACAACTGCTGCGGATGCGACCAAGGTCGCGACCGCGTACTGGCCACACATCTGCGTGCTCTCCACGATGCTCGACAGCTTGGTCGACTTCGAGCGAGACGCGATCACCGGTGAGTTCTCCTTCGTCTCGTACTACGCCGGCGCCGGCGCCGCACGAGAGGGCCTGCTTCGTGCTGCGCGACTGTCGCTCACTGCCACGAGGTCCCTTCGGCACAGTCGCATCCACGCGATGATCGTCCACGGCGTCGCCGGCTACTACGCCGCCTCCGCAGTAAAAGGAAGCCTTGCCTCAAGCATCGCTCCGAGGCTGCTGACCAGCCTCGGACCCACGGCGATGCCAATCGTCTTGACGCTGCGCGCGAGCCACCGGATCCGAGCCTCTCGCGAGACCTCAAGCGGGCTTGGGGAGCACGGCCGCCCGCCGCATCCGGAGATGTGACACCTGTACACAATGCATCTGGTCTGCGCTGCTTTCCCGTCACAGTGGGGGGCATGGCTCGGGTTGCCGCGTCGTTGGCGCGCGGTCACGGTCGGGGTGTGGTCCTCGGGTTCGTGCCGGTCGTGCCGGCGTGAACTGATGGCGGGTTCGGGCAGGTCGGGCGAGGCTGTCGGCGCGGTCCGTGGTCGAGTTCGCGGGGCGCGTCCGATAGTCGCCGAGCAATGCTGCTCGATCAGGTCACGCACGAGCGGAGATCGTTTGGTGCTTTCAGGTCCGCGTGAAGCGGCGGCCGGCCGTCGGCGAAGCGGCCTCGTCGAGGCGCGTGCGCTCGGCGACCGTCTCCAGCAGGGCGCCGGACATCTCGTCGGCTTCCTCGGCCTGCTTGGCCTTCTCCAGCGCGGCGAGCCGCTCGGGGGTCATCTCCCCCGCGTTCTCGTCCTCGATCGCCTGCAGCCAGGCTGCCCCCTGGGCGGCCTCGCGCTCGTCGACGTCGATCCGCTTCGCGCCGGTGCCGACGTACTTGTCGATCTCCTCGAAGAGGGTGTCGACCAGCTGCTCGGTCGGCACCTTGCGCAGCGCTCTGCCGCGGCTGAAGATCAGCCCCTCGTTCTTCGCGCCGGTGATGCCGAAGTCGGCGTGCGAGGCCTCGCCGATGCCGTTGACCGCGCAGCCGAGCACGGCCACCTCGATCGGCTCCTCGTAGGCCTCAAGGCGCTTCTCGATGTCCGCGACGACCGTGTCCATGTCGAACTGCAGACGGCCGCAGGTCGGGCAGGCGATCAGCACCGGGCCGCGCTCGCGCAGCTGCAGCGCCTTGAGGATCTCCCAGGCGACCTTCACCTCCTCCTCCGCGTGGAAGGTGGAGAGCGAGATGCGGATCGTGTCGCCGATGCCGTCGGCGAGCAGCGTTCCGAGGCCGACGGCGCTCTTGAGCGACCCCGACCACTTCGTGCCGGCCTCGGTGATGCCGAGGTGCAGCGGATACGGGATCCGCTGGGACAGCAGACGGTTGGACGCGATCGTGTTCGGCACGTTCGTCGACTTGATCGAGACCTTGAAGTCCTCGAACTGCAGCCGCTCCATCAGCTCGACGAACTCGACCGCGGCGGCGACCAGCGCCTCGACGCTGTTCTCGCGCTCCAGCGCGTGCAGGTGCTTGGGCAGCGAGCCGGAGTTGACGCCGATCCGCAGCGGCGTGCCCTTCTCCTTCGCCTTCGCGACGACCTCCGCGACCTTGTCGGGACCGCCGATGTTGCCGGGGTTCAGGCGCACGCAGTGCGCGCCGGCGTCCAATGCCTTCAGCGCCAGCGTGTGGTTGAAGTGGATGTCGGCGATGATCGGGATCGGCGAATCGCGCACGATCGTCTTCAGCGCCTCGACGTCCTGCTCGCGCGGGACCGCGCAGCGCACGATGTCGGCGCCGGCCTCCGCAACGCGCTTGATCTGCGCCATCGTCGCCGCGAGATCGGCCGTCTCGGTCTTCGTCATCGTCTGCACGGCGACGGGCGCGCCGCCGCCTACCGGCACAGGGCCGACGTGGATCTGCCGCTGTGAGGCCATCTACCAGCAGTGTAGATGGCCTCACGGGCGGGCTCGTTACTCGACCGTCACCTCTCTCACCATCCCGAACGTCGCATGCGGCGGGCCGCCTCTGCGGTCGGAGATGAAGCACACGAGCACGTACTCGCCTCTCTGCAGTCTCAGCTGCACGTTGCCGCCCGTGCCGCCGTCGAACGCGGACGAGTTGCTCCCGGCGTCGAAGTCCACCGGCGGAGGTCCGCCTCTGCCGTCGCTGGCGATGAATCTTCTGAAGTCCGCGGCCGTTCTGCCCTTCGCGAGCGGCAGCGCGATCACGTGGTGGATCTCTCTGCCGTCGTTGACGAAGTGGACCTCGTTGGTGCCCGCTCTGAGGCCGCTCGCGGTGAACGCGTACTCCTTGGCCGTGATCGACGCGTCGGTGGCCGGCAGCGCGGCGTCGCCCGCGTCGCCGGTGACCTCGAAGCTCACGAACGCCGCTCTTCTGCCGCCGTTGGAGTCGATCGCGTAGTAGGTGCCGGGCACAAGCACCTGCGTCGAGGAGACCGTCTTGCCGGCGTCCGCGCTGCCCGCGCCTCCGGCGGCGCGCAGCCACTCCGGGATCGGGGCGCCCTCGTCGGTGGCGCTGAACTCTCTCAGCACCTCGGCTTCGGAGCGATCGCCTTCGACGCGCACCAGCTGCGCCTCATGCTCGCCTCTGGCCTGATTGCTGAAGGAGATCTTCGTGAGGCCGGCCTGCGGCTCGCCGTCGAGCGCCAGTCTCTGCGCTCTCGCGTCGCCCGTCATCACGATCGTCAGTGCGGCCGGTCTGGCGTCCGCGCTCGTCGAGCTGTCGCCGTCGTCGCTGCTGCCGCAAGCCGCCAGGCCCACGCCGCAGACGCCGACCGCGAGCAGCGTCAGTCCTTTCCTACGCATCGCAGCACCTCCTCAGGTTGCCGATGGGGAAGCGCGGGACTCTAGGCGCGTCAGCAGACGGCGGCGTTCATCAGGCGCCGTACAGCGCCTCGATCTGCATCGCGTACTTCTCGCCGATCGGCCGCCGCTTGAGCTTCATCGTCGGCGTCAGCTCGTCGCCTCCGGGCAGCCAGTCGCCCTCCACGAGCACGAAGCGCTTGACCTGCTCCACGCGCGAGAGCTTCGCGTTGGCGGCGTCGACGCCCTCCTGCACGACGGCGCGCATCGCCGGCTCGCCCGCCAGCTGCTCCAGCGATCTGCCCTCCAGGCCGTGCTGGCCCGCCCACACCGGCGCGAAGTCGGCGTCGAGCACGATCAGCGCGGTGTTGTAGGGGCGGGAGTCGCCGATCACGCACGCCTGGCCGATCAGCGACGAGGCGGCCTTCAGCGTCGCCTCGATGTTCGCCGGCGACATGTTCTTGCCGCCCGCGCTGATGATCAGCTCCTTCTTGCGGTCGATCAGCGTGACGTAGCCGTCGGCGTCGATCGTCGCGACGTCGCCGGTCGCGAGCCAGCCCTCGGCGTCGATCGTCTCGGCCGTCTGCTCGGGGCGATTGCGGTAGCCGCGCATCAGGAAGTCGCCGCGGATCAGCAGCTCGCCGTCCTCGGCGAGTCTCAGCTCGACGCCCGGCGAGGCCGGCCCGACGGTGCCGATCCGCACCTCGCCCGGCCGGTTGCAGGTCCCCGCGGCGCAGGTCTCCGACATGCCCCACAGCTCAGCCAGCTCGATCCCGAGCGCGTGGAAGAACTCGATCACCTCGACGGGCGTCGGCGCCGCGCCGACGTTGACGGCGATCAGCTGGTCGAGGCCGAGCATCGCGCGCAGCCCGCTGAAGAGGTCTCTGTCGGCCTGCGCCACCGTCGCCGCCAGCTCGTCGGGCACCGGCTCGCCCCTCCGGCGCAGCCGCACCGCCTCCAGCGACGCGCCGATCGCGGCCTCGACGGGCGCGCGCCGCTCCTCCGGCTGCGCCGCGAGCATCGACTCCAGGCCGGCCTTCAGCTTCTCCCACACGCGCGGGACGGCGAAGAACCAGGTCGGATGGACCTGCGGCAGCACCTCGACGATTCTGCGCGGATCGGGGCAGATCGTGATCGTGCAGGCGTAGACGACGGGCACGACATGGTGCGCGTTGCGCTCGGCGATGTGCGCGGCCGGCAGCCACGAGATCACCTTCGAGCCCGGCTTCAGGTCGATCATCTCGAGGATCGCGCCGACCGCGTTCAGCACCGCTCTGTGCGTCAGCTCGACGCCCTTCGGCGGGCCGGTCGTGCCCGACGTGTAGATCAGCGTCATCACGTCGTCGGGCTGCACCGCCGCGAACGCGGCGTCGAGGTCGAAGTCGGGATTGGACGCCTCGACGTCGCCGAGCGCGATCGTCCCCTCGGACGGCGCGCCGTCGACCACGACCACGTGCTCCAGCTCCGGCAGCTCGCGGCGCGCCTCGAGCAGCGCCGGCAGGTACGCCTGCTCGACGATCGCCACGCGCGCGCCGGCGTCGCCCACGACGTAGGCGATCTGCTCGGGGCTGGCGGTCTGGTAGATCGAGAAGGGCGTCGCGCCGAGCGTCACGGCGGCGAGGTCGCAGACGTGGAACTCGGGACGGTTGCTCATCAGCAGCGCGACCGCGTCGCCGCGCGTCACGCCGAGCCCGGCGAGCCCGCGCGCGAGCGCGTCGACGCGCTCGCGCAGCTGCGCCCACGACAGCGAGACGGAGTCGTCCAGCGTGCGGACCGCGACGATGTTCGGATGGGCGGCGGCGGTGCGCCGCAGCGCCTCGCCGAGGGTTCTCGCCTCCATCCGCCTAGCGTACGTTGAATCCGCCGCCCTGGAGCCGGCCGATGTCGTTCGAGAAGCCGATCACGAACAGCATGATCACGAGCGCGAAGCCCACCACGCTGGCCCGCTCCATGATCGCGAAGGGAATCGGACGGCCGCGGACCTTCTCGGCGAGCGCCCAGAAGATGTGCCCGCCGTCGAGCGGCAGGAACGGGAACAGGTTGATGATCGCCAGCGACAGCGAGATCAGCGCGAGGATCCCGAGCGCCTGCGTCAGGTCGGACGCGAACGACTGCTGCGTCACGTGGTAGGCGCCGACGAAGCTGCCGACCTGCTTGCGCTCTCTGGCTTGGAAGAGGTGCGCGAAGACCGACAGCGTGCGCGTCGTGACGCCCCACATGGCGGTCACGCTGTGGCCCGCGGCCGCGACCGGGCCGAGCTCGCGCGTGTCGGTGACGTACGTGAAGCCGAGCCGCATCGTGTGGGTCCCGCTCGGCCCCCCGTCGTACTGCGGGCGGATGTCGAACGCGAGCCGTCTCCCGTCGCGCACGACGACGACGTGCGCGGGCGTCGCCGCCACGCAGCCGTCGACCGTTCTCCCGAGGCATCTGTGGCTGCGGACCTGCAGCGTGATCGCCTCGAGCGATCTGCCGACGCCGTCGGCCGAGACGACGCGGTCGCCCGGCTGCAGGTAGCGCGAGGCCGGCTGCTCCAGCCGGTCCGAGCTGACGCGCTGCGTGCCGACCGTCTGGCCGTTGACCAGGAACAGCCCCCACAGGATCAGGAAGGCGATCAGCAGGTTCACGGCCGGCCCCGCCGCGATCACGACGATCCGCTTCCACACCGGCTGTCTGTAGTAGGCGCGCACGGCGATGTCGTCGGAGAACTCCTCCCGCGGGTTCATGCCGGTGATTCTCACGTAGCCGCCGAGCGGGATCGGGCCGATCCCGTACTCGGTCTCGCCGCGTCTGAACGAGACGAGCGGTCTGCCGAAGAACAGCATGAAGCGCTCCACGCGCATCCCGACCGCCTTCGCGGCCGCGAAGTGGCCCGCCTCGTGCAGGATGATCAGCAGCGCGAAGCCGGCGAAGGCGAGCAGCCAGCTCATGCGGCCGCGGCCCTCTCGTCGACCAGGTCGCGCGCCGCCGCACGTGCGTCGCGGTCGGCTGCGTAGAGCGTCTGGAAGGCGTGGATGCGCCCGCTCTCGACCGCCCCGAGCGTGTGCTCGATCACGTCGGCGATCTCGTGGAAGCGCAGGCGGCCGTTGAGGAACGCGTGCACCGCGACCTCGTTGGCGGCGTTGAGGATGCACGGCGCGGTGCCGCCCGCCTCCCCCGCCTCGCGCGCCAGCCGCAGGCACGCGAACGTGTCGAGGTCGGGCGCCTCGAAGGTGAGCTGGCCGAGCGCCACGAGGTCGAGCGGCTGCAGCGGCAGCTCGACGCGGTCCGGATGGTGCAGCGCGTACGCGATCGGCACGCGCATGTCCGGGTAGCCGAGGTGCGCGAGCGTCGCGCCGTCGCACAGCTGGATCAGGCTGTGGACGATCGACTGCGGGTGCACGACGACGTCGATCCGCTCGTAGGGCGTGCCGAACAGGTGGTGCGCCTCGATCAGCTCGAGGCCCTTGTTCATCAGCGTCGCCGAGTCGATCGTGATCTTTCCGCCCATCGCCCACGTCGGATGCTGGAGCGCCTGCTCGACCGTCACCTCGCGCAGCTCGGCCGCGCCGCGGCCGCGGAACGGGCCGCCGGAGGCGGTCAGGACGAGCTTGTCGACGGTGCCGGCTCTCTCCCCCGCCAGCAGCTGGTGGATCGCCGAGTGCTCGGAGTCGACGGGGACGATCTGCGCGCCGGTCGCCTCGGAGAGCTGCGTGACGAGCTCGCCGCCGACGACGAGCGACTCCTTGTTGGCGAGCGCGAGGTCGATCCCCTCGCCGAGCGCGGCGACGGTGGGACCGAGGCCGGCGGAGCCGACGAGCGCGTTGAGCACGAGGTCCGCCTCGGACTCGACGACGAGCCGCACGAGCCCTTCGGCGCCGCCGAGCACCTCGCCGTCGGTCCACGCCTCCGCGGCGCGCGCGGCGGCGTCCGCGTCGGCCAGCGCGATCCGCCCGACGCCCAGCTTTCGCGCCTGCGCGACGAGCGCGTCGGACGACGACTCGGCCGACAGGCCGACGACCTCGAGCTCGCCCTCGGCGCGCGCGACGACGTCGAGCGCCTGCGTGCCGATCGAGCCCGTCGAGCCGAGGATGAGGAGGCGGCGGGGCATGGGGCCCCTCATTCTAGGTGCGGGCCTATGCGCAGCCTCAACGCACGACGATTCGCTGCACGGTGTAGCCGCCGCCGACGTCGACGGTCGCGAACGGAGTCAAGCGTCCGCGGCGCCGCAGCGTGCGCATCGCGCGCCGCGTCAGCTGCAGCGGGATCGCACGCGCCTGCCCGGCCGGGACCTCGACGTGCACATGGCGTGCGACTGCGCTGCCCCACGACGCCAGGAGCCCCGCGCGGGTGGTGCAGAAGGACCCCGGAGCGGCGCTGCAGGCGACCTGGATCCAGACGGTGGCGCCGCGTCGCGCGAGGAAGCTCGTCACACGTGGATCCATGCGGCGTCCGCCGTGGGGCCGGACGTCCACGCGCAGCGCCGCGTCCGGGGCGCCGAGCCACACGGAGTGCGCAGCTGCCACCGGCTGCGACGCGACGTCCGAGTCGCGCCCGCGCGGCAGAGCCTGGTCGTCGACGTCGCCGTCCGCGTCGACCGCGCCGACGTGCATCAGCGCGTTGTGCCAGCCGAGGCTCAGCTGGTCGGCCGGAACCGCGCTCAGGTACCAGAAGCGGCCGTCGGGACCGATCGTCCCGCCGACGAACTGGCGCGGGCCGTCCCCGTAGGAGACGCCGTCGTCCGGGACCGACAGGCGCGTCGCCAGACCTCTGCGGCCATGGAAGGTGATCGCGTCCGCGTGCACGCGCCACTCGCCGCCGTCCGGGTCGACCGCGTCGGGCACCTCCCCGCTGTGATCGAGTCGCAGCCGGCCGCGCGCGTCGATGCGGCCGTTCTCGAAGCGCAGGCCGCCGTCCGGCGTCGCCAGCAGTCTCGGGGGCAACGTGCGCAGCGCGTCGAAGTCGTCGTAGTCGAACTCGCAGTGCGGGCGCCGCGACAGGCGCCACATGCGTGCCCTGCCCGCGAGCGGGACGCGCGCGATCCACGCCTGACAGAGGCTCGCGAACCACACGCTGCCGTCGGGGCCGAACGCGAACGCGCTGTTGTAGCCCGCCACCGCCTCGGCACGGCATCGCATCGGGGGCAGGCGGATGCGCGTCTCGGCGCCGTTCGGCGCCGTGCGCGACAGCAGCCCGCTGCAGACGCGAGCGCGCCACGCCGCCCCGTCGGGCGCGATCGCGGTCGGCGACCACGACGGGTCACCGACCGAGTCCGACAGCCGCGCCACGCGCGGGCGGCCCCTGCGCGGCACCGTCACGAGCAGCGCCGGCGAACGGTCGCGCAAGCGGCCCGCGGCGTCATAGAACGCCCGGCCCTCCAGCGCAAGCGAGCCGTCGGCGACGGTCAGCGGCGTGCTCAGGGCGACGACGCCACGCGGCAGCAGGACGTCGGTGACCTTCCCGCTCTCGGCGATCCGCTCGAGCGTCTGCGCGGAGCCGAGCGAGCCGTAGTCGTAGTTCAGCACCCGCGCGACCCCGCCGTCCGGCAGCGTCGTCAGGCCGTAGCCGTAGCCGACCGGGCCGACCCGTCTGATCGTGAGCCCCTGTGCCCCCGCTGTGCATGCGAACAGCGCCAGCACCGCCAGCATGGTCGCGCGCGCGCTCATCGGACTCCTCGCCTCGTCACGGTCACCGTGCGTTGCGAGATCGCCGCACCGGCCGGCGCGACGACGACCGTCGCGTGCACGCTGCCGCGGCGCCGCAGCGTCTCCAGAGCGCGCGAGCCGAGCGTCACGGGAACCGCGCCCGGCACGCCGCCTGCGAGCGCGAACGGCCCTGCCCCATCCGTCATGCCCATGCCCGCAAGCGTGACGGAGCCGCTGCAGAAGCGCGCTGCGTCGGCGTCGCAGCCGACCTGCAGCCACAGCGTGCGGCCCACGCGGCCGAGCACCCGCTGCACGGCGGCATCCGGAGGGCGCGGAGTCATCGCGCCGTCCGGCAGCACGCGCAGGAGCTGCGTCGAGAGGTGGTACTCGTCGGCGCCGACGCGCAGCTCGTGCAGGTAGAAGGCGCCGTCCGGGCCGAGCGTGAGCGATGTGCCGCCGAAGTGGGGGAACGCGTCCGTCCCGCTGTCCGGCAGCGGCACGTCCGTCTGCGAGCCGTCGGGCGCGAGCAGCGTCAGGCGCGCGTCGAGGTACGTCGACACGGGGTCGCTGTGCGCGTCGCCGCCGTAGCTGCGCCAGTAGGACGCCCGCACGACGGCGACGCCGCCGTCGCGCGTCGGCGTCGGCGCGGAGACCTGCGTCAGGCCGCGCGGTGTCTGAAAGGTCGCGATGCGGCCGTCGGCGGCGCGACGCTCGACGCCGGTCGGCACGGAGCGCCAGAGTGCGCCGTCGCGCGTGAACGTCCCGGCGCCGAACGACGGGAAGCGCTCGCGCCGGCCCGCGCGGACGCGTCCGCTGCCGCCGCCGTAGAGGCCTCTGCTCGCGTAGGCGATCCCGCCGCGCGGATCGGGGACGACCGTCGTCTCCACGCCCTCGTGCTCGTCGCAGGCGATCCGCGGCGCGCGCCACTCGCGCACGCGGCCGTCGAGGGCGACGCGGTCGATGCGGCCCATGCACAGGTTCACGAGCCACAGCGACCCCGACGCGTCGAACGCGAGCGCGGCGCCGAGCTCGCGCGCGCTCCGACACGCCGCAGCCGATGCGCGGAAGCCGCAGGTACGACACACGCCCGTCGGAGTCGACGCGCTCAAGCCGGTCCCGACAGCTGTGCGCGACCCAGACGGCGCCGTCCGGGGCGATCGCGAGGGCCGTCGCCTCCGGCGTCGAGCGCGGCAGCGGGGTGACGAACGAGACGGCGCCGTCCGGCGCCAGCCGCGCGAGCGCGAGCCCGTCGGGCTCGAACGTGTCCATGCGCTCGTCGAGCCGTTGCGCGAACAGCCCGATCGACGCGTCGGGCAGTGCCAGCACCTGCCGGGGCCGCAGCGGGTCGAGATCGTGGGCGATTGCCACGCGCGTGATCCCGCCGGCGCCGACGCGCACGACGCTCACGCCCACCTGCTCGAACGCCAGCCCCCACAGGGCACCGTCGGGCTCGGCTCTCAAGGCGCCGGCGAGGTTCACGTCGCCCTCGATCCTCGCGATCGTCGCGGCGGACGCACCTGCGCTCGCCCAGGCCCCGAGGACCACCGCCGCCACGCACGGCAGCACCCGCCGCCACCTGCCTCTGCCGCCCATCGCGCCTCCCTCGTTCCGCCTGCCTGCGCCTCCAACGGGCAGCGCTCCGGAAGGTTGCGCGACTACGCCAGCGCGTACCAGACGTAGTAGCCCACCACCGCCGCGAACAGCGCCGCATCGACGCGGTCGAGCGCGCCGCCGTGCGCGCCGAACGCCGCGCCCGTGTCCTTCACGCCGACGTCGCGCTTGACGAACGACTCGAACAGGTCGCCGATCGGCGCGGCGATCGCGACGCCGAGGCCCAGCAGCAGCGCGTCGGTCGTGGAGAGCCAGTCCTGGTAGAGGCCGGCGACGACCACGCCGGCGATCGCCGCGAGCATCCCGACGAGGAGCCCCTCGACCGTCTTGTTCGGCGAGATGCGCGGCGCGAGCGGGCGGCGGCCGAACGCGCGTCCGCCGAGGTAGGCGCCGGTGTCGCCGATGAACGTGCCGACGAGCACGTCGATCACGATCGCGTTGCCGTGCGGCAGCTCGCGCAGCAGCACGGCGTGCGCGAGCGCGAAGCCGATCCAGTAGATGCCCATCAGGGTCACCGCCATCGCGAGCGTCGCGTGCTCGCGGCTCGGGCCCCAGGCGGTCAGCGCGAACAGCACCGGCACCGCCGCGACGGCGGCGAGCAGGATGTGGAACTGGGTGCCGTAGAGCGCCGCCGCGAGCAAGCCCGCCAACGCGAGGAAGCCGGCGAGCCGCACCGGCCCGACCGGTCTCAGCATCGCGTACAGCTCGTGCAGGCAGAGGCAGCCGAGGGCGAACAACGCGAGCGCCCACACGACGCCGCCGACCGCGTTGACGGCGATCACCGCGATCGCTGCGGGGATCGCCACCACGATTCGCGCGCCGAGGTCCGAGCCGCCGTTGCGGCGCGCGAGCTTGCGCGAGCGGCGCTCGCTCGGCGGCGGCCGCCGGCGGGCGCGTTCCGCGCTCACCCGACCCGCCCCCCGAAGCGGCGCTGGCGTCTCGTGAACTCCGCGAGCGCCGCCTCGAGCGCGGCGCGGTCGAAGTCCGGCCACAGCTGCGGCGCCGAGACGAACTCCGAGTAGGCCGTCTGCCACAGCAGGTAGTTCGACAGCCGCTGCTCGCCGCTCGTGCGGATCACCAGCTCCGGGTCGTGCATCTCCGGCGCGTAGAGGTGCCGGCGGAACTCCTCCTCGGTCGTGCCCGTGAAGGCGCGCGCCGCGTCCACGATCTCCGCCCGGCCGCCGTAGTTGAAGGGGATGAAGAACGTGATGCGGTCGTTCCCGGCGGTCAGCGCCTCGGCCCACTCCATGCGTCTGACGATCTCGTCCGGCACCGGCGGCGTGCGTCGCCCGACGAAGCGCAGGCGCACGCCCTCCTCGTGCAGCTCAGGCGACTCACGGTCGATGTACTCCGCGAACATCCGCACGAGCGCCTTCACCTCGTCGATCGAGCGCGACCAGTTCTCGGTCGAGAAGGCGTAGATCGTCAGCTCCTCGATGCCGAGGTCGACCGCGTCGCGCAGCCGCGCCTTCACGTTCTCGGCGCCGGCGCGGTGCCCCTCGGTCACGGGCACCCCACGCTGCTCGGCCCAGCGGCCGTTCCCGTCGGTGATGATGGCGACGTAGCGAGCGCGTGCGTCTACGTCGGCTTCCGAGGGCTCCACCGTGCCCTCAGACCTCGAGGATCTCTTCCTCTTTGTGCTTCAGCATCCCGTCGAGCTCGGCGACCTTCTCGTCGGTCAGCTTCTGCAGCTCGCCCTCGGCGCGATGCTCGTCGTCGGAGCCCGCCTCGCCGGCGTCGCGCAGCTCGCGCAGGTCGTGCATCACGTCGCGGCGGACGTTGCGGATCGCGATGCGCCCCTCCTCGGCGATCCCGCGCACGACCTTGACGAGCTGCTTGCGCCGCTCCTCCGTCAGCTCGGGAATGCCGAGGCGGATCAGGTTGCCGTCGTTGTTCGGCGTCAGCCCGACGTCGGATTCGAGGATCGCCTTCTCGATCGCCTTGATCGAGCCCTTGTCGTACGGCTGGATCGACAGCAGCCGCGCTTCGGGAGCGCCGATCGTCGCGAGCTGCTTCAGCGGCGTGCTCGCGCCGTAGTAGTCGACCATGATGCGGTCGAGCAGCGCCGGCGTCGCACGGCCGGTGCGCACCGATCCGAACTCGTGACGGGTCGACTCGACGGACTTCGCCATGCGCTCGCGCGCATCCTGCAGCAGCTCTTCGATCATGACCTCACCAGGGTTCCGACGCGGTCCCCGCACACTATCCGGTCGATGTTGCGCTCGTCGCCCATGTCGAAGACGACGATCGGGAGCTCGTTCTCCATGCACAGCGTGAGCGCCGTCGTGTCCATCACGCGCAGCCGGCGCTCGACCGCCTCCATGTGCGTGATCTCGGGGATGAACGTCGCGCTCGGGTCGGTCGCGGGGTCCGCCGTGTAGACGCCCTGCACGCCGTTCTTCGCCATCAGGATCACCTCGGCGTGCATCTCCGTCGCGCGCAGCGCGGCCGCCGTGTCGGTCGTGAAGAACGGGTTGCCGGTGCCGGCCGCGAAGATCACGACGCGGCCCTTCTCGAGGTGGCGGATCGCGCGGCGGCGGATGTAGGGCTCGGCGACCTCGGAGATCTCGATCGCCGACAGGACGCGCGTCGGCGCCCCTTCCTTCTCGAGCGCGTCCTGCAGCGGCAGCGCGTTGAGCAGCGTCGCCAGCATGCCCATGTAGTCGCCGGTCGCGCGGTCCATCCCGGCCGCCTGCGCGGCGACGCCGCGGAAGATGTTCCCCGCGCCGACGACGACGCAGACCTCGACGCCGCGCGCGTGCACGCGCGCGATCTGCCGCGCGACCGCCTGGATGCGCTCGGGGTCGGCGCCGTACTCCTGGCTGCCCAGCAGCGCCTCGCCCGACAGCTTGACGAGGACGCGCCGGAAGGCCGGCGCGCCCTCGCCCGCAGCCGGTTCGGGCTCAGTCGCCAACGGCGAACCGCGTGAAGCGGCGGATCACGATGTTCTCGCCCGTCTTGGCGGCGAGCGCGGCACGGATCTCCTCGATCGTGCGGCCTTCGTACTTCTCGCCGTTGACGTGCGCCTGCTTGAGCAGGACGACCTCCTTGAGCCAGGAGTCGATCTTGCCCTTGACGATGTTCGGGCGGATGTTGTCCGGCTTGTCGGCGAACTGCTCCTCGGCGATGCGCGTCTCGCGCTCGCGCTCGTCGGCCGGGACGCCGTCCTCGTCGACCGCGACCGGGGCCGCGGCGGCGATGTGCAGCGCGAGGTCGCGCGCGAAGCCGACGAAGTCGTCGTTGCGGGCGACGAAGTCCGTCTCGCAGTCGACCTCGACGAGCACGCCGATCTTGCCGTTCGAGTGGATGTAGGACTGCACGGTGCCCTCGGTGGCCTCGCGCTCGCCGCGCTTCTCCGCCTTCGCGGCACCCTTCACGCGCAGCGCCTCGATCGCCTTCTCGATGTCGCCGTCGGCCTCGACGAGGGCCTTCTTGCACTCCATCATCCCCGCGCCGGTGCGCTCGCGCAGGGCCTTCACGTCTTGGGCGGTGACGCTCATCTGGTGGGCTCCCCCCCGGAGCCGGAGTCGGTCGTGGTCTGCTCGGGTGCGGCGGGCGCCTGCTCGGCCGGCGGCTGCGGCGCCGACGCAGCGGCGACGGGCTCGCTCGGCGCGGCCGGCGCCTGCTCGGCGGCGGGCGCGGCCGGCTGCTCCGCTCTCGCGGGCTCGGCCGGCGGCTGCGGCGCGGAAGCCGCGGCAGGCGGCGTGGGCGCCGGTCTCGCCGGCTCCGCCGGCTTGGCCGGCGCGGCGGCGGCGGCCGCGGCCTGCGCCTGCGCGGCGGCGGCCTGCTCGGCGGCGCGCTTGGCCTCCTCGGCCTCTCTGCGCGCAGCCTCCTCGGCCGCTCTCTTGGCGGCCTCCTCGGCGTCGCGCTTGGCCTGCTCCTCGGCCTCGCGCGCGGCGCGCGCCTCGGCTTCGATGCGGGCCTTCTCCTCGGCCTCCTTGCGCGCGCGCTCCTCCTCCTCGCGGAAGATGCGGTTGCCCTCGCCGATGACCTGGCCGAGCGCGTCGGCGATCACCGCGCAGGAGCGGATCGCGTCGTCGTTGCCGGGAATCACGTAGTCGATCCCGTCGGGGTCGCAGTTCGTGTCGACGAGCCCGATGATCGGGATCCGCAGCCGCTGCGCTTCGCGCACGGCGATCGCCTCGACTCTGAGGTCGACGACGAACATCGCGTCGGGGACGCGGCCCATGTTCTTGACGCCGCCGAGGTTCGCCTGCAGCTTCGCGAGGTCGGCCTGGGCGGCCATCCGCTCGCGCGTCGGCAGGAGCGCAAGCTGGCCCTCCGCCTCGTAGCGCTCGAGGTCGTGGAGGCGCTTGATGCGGCCCGAGATCGTGCCGTAGTTGGTCAGCAGCCCGCCGAGCCAGCGATGGTTGACGTAGGGCATGCCCGACGCCTCCGCCGACTCCTTGATCGCGTCGCGCGCCTGCTTCTTCGTGCCGACGAACAGCACGGTCCCGCCGCGATGGGCGAGCGCGGATGCGAACTCGCGCGCCTCCTGCAGCAGCTCGTCGGTCTTGAGCAGATCGATGATGTAGATGCCGGCCCGCTCGCCGAAGATGAAGCGGCGCATCTTCGGGTTCCAGCGGCGTGTCTGGTGGCCGAAGTGGACGCCGGCCTCCAGCAGCTCCTTGATTCCTGCTTGAGCCACGATGTGCTCCCTTTGAATGGTGGTGCGGATTCCCGGCCGGAGGCGTCGCGATCCCGGCGCTTGAGCGCACCGGGCAGGGCCGCGAGCCCCGGATCGACCGGGGTAGACGACTGATTGCGCGCGATTCTAGACGGTTCCCGCCGCGGCCCCGTCCTCCAGCCGCCCCAGCACGGCGGCGAGGTCGGGCGGCAGCGGCGAGCTGACGTCGAGCGGCTCGCCGGTGACCGGATGCGCGAACGCGAGGCGGGCGGCGTGCAGGAACTGGCGCGACAGGCCGAGCAGATCGGCTCTCCCGTACTCCGGATCCCCCGCGACCGGATGCCCGATCGCCTGCAGGTGGACGCGGATCTGGTGCGTGCGGCCGGTCTCGAGCGTCACGCGCAGCAGCGCGTAGCCGGGCAGGGACCGCTCCAGCTCGAAGTGCGTGCGCGCCGCGCGCGGGACGTCGGTGTCGGTCGACATGCGCGTGCGCACGCGGCGGTCGCGGCCGATCGGCGCGTCGATCGTGCCGCTGCGCGCGGGCGGGCAGCCCTCCACCAGCGCCAGGTACTCGCGCCGCAGATCGCGTCTGCGGAGGGCCTCCTGCAGCGCGCGGTGAACCTCCTGCGACTTCGCGACGACGAGCAGGCCCGACGTGTCGCGGTCGAGCCGGTGGACGATCCCGGCGCGCGCGGGGTCCTCCCCACCCACGGCGCGACCGGCCAGCGCCTCCGCGAGCGTCGCGCCGCGGTGCCCGCGCGCGGGGTGCACGACGACGCCGGCCGGCTTGTCGACGACGAGCAGGTGCTCGTCCTCCCACGCGATCGCGAAGGGGACGTCGTCTGCGGCCGGCCCGGGCTCCACAGCCGGCTCCGGCGCCACCTCCACGCACTCGCCCGCCGCCACGCGGTGGCGCTTCGGGCGCACGGCGCCGTCGACCGTGACGAGGCCTGCGTCGATCAGCCGCTGCGCCTGCGCGCGCGAGCCCAGCGGCTCGGCGAGCAGCTGGTCGAGCCGCTCGCCCTCGGCGTCCGCCGGGACGTCAATCCGCAGCAGGTCTGCCACCGAGGTCGAGGACGAGGACGAGCGCGACGACGCCGCCGGTGATGCACATGTCGGCGACGTTGAACGCCGGCCAGTGCGGGAAGTGGATGAAGTCGGTCACGTATCCCTGGTGGATGCGGTCGACGAGGTTGCCGAGTGCGCCGCCGAGCACCAGCCCCGTCGGCAGCCACAGCAGCGGCCGTTCGGCATGGCGCGCGAAGTACCCGAGCAGGAGCGCGAGCGCGGCGAACGTCACGACCAGCACGAGCGCGCCGCCGCCGCCGAGGAAGCCGAACGCGACGCCTCTGTTGTGGACGTCCACGAACGACAGCGGGCCGAGCACGTCGCGCCGCTCCCCGGGCTCGATCGAGGAGCGCACGAGCGCCTTCGTGCCCTGGTCGACGAGCAGCACGAGCACAACCACGAGGCCGGCGAGGGCCCAGCGCGCGCCGCGCGTGGGGACGGAGGCCGCGCTGCGCTCCACGGCCTCCATCAGCCCTGGATCACGGAGACGACCACCCGCCACACGACGATCAGGAGGATCGTCGCGACCATCGGGCTGAGGTCCAGCGGACCGAACATCGGCAGGTAGCGGCGGAAGATCCGCAGGTAGGGCTCCACGACCTGGCGCAGGAACTCCACGATCGCGTTCCACCAGCGGTTGTACGGCGGGCGGATCCCGACCGAGTACATGATGCTGATGACGACGTAGGCGAAGATGCAGATCAGGTAGACGGTGAAGAGCGCGTCGACGTAGCGGGCGATGTCGTCGCGCACGGTGGCGAGCACCACCGCCGCGGCAGGGATCACCGTCTGCCCCCGTGCACGGCCGCCTCGGCCGCGGCCTGGAAGGCTGCGCGCAGGCCGCCCTCTTCGAGCGCCGCGAGCCCGCGGGCGGTGACGCCGCCGGGCGAGGTGACCGCACGGCGCAGCGCGAGCGTGTCGAAGTCGCGCGACGCGAGCAGCGCGGCCGATCCCTCCGTCGTGGCGGTCGCCAGCTCGACCGCGAGCGCGGGCGGCATGCCGAGGCGCACCGCCGCGTCGACCTGCGCCTCGACGAACAGCGACACGTAGGCCGGGCCGACGCCCTGGATCGCCGTCGCCACCTCGATCAGTCTCTCCGGCACGTCGACCACGGTCGCCACGCGCTGCAGCAGATCGCGCACCGCGGGGCTCGCGTCGCTCTCCGCCGCCCAGCAGATCACGCCTCTGTGGATCTCGACCGCGACGTTCGGCATCAGGCGCACGACCGCCTTGGCGGCCGGGTAGGCCGAACGCAGGGCATCGAGAGGGACGCCCGCGAGGATCGAGACGATCGTGGTCTCGCTCTCGTTGCCCTCGATCTGCGCCGCGACCGACTCCAGCTGATCGGGCTTGTGGCAGAGGAACAGGACGTCGGCGGCGGCGGCGAGGAGCGCGTTCGAGGCGAGCGCGTCGCCGCCGAGCTCGTCGACCAGCGCCTGCGCCTTGCCCGGGACGGCGTCCGTGCACAGCACGGGGTCGCCCCATCCGCGCGCGAGCGCGGAGGCCATGTTGCCTGCTCCGATCAGTCCGACGCGCATGGACCGCAAGCGTATCGGCCGCGCGCTGCGCGCAGCCGGCTCAGCTCTGGTTGAAGAAGCCCTTCTCGATCAGCCTCGCGCGCTCCTCGGCGGAGACCTCGACGTTGCGCGGCGTGAGCAGGAAGACCTTGTCGGCGATCCGCTGCATGCCGCCGTCGAGCGCGTAGGTGAGGCCGGACGAGAAGTCGATCAGGCGCTTCGACAGATCCGTGTCGGAGCTCTGGAGGTTGAGGATGACCGGGATCGAGTCCTTGAACTTGTCGGCCACGTCCTGGGCGTCGTTGAAGGACTTCGGGATCACCAGGTGGACGCGCACGTCGCCGTTCCGGGGCCCGCCCGCCCCTCCCGGTCCTCCGACCGGGCGCAGCACGCTCGTGCGGCGGGCGGCCGGCTCGTCGTCGGCGAAGATCTCGTCGAACTCGTCGCGCCGGCGCCGGCTGGAGCTGAGGCGCCGCACGTTCGGGCGCTCGCGATAGCTCTCCTGGAGCTCGGCCTCCGGCTCGTGGTAGACGGGCTCGCGTTCGTCCTCGTAGTCGTCTTCGACGGCGAGGCCGAAGTAGACGAGCGTGCGGTGCCAGGTGTCGCGAAATGCCATGACGTCGAGGGATTCGCGCGCGGCGCGCAGATCCCTTCCGGGGATTATGGCGCCTGTCGGTACAGGGTCGACCCCAGGCGCACGATCGTGGCGCCCTCCTCCACCGCCACCTCGTAGTCCTGGGAGGTGCCCATCGAGAGGCGTCCGAGGCCGTGGGCGGCCGCCAGCTCGCGCAGCGCGGCGAAGTGGCGGCGGTTGTCCTCGGGCTGCTCGACGGCCGGCGGCATCGTCATCAGGCCGACGACGGGGACGGGCGAGCGTTCGATGAAAGCCCCCAGATCGGCTGGCGCGACGCCGCTCTTCGACGCCTCGCCGGCGACGTTGACCTCGATCAGGATCTCGGTCTGCGGGCGTGCGTGCCTCGCCAGCTGCGCGAGCACGCTGTCGCTCGCCACCGAGTGGATCAGCCGCGCGTGCGGGACGACGTCCTTCACCTTGCGGGATTGGAGATGACCGATGAAGTCCCAGGTAAAGGCTCCCGGGTAGGCGTTCGCCTTGGCTGTCAGCTCCTGGGCGCGGTTCTCGCCCAGCAGTGTGAGTCCGGCGTCCGCCAGGGTTCCAAGCTCATCGAGGGGGACGTACTTGGCCGCGGCGAGCAGCTCGACCGCCTGCTCCTGCCGCCCCGCGCGCCGGGCGGCTTGGGCGATCCGCTCCTTCGCCTCTTCGACCCGCTCCCTCACGCGGCCGGCATCGAGCCCGGTGATCAGCTCCGCCACGCGATCCCCGCCTGCCGCCCGGTGACCCCGCCGTCGCGGCGGTGGGAGAAGAACAGCCCGAGCTCAGCGCACATGGTGCAGAGGCCGACGTCGTGGACCGCTTGCACACCGGCCGCCTCGAGCCGCTCGCGCGCGATCCCCTTGAGGTCGATCGTCGCTCTCTGCGCGGGACGCCCGAACGCCTCGTGCACCTCGGGTCCGACCTCGTAGCAGCAGGCGCCCGCGCCGGGCCCGATCGCGACCTGGAGCTCGCCGTCGCCGGACAGCTCCCGCACCGCTTTGACGCCTTCTTCGAGGACGCCGTCCGCCAGCCCGCGCCAGCCGGCATGGACCATCGCGACCGCTCCGGGTGCGATCAGCGCGACGGGGAGGCAGTCGGCGGTGAGGACGAGGGCGGCCAGTCCTGGCGTTGCCGTCGCCTGGCCGTCGGACTCGGCTGGTTCGCCGCCCCCACTGGCGCGCCGCTCGACACGGCTGCCATGCACCTGCCGCCCCTGAACGACGGCATCGAGGGGGACGCCGATCGTGTCGGCGAGGATCTGGCGGTTGCGGTGCACGGCGTCGGCGTCGTCGTCCGTCCAGCGTCCCAGGTTGAGGCTGGCGTACGCACCCCTCGACACCCCGCCCTGCCGCGTGGTGAACAGCGCTCGCCCGCCCGGCAGCGCGATCCCGATGTGGTCGCCGACGTGCTCGAACGGGGCGGGCAGATGCACGCGGCGGATGGTAGTCAGGCGATCTAGCCGGCAGCCGCAAGCGCGGCGGCGAGCTGTGCGTCGCGGTCGGGGGCGTCGCCGTCGAGGCGGGCGGTCAGCGCGGCGGCGAGGGCTCGGCCTACGGCCTCGCCCTGGGGGATGCCGGCGGCCAGGAGGTCGGCGCCGTCGATGGCCAATCTCACGCCGCGCAGGGCCTCGATCCAGGCGCGCGCCGGGTCTTCGGCGCCGAGCGCCCCGGCCAGCGCGACGGCCTCGACCGAAGCACGCCCGACGGCCGCGGCAATCTCGGAAGGGCGCACTGCCGCCGCTAGTCCTCTCTCGATGCCCTCGGCCCCGCCGCAGGCCAGGACCACGTCCCGATCGCTCGCCGTGAACCCCCATGCGTCAAGCCACGCCCGGGCCGACGGCAGGTCGCGAACGGCGATGGCGAGCAGCAGCAGGTCGCGCCGCCCATCCGCCGGCAGCAACGCCGACGCCCGCTCCGCCAACCCGCGGTCGAATGCCATCCCCTCCATGAGCGGCCACCCGGCGACCCACGCCAACGCCTCAACCGCCGACGGCTCGCGCAGGAGCAGCCGCAGCTCGGAGCCGATCCGCGCGGGCGTCACCGTCCCCAGTGCGCCGCCGGCGACGGCCTCCTCCGCGAGCGCCTCCGTCGCCGACTCGACCCCGAACCCCAGCCGCGTCGCGTAGCGCACGAGCCGCAGCAGCCGCGTCGGATCGTCGAGGAACGACCGCGAGTGCAGGACCCGCAGCACGCGGGCGTCGAGGTCCTCGTAGGCATGCGGCACCGCGACAGCCCGCCCGTCAAGCCGCACGGCGATCGCGTTGACGGTGAAGTCGCGGCGCAGCAGATCCTCCTCCAACGTCCCGGGCCGTACGTCGGGCAGCGCGCCCGGCCGCGCATACGCCTCCGCCCGCGCCGTCGCGAGGTCGTAGACGAACCCCTCGGCGGTCACCGTCGCGGTCCCGAACCGCTCATGCACCACCAGCGAGCCCCCGATCTCCGCCGTCAGTCGCGCTGCCGCCTCCACCGCGTCCCCCTCGACGACGAGATCGAGATCCGCGCCGGACCCGCGGCCCAGCAGCACGTCCCGGACCGCCCCTCCGACGATCCACGCGTCCGGCAGCACTGCCGGCAGCGGCGCGGCCGCCGGCAGCGCGCGCAGCCAGTCCGCGAGATCGGGGGAAGAGCCCATCGGAGCGATCATCTACCATCCGCGCCCGATGTCGAGCCCCCCGCCACGCCGCCTCCGGCGCGGACTGCTCGGTGCGATCGCCGTCCTGCTCGTGCTCGCGGGCGGCGCGGTCGCGTTCGTGCTGGCCAACAAGCCCGGCGACGTCTCGCACCCGGACGTCGAGTTCACGACCGAGTCGACCGCCACGACGGCGCCGAGACCGCAGGCCGTCGACCGCTTCCTGTGGCCCACCTACGGCTACAGAGAGGACCGCACGCGCAACTACGGCGACGCGCCCGACTACCTCAGACCGGCGTTCAGACGCGGCTGGACCTACCGCAGCGGGGCGCTGCTGGAGTTCCCGCCGACGATCGACGGCGGCTCGCTGTACTTCCTCGACGACGACGGGATCCTGCGCGCGCTCGACAAGACGAGCGGCCGCATCCGCTGGAGAGTGCCGGCCGGCAAGCTCGCCGCCGCCTCGCCCGCCGTCGGCGACGGGCGCGTCTACGCAGTCGCCCTGCAGGGGATCGCCAGCGCGACCGGCCGCATTGCCGCGTACCGCACGAGCGACGGGCACCAGGTGTGGTCGAAGGCGCTGCCGAGCCGCGCCGAGTCCTCGCCGCTGCTGAAGAACGGCCGCGTCTTCTTCGGCAGCGAGGACGGGACCGTCTACGCGCTCGACGCGCGCAGCGGCCGCACGATCTGGACGTACAGGGCGAGCGGCGCCGTGAAGGGCGGCCCGGCGCTCGCGAGCGGCACGCTCTACTTCGGCGACTACGGCGGCAAGGTCCACGCCGTCAGCGCCAAGACCGGCAAGGAGGTGTGGTCGGTCGGCACGAGCGGCACGCGCTTCGGCTTCGGCTCGGGCAGCTTCTACTCGACCGCGGCGGTCGCCTACGGGCGCGTCTACCTCGGCAACACCGACGGCCGCGTCTACTCGTTCGCCGCCAGCAGCGGCAAGCTCGCGTGGGCGACGAGCACCGGCGCCTACGTCTACGGCTCCCCCGCCGTCGCGACCACGCCCGGGCTCGGCCCGACCGTCTACGTCGGCTCCTACGACGGCAGCTTCTACGCGTTCGACGCGCGCTCCGGCGCCAAGCGCTGGAGCTTCGCCTCGGGCGCGAAGATCTCCGGCTCGGCGACGATCGTCGGCGACCTCGTCTACTTCTCGAACCTCGAGCCCGGCAACGACACGTTCGGCCTCGACGTCCGCACCGGCAAGCAGCTCTACAAGTTCCCCGACGGCGCCTTCAACCCGGTCGTCGCCGACCGCCGTGCGATCTACCTCGCCGGCTACGTGAACCTCTACGAGCTGCTGCCCAAGCGCGCGACGCCGAACTGGCGCAGAGCGCAGGACGCCGCCGTGCGCGCCGTCAAGGCCGGACAGCCGGGACGCTAGACCGGCCGCACCGGCACGCCCGCGGCGGCGAGGTGCGCCTTGATCTCCGCGACCGTGTGGTGGCCGTAGTGGAGGATCGACGCGATCAGCACGGCGTCGGCGCCCGCCTCGAGCGCGTGCACGAGGTCGTCCAGCTCGCCGGCGCCGCCCGAGGCGATCACCGGCACGTCGACCGCCTCCGCCACGGCGCGCGTGAGGTCGAGGTCGTAGCCGCTGTTCGTGCCGTCGCGGTCCATCGAGGTCAGCAGGATCTCCCCCGCGCCGCGCTCGACCCCCTCGCGCGCCCACGCGACCACCTCGCGCCCGGTCGGCGTGCGCCCGCCCGCTACGAAGACCTCCCAGCCGTCGCCCCCCGGCCGTGCCTTCGCATCGATCGCCAGCACGACGCACTGGCTGCCGAACTGCTCGGCCAGCTCGTCGACGAGCTCCGGCCGCGCGACCGCGGCCGAGTTGACGGAGACCTTGTCGGAGCCGGCGTCGAGGACCGCCTGCGCGTCCTCGACGGTGCGGATCCCGCCGCCGATCGTGAACGGGATGAAGACCTCGTCGGCGGTATGGCGCGCCAGCTCGACGACCGTGTCGCGCTTGTCGTGCGTCGCCGTGATGTCGAGGAACACGAGCTCGTCGGCGCCGGCGGCGTCGTAGCGCTGCGCCAGCTCGATCGGGTCGCCGGCGTCGCGCAGGTCGACGAACCCGGTGCCCTTGACGACGCGGCCCGCGTCGACGTCGAGGCACGGGATCACGCGCTTCGTGTGCATCCGCTCAGCCCGGGGCCGGCTCGGCAGCCGGCTTCTTGCCGTTGCCGTTCTTGCGCCCCGCCGGCTCGACGTGCAGCGCCGCCTTCGCCTCGGCGACGCCGAAGCGGCGCTCGTAGAGCGCCTTGCCGACGATCACGCCGGTGAGGTTGACCTGGCGCAGCCTCGCGAGCGCTCTGAGGTCCTCGAGCGTGCCGATCCCGCCGGAGTAGATGAACGTGCCGCGCACCGCCTCGGCGACGCGCTTGACCTCCTCCAGGTCCGGGCCGGTCAGCATCCCGTCGCGCTCGATCGACGAGTACACGAGCCGCTTCACGCCGCGGCGCTGCAGGTGCTCGATCACCGCGGACGCCTCCATCTCCGTCTGGTGCGTCCAGCCGGCGCTCGCGACGCGCCCGCCGCGCACGTCGACCGACACCGTCACCTTCGCGCCGTGCCTCGCGACGGCGTCGTCGAGGAAGTCGACGTCGGTGTAGGCGGCCGTGCCGAGGATCACGCGCTCGGCGCCGGCGGCCAGCGCCGCCTCGATCGACTCCAGCGAGCGCAGTCCGCCGCCGAACTGCACCGGCACGCCCAGCTCGCCCGTGATCCGCTCCAGGTGCGCAAGGTTCGCCGGCGTGCCGTCGCGGGCGCCGTCGAGGTCGACGACGTGCAGCCAGCGCGCGCCGCCCTCGACCCAGGCGCGCGCGGCGCTCAGCGGATCGGCGTCGTAGACGGTCTCGGCCGCGAAGTCGCCCTGCGCGAGCCGCACGGCCTTGCCGCCGCGGATGTCGATCGCCGGGTAGAGGATCATCTCCCGCCCCCCGCCCCCGCTGCCACCCGTTCCCGGTCGCAGGCGGCGCTGAAGCTCGCGAGCAGGCGCAGCCCGGCGGCCGAGGACTTCTCGGGGTGAAACTGGACGCCGAAGACGTTCTCGCGCGCGACCGCGCTGGCGAAGCGCTCGCCGTACTCGGCCGTGCCGAGCACGTCCTCGGGATCCGCCGGGTGCGGGACGAGCGAGTGCACGTGGTAGAAGGCGGTCTCGGACGGCAGCCCGGCGTTCAGCCGCGAGGCGCGATCGAAGCGCACGACGTTCCAGCCGATGTGCGGCACGCGCTGCCCGCCCGCGTCGAGCGGCCGCACGTCGCCGCGCAGCAGGCCGAGGCCCTGCGCCGGCTCGACCTCGACGGACCGCTCGAACAGCAGCTGCATGCCGAGGCAGATGCCGAGCAGCGGCACGCCCGACTCGGCGCGCTCGACGATCACCGCGTCGAGCCCGAGCGCGCGCAGGTGCTCCATCGCGCGCGGAAACGCGCCGACGCCGGGCACGACGACGCCGTCCGCAGCGCGGATCTCGTCGTGATCGCTCGTCAGCGTCGGCCGCGCGCCGACGTGCGCGAACGCCTTCTCGACCGAGCGGCGGTTGCCCATGCCGTAGTCGACGATCGCGATCGTGGGAGCGCTGCTCATGTCGTCAGCGTCCCCTTCGTGCTGGGAACGCCCGACTCGGTCGGGTCGATCGCCACGGCCGCGCGCAGCGCGCGCGCGAACGCCTTGAACAGCGCCTCGATGATGTGGTGGACGTTCGTGCCGGCCTCGACGGTCAGGTGCAGCGTCAGCTTCGCGTTCGACGCGACCGCGCGGAAGAACTCCTCCGCCAGCTCGTGGTCGAAGTTGCCGATCGCGCCCGAGGGCAGCGCGGCGCCGTATGCCAGGAACGCGCGCCCGGAGACGTCGACCGCGCATGACGCGCGCGCCTCGTCCATCGGGATCGTCGCGGTTCCATATCGGAAGATGCCGGCACGATCGCCGAGCGCCTCGTCGAGCGCCTGGCCGAGGCAGATGCCGACGTCCTCGACGGTGTGGTGCGCGCCGGTCTGCAGGTCGCCGGTCGCCGCCACCTCGAGGTCGAGGCGGCCATGGCGCGCGAGTAGGTCGAGCATGTGGTCGAGGAAGCCGACGCCCGTCGCGCGCGCGCCGTCGCCCGACCCGTCGAGGGCCAGCGTCAGGCGCACGTCGGTCTCGCCCGTTCTGCGGTGGATCTCTGCGCTGCGGCTCATGTCGCTGCATTCTCCCGAATGCGCGCCTCCATTGACTCCGCGTGCGCCTGGAAGCCCTCGGCGCGAGCGATCGCGGCACCGAGCGGGGCCAGCTCGGCGGCCGCAGCCGGCGGGATCCGCACCTCCGCCATGCGCCGGCGGAACGTGCGTGCGGACAGCCCGGAGGCGTAGCGCGCGGCGCCGTCGGTCGGCAGCACGTGGTTGGAGCCCGCGAGGTAGTCGCCGAACGCGGTCGCCGCGCCCGCACCGACGAACAGGCAGCCGGCGCGCGTGACGCGCGCCGCGAGCGCCTCGGCGCCGGGGCCGATCAGCTGCAGGTGCTCGGGGGCGAACGCCTCCGACAGCGCGAGCGCGGCGTCGAGGTCGGCCGTCTGCACGAGCACCGCCGCGCCGGCCTCGGGCGCAGCCTCCAGCCGGCCGGCGAGCGCGTCGAGCGCGTCGGCGTCGGGCGAGACGGCGACCACGAGGCTGTCCTCGCCGTGCTCCGCCTGCGCGCGCAGGTCGAGCGCGGCGAGCGGCACGTCGTCGGCCGCGGCGCCGCCGAGCACGACGAGCAGGTCGCTGGGCCCCGCGAAGCCGTCGATCCCGACCTCCCCGCGCACCACGAGCTTCGCCTCCTGCACGTAGAGGTTCCCGGGTCCGACGATCACGTCGACCGGTCGGACCGACTCCGTCCCGTGCGCCAGCGCGGCGATCGCGTGCGCTCCGCCCATCCGGTAGACCTCCTCGACGCCCGCGAGCGTGCAGGCGGCGAGCACGAGCGGGTCGTCGGACGGCGTGCAGACGACGACCTCGCGGACGCCGGCGGCGTGCGCGGTGACCGCGCCCATCACGACCGTGCTCGGGTACGGCGCGCGCCCGCCCGGCACGTAGACCGCGGCGCGCGCGACCGGCACCTCGCGCAGCACGACGCGCTGGCCCTCGGGCAGCATCGCCTCGCGCTCGTCGTCGAGGCCGGCCGCGGCGACGGCGCGCACGTTCGCGATCGCGCGCTCGAGCGCGGCGCGCACGGACGGCTCGATCTCCGCGAGGGCAGCCGCCAGCTCGGCGGCCGGGACCCGCAGCGGTCCGGGATCGCCGCCGCGCGCATCCAGCTCGCGCCGGTGGCGCTCGAGCGCCGCGTCGCCGCCGTGGCGCACGTCCAGGACGATCTTCACGACCGCGTCCGCCACGTCGGAGGCGCCGGGCACCAGCCCGCGCAGCTCCGCGACGAGCGCGGCCGGGTCGCCGGTCAGCGTGCGGCGCTCAAGCCGCACGCACGCGCTCCAGCAGCGAGTCGATCGCGGCGGCCTTCAGCTTGTGCGCGACCGGGTTGGCGATCAGCCGCGCCGTACATACGACAATCTCCTCGCGCACGACGAGCCCGTTCTCGCGCAGCGTCGTGCCGGTCGCGGTGAGGTCGACGATCCCGTCGACGAGGCCCGTCAGCGGCGCCAGCTCGACCGAGCCCTTGACCTCCACCATCTCCGCCTGCCGGCCGGTCGCCGCGAAGTGGCGCCCGGCGATCTTCGGGTACTTGGTGGCGATCCGCATCATGCCGAGCCGGCGGCGCGCCTCCTCCATCGGATCCTCACCGGCGACCGACGCGAGCACCATCGTGCAGCGGCCGTAGCCGAGGTCCAGCAGCTCGTAGACCTCGCGCTCGGACTGCTCCATCAGCACGTCCTTGCCGGTCACGCCGACGTCCGCCGCGCCCGCCGCCACGTACGTCGGCACGTCCGACGGCCGCATCGTCACGATCCCGACGTCGCGGAACAGCAGCTTGCGGTCGTTCGCCCGCACCTCGCTCGTGTCGATGCCGATCCCGTCGAGGATGTCGAGCGTGCCCTTGAAGAGCGCGCCGCGCGGCACGGCGATCGTGAGGCGGCCGTCGACGCTCACGACGTGCCCCTCTCCCCGCGCTCCTCGCCCGCGAGGGCGATGTGCAGCCGCTCGACGGTCAACGCGAAGCCGACCGCCGGAAGCGGCCGCCCGAAGCGCCCGAGCAGGTCGTCGTAGCGCCCGCCGCCGCCGATCGGCACCCCGAGCGCGGGGTCGTAGACCTGGAAGATCGCGCCGGTGTAGTAGCCGAGGCTGCGTACGAGCCCGAGATCGAAGATCAGCCGCTCGGCGACGCGCTCCGGCAGCAGCGCGTGCACGCCGCGCAGCCCTTCGGCAGCCTCTCCGGCGCGGCCGTCGAGCCCCTCCAGGACCTCCGGACCCCCGCGCAGCTGCGGCACGCGCACCAGCAGCTCGGCCGCCTCCGCGCCGAGGCCGAGCGCACGCGCCTCGCGCTCCAGCCCGACGAAGTCGCGCGTCACCAGCTCGTGCAGGATCCGCTCGCGTGGCGCCCCCTCGACGCCGTAGCCGTCGAGCAGCGCCTGGTAGAGCCCGACGTCGCCGAAGCCGATGCGGTAGTCGGCGAGGCCGACGGCGTCGAGCACGTCGCACAGCACCGTGAGCGCCTCGGCGGTCCCGTTCGGCGCCGGCTCGCCGATCAGCTCGATGCCGGCCTGCAGGAACTCGCGCGGCTGCCCGCGCTGCGGGCGCACGGCGCGGTAGGCGTGCGCGAAGTAGCAGAGGCGCAGCGGCGTCTCGGCGGTCGCGAAGCGCGTCGCGACGAGCCGCGCGATCGGCACCGTCATGTCGGAGCGCAGCACGAGCACGCGACCCTGCTCGTCGAACAGCCGGTAGGCCGGCGGCGCGCCGCGCACGTCGCCGCGCGCGAGCGTGTCCTCGTACTCGAGCGCGGGCGTCGAGACCTCCCCGTACCCGGCGTCCGTGAAGACCTCGAGCGCTCTCGCGGTGATGGCGCGAAGCTCTGCCATCTCCTCGGGCAGCACGTCGCGCGTCCCGCTGGGGATCGGGTGGATCGTGGGAGCGCCCGCGGGCGCCGCGCCGGTGGGGTCCGTGGTGCTCACGGATTCCTCAGTGGGCGTGGACGCGCTGGCTGTCCTCGACGCGCTCGATGCGCGCCCCGAGCGCGCGCAGGCGCTCGTCGATCCGCTCGTAGCCGCGGTCGATCTGGCGGACGTTTCCGATCTCGGTGGTGCCGTCGGCGCACAGCGCGGCGATCAGCATCGCCATGCCGGCGCGGATGTCCGGCGACTCGAGCCGTTCGCCGCGCAGCCGGCGCGGGCCGACGACGAGCGCGCGGTGGGGATCGCAGATCGTGATCGTCGCGCCCATCAGCTGCAGCTTGTCGGTGAAGAAGAGGCGGTTCTCGAACATCTTCTCGTGAATGATGACCGAGCCCTCCGACTGCGTCGCCAGCGCGAGCGCGATCGAGGTGAGATCAGCCGGGAACGCGGGCCATGGTCCGTCCTCGACCTTCGGCTGGTAGCCGCCGGCGTCGTTGTGGATCACGAGCTTCTGGCCGCCGGGGACGAACAGGTCCTCGCCGCGCAGCTCGCTCTGCAGCCCGATGCGCGCGAACACCATGCGGATCATGCGCAGGTCCTGCGCGTTGACGTCCTTGATCGTCAGCTCGCCGCCGGTCACGCCGGCGAGCGCCATGAAGGAGCCGATCTCGATGTGGTCCGGCGCGATCGTGTGCTCGCAGCCCTGCAGTCTGTCGACGCCGTGGACCGTCATCACGTTCGAGCCGATCCCGTCGATCGCGGCGCCCATCTTCACGAGCATCCGCGCGAGGTCCTGCACGTGCGGCTCGGACGCGGCGTTGCGGATGACGCTGTCGCCGGGCGTCAGCGCAGCGGCCATCAGCGCGTTCTCGGTCGCCATCACGGACGGCTCGTCCATCAGGAAGTCGCACGGCGCGAGCCCGCGCGGCGCCGTCAGCAGGATGTCGCGGCCGTGCTCGACGGCGGCGCCGAGCGCCTTGAACGCGTCGAGGTGCGGATCGAGCCGGCGACGGCCGATCACGTCGCCCCCGGGCGGCGGCATCAGCGCGCGGCCGTGGCGCGCCAGCAGCGGGCCGGCCAGCAGGAAGGACGCGCGGATCCGCTCGGACAGCTCGCGGTCGACGTCGGTCGAGGTCATCCCGTCGGCGCGGATCGCGACCTCGTTCTCGCCGATCCAGTCGGCGCGCGCGCCGAGCTGGGCGAGCAGCGCGAGCATCGCCTGCACGTCCGCGATTCTCGGGACGTTGCGGACCACGACCTCGTCGTCGGTCAGCAGCGCCGATGCGAGGATCGGGAGCGCGCCGTTCTTGTTGCCGGCGGGACGGATCGTGCCGGACAACGGCACGCCGCCTTGGATGACGAACTTCTCCATACGCGAGGGGTCAGGTGAGCCGGGGACGCCCGCAGCGGGGTCGGACGTTGCTCCCGGGCGCTGAGCTAGGGTAACAGCCATGCCAGGAGGGATTTCGCGCGGGGGCGTCCGGACCCTTCTTCTGGGGGCGGCAGGGCTCGTCGCGCTCGCCGCGAAGACGCCCCCCAGCACCACGGCGTAACGCCACCTTCGATCGGATCGCACGACGTGTCCCTGCGCGCCTACCCGCTTCTGCTGCGCCCGCCCGGGGCACGTGCCCTGCTGATCGCGGCGCTGGTCGGCCGCATCCCGATCGGCGTCTTCTCGCTGGCGATCGTGCTCGTGGTCAGACGCCAGACGGGCTCCTTCGCGCAGGCCGGCATCGCGACGGCCGCCTTCGCCATCGGCGCGGGCCTCGTCGCTCCGCTGCAGGGGCGGCTCGTCGACCGCATCGGCCAGCCGGCCGTGCTCGTCCCCTCAGGGCTGCTCAACGCGGCGGCGCTCGGCGGATTGGTGATCGCCGCCGAGAGCTCTGCGCCGACGTCCGTGCTCGCCGTGCTGGCTGCGCTCGGCGGCGCCGCCGTCCCGCCGCTGGCGGCCTGCATGCGCTCGCAGTGGGCGACGCTCTTCGCCGACGACGCGGCCGCGCGCGAGACGGCCTACTCGCTCGAGAGCGTCGTCAACGAGCTCGTCTTCATCGTCGGCCCCGCACTCACGACGATGCTGGTGGCGCTCATCTCGTCGACCGGCGCGCTGCTGACCGCGGTCACGCTCAGCCTGCTGGGAACGCTCGGCTTCGCCGCTACCGGCCTGGCGCGCAGCTGGCGCGGCGAGCCCGGGCCGCACACGGCCGCCGGCGCGCTCGGGGCACCCGGCTTGCGCACGCTCGTGCTGGCGATCGTGCCGACGGGGATCGCGTTCGGCGCGCTCGAGGTGACGATGCCCGCGTTCGCCGCCGCGCAGGGTCAGCGTCCCGCACTCGCGGGGCTGCTGCTGTCGGCGATGGCGATCGGAAGCGTGCTCGGCGGCCTCTGGTACGGCGCTCGCAGCTGGTCGCGCCCCGTCGTCACGCGCTTCCTGACGCTGGAGACGCTCTTCACCATCGGCTTGCTCCCGTTACTCCTGGTCCCCGACTCGCTGCTCGCGATGGGGCTCCTGATGGGCATCGCGGGCCTCGCGCTGGCGCCCTCGGCCGCAGCCGGCTTCCTCCTCATCGATCACATCGCACTGCCCGGGACGGCGACGGAGGCCTACACCTGGGCCGTCACCGCCAACGTGACCGGAAGCGCCATCGGCGCCGGGCTCGCCGGAGTGATCGTCCAGCACTCCGACATCCGCTGGGCGCTCGTGCTCACGGTCGCCGGCCCGGCGCTCGGAACGATCGTCGCCATCACGCGCCGCGCCAGCCTCGCGCAGCCCGTAGCCGCCTGACCGCATCCGGCCTCCTGCAAGATCCCTTGCAGGATAGTCCCGCGCAAACCGCCGCTTTTCCAGGGCTTTCATCCGAAACATTGTCCGTGGCACGGCCCGGCGGCGGTTCCATCCTCCGGTCCGGGTACCTTCACGAACACATGTTCCCCTTGCGTCCTTCCAGAGCGCTCACCGCGCTCCTCGAGGTGGCCGAGGCGATGCTCGCCCCGGAGCCGCCCACACGCGCACCGGAGCCGCGCGAGCGTGCATCGACCAGCCCGGCGACCGAGCGCGGGCTCACGCCTCGCCGCGAGCCGCATCCACACGACCGCTCGGCGCGCCTGAGCGTCCGCCGGCGTCCCGCCCCGGCCCGCCCGGAGCAGCCGTGCACCTCACCGGTGCCGAGACGCCACGTCGAGACGGAGGCCTCGCCCGCCAAGCGCGCGACCTCCCGCTCCGACCACACGACCGCCTGAGCATCCGGGCCGCCTGGAGCATCCGGCGCCCGACCGGCGAGCCGGCCCGACAACGAGGAAAGCCCCCGCCGCAAGGTGCGCGACGGGGGCTTCTCCTACGTAAAAACCGGCGGCGTCCTACTCTCCCAGGCCCTTGCGGGCCAAGTACCATCGGCGCTGAGGGGCTTAACTGCTCTGTTCGGAATGGGAAGAGGTGTTTCCCCCTCGCCAAAGCCACCGGAAACCGGTCGAGACCACGCCTCTCCGCGGGCCTTCAAAACTGCACAGCATGCCAATGGTACGGGTATCAAATATCCGTCAAGCCCTCGACCAATTAGTACCAGTCTCCTACAGGTGTTACCACCCTTCCAGATCTGGCCTATCAACCTGGTGGTCTACCAGGGGTCTTACTCCCTCAAGGGGATGGGAGAGCTCATCTCGAGGCCGGCTTCCCGCTTAGATGCCTTCAGCGGTTATCCGATCCGCACGTAGCTAACCTGCGGTGCCCTTGGCAGGACAACAGATACACCAGAGGTGCGTTCATCCCGGTCCTCTCGTACTAGGGACAAATCCTCTCAACTCTCCAACGCCCACGGCAGATAGGGACCGAACTGTCTCACGACGTTCTGAACCCAGCTCGCGTACCGCTTTAATGGGCGAACAGCCCAACCCTTGGGACCAACTTCAGCCCCAGGATGCGACGAGCCGACATCGAGGTGCCAAACCGAGCCGTCGATGTGGACTCTTGGGCTCGATAAGCCTGTTATCCCCGGAGTACCTTTTATCCGTTGAGCGACGGCACTTCCACTTGCTACCGCCGGATCACTAAGACCTGCTTTCGCACCTGCTCGACCTGTCGGTCTCGCAGTCAAGCTCCCTTGCTGCCTTTGCACTCTACGCACGATTTCCGACCGTGCTGAGGGAACCTTTGTGCGCCTCCGTTACATTTTGGGAGGCGACCGCCCCAGTCAAACTACCCGCCTGGCACTGTTCACTGCCCGGATTCACGGCGCAGTGTTAGAAACCCAATACATCAAGGGTGGTATCTCAAAGTTGGCTCCACGCCAGCCGCAGCCGGCGCTTCCAAGCCTCCCACCTATTCTGAGCGAAATGCACCGAATTCCAATACCAGGGTGTAGTAAAGGTTCACGGGGTCTTTCCGTCTAGCCGCGGGTACTCGGCATCTTCACCGAGACTGCAATTTCACCGAGCCCCTCGTTGAGACAGCGTTCAAGTCGTTACGCCATTCGTGCAGGTCGGAACTTACCCGACAAGGAATTTCGCTACCTTAGGACCGTTATAGTTACGGCCGCCGTTTACCGGGGCTTAGTTTCGCTGCTTCGGCCGAAGCCTAACAACTCCACGTAACCTTCCGGCACCGGGCAGGCGTCAGCCCCTATACGTCGTCTTTCGACTTAGCAGAGACCTGTGTTTTTGGTAAACAGTCGCTTGAACCTATTCACTGCGGCCCGCTCGGGCTCCACTCGCGAAGAGCTTCACCCTACTGGGGCGCCCCTTATCCCGAAGTTACGGGGCGATTTTGCCGAGTTCCTTAACGAGGGTTATCTCGATCACCTTAGTATTCTCTACTTGCCCACCTGTGTCGGTTTTGGTACGGGCACGCGTGTTCTCCCTAGAGGCTTTTCTCGGAGGCATGGCGTAAGGGACTCGCCGGCACAAAGCCAGCTGGCATCGCACCTCGGGTTATGCAGCCCCGCATTTCACAAGGGCCACCCCTACATGCTTACCCCAGGACGACCATCGCCTGGGATCCCGTAGCCTTCCTCGTCCCCCCATCGGTCAAACGAACACGACGTGGTACAGGAATATCAACCTGTTAGCCATCGACTACGCCTTTCGGCCTCGCCTTAGGTCCCGACTAACCCTGAGCAGACGAACTTTACTCAGGAATCCTTGGGCAATCGGTGGAGGGGATTCTCACCCCTCTTTCGTTACTCATGCCGGCATTCTCACTTCTCAAGCCTCCACGGCTGGGTTACCCCGCCGCTTTATCGGCTTGAGAACGCTCTCCTACCGCGCGATCGGCTCGAAAGCCTCACGCACCCGCAGCTTCGGTAACTAGCTTGAGCCCCGTTACATTATCCGCGCTCGAACACTTGACCAGTGAGCTGTTACGCACTCTTTCAAGGATGGCTGCCTCTAAGCCAACCTCCTGGTTGTCTATGCATTCGAACATCGTTTGCCACTTAGCTAGCATTTAGGGACCTTAGCTGGCGGTCTGGGCTGTTTCCCTCTTGACGCTGAAGTTTATCCCCCAGCAACTGACTCCCGGAGTACACGTAGTGGTCTTCGGAGTTTGCCTGAAGTCGGTAACCTGGTAGGGCCCCTAGTCCAAACAGTGCTCTACGGCCAAAACGCAATTTATCCGAGGCTATACCTAAATATATTTCGGAGAGAACCAGATATCACTGAGCTTGATTAGCCTTTCACTCCGACCCACAGGTCATCCGCCCAGTTTTCAACCTAGGTCGGTTCGGTCCTCCACGAGGTCTTACCCCCGCTTCAACCTGCCCATGGGTAGCTCGCTCAGTTTCGGGTCTACCGCCTACGACTGTGTCGCCCTGTTCGGACTCGCTTTCGCTACGGCTCCGCTCATCGCTTAACCTTGCCGCAGACGAGTAACTCGCCGGCTCGTTATGCAAAAAGCACGCGGTCACAGGACAAGCCTGCTCCCACCGCTTGTAGGCACGCGGTTTCAGGTACTATTTCACTCCCCTTCCGGGGTACTTTTCACCTTTCCCTCACGGTACTAGTCCGCTATCGGTCACCTAGGAGTACTTAGCCTTGGAGGGTGGTCCCCCCAGTTTCAGTCCGCGTTTCACGGGCGCGGACTTACTCAGGAACGCTTGACAGAAGACCATGCAGTTTCGTCTACGGGACGGTTGCCCTCTTTGGTGCGCGGTTCCACACGCTTCGACTACCACATGGTTTTGTAACTTCTGCCGGGCCGACCATGACCCGGAACAAACGCCCTACAACCCCCGGCACGCAACGCATGGTCGCTTACACGTGCAAGGTTTGGGCTGATCCCTTTTCGCTCGCCACTACTCAGGGAGTCTCGGTTGATTTACTTTCCTCGGGGTACTGAGATGTTTCACTTCCCCCGCTTGTCTTCGCCTCTCCTATGTGTTCAGAGAGGGATAACGCCGCATTACCAGCGCTGGGTTTCCCCATTCGGAGATCCGCGGGTCAAAGGCTATTCAGCGCCTCACCGCGGCTTATCGCAGCCGTTCACGTCCTTCATCGACTCTAGGTGCCAAGGCATCCACCGTGTGCCCTTACTATCTTGACGGTGATCTGATCAACAATTGATCGGTGATACCCGTTTCATTGGCTACTGTGCAGTTTTCAAGGTCCGTGGAGAGGCGGTGCGTCCTTCGACAGCCCGTGGCCAAGCCAAGCGAGCCACCGGCGGACGCCGGTCTCTCAAAACTCAACAGCATGTGGGCAACTCCGCTCGAGCCAGAGGCTCAGGCGTGCTGCCTGCCAGTTTCGGTCGACATTCCTAGTCCCGATCGACAAGCGATCAGGCGCACCTTATGCAGGTGCTCCCTAGAAAGGAGGTGATCCAGCCGCAGCTTCCGCTACGGCTACCTTGTTACGACTTCACCCCAGTCACGAGCCCCACCTTCGACGGCTCCCTCCCTTGCGGGTTAGGCCACCGGCTTCGGGTGTTGCTCACTCCCGTGGTGTGACGGGCGGTGTGTACAAGGCCCGGGAACGTATTCACCGCGGCAATGCTGATCCGCGATTACTAGCAACTCCGCCTTCATGCAGGCGAGTTTCAGCCTGCAATCCGAACCGAGACGCGCTTTAAGGGATTCGCTCCACCTCGCGGTATCGCAGCCCTCTGTACGCGCCAATGTAGCACGTGTGTAGCCCTGGACATAAGGGGCATGATGACTTGACGTCATCCCCACCTTCCTCCGGTTTGTCACCGGCAGTCTCGCATGAGTCCCCAACTAAATGCTGGCAACATACGACGGGGGTTGCGCTCGTTGCGGGACTTAACCCAACATCTCACGACACGAGCTGACGACAGCCATGCACCACCTGTGAAAGTGCCCCGAAGGGAAGCCGTGTTTCCACGGCGGTCACTCACATGTCAAGCCCAGGTAAGGTTCTTCGCGTTGCGTCGAATTAAACCACATGCTCCGCTGCTTGTGCGGGCCCCCGTCAATTCCTTTGAGTTTTAGCCTTGCGGCCGTACTCCCCAGGCGGGGTACTTAATGCGTTAGCGTCGGCACAGGGGGAGTCGACACCCCCTACACCTAGTACCCATCGTTTACGGCGTGGACTACCAGGGTATCTAATCCTGTTTGCTCCCCACGCTTTCGCGTCTCAGCGTCAGTACCGTCCCAGCGAGCTGCCTTCGCCATTGGTGTTCCTCCTGATATCTGCGCATTTCACCGCTACACCAGGAATTCCACTCGCCTCTTCCGGACTCGAGCTCGACAGTATCCACCGGCATTCCAGGGTTGAGCCCTGGACTTTCACAGCAGACTTATCGAGCCGCCTACACGCGCTTTACGCCCAATAATTCCGGACAACGCTTGCCCCCTACGTATTACCGCGGCTGCTGGCACGTAGTTAGCCGGGGCTTCTTCTGAAGGTACCGTCACTCCGTACGGCTGTTAACCGCAGAAGCTTCGTCCCAACTGAAAGGGGTTTACAACCCGAAGGCCTTCTTCCCCCACGCGGCGTTGCTGCATCACGCTTTCGCGCATTGTGCAAGATTCCCCACTGCTGCCTCCCGTAGGAGTCTGGGCCGTGTCTCAGTCCCAGTGTGGCTGATCGTCCTCTCAGACCAGCTACCCATCGAAGCCTTGGTAGGCCGTTACCCCACCAACAAGCTAATGGGCCGCGGGCCCATCCTGATGCGGAAGCCGAAGCTACCTTTCCTCACCGGCCTTATGAGCCAGAGAGCACATTTGGTATTAGCCCGAGTTTCCTCGGGTTGTCCCAATCATCAGGGCAGGTTACCCACGTGTTACTCACCCGTTCGCGGCTTTGCCCCAGGGCAAGCCCTGGTTCGTCGCTCCACTTGCATGTGTTAAGCACGCCGCCAGCGTTCGTCCTGAGCCAGGATCAAACTCTCCGTGAAGAACTACTGATGTGTACTTCTACGAAGAGCGTCGCGATGTCCACAACGGGCGCCCACGTACACGTAGGGGCGGCCCGGACATCGGACGGGGTCTAATTCTGGCGTCGCCGTCATCCCAACGCGCTGGCGCGATGGGCGGCGACTTCGAAACCTGGACGCACACGACAGCCGGACCATTCCGGTCTGTCGGTGCACATGCTGTTGAGTTTTCAAAGACCGCCGTGCCTCCCGGAGGGGACTCCTCCGCCGGACACGCGAGAGCTGACCGCTCTCGGTGCGGGCGCGAAAGTATAGCGCTTGCGCGCAGGCGGGGGAAGCTCGGCTTCCTTTTGCCCCGGACTGCCCTCTCGCAGGGCGCCCTGGCCGTCCGGGGACGACTGCGCAGGAGAATAGCCACTCCGGCGGCGGCGTGCGGCGCGGCTGCGCGCGAACGCGCCGAACCCCCTCAGGACAGCAACTGCACCGAGACCTCCCGCCGGCGCGGGCGGTCGTCGAAGTCGATCAGCACGAGCTGCTGCCAGGTTCCGAGCGCGAGCGCGCCATCGATCACCGGGACGCTCTCCGACGGGCCGACCAACGCCGCGCGCAGGTGCGCATGCGCGTTGGTGTCGCCGTTGCGGCGGTTGTGCTCCCAGTCCTCGGCGCGCGGCGCCAGCCGCTCCAGCAGCACCGTCAGGTCGGCGACCCCGCCCGGCTCGTACTCCATCGTCGTGACGGCGACGGTCGACCCGCGCGCGAACGCCACCGCGACGCCGTGCTCGACGCCGCTCGTGCGCACGACGCTGCGCACCCCCTCGGTGATGTCGACGATCTGCCCGTCGCCGACGGTCTCGAGTCGCAGCAGGCCGCCGTGGACCGTCACGAGCCCCGCACCAGGCGCACGAAGCGGCGCTTGCCCAGCTGCAGGACGCGTCCGTCGAGCTCGTCCGGCCGGCGATCCAGGGGCTCCGCCGCGAGCGGCTCGCCGTCGAGCTTCACGCCGCCCTGCTCGAGCGACCGCCGCGCCTCCGAGCGCGAGACGCCGAACGCGTCCGCCAGCAGCGCCGGCACGTGCACGGACCCGTCCCCGTTCGCGGGCAGCGCAACCTCCGGCATCTCCTCCGGCGGACGGTGCTCGCGGTGGACGCGGTCGAACGCCTGCTCCGCCGCCTGCGCGGACTCCGCGTCGTGGAAGCGCGCCACCAGCGCGCGTGCGAGCGCGCGCTTGGCGTCGCGCGGATTGGACCCCTCGGAGAGCGGCTCGCCGAGCAGCAGCTCGTACCACGTTCCGAGCGCCGTGTCGGGCAGCCGCAGCGTCTTGCCGTAGATCTCCTCCGGCGGCTCGGTCACGCCGATGTAGTTCCCGAAGGACTTCGACATCTTCCGCTCGCCGTCGATCCCCGGCAGGATCGGCATCGTGAGGATCGCCTGCTCGGGCTGCCCGTAGGCGGTCTGCACGTCGCGGCCGAGCAGCAGGTTGAACGTCTGGTCGGTCCCCCCGAGCTCGACGTCCGCTCTCACCGCGACCGAGTCGTAGCCCTGCAGCAGCGGGTAGAGCAGCTCGAGGATCGAGATCGGGGCGTGCGCGGCGTAGCGCTTGGCGAAGTCGTCGCGCTCGAGGATCCGCGCGACGGTCGTGGTGCGCACGAGGCGGAAGAGCTCCTCCATCGCCATGTCGAGCCACTCGCCGTTGCGCCGCACCTCGAGGCGCTCGCGGTCGAGCACCTTCAGCGCCTGCGCCTGGAAGGTCGCGGCGTTGGCGTCGATCTGCTCGCCGGACAGCAGCGGGCGCGTGGCGGAGCGGCCGCTCGGGTCGCCGACGCGCGCCGTGTAGTCGCCGACGATCAGCACGACGGTGTGGCCGAGGTCCTGGAACTCGCGCAGCTTGCCGAGCACGACGGTGAAGCCGAGGTGGATGTCCGGCGCCGTGGGGTCGATCCCCAGCTTCACGCGCAGCGGGCGCTGCGCTCTCTCCGCCTGCACGAGCTTGGCCTCCAAGCCGCCGGCCGGCAGGGCGTCCACCGCGTTGCGGGCGAGCCAGGCGGCGAGCTCGCCGGGTGTGCGGGCGTCAGGAGTCACGGAGGCCGAATGCTAGACTGCCGTGCTCGGCGAGGCCCATGCCGCCACGGCCCCCGCCACGCGCCGCTCCCGTCGCACGCGGCGCCGCAGCACCCCACGCATGACTGACGAGCACGGCCACACCCGGACGTCGACCCGCCAGCGCGCGAGGTTCCCACGCCTCCCGCGGCGCCGGCGCCGCGACAGGAGACGGCCGCGCATCAAGAAGCTGCGCGTCTTCTCGATCGTCGCCGGCCTCGGACTGCTCGCGTTCGTCTCGACGGTCTTCGGGATGATGATGGCGGTCGCGTCCGACCTGCCGCAGCTGGAGAACAAGGAGCAGTACAGATCGAGCAAGAACAACTCGGTTCTGCTCGACTACCGCGGCCGCCAGCTCGGAATCCTCACGAACAACCAGAACGTCGTGCTCGTGGGGCAGTACCAGATCGCCCCGGCGATGAAGCACGCGACGATCGCGATCGAGGACAAGCGCTTCTACACCAATCCCGGCTACGACCTCAAGGGCATCGGGCGCGCGCTGTGGGCCGACGTCGGCGCAGGCGGCTCGGCGCAGGGCGCCTCGACGATCACGCAGCAGTTCGTGAAGGTCGCGCTGGAGGCGCAGGGCGAGCGCACCGTCTTCCAGAAGCTGCGCGAGGCGGCGCTGGCGTACCACCTCACGCGCCAGTGGCCGAAGGAGAAGATCCTCACCGAGTACCTCAACGCGATCTACTTCGGCAACGGCGCGTACGGGATCGAGTCGGCCGCGCGCGTGTACTTCGGCAAGCGCCACGGCTGGCAGGCGGCCGGCGGCTGCGGCTCCACGCGCGCGAACATGTGCGCGAGCCAGCTGACGACGCCCGAGGCGGCCTTCCTGGCGGGGATCATCCAGTCGCCGTCGGGCTACGACCCGGTCGCCCACCCGGTGGCGTCGAGAAACCGCCGCGACACGGTCCTGCGCTACATGCGCGACCAGGGCTACATCACGCCCAGCGAGTACGCCGACGACCTCCAGGACCCGCTGCCGACGCAGGACGACCTGACGCCGCCGCAGGAGAAGAGCGAATCGCCCTACTTCACGAGCTGGGTGCGCCAGCAGGTCGTCGACCACTTCGGCCCGTTCAGAGCCTTCAGCGGCAACCTGCAGATCACGACGTCGCTGGACCTCGACCTCCAGCAGGCGGCCGAGAGCACGATCGCGCAGGTGCTGCCGCCCGGATCCGGGCTGCCGTCGGCGTCGCTCGTCGCGATCGACAACAAGACGGGTGAGGTGCGGGCGATGGTCGGCGGCCCCGACTACACGACGACGCCGTTCAACCTCGCGACCCAGGGCCAGCGCCAGCCGGGCTCGACGTTCAAGCCGTTCGTGCTGACGAGCGCGCTGCTGTCCGGCATCTCCCCCAACTCGGTGTGGAGCTCGCACGAGAAGGAGTTCCCCGTCCCGCACAGCGGCGGGAGAGAGTACTTCGTGGTCAGAAACTACGGCGACGCCTACTACGGCTCGCAGTCGCTCGTGAGCGCGACGACGACGTCCGACAACTCGGTGTACGCCGACGTCGGGATCCACGTCGGCACGAGAAAGATTGCGCGCGTGGCGCGGCGGCTGGGAATCCGCACGCCGATCTCGACGAACCTCGCGATGGTCCTCGGCGGCCTGCGCCAGGGCGTGACGCCGCTCGACATGGCGCACGCGTACGAGACGTTCGCGACCGGCGGCAAGCGCATCTGGAACCCGAAGCTCGGAGCGCCCGACAGAGGCCCGATCGGGATCCACAGCGTGCGCGACCACGACGGCGAGGTCGTGCTGAGCAACCCGAAGACGCTGAGACGGACGCAGGTGATCCCCGGCGACGTCGCCTCGGAGGTGACGCAGATCCTCCAGACGGTCGTCGCCTACGGCACCGGCAAGGCGGCGGCGATCCCCGGCTTCGCGGCCGGCAAGACGGGCACCACCGAGAACTACGGCGACGCCTGGTTCGTCGGCTGGAACGAGCACATGACCGTCGCGATCTGGGTCGGCTACCCCGACAGACTCGTCCCGATGCTCACCCAGTACGGCGGGTCGCCGGTCGCCGGCGGCACCTACCCCGCGCTGCTGTGGCACAACTTCATGACGCAGGCGATGGGGATCCTCGACCAGCGCGCGGCGATGGCCGAGGCGCTGCGCAACGGCGACGACCCGAGCACGGTCGAGACCCCCAGCACGGACGTCGAATCGGCGCCGAGCGGCGACGTCGCCCCGAGCGGCGCCGACGGCACGACGACCGACGGCGGCACCGGAGCCACGCCGCCGCCGGCCGACGGAGGCACCGGGGGCGACACGGGCGGCGACGGGACGGTCACGCCCCCGGCCGGAGGCGACACCGGCGGCGGCGGAACCGTCACGCCGCCCGCGGGCGGCGGCGACACCGGCGCCCCCCCGCCGGCGACGGGCGGCGACGCCAACGGCGGCGGTGCCGCTGCTCCCACAGGCTGACGCCCCATAAGCCGGTGCATCGCGGACCGTCCCTCCGGTAAAGTGACCGGGTGCTAGGGGGACGCTGGTCGATGCTGATCGTGTGCTGCACGCTCGCGGCGCCGCTCGCGGGCTGCGGCAGCGAGCCCTCGCCGCATCCTGAGACCGCGACGACGGCGCAAACGCAGCCGGTGACCGCGGCGCCGAGACCCAGACGCCCTCATTTCAACGGGAGGCTGCTGCCGAACCCCTGGAAGCGGCCGCCGAGGTCGAGCATACGGCCGCATAAGGGCTTCCAGACCGCGCGCGTGATCGTCCACGACGTCAAGCGCGGGCACGGATCCCCGATACGCGTCAACGACCACGTCTACATGGACTTCATAGAGGCGAATTACGTCACGGGCTCGGAGTTCGACTGGACCTGGCGCCAGAATCCCCCCGGCGGCAAGATACTCACGCCCGTCGACAAGAGATTGCGCGGCCTCGTCATCGGCATGAAGGGGATGCGCCCCGGCGGGCGGCGCAGAATCATCGTGCCGCGGAACCTCACCGGCATAGAGACCGACCACGCCGAATTCCACAAGATCATCTACTGGGACGTCGTGCTGCGCGGCTACTTCGCTCGCGGCTGCCGGCCCGAAGGCGAATCCTGCCGCCTAGAACCGACGTGAGACGTGGCGGTTGCCGCGCTCCCAGAAGCGCCAGGGCAGCTCCACGGCCTTCGTGATCCCGATCCGCATCCCGGCGACGAGCTCTGGCGCAGGCCGATCCAGGGGCGGCGGCAGGATCGCGACCGGCCCGCTCCCTCCCAGGTCGGTGTCGTTGGCGTCCAGCTCGATCCCGAGCGCCTGCGTCAGCTTGCCGGGACCGGAGCACAGCTGCTCGAGCCGGTCGAGGCCGCGCCGCGCCCGCATCAGCTCGATCCCCTCCAACGGCTCGAGCGCGCGGATCAGCACCGCCGCGCCGACGCCCTCCGCCTCGCTGACGGCGTTCAGCAGCGCGTGGATGCCGTAGGAGCGGTAGACGTACGCGCGGCCGGGCGGCCCGAACAGCGGCCGCGTGCGGGCGGTCAGGCCGACGTAGGCGTGGCAGGCCGGCTCGCTGTCGTGGTAGGCCTCGGTCTCGACGATCACGCCGCTGCAGCCGTCGTGCGCGACGACGCAGCCGACGAGGTCGCGCGAGACCTCGACCACGGGGCGGTCGTAGAAGGCGGCGGGGAGCGGAGCGAGGTCGGCCGGCACGCCTAGCCGAGCAGCGCGCGGGCGCGGTCCAGCTGCTCGCGCACGCGGCGCAGGCTCGTGCCGCCCTCGGAGTCCTTGGACTCCAGCCAGCTGTCGCCGTCGAGCACGCGGTAGTACTCGTCGTCGAGCAGGTCGGTGTGCTCAGCGAGCTCCTCCGGACGCAGCTCGCTGAGCGTGCGGCCGCTGTCGACGGCGCGCTTGACGAGCGCGGCGACGACGCCGTGGCACTCGCGGAACGGCATCCCTCGCCGCACGAGGAGGTCGGCGACGTCGGTGGCGGCGGGAAACTCGTCGGAGGCGGCGGCGGCCATCCGCTCGCGGTCGAACGCGACGCCCTCGATCATCCCCGTCGCCGCCGCGAGGCACAGCTCGAGCGTGTCGACGGCGTCGAACAGGTGCTCCTTGTCCTCCTGCATGTCCTTGTTGTAGGTCAGCGGGAGCGCGTGCATGACGCCCTGGAGCGCGACGAAGTGGCCGGCGATGCGCGGGGCCTTCGCGCGCAGCAGCTCGGCCGCGTCGGGGTTCTTCTTCTGCGGCATGATCGACGAGCCCGACGCCCACGCGTCGGCGACCTCGGCGAAGCCGAACTCGCTGCTCGACCACAGCACCAGCTCGGCGCCGAGGCGCGAGAGGTGCGTCGCGCAGGTCGATGCGGCGGCGAGGTAGTCGAGCACGAAGTCGCGGTTGGAGACGGCGTCGATCGAGTTCTCGGCGACGCCGGCGAAGCCGAGATCGGCGGCGACCGCGCCGCGGTCGGTGTCGAAGTTGACGCCTGCGAGCGCCCCTGCGCCGAGCGGCAGCCTCGCCGTCGCGGCCTCGACCGCCGCGAAGCGCTCGCCGTCGCGCGCGAGCATCCACACGTACGCGAGCAGATGGTGGCTGAGGTACACCGGCTGCGCGCGCTGCAGGTGCGTGTAGCCGGGCATGCGCCAGTCGATGTGGCGCTCGGCGGCCGCGATCAGCGCGGTCATCAGCGAGCGCACGCCGTCGGCGGCGGCGCGCGCGTGAGCGCGCGTGAAGAGCGCCATGTCGGTCGCGACCTGGTCGTTGCGCGAGCGGGCCGTGTGCAGCTTGCCGCCGACCGGGCCCGCCAGCTCGGTGACGCGCCGCTCGATCGCCATGTGGACGTCCTCGTCGGCGGGCAGGAACGGGAACGTCCCCTCCTCCAGCTCGTGCTCGACGGTGTCGAGCGCTGCGAGCAGCTCGTCGCGCTCCTCCGCAGCGAGGATCCCCTGCCCGGCGAGCATGCGCGCGTGGGCGCGCGAGAGGTCGACGTCGTAGGGGCCGAGACGCCAATCGAAGCCGATCGACGCGTTCAGCCGATGGAAGACGGGGTGCTGCGGCTCGCTGAAGCGGGACATCGGCGGCGGAGTCTACGGGCGGCTCAGGACTGCCCGCAGCTCGGTCGCGACGCGCGCGACCTGCCCCTCGCCCATCGCCGGGAAGAACGGAAGCGCGATCGAGCGCGCGGCGACGTCCTCGCAGACGGGGAACTCGCCCTCGCGGTGGCCGAAGCGCTCGCGGTAGAAGCTCATCAGGTGGATCGCCGGCAGGTAGGGCTTGCTCTGGATCCCGCGCTCGGCGAGCGCGCGAACGGTCGCGTCGCGGTCGACGCCGTGCGGCAGCTGCACGACGAACACGAACCAGCCGCGGACGTCGCCGCCGGCGTCGGGGCACGGGAGCGCGAGGCCCTCGATGCCGGCGAGCGCCTCGCGGTACCAGCCGGCGACGCGCGTGCGGTCGGCGAGCATGCCGTCGAGGCGGTCCAGCTGCACGAGCCCGATCGCGGACGCGATGTCGGTCAGGCGGTAGTTGAATCCGAGCCGGTCGTGGTCGAGCCAGCCCATGTCGGGCGCGCGGCCCTGGTTGCGCTCGGAGTCGATCCGCTCCTTCATGGCGGCGTCGCCGAGCGTGACCATGCCCCCCTCGCCCGTCGTCAGCTGCTTGTTGGCGTAGAAGCCGAAGACGGCCGGATGGCCGCGACCGCCGACTGGGATGCCATCGGCGTGGATGGAGCCGAGCGCCTCGCAGGCGTCCTCGACGATCGGCAGGCCCATCCGCTCGAACGCCGGCAGATCGGCCGGGTAGCCGAAGATGTGCACCGGGAGCAGGGCCTTCGTGCGCTCGGTGACCACGGCGGCCGCAGCAGCCGGGTCGAGGTTGAGCGTCACCGGGTCGATGTCGGCGAACACCGGTCGCGCCCGCTCGAACAGCACCGCGTTGGCGGAGGCGACGAACGAGAAGGGGCTCGTCACGACCTCGTCGCCCTCCTGCACCCCGACCGCGCGCAGCGCGAGGTGCAGGCCGGCGGTGCCGGACGAGACGGCGCTCGCGTGCGCGATCCCGAGGCGCTCCGCGAACGCCCGCTCGAACGCCGGCACGCGCGGGCCGAGCGACAGCTGGCCCGAGCGCAGCACCTCGACGACGGCCGCCTCCTCCTCGAGGCCGAGGACGGGCTTGGCGAGGGGTATGAGGTCTGTGGCGGTGCTCACGTGGCGGTGCGCGTCGCGCCGCGCGTGCCGGGCTGGGCGCGGCCGGTCTGGATCGCGTACTCGAGCGAGTCGACGAGCGCGTCCCAGGAAGCCTCGATGACGTTCTCGGAGACGCCGATCGAGCCCCACACGTCGTGGCCGTCGGACGCGTCGAGCAGCACGCGCGTGACCGCCTCGGTGCCCTTCGTCTCGTCGAGGATGCGGACCTTGAAGTTCACGAGGCCGGTGTCCTTGAGCTCCGGATGGCTCTCGCCGATCGCCGAGCGCAGCGCGTTGTCGAGCGCATGGACCGGGCCGTTGCCCTCCCCCGTGCGCACGTAGCGCTCGCCGTTGGCGAAGATCTTGATCGTCGCCTCCGTCTCGACCTTGCCGTCGGCGCGCTTCTCGACGATCACGCGCCAGGACTCGAGCCGGAACAGCGGCTCGTAGTCGCCCGACTCCTGGCGCAGCAGCAGCTCGAACGAGCCGTCGGCGGCCTCGAAGTGAAAGCCCTCGTGCTCCAGCTCCTTGACGCGCTCGATCACGCGCGCGACCTCGGCGTCGTCCAGTGCGATGCCGGCGTCCGCGGCCCGTGCGCGGACCGTCCCCTTGCCCGACAGCTCGGAGATCAGCAGCTCGCGATGGTTGCCGACGAGCGTCGGGTCGACGTGCTCGAACGTCGTCGCGTCCTCCAGGACGCCCGCGACGTGCAGGCCGCCCTTGTGCGCGAAGGCGTTCTTGCCGACGTACGGCTGGTCGGCGTTCGGCACGCGGTTGAGCAGCTCGTCGAGGTAGTGCGCCGTCTCCGTGAGGGCCGCGAGCCGCTCCGGCGCCAGGCACTCGTAGCCGAGCTTCAGCTGCAGGTTCGGGACGATCGTGACGAGGTTCGCGTTGCCGCAGCGCTCGCCGTAGCCGTTCATCGTGCCCTGCACGTGCGTGGCGCCCGCCTCGACGCCCGCGAGCGTGTCGGCGACGCCGCAGCCGGCGTCGTCGTGGCAGTGGATCCCGACCTGCGCGCCGCTGCCGGCGAGCGCCGCCGCGAGGTCGCGCGTCGCCTCGGCGATGCGGCCCGGCAGCGAGCCGCCGTTCGTGTCGCACAGCGCGACGGTCTCGGCGCCGGCGTCGGCCGCCGCGCGCACGCAGCGGCGCGCGTACTCGGCATCGTCGAGCCAGCCGTCGAAGCAGTGCTCGGCGTCGTAGACGACGCGCTTGCCCTGCGCGACGAGGAACGCGACCGACTCCTCGATCATCCGCAGGTTCTCGTCGCGGTCGACCTTGACGACCTTCTCGACGTGCAGCCCCCAGGTCTTGCCGACGAGCGTCACGACGGGCGCGAAGCAGTCCGCCAGCACGCGCAGCGCGGGGTCGTCCTCGGCGCGCACGTCGCGCCGGCGCGTCATGCCGAAGGCGGCGATCTCCGCCGTCGCGAAGGTCTCGCGAGAGAGCAGCTCGAACAGCTCCAGCTCCTTCGGGTTGGAGCTGGGGAAGCCGGCCTCGATCAGGTGGACGCCGAGCGCGTCGAGCCGGTGCGCGACGCGCAGCTTCTCCTCGGCCGACAGCGACATCCCCTCCCCCTGCATGCCGTCGCGAAGGGTCGTGTCGTAGAGCTGGATCGTGGTCATGGGGATCTGGGTCCTCTCGTTCGGAACGGGCGAATGCGGGCAGCAGCCGGGGCGCGCGTCAGCGCGAGCCGGCCGCCCCGGTAATTCGCCCGCCGAACGTGAGGGGGTGCCGCATGGCTACGCGGCCGCCTTCGGGCTCGCGACGGGCACGACGTCGTTCCAGGCCGCGTAGCGCGGGTCGCGCCCGTAGAGGGCGTCCTCGAAGACGCGCTGCAGCTGCGTCGTGACCGGTCCGCGCTTGCCGTCGCCGATCACGTGATCGTCGATCTCGCGGATCGGCGTCAGCTCGGCTGCGGTGCCCGTCATGAACAGCTCATCGGCCAGGTACAGCTCGGCGCGTGCAAGATTGCGCTCGACGAGCTCGAAGCCCTCGTCCGCAGCGATCTGGATGACCGACCGGCGGTTGATGCCGTCGAGGATGCCGGCCGTCTGCGGCGGCGTGTAGATGACGCCGTCGCGCACGATGTAGATGTTCTCGCCCGTGCCCTCCGAGACGAAGCCGTGCTCGTCGAGCAGGATCCCCTCTTCGTAGCCGGCCTTCACGCTCTCGATCTTCGCGAGCACGCTGTTCAGGTACTGCCCGGAGGCCTTCGCGTGCGGGATCAGCGAGTCGGCGCTGATGCGCCGCCAGCTGGAGACCTTCGCGCGCACGCCGGCGACCTTCGCCTCGTCGCCGAGGTAGGCGCCCCACGGCCACGCTGCGATCACGACGTCGACCGGCGCCTCGAGCGGGTTGATCCCCATCACGCCGGTGCCGCGGAAGGCGATCGGGCGGATGTAGCAGGACGGCAGCCCGTTCTGCGCGACGACGTCGTGCACCGCGCTGCGCAGCTCCTCGAGCGTGTAGGGGATCGGCATGTAGTAGAGCTCGGCCGACTTGTAGAGCCGGTCGAGATGCTCGCGGTGGCGGAAGATCGCGGTGCCGCGCTCCGTCTCGTATGCGCGCATCCCCTCGAACACGCCCGTGCCGTAGTGCAGGGCGTGCGTGAGTACGTGGACCTTCGCGTCCTCCCAGGCGACGAGCTCTCCGTTCATCCAGATGAGATCCGCTTGGTCCACGATGGGCTCCTTAGAGGTGGTTCAGGACGGCCTGGGCGGCCTCGTCCGTGGTGGCGGTTCCGCCCAGATCGCGCGTGCGCAGGCCGTCGGCGAGCGCACGATCGACTGCCGATTCTACCGTCGCGGCCTCGCTCTCCATAGCGAACCCGTGCCGCAGCAGCAGCGCGGCCGACAGGAACATCGCCAGCGGGTTGGCGATCCCCTGCCCCGCGATGTCCGGCGCGGAGCCGTGGACCGGCTCGAAGAGGCCCGGTCCGTCGCCCCCCAGCGAGGCGCTCGGCAGCATTCCGATCGAGCCGGTGAGCATCGCCGCCTCGTCGCTGAGGATGTCCCCGAACATGTTCTCCGTGACGATCACGTCGAAGCGCCTCGGGTTGGAGACGAGCTGCATCGCGGCGTTGTCGACGAGCACGTGCTCGAGCTCGACGTCCGGGAACTCCTCGGCGTGCAGGCGTGTGACGACCTCGCGCCACAGCCGCGAGGACTCGAGCACGTTCGCCTTGTCGACGCTCGTGACGCGGCGTCTGGCAGCCTGGAATCCGGCACGGGCGATCCGCTCGATCTCCGCGACGCTGTAGATGCACGTGTCGTAGGCGGTGTCGCCGTCGCGGCCGCGTCTGCCGAAGTAGAGGCCGCCCGTCAGCTCGCGCATCACGAGCAGGTCGGTCCCCTCGATCACCTCGCGCTTGAGCGGGCTGGCGTCGTAGAGCGCCGGCAGCGGGCGCACGGGGCGCAGGTTCGCGTACAGCCCGAGGCCCTTGCGGATCCCGAGCAGGCCCTGCTCCGGGCGCGGCTTGTCCGGGTCGGTCGTGTCCCACTTGGGGCCGCCGATCGCGGCCAGCAGGACGGCGTCGGCGTTGCGGCAGGCGTCGAGCACGTGGTCGGTGAGCGCCGTCCCGTGGGCGTCGATCGAGGCGCCGCCGAAGACGTGCTCCTCGAATGCGAAGTCGCCCAGGCGGTTGAGCAGCTCGACGGTCGGGGCGGTGATCTCGGGGCCGATCCCGTCTCCGGGGAGCAGCGCGATGGTCTTGGACATCGGTTCCTTAGAGGGAGGTGGTGACGGGGCCGGTGCGCTCGCGCTGCTGCTCGTAGGTCTCGATCTCGACGGCGCTCTGCAAGGTCATCGCGATGTCGTCGAGGCCGTTGAGCAGGCGGTGGCGGATCTCCGCGTCGAGCTCGAACGGGAACTCCTGCCCGCCGGCGCGCACGACGAGCAGCTCGAGGTCGACCTCCGCCTCGCCGGCCGCCGCGACGGCCTTGCACTGCTCCTCGGTGAGGACGACCGGCAGCAGGCCGATCTTCGTGCAGTTCGAGAAGAAGATGTCGGCGAAGCTCGGCGCGACGATCGCCTGGAAGCCGTAGTCCTGCAGCCCCCAGGGCGCGTGCTCGCGGCTCGACCCGCAGCCGAAGTTCCTGCCGGTGACGAGGATCGGGTGGCGCGGCAGGTCCCAGCCATCCTCCTTCGCCCAGTCGAAGAACAGGAACTCGCCGAAGCCGGTGCGCTCGACCCGCTTGAGGAACTGCTTGGGCATGATCTGGTCGGTGTCGACGTCGTCGCGGTCGAGCACGCTGACCTGGCCGTGGACTCTCGTGATGTGCTCCATGTCAGCTCCAGGTGCGGATGTCGACGAAGTGACCCTCGATCGCCGCGGCCGCGGCCATCTGCGGCGAGACGAGGTGGGTGCGCCCGCCGCGGCCCTGGCGCCCCTCGAAGTTGCGGTTCGAGGTCGAGGCGCAGCGCTCGCCGGGCGACAACGTGTCGGGGTTCATGCCCAGGCACATCGAGCAGCCGGCGACGCGCCAGTCGAAGCCAGCAGCCATGAAGACCTCGTCGAGGCCCTCGCGCTCTGCCTGCGCTCTGACCTGCTGCGAGCCGGGCACGACCATCGCGTTGACGTTGGAGGCGACCTTGCGCCCCTTGACGACCTCCGCGGCGGCGCGCAGGTCGCCGATGCGGCTGTTCGTGCAGGAGCCGATGAAGACGCGGTCGAGCGCGATCTCCTGGATCGGCGTGCCGGCCTCCAGGCCCATGTACTGCAGCGCGCGCTCGTCGCCGTCGCTCTGCGGCGAAGGCACGGCGTCGGTGACGGACGTGACCATGTCGGGCGTCGTGCCCCACGTGACCTGCGGCGAGAGCGCGGCTGCGTCGACGACGACCTCGGTGTCGAAGCTCGCGCCGTCGTCGGTGTGCAGGCTGCGCCAGTGCGCGACGGCCTCCTCAAAGTCCTTGCCCTTCGGTGCGCCCTCGCGGCCCTCGACCCACGCGAACGTGGTGTCGTCGGGCGCGACCATCCCGGCACGGCCGCCGCCCTCGATCGTCATGTTGCAGACGGTCATGCGGCCCTCCATGCCGAGGGCCTCGATCGCGGGACCGGCGAACTCGACGACGTGGCCGGTCGCGCCGGCGGTCGTGATCTGGCCGATCGTGGCGAGGATCAGGTCCTTGGCCGTGACGCCGAAGCCCAGCGAGCCCTCGTAGCGGATCAGCATCGACTTCGGCTTGTTCTGCACCAGGCACTGCGTCGCCAGCACGTGCTCGACCTCGCTCGTGCCGATCCCGAACGCGAGCGCGCCGAAGGCCCCGTGCGTGGCGGTGTGCGAATCGCCGCAGACGATCGTCATGCCGGGCTGCGTGACGCCCAGCTCGGGGCCGATCACGTGCACGATCCCCTGGCGGTCGGAGCCGAGCGAGTAGACCGGCACGCCGAACTCCGCGCAGTTGCGCTCGAGCGTCTCGACCTGCACGCGACTGAGCTCGTCCTTGATCAGCCTCGCGACGGGCGTGCCGTCCGTCGGCGTGTTGTGGTCGGCGGTCGCGAGCGTGCGGTCCGGGCGGCGGACCTTGCGGCCGGCGAGCCGCAGCCCGTCGAACGCCTGCGGGCTCGTGACCTCGTGAACGAGGTGGAGGTCGACGTAGAGCAGGCCGGGACCCACCTCGTGGGCCGCCCAGATCTTGTCGAACAGCGTGCTCGGCATGGTCGTCTCCTCTCTCGTCAGCTGCGTCGCAGGCCGGCGGAGACGATCGCGAGCAGCGACGCCTCCTGCTGGCCGGGGTTCTCGAAGTGATGGGGCAGGTCGGCATCGAAGGTCACGCAGTCGCCGGCGGACAGCTCGTGCGGCGCGCCGTCGATCTGCAGCACGACGCGGCCCGACTCGACCAACGCGGTCTCGCGGCTGCCGGGCTCGTGCATCGGCGGGTCGCCGGGCCCGCCCGTCGCCGCTCCGGGCGCGAGCAGATGACGGGACAGCTCCGCCCGCTGGCCGGGCAGCGGCGCGGTGAGGACCTCGTAGCTGTGACCTCTGACGCGTGCCGGGCCTTGGCGCCGGTCGGCCGCGCGCACGATCGTCACGGCACCGTCCTCGTCGAGCCGCAGCAGCTGCGACAGGCGCAGGTCGAGGCCCGCGGCGATGCGCGTGGCGATCTGCAGCGTGGGACTCGTCTCACCGCGCTCGACCTGCGACAGCATCGGCGCGCTCACGCCGCAGCGCTCGGCGAGGTCGCGCAGCGAGAGGCCCATCGCCTCGCGCAGGGCGCGGATGCGGCCGCCGATCGCGGCGACGGAGGTGGCGTCGACGTTGCTCATGGACGAGCGTACGTTATCACGTACAGCTGTAACCGGTCGGTCGCGCACACGGCTACCATCCGCCGGATGCAGCGACCCGACGTGCTCGTGCTCGGCGCCGGCGGCACGATCGGCGCCGCCTGGATGGGCGGCGTGCTCGCGGGCCTTGCCGCCGAGACGGGCATCGACTTCGCCGCCACCGAGCACATCGTCGGCACGTCTGCCGGCTCGATGGTGGCCGCCGACCTGCTCGCGGGCGTCGAGCCGCGAGCGGCCGGGCCGGCGGCGCCCGGCGCACCGGCCGAAGGCGACCTGGCCAGACTGCCCGCGGACGGAGCGAACGGCGACGGCCGACTGCGCGACCGCGTGGGGCGCCTCGGCGCCGGCGTCGCCGCGCGCGCGGGCAGCTCGCTCGCACCGTTCGCGCTGTCGCTCGGGCGGGCGCCGGGAACGCTCGCGCGAGCGGCCGCGCTTGCGCGGATCGACCCGCCGCAGCGGACGCTCGAGGATCTCGGAGCGCGTATCGCGGGTCATGGCCTGCAGTTCGACGGCCGGCTGCGCATCGCCTGCGTGGAGCGCGAACGCGGCCGCCGCGTCGTGTTCGGCTCCCCGGGCGCGCCGCTCGCGACCGTCGCGGAGGCGGTCGAGGCGTCGTGCAGCATCCCGTGGGTCTACCGGCCGGTGCGGATCGGCGAGCTCGACTACGTGGACGGCGCCGTCTGGAGTCCGACGAACATGGACGCCGCCCCCGCCGGCCGTGAGACGCACATCCTCTGCCTCGCCCCGATGGCCGGTCCGCTCGGCCCGCACGAGCGCCACCCCGCGGTGCGCGCCGCCACAGCCGCCGCGATCCGCCTCGAGACGCTCGCGCTGCGCAAGCGCGGAGCCGTCGTCACCGTGCTCGTTCCGGAGCCGACCGGTCCCGACGAGCACGCGCGCGTCACCGGCTTCCGCCAGGGACGCGGGCTGGCGCAAGCCGGCTGACGCTCCGGACGGGCACGGAGCTGACCTCCCGCCCGGAGCGTCGTGGTGGTCTGTCTCTCGCAGTCGCTGCTGCTACCTCGCCAGGCGGTCGATGACCACCATGGCGAAGAGCAGTGCGACCGCGAGGACGGCTACAGCCGTAGCCAAGCGGCTCTCCCTTCGCTCGTGGAGCTGCCAGTCAGCTCCGTGCTGACAACCCGGAACGGAGAGCGCGACCACCACGCCCGCATCCTCAGGCGGGTGGTCGCGGCGGCTCTGCCCGCAGATGTGCCGATTCAATGGCAGGTCTGCAGCACGGCTACGGCGTCGAGATGCGCGACTTGGAGGCGGCCTCGGCGGTGAGGTCGGCGGCCTGGTCGGCGACCGAACGGCGGCGGACGGCGTTCGAGAGGGCGCGAACGTAGGCGCGGCCCGCCGCCTCGATGATGTCCGTCGAGACGCCCTGGCCGGCGCCCGTGACGCCGCCGAGCTCCAGCACGACGGAGGTCTCGCCGAGCGCGTCCTGCCCGCCGGTGACCGCGTCCACGCGGAACTCGCGCAGCCTCGCCTCCACCCCGGTCGCCGCGTTGATCGCGTGGAAGATCGCGTCGATGGGGCCGTCGCCGGTGAACGAGCCGGTCGCCTCGCTGCCGTCGGGCAGCGTTACGCCGACGGTCGCGTGCGGCGGGCGTCTCGACGACGCCTCGACCTCGAACCACTCGAGCGCGTACGCGGGGATCTCCTCGCGCAGCTCGTCGGTCACGAGCGCCTCGAGGTCCATCGCGGTCACCTGCTTCTTCTTGTCCGCGATCTCCTTGAAGCGCTTGAAGGCGGTGTTCAGCACCTGCCCGTCGACCTCGATCCCCAGCTCGGACAGCGCCTGTCTCAGCGCGTGGCGGCCGGAGTGCTTGCCGAGCACGATCGAGTTGGCGTCGAGCCCGACGGTCGTCGCGTCCATGATCTCGAACGTCGTGCGCTCCTTCAGCACGCCGTCCTGGTGGATGCCGGACTCGTGCGCGAACGCGTTGCGTCCGACGATCGCCTTGTTCGGCTGCACCGCGTAGCCGGTCAGGCGCGAGACGAGCCGCGAGGTGCGCGCGATCTCCTGCGTGACCGCGCCGGTGTGCAGGCCGACGTCCTGCTGGCGCGTGTGCAGCAGCATCACGATCTCCTCGAGCGACGCGTTGCCGGCACGCTCGCCGATCCCGTTGATCGCGCACTCGACCTGGCGCGCGCCCGCCTGCACGCCGGCGAACGAGTTCGCGACGGCGAGCCCGAGGTCGTCGTGGCAGTGGACGCTGAGGACCACGTCTCTCAGCCCGGGCGCCAGCTCGTACAGGCGCGTCAGGTACGCCTTGAACTCGTCCGGCATCGTGTAGCCGACGGTGTCCGGGATGTTGACCGTCGTCGCGCCCTCGTCGATCGCGATCTGCACGACCTCGGCGGTGAACGCGACGTCGGCGCGGGTCGCGTCCATCGGCGAGAACTCGACGTCCTCGACATAGGACTTGGCGTGCGCGACGCCGGCGCGGGTGAGGCCCTTGACGTCCTCGCGCGTCGAGCGCATCTGGTGCTCGATGTGGATGTCGGAGGTGGAGACGAAGGTGTGGATCCGAGGTCGCTCCGCGTCGCGCACGGCGTTCCATGCGGCGTCGATGTCGCCGACGTGGATGCGCGCGAGGCCGGCGATGACGGGCCCTTGGACCTCGCGGGCGATCGCCTGGACGGCCTCGAAGTCGCCGGGCGAGGCGATCGGGAAGCCGGCCTCGATGATGTCGACGCCGAGCCGCGCGAGCTGGTGGGCGATCTCCAGCTTCTCGCTGGTGTTGAGCGAGATGCCGGGCGACTGCTCGCCGTCGCGCAGCGTCGTGTCGAAGATCAGTACTCGGTTGGGGTCCTGCTCGTCAGGTGTCATGTCGTGCCTTCCTATTCGGCTCGATCCTTCGAATTCTTCTCGCTGGGTTTGCGGCTGCAGCGGCCGCCACGCACTATTCCCCCCGAGGGGGGAGGAGAAGAAGTCGAAGGGAGAGCTGGCGCGACATAAGCGTGTTCCAGCGTACCAGGCGTTCCGCGGGCTTTCGAGCGCGGCTAGGCTGCGCGCGCTTCTCGCGCGCCTGGCGGGCGGACGGGGCGCCTCCCGTCCGCCCGCGCGTCGCGGGGACTACCAGCGGTCGCCGTGCAGATGCGTGGGCGCGTGCTCGACCGGCATCTCCAGCAGGCCCGGCTCGGCGACCTCGGTGTAGGGCTTGCTGCGGAAGTAGTCGCGGTACGGACCCATCGCGAACAGCATCGCGACGACGCCGAGCAGGAGGCCGCCGATGCCGATCAGGATCGGCACCTCGATGCCGAGGAACGGCGCCGAGTAGTTGAAGCCCTTCTGCGAGTAGTCGTGCGCCGCCTTGCCGAAGATGTAGGCGAGCATCACGAAGCCGAGCAGCGGCGCGATGCCCGCGAAGATGAAGTTGCGCACGCTCTTGGTGATCTCGCGGCGGAAGTAGATGAAGCACGCGAGGCCGGTGAAGCCGTAGTAGAAGCAGATGCCGAAGCCGAGCGCGGAGATCGAGTCGCCGAGCACGTTCTGCGCCGGATTGATCGCCATGATGAAGACGGTCCAGGCCACGGACACGAGGCCCATCCAGATCGTCGCGTAGTCCGGCGTCAGGTAGCGCGGGTGGACGCGCGCGAACTTCGACGGGATCGCCCGCTTGCGCGCCATCGAGAGCGTCGTGCGAGCCGTCGGGAGGATCGTCGTCTGCGTCGAGGCGGACGCCGACGTGAGCACGGCGAGGATCAGCAGCTTGTCGAGCGGGGAGCCGAAGACGCCCCCGCCGAGCACGCTCAGCACGTCGTCCGAGTTGTCCGAGAGCAGTCTCGTGCCCCCGTACGCCTGCGCCGCGGTGGAGACGACGAGGTAGATCAGCACGAGCAGGAGCGTCGAGACGACGGCGGCGCGACCCGGCCCCTCTCTGCTGTCCTGAGACTCCTCGTTGACGGCGACGCCCGAGTCCCAGCCCCAGTAGATGAACGCACCGAGCAGCACGCCGTCGACGAGCGCGGACCAGCCGAGGTCGAACGGGTTGAACCACGACAGATGCGGCGTGATCGAGTTGGCGGGGTTGCCGGTGTAGACCTTGATCAGCGCGACGACGGCGAACAGCGCGAGGATCGCGACCTCGGCGCTGAGCAGCGCCGTCTGGACCCGCGCCGAGAGCTCGATGCCGCGCCAGCAGATCCACGTCATCAGCGCGATCCAGGCGACCGCCAGCACGATCTGCGCGGTGTTGGAGTTCGCCGCCGAGTCCCAGCCGAACAGCAGGAACGTGTACTTCGCCGCGATCTGGGCGAGCGCGGCCATCACGATCACGTCGGTGACGACGATCGCCCAGCCGTTGAGCCAGCCGAGGTGCGGGCCCATCGCGCGGCGCACCCAGGCGAAGGTGGTGCCGGGGTCCGGGTCGGCCTTGTTGAGGTAGCGATATGCGCCCGCGACGAACAGCATCGGGATGAACGAGACGAGCAGCACCGCCGGCGCGTGCACGCCGACGCCGGCGACCGCGACGATGAAGCCGAGCGTCGCCGCGAGCGAGTAGGCCGGCGCCGTCGAGGCGACGCCGATGACGAGGTTGGAGAGATACCCGAGGGCGCCCTCCTTCAGCTTGGCGGACTCTCCGCCCGCGACCGGCTGGGACACCGCTCCGCTCTCCACCTCAGCCTCCAAGTCCGAATGGGCACTGGACATTGTGGCACTCGTAGCGAACGGTAAAACGGCGCGACGCCACGAATTCCGGCGTGAATCGTCCTACCCACTACGCCGATCCGTACAACACCGGCTTCCGGCCCGATGACGGAATCGGCTTTCGCCCTACGGCGATCGCAAGCAACCGCCTGCGGGCGACGTCACAGGGTCACAGCGCGACCGGCGACGAAGCCGTCGGTCGCGACGATCGCGTCGACGACCGACTGCGGCACAGGGGCGTCGGAGGTGATCGCCATCACGGCGTTGGCGTCGGTCCCGTCGCCGTCCGCGTCGTCCGGCGCGCGTCCGACGGCGGCCGAGACGATGTTGAAGCCGTGCTCGCCGAAGGCCGAGCCGACGCGTCCGACCATCCCGGGCACGTCGCGGTAGCGGAACAGCGCGATGCTGCCCTCGAGCTGGATGTCGAAGCGCTGGTCCCACGCCTCCAGCAGGTGCGGACGGTTCTGGCGCCCGAAGGTCGTGCCGACGACGCGTGAGCGCGTCTCCCCGCTGACGATCGTCACGCGCACGAGGTCGGTGAAGTCGCGCGCCGTCGTGCGCTTCGTCTCGGCGACCTCGATCCCGCGCTCCTCCGCGAGGCCCGGCGCGTTGACCGCGTTGACCTCCTCCTCCACGTGGCCGGCGAGCACGCCCATCAGCACCGCGACCGACAGCAGGCGCGTGTCGCGCTCGCCGATGCGGCCGAGGAACTCGACCTCGACGCGATCGATCGACGACCCCTCGGCGAGCGAGACCGCGACCTGGCCGAGCTGGCGGCAGAGCGGCACGAACGGGCCGAGCACCTCCATGTCGGCGGGCGAGATCGCGGGGATGTTGACCGCCGTCGTGACGACGCCGCCGGGCGCGAGCGCGGCGATGATCTGCTCGGCGGTCTGCGAGCCGGCGCGGTCCTGCGCCTCGGCCGTCGAGGCGCCGAGGTGCGGCGTCACGACGACGTTGTCGTAGCCGTCGAACAGCGGGTAGTCGGTGATCGGCTCCGACGGGAAGACGTCGAGCGCGGCGCCCGCGACCTTGCCGGAGTCGAGCGCGTCCTTCAGCGCCGCGTCGTCGACGAGCTCGCCGCGCGCGCAGTTGATCACACGCACGCCGTCCTTCATCTGCGCGAACGCGTCGGCGTCGAGGAAGCCGCGGGTGTCGGCCGTGACCGGAAGGTGGATCGTGACGAAGTCGGCTCTCGCATAGACGCCGGCGGGCGTGTCGGCCTTGTCGACGCCGAGCTCGCGGTAGCGGTCGGCTCCGACATAGGGGTCGTAGGCGACGACGTACATGCCGAAGCCGCGCGCGCGCTGCGCGACGAGCTGGCCGATGCGGCCGAAGCCGACGATTCCGAGCGTCTTCTCGTAGACCTCGACGCCGTTGAACTTCGAGCGCTCCCACTTGTGCTCCGTGAGCGACGCGTGCGCCTGCGGGATCTTGCGCGCGAGCGCCAGCAGCAGCGCGAAGGTGTGCTCGGCTGCCGTCACGACGTTCGACTGCGGCGCGTTGACGACGATGATCCCGCGCTTCGTGGCCGCCTGGACGTCGACGTTGTTGACGCCGACGCCGGCGCGGCCGATCACGCGCAGTCTCGTGCCGAGCGCGATCAGCTCCTCGGTCATCTTCGTCGCCGAGCGGATCAGGATCCCGTCGTACTCGGGCAGGCGGGCGCGGAAGTCGTCGTCGCTCCAGTCGAGGCCGAGGTCGACGTCGAACTGCTCGCGCAGGAGATCGACGCCGCTGTCGGCGATCGGCTCCTTGACGAGGATGCGCGGGCGGTCGCTCACGCCGGTGAAGCCGCCGGCACGCCGGCCTCGAGGAAGACCTGCTGCGCGGCGCCGACGCCGGCGCCCTGCTCGACCGGATGGCCGAGCTGCGCGAGCGTCATCTCCAGGCCCGAGAGCGACGTGAGGATGTCGAAGCCGCCGAAGTAGCCGGTGTGCGCGATCCGGATGATCTTGCCGGCGAGCTGCGACTGGCCGCCATTGGCGGTGATGCCGTAGCTGTCGCGCAGGATCTTCGGCACCTTCTTGCCGTCGATCGAGTCGGGCAGCGCGATCGCGGTGACGACGCTCGAGCGCTCGTCGGGGTCGCCGTACAGCTCCAGGCCGAGCGCGGCGGCGCCGGCGCGCGTGGCGCGCGCGAGCAGCGCGTGGCGCTCCCAGGTGCTCTCGATCCCCTCGGCCTCGATCATGTCGAGCGCGACGTCGAGCGCGGCCAGCAGCGTGACCGGCGGCGTGAAGGGGCTGTTCGGCGGGTCCTTGCGCTGCTGCTTGGCGGTCTCGACCCAGTCGAAGTAGTAGCGGCCGCCCGGCTTCGCGGCGGCGGCGTCGAGCGCGCGCTGCGAGACGGACGCGAACGCGAGGCCCGGCGGGATCATCAGCGCCTTCTGCGAGCCGGCGACGACGACGTCGACGCCCCACGCGTCCTGCTCCAGCTTCGCGGCGGCGAGGCCGGAGACGGCGTCGACCGCGAGCAGCGCGCCCTTCTCGCGCACGACGGCGGCGATCGCCTCGACGTCGTGGACGATGCCCGTCGAAGTCTCGGACAAGGTCGCGTAGACGACCTCAGTCCCCGGATGCTCGTCGAGCAGGCGCCCGATCTCCTGCGGGTCGAGGCGCTGGCCCCAGCCCGGCTCGTACTTGACGAGGTCGGCTCCGTAGGTCTCGCACAGCTCGATCCAGCGCTCGCCGAACTTGCCGGCGGCACAGGCGATCGCCTTCGTCCCGGGGCGCACGAGGTTGGCGACCGCGGAGTCCATCGCGCCCGAGCCGCTGGCGGCGAACGCCAGCACGTCGTTGCCGGTGCGGAAGACTCTCGGCAGGCGCTCGAGCACGCTCGCGTACAGCTCGACGCCGGCGGGCGCACGGTGGTAGAGCACCGGCTCGGCCATCTTGGCGAGCACCTGCGGCGGCACGGGCGTCGGCCCGGCGGTCATCAGGATCTGCTTGATGAAGGGATTCGTGGTCATGGCGGCGCCGGGAAGGGTAGCGAGCCGGAGGCTCAGCCCGCGGCGAATTCGCTGTCGTCAATCCAGGCCATCATCGCGCGCAGCTTTCTGCCCTCGACCTCGACCTGATGGCCGGCCTGCTCGGCGCGCATGCGGTCGAAGTTCTCCTGGCCGGCGCGTACCTCGGCGATCCACTCGCGCGCGAAGTCGCCCGACTGGATCTCCGCGAGGATCTGCTTCATCGCCGCGCGCGACTCCGGGCCGATGACGCGTCTGCCGCGCGTGATGTCGCCGTACTCGGCCGTGTTGGAGATCGAGTAGCGCATGCCCGCGATGCCCTTCTCGTACATCAGGTCGACGATCAGCTTCAGCTCGTGCAGCACCTCGAAGTACGCGAGGCGCGGGTCGTAGCCGGCGTCGACGAGCGTCTCGTAGCCGGCGCGGACCAGCTCGGACGTGCCGCCGCAGAGGACGGCCTGCTCGCCGAAGAGGTCGGTCTCGGTCTCCTCGCGGAAGGACGTCTCGATCACGCCGCCGCGCGTGCAGCCGATGCCCTTCGCGTAGGCGAGCGCGAGTCGCAGCGCGTTGCCGGTCGCGTCCTGGTGGACGGCGACGAGGCCGGGCACGCCGCTGCCCTCGGTGAACTGGCGGCGCACGAGGTGGCCGGGGCCCTTCGGCGCGACGAGCGCGACGTCGACGTCGGCCGGCGGGTCGACCTCGCCGTAGTGGATCGAGAAGCCGTGGCCGAACAGCAGCAGGTTGCCGGCGGCGATGCCGTCGCGGATCTCCCCCCACACGTCGCGGTGCAGCTCGTCGGGGACGAGCAGCATGACGACGTCGCCGCGGCTCGCGGCCTCGACCGGCTCGACGACCTCGAGCCCGTTCTCGCGTGCCTTCTCGACGCTCTTCGAGCCCGAGCGGAGGCCTACGACGACGTCCACGCCGGAGTCCTTGAGGTTCAGCGCGTGGGCATGGCCCTGCGAGCCGAATCCGATGATGGCGACGGTCTTGCCGTCGAGGAGCGTGAGGTCAGCGTCGTCGTCGTAGAACATGGCGCGGCAGGCTACAGGAACGGATCCCACCCGCCCGCCCCGGCCGCTCGCGGTCGCGCGAAGCGGCGCGCCGCCGCCGGTCCGTGCGCCAAACTGGCTGCATGGCCAGTTCAGCGCATGACGAGGGCTACTTCCCGCGCGGCAGATCGCTCGTGCGCGCGGCGCAGGAGGAGCGGCTCGTCGGACTCTTCTACGGCCAGCGGGCGCTCGCGATCGGCGCGCTGCACCCGGTCAACTACACCGGCACGAGCGAGGCGACGAGCGGCCGCGCGAAGCCGTTCCGGCGCCTCGCGCGCACCGCCGGCGACTTCGAGACGATCTTCCTCGGCACGCGCGCGGAGGCCGACAAGGCGCTGGCGAAGGTCCACAAGCTGCACGAGCGGGTGCGCGGCGAGCTGGCGGAGGACGCCGGCCCCTACCCCGCCGGGACGCCGTACAACGCGTTCGATCCCGAGCTGATGCTGTGGACGATGGCGGTGATCGCCGACTCCACCGAGTACTTCTATGAGCTGTTCGTGCGCAGGCTGGCCGACTGGGAGCACGAGTCGATGTGGCAGGACTTCGTGCGCTTCGGCGAGCTGTTCGGGATGCCCCGCTCGGCGGCACCCGAGTCGTACGGCGCGTTTCGCGCGTGGTGGGACGAGACGCTCGCGGGCTCCGGGATGCACCTGACCGACGAGGCGCGCTACATGGGCCGTGCGGTCGCGTTCGAGATCCCGATGCCGGCGCTCAACCAGAGCGCCAAGCGCGTGCACGACCTGATCATGCTCGGCTCGCTGACGCCGCGGGTGCGCGAGCTGTACGGGCTCGCATGGTCCTCGCGGCAGGCGCGGCTGTTCCCGCTCGCGGTCGGGACGCTGCGCGGCCTGCGCCGGGTTGCGCCGCGCACGCTCACGCACGGCTCGAACGTGCGCAGCTTCGAGCTGGTGCGCTCGACCGAGCAGCGGCGGCTCGACGCAGGGCGGCCGACGCCGCAGCTGCCGCCGCTGCAGCGGCGGCCGGATCGCCAGCCCGTCTAGCCATTTGCCCCGGAAGAAGTCCGGCTTGGGAGCCGCGCGGTGCGCGGCCGTTTCTGCGAGTTGGTCGCCGGGGTGGCGAGCCGCGAGGGAGTGTTTCAGGCGGCCGGGACGGTTCGGGCTACGAGGGTGTCGGGTTTTAGGCGAGGACCCCCAAGCCGACCCAGGCGCTCGCGCCGTCGTGACCTCGGAGGCGTGATCGGCGCAGTCCGCAGCCGCGTTTGAGGTGGCTGATGCGGCCTTCGGCGCCGACGAGCTGGAAGACGTGGCCGAACTCCTAGCGCTTGCCGAGCTTGCCCTTGCCGATCGGCCGCGCGTCTGGATCAGCGAGCGAGACGAGCCGATCAGTGATCTTCTCGTCGGCGACGCACCGACCGACTGACGTTGGACCTTCTCAGCCCGGTCTGCCAGATCCTCGAGTCGCGCGGCAGCAGCGGGCTTGCGTCGACCTTCCATCTCACCTAGTGCAGGTGCGCTCGCAGTTGCTCGGCGAGGCGCACCGACGCTTCGATCTCGACCCGCCGAATCGACACGCTCTCAACGTTGATCCCGAGCGGGACACCGAGCGTGCGGCAGTAGGCCATCAGCTCGGTGGCTGTGGTGAGCGCCTGCTCGTAGGAGGCTTCGAGCGGATCGGTGGCGTGGGCGAGGTCGTTCTCGATCCAGCGCGGGACGTCGACGCCCAGCCAGCGCAGGAACTCCAGGGTCTTCATCGACCCGCAGACCGAGAACGTGAAGACGAACGGCACGGGTGGCACGCCGCGCGCTTGGCACTCGTAGTGGTAGTCGGAGACGAGGTTCTTCGCGGCGTTGATGTCGTAGACGACCTGCGTCACGAAGAATCGGCAGCCCGCCTCCTGTTTGGCGAGCAGGCGCAGGTGCTCGTCCTCTCGCCGGGTGTGGCGCTCGGGGATGGCGACTCCGCCGAGCGACACGGCCGGGTTGGTGTCGCGACGCAGAGCTTGGGCGTCGGCGAGTGACGTCCGACCGGCGGTGGCGCTCGATGGTGCGCCGACCAGCACGGTCATGACCCGTGTTGGGTCTTGGGCCGACAGCCACGAACGAAGCTCAGCGGGCGCGTACTTGCTGACCGCGCGGTAGACGACGACCGGCGCCGGCCAGGCCGCCAGATGCTCGGCGAGGTAGTGGGCCGGGTCCAGCGTCGGCATGAACGGGAACGGGCGCTCGGCCGGGTTGCGCTCGGTCTCGTCGTCGATGTCGTAGAGGATCAGACCGTCCAGATCAAGCGGGAGAAGGCGGGCGATCGTCGTGTTGGCGATGTCCTGCACCTGCTCGCGCTCGGTCACGAGACGCGGCGGGGTGAGGGCGAACACGAGGAACTCGCCCTGGCCGGCCTCGATGCGACGGATCAGATTCAAGCGTGACAGGGTATTCGGAAGTCCGGGCGCGCCGGCGAGTCGAGACTGCGCGCTGGTCGTGGTCGTGTCGTAGGCGCCGCTGATGCCGAAGCTGAGGGCGCCGTTGCAGGGTTTATCCGGGGCAAGTAGCTAGGCGCTCGCGACCGCGACGAGCGGGACGCCCGGCAGTGCGAGCGTCCCGTCGGAATCCGTGAACGGCGCCGTCGCGGCGGTGAGCCGTTCGTCGAGATCCGCGCGCTGGCGCTCGTTCAGGGGCGTGACGACATCCGCGAACGCGGGCGACAGGTCGCACGTCGCGGCGACGTAGTCCGCGATGTCGTCGTAGGTCATCGTCAGCTCCAGCTCCTCGATCGCGACGTCCGCGAAGCCGGTGTCCTCCAGCAGCGTGCGCAGCGCGTCGGGATCGGCGAGGTCGAACATGCCGGGCCCGGCCCCGAGCTCGAACGCGTCGACGAGCCCGGCCTCGACGAGCGCCTTGCGCGCGAGCGACGAGAACGGGTTGCGCTCCGGCGTGCTCCAGGCGGCGAGCGCGAGCCGCCCGCCGGGGCGCAGCACGCGGCGCGTCTCGCGCAGGGCGGCCTCGCGGTCGAGCGCGAACATGTAGCCCCAGCGGCAGAGCACGGCGTCGACGCTCGCCGTCGCCAGGTCGATCCACTCCAGCTCGAGCAGCTGGAACTCGACGTTCGCGACGCCGCGCTGCTGCGCCCGCTCGCGGGCGTGGGCGAGCATCGCCTCGGCGCCGTCGCTGGAGATCAGGGTCCCGCCGCCGGGCGCGATCAGCTCGGCCGCGAGGAAGCCCGTCTCCCCCACGCCGGCCGCCAGCTCCAGCACGCGCTGGCCCGGCTGCGGCTCGATCGCCTCCACGAGCCACTGCGAGACCGGCATCGCGGCCGCCTGGAAGCGCTCGTTGCGGGCGCGCCAGCCGTCGGCGGCGCGCTCCCAGCGCTCGCGCACGGCGGCGCGCAGCTCGTCGGGGTCGGCTGCTGAGGTCTCGGGCTCGGTCATCGTGCAGCGGGATCCTGCTGCAGCTCGCGGCGGACCAGCTTGCCGGAGGCCGTGCGCGGCAGCCGCGCGGCGAACGCGACCTCCTTCGGCACCTTGTAGCGGGCCAGCTGCGAGCCGACGTGCGCGCGCAGCTCCTCCGCCTCGGCGTGGCTGCCGTCGTGCAGCACGACGGTCGCGACGACCGCCTCGCCCCACCGCGGGTCCGGGCGGCCGCAGACGCCCGCGTCGGCGACCGCCGGATGCGCGAGCAGGGCCGCCTCGACCTCGGTCGGTGCGACGTTCTCGCCGCCGGTGACGATCGTGTCGGCCTTGCGGCCGGTGACGACCAGGCGCCCGTGCGCGTCGAGCGCGCCGAGGTCGCCGGTGTGCAGCCAGCCGTCGGCGTCCGCGGCGCCGGGTGCGACGGTCGGGCCCGCGACGAGGATTTCGCCGTCGGATGCGATCTCGACGCGCTGGCCGACGAGCGGGCGGCCCGCCGTCTCCGGCTCCCCGGGCAGCGAGGTCGCAACCTGCGAGCAGGCCTCCGTCATGCCGTAGGTCTGGGCCGCGGGGATGCCGGCCTCCTGCGTCTGCGCTGCCAGCGCGGGCGGCAGCGGGCCGCCGCCGATCAGCGCGACGCGCAGCGGGTTGGGCGCGTGCAGGCCCGCGTCGAGCAGACGCTCGAGCGTCGTCGGCACGAGCGAGGCGAGCGTCGCGCGGTCGCGCTCGATCGCCGTCAGCACGGCCTCCGTGTCGAAGCGCTCGTGCAGCACGACGGTCGTCCCGTAGACCGCGCTGCGCAGCAGGATCGCGAGCCCGCCGACGTGGCTGAGCGGCAGCGTGCAGAGCCAGCGGTCGTGCGGATCCATGCCGAGCGCGAGCGCGGAGCCGAGTGCGTTCCACAGCCAGTTGCCGACCGTGAGCGCCACCGGCTTCGGCTCCGCGGTCGTGCCGGAGGTGTGGACGATCGTGGCGGGGGCGTCCAGGTCGAGACGGTCGAGCGTGACGGCGTCCGGCTCGGTCGTTCGGGTCAGCGGCTCCTCGACGGTCAGCGTTGCGTCGCCCGTACGCGCCGCTCGCTCGTCGGGCCCCAGCCGCAGGTCGATCGGCACGACCGCCGCGCCGAGCATCAGCGTGGCATGGAGGGCGGCGAGGAAGGGAACGCCGGCGGGCAGGGCGAGGGCGATCCGGTCTCCCCGCTCGATGCCCTGCGCCTGCAGCACCGCGGCGGCGTCGAGCGTCGCGGCGTGCAGCTCGGCGTATGTGGTGACCGTCCCGTCGGCGTCGATCGACGCCGGGTGGTCCGGTCTCAGCGCGGCGGCGCGCGGGAGCCAGGGATCGAGATCCATGCACCCCCTAGGCTACGCCCCTGCGGCGGGCGATTAGGGTTCGGGGCTCCGACCGCGAGGAGATCTGCTGACGTGACCGTGAACTGGACCGCCGCCGGCGACTACGAGGACATCCGCTACGAGCTGAGCGGGGATGGCATCGCGAAGGTCACGATCGCGCGGCCTGAGGTGCGCAACGCCTTTCGGCCGGAGACCGTGATCGAGCTGTCGGATGCGTTCGAGCGGGCGCGGGAGGACACCTCGGTCGGTGCCGTGATCCTGACCGGCGAGGGGGACAAGGCGTTCTGCTCGGGCGGGGATCAGCGCGTGCGGGGAGACTCGGGCTACAGAGTCGGTGGGACCGCCGTGGTCGGCCGCTTCCACGTGACCGACCTGCACGTGCAGATCCGCCGGCTGCCGAAGCCCGTGGTGGCGATGGTCGCCGGCTATGCGATCGGCGGCGGGCACGTGCTGCAGGTCGTGTGCGACCTGACGATCGCAGCCGACAATGCGCGCTTCGGGCAGACCGGGCCGAGAGTCGGCTCGTGGGACGGCGGCTTCGGCGCCTCGGTGCTGCGCGACCTCGTGGGCACGAAGAAGGCGAAGGAGATCTGGCTGCTGTGCCGCCAGTACGACGCACAAGAGGCGCTGGCGATGGGGCTCGTGAACGCGGTCGTCCCGCTCGACGAGCTGGAGTCGACGACGGTGGAGTGGTGCCGCGAGATGCTCGCCCTCTCCCCCTTCGCGCTGCGGCTCGTGAAGGCCAGCTTCAACGCCCACGAGGACGGCTACGCCGGCATCCAGCAGCTCGCGCACGACACGAACCTGCTCATGTACGGCAGCGAGGAGGCGAGAGAGGGGCGCACCGCGTTCCTCGAGAAGCGCCAGCCGGACTTCTCGCGCTTCCCACGGCGTCCGTAGGCTGTCGGCGATGAGCACCGGCACCGCCCCGCCCAGCGTCATGCGCATCTGGCTGATGGCCGCGCGTCCGAAGACGCTGCCGGTCGGACTCGCTCCGGTGCTCGTCGGCACCGCGCTGGCGGACACGGCCGGCGTCTTCCACCCGCTGCGCTTCGTCGCGACGCTGCTCGGCGCGATCTTCATCCAGGTCGGCGCGAACCTCTCGAACGACTACTCCGACGCACGCCGCGGTGCGGACACGGAGGACCGCCTCGGTCCCGTGCGCGTGACGGCCGGCGGGCTCGTGCCGCCGCGTCAGGTGCTGATCGCGACGTACGTGACGTTCGGGCTCGCGGTCCTCACGGGGACCTACCTGATCGCGGTCGCCGGCTGGGAGCTGCTGCTCGTCGGCGCCGCCTCGATCATCGCCGGCGTGCTCTACACCGGCGGACCGCGACCCTACGGCTACGAGGGCTTCGGCGAGCTGTTCGTGTTCCTGTTCTTCGGGATCGTCGCGGTCGCCGGCTCGTTCTTCGTGCAGACGGAGACGCTGGTGTGGGAGGCGTTCGCGCTGGCGGTGCCGGTCGGGCTGCTGGCCGCCGCGGTGCTCGTCGTCAACAACGTGCGCGACCTCGACACCGACCGCCGCGCGGGCAAGCGCACGCTGGCGGTGCGGCTCGGGCGCGAGCGCACGCGCGTGCTGTATGCCGCGATGGTCTACGGGGCCTTCCTGCTCGCGCCCGTGACGTGGGTGTTCGGGCCGCTCGCGCCGTGGCTGCTGCTCCCCTTCCTGGCCATCCCGCTCGCGGCGCCGGTCGTGCGCACGGTCAGGACGCGCACCGACGGACCCTCGCTCAACGAGGCGCTCGCGCGGACCGGGCAGCTCGAGCTGGGCTACTGCCTGCTGCTGTCGGCCGGGATCCTGCTCAGCTAGCGCTCGCGGCGTGCGGCTCGAGATCGCCCCCCGACGGCTGCGCCTGCGGACGCCGCTCGCGACCGCCCACGGGAGCGTCGCCGAGCGCGAGCTGCTCGACGTGCTCGTGCTCGACGCAGACGGCCTCGCCGGCGCCGGCGAGGCCGCGCCCCTCCCCGGCTACGACGGCGTGACGCTCGACGACGTGCGCAGCGCGCTCGCGGACTGCGAGCCGGTGCTGCGCGACGCCGACGGTGCGCCGCGCGCGCGCGTGCTGGCCGCCTGTCGCGAAGCGGCCGTGCTGCCGCAGGCGGTCGCCGCGATCGACCTCGCCCTGTGGGATCTCGAAGGGCGCCGCACGCGCCAGCCGGTGTGGCGGCTGCTCGGCGCGGAGCGCGGCGGTGCGGTCGCGGTCAACGCGCTGCTGTCGGCGGACGACCGCGCCGGCGCGGCGGCGCAGGCGGCCGACGCGGTCGCGGCCGGCTACGCGTGCGTGAAGGCGAAGGTCGGGATCGGCGACGACGCCGGCCGGGTCGCGGCCGTGCGCGCGGCGATCGGACCGGACGTCGCACTGCGGATCGACGCGAACGGCGCCTGGAGCGTCGACGAGGCGCTCGCCTGCCTGCGCGCGCTCGCCCCGAGCGGGATCGAGCTGTGCGAGGAGCCGGTGCACGGGGTCGCGGAGCTGCAGGAGGTCGCGAGCGCGGCGCCGCTCCCGGTCGCGATGGACGAGACGGGCGTCGCCCCGGGCGCGCTCGCGAGCGGCGCGACGCCGATCGCGTGCCTGAAGCTGAGCCGCTGCGGTGGCATCTCCGGCCTGCTCGACGCCGCCGCGACGGCGCGTGCGGCCGGCTGCGAGGTCTACCTCGCCTCGACGCTCGACGGGCCGCTGGGGATCGCGGGCGCGCTGCACGCGGCCGCGGTGCTGCAGCCGACGCGGCCGTGCGGGCTTGCGACCCTCGGTGCGTTCACGGACCTCGACGTCGACCCGGCGCTCGCGGTCGAGCGCGGCGTCATGCGCGTGCCGACGGGTCCCGGGCTGGGGGTGCGGGCGTAGCGGACGCCGCCGCGTCCCGCTCGGCGAAGTAGCCGTGGCCCTCAACGCTGATGCGCGGCATGTGGCGCTCGAGCCAGCCGGGGATCCACCACGCGGATCTGCCCATCAGCGCCATCGTCGCGGGCACCAGCAGGCAGCGCACGATCGTCGCGTCGATGATCACGGCGACGGACAGCCCGACGCCGAACTGCTTGATCGTCGGGTCGCCGTTGAGGATGAAGCTGGCGAACACCGCGACCATGATCAGCGCCGCGGCGGTGATCACTCTCGCGCTCTCGGCGAGGCCGATCACGATCGCGTCGCGCGGCGAGCGGCCCTCCTTGTAGTGCTCCTGCACGTGGCTCATCAGGAAGACCTCGTAGTCCATCGAGAGCCCGAACAGGCCGGCGAACATCAGCAGCGGCAGGAAGCTGACGATCGGCACCTCGCCGTCGAGCCCGACGAGCGAGCTGAACCAGCCGTACTGGAAGACCATCACGACGACGCCGTACGCGGCCCCGATCGACAGCAGGTTCATGACGGCCGCCTTCAGCGGCACGAGGAACGAGCGGAAGGCGATCGTCAGCAGGATGAAGCTCAGCCCGATGATCACGAGGATCGTCTCCGGCAGCTTGTCGGAGATCTCTTCGGCGAGGTCGATGAACGCGGCCGTCGAGCCGCCGACGTAGACGGTCAGGTCGGTGCCTCTGACCGCGCCGGGGACGGTGTCGTCGCGCAGCTGGTTGACGAGGTCCTCGGTCGCGAAGTCCGACGGCGCGGTTCTGGGGATCGCGGAGAACGTGGCGACCGTGCCGCCCTCGTCGACCGAGACCGGCGACACAGCGGCGACGCCGGTCGTTCTCGCGACCGCCTGCTGCAGCTGCGCGAGCGCCGGGTCGTCCGGCTGCGCGGTTCTGGAGAGCTTCGCGGCGAGCACGATCGGGCCGTTGGTCCCAACGCCGAAGCCGTGCGAGATGTCGTCGTAGGCGACGCGCGCGGTCTCGTCCGTCGGCAGCGCGGCCGTGTCGGTCTGCCCGAAGTGCAGCGAGAAGGCGGGGATCGAGAGCGGGATCAGGATCGCCAGCGCGGCCACGACCGAGATCAGCGGATGGCGCATGATCCAGCGCGCGAAGCGCGCCCAGCGCGTCTGCTCGACGTCGACCGGCGCGCCCGGTCTGCGGCCCGGCAGCGGAAGCGAGTTGATGCGCGTTCCGACCGAGGCGAGGATCGCCGGCAGCAGCGTGAGCGCGCAGATGACCGCGATCGCGACCATCAGGCCGGTCGTGAGTCCGAGCGTCGTGACGAGCGGAATCCCCGCGACCGCGAGCGAGCAGACGGCGACGACGACGGTCGTGCCGGCGAACAGCACCGCCCCGCCGGACGTCGCGACCGCGCGCGCGACCGACTCGTGCACCTCCATCCCGCGCGAGAGCGTGTCGCGGTGGGTGGTCACGATGAAGAGCGCGTAGTCGATCCCGACGCCGAGGCCGAGCATGATCGCGAGCGTCGGCGCGGAGGTCGGCACCTCGGTCACGTGCGACAGCAATGTGATCCCCGACAGGCCGGCGACGACGCCGATCAGCGCCGACAGGATCGGCAGCCCCATCGCGACGAACGTGCCGAACGTGAACGCCAGCACGATCAGCGCCATCGTGAGGCCGACGACCTCGCTCGACTCCGTCTCGGGCTTCGACAGCTTCGAGCCGAGCGGACCGCCGGCGGAGGTTCTGAGACCGGCGTCCTTGGCGGCGTTCGCCTCGTCGAGGATCCCCTGCGCGTCGTCGATCGTGACGTCCCCGAGCGACTCCGCCGGATACATCGCGATGAACGCGACGGTGCCGTCTCTGCTGACCTGGCCGGCGCCGGCTCTGTCGAGCGGGCTGACGACCTTCGCGACGAGGTCGTTGGCCTGGAGCGCTCTGACGGTGCTGTCGATCGCTCTCTGGTAGTCGACGACCTGTCTGCCCGCGGGCGCGCGCAGCACGATCGGCGAGGAGCCGTTCTGCTGGTCGGGGAAGCCTCTGCCGAGCAGGTCGGTCACCTGCTGGGAACCCGTGCCGGGCAGGCTGACGTTGTCGGAGGCCTGCGAGCCGAGCTTGCCGGACGCGAGCGCGAGGCCGACGGCGACGACCAGCCACAGCGCGAGCACCGGGAGGCGATGGCGGGCGCAGATGCGCCCGAGGCGGTAGAGGAAGGCGGTCACGGTCCGGCGCGCAGGGGGTTTCGGCGCACAGGGACCCTAGTCGGGCGGCCGGCGGCGGTCAAAGCAGCGCGGCCACGGCTTCGGGTGCTTCGAGCTGGACGGCGTGGCCGGTGCCGGGTGCGACGTGTAGCGTCGCGTCGGGCAGCGCCGCCGCCATCCGCTCGGCGATCGCGCGGAACTTCGCGTCGCGCTCGCCGACGATCAGGGCGACGGGGATCGCGAGCTGGGGCAGCTCGTCCCACAGCGGCTCCATCGCACCGGTGCCGAGGCCGCGCAGCGCGGCGGCGAGGCCGGCGGGCGACTGGGCGATGCGCATGGCGTGCGCGGCCTTCGCCACCGCCGGCGGCTGATCGGCGAACAGCGGCAACGAGGACCAGTGCGACGCGAACGCCTCGATCCCCTCCCCCTCGATGCGATCGGCGAGCGCGTCGTCGGCCGCGTGGCGGGCACGGCGCTCGGCCGCGTCGGCGAGCCCCGGCGAGGCGCCGATCAGCACCAGCCGTGACACCCGCTCGGGCGCCGCGAGCGCCAGCGACAGGGCGATCCGCCCGCCCATCGAGTACCCGCCGAGCGCGAACCGCGCGGGCGCGAGCGCGAGCACGTCGGCGCGCACGGCCTCGAACGAGACCGGCCGCGCGCCGGCCGCTGCGCCGTGGCCGCGGATGTCGGGCGCGAGCGCGCGATAGCGTTCGCCCAGCGCCGCGATCGTCGGCTCCCAGCTGGCGCCGGTCTGCGTGAAGCCGTGGAGCAGGACGATCGGCTGCGGCGCCATCCCCGCATCTTCCATGACCGACGCGACCGACACGTACCTGCTGCTGCGCGCCTTCTGCGAGGAGCTCGTGCGCTGCGGCGTGACCGACGCCTGCACGTCGCCCGGCTCGCGCTCGACGCCGATCGTGCTGTCGCTCGCGCGCACGCCGGGCCTCAGCGCGTGGTCGCACGTCGACGAGCGCGTCGCCGGCTTCTTCGCGCTCGGGCTCGCGAAGCAGAGCCGGCGCCCCGTTGCCATCGCATGTACGTCAGGGACGGCGGCGGCGGAGCTGGCGCCGGCGGTGATCGAGGCGGCCGAGGCGCGCGTGCCGCTGATCGTGCTGACGGCCGACCGCCCGCCGGAGCTGCGCGACGTCGGCGCCGGGCAGACGATCGACCAGATCAAGCTCTACGGCGCGGCGGCGAAGTGGTTCGTGGAGGTCGGCACGCACGCCGCGACGCCCGAGCGCGTGCGCTGGATGCGCGCGCTCGCGTGCCGCGCGGTGTGGGCATCGCTCGACGGACGCCCGGGCCCCGTCCACCTCAACATGCCGCTGCGCGAGCCGCTCGTCCTCGACGCTCCGCTGCCGGCCGACGATCCGGCGCCGGGGCGCGCGGACGGCCGGCCCTGGGTCGCGCATCCGACCGTGCCCGCCCCTGCCGAGCTGCCGAGCGTGCCGCTCGCGCCGGCGCCCCGCACGGTCGTCGTCGCCGGTCGCGACGAGCGCGACCCGGCGCTCGGCGAGGCGATCGCCGCCTTCGCCGCCGCCGCACGCTGTCCGCTGCTCGCGGACCCGCTGTCGGGCGCGCGCCGCGGGCCGGCAGCGATCTCGCACTACGACGCGCTGCTGCGCGACGAGCGCCTCGCCGCCGAGCTGCGCCCGCAGCTGGTGCTGCGCGTCGGCGACCTGCCGACCTCGAAGCCGCTGCGCGCGTGGCTCGCCGGGCTCGACGGCGCCGAGCAGGTCGCGCTCGACGCCGAGGGCGCCTGGCACGACCCGGCCGGCGTCGTGAGCGCGCGGATCGCGGCCGATCCGCGGGCGGCGCTCGCGGCGCTGACGCCGGAGCACCGCGACGCGGGCGATTCAGCGTGGCTCGCGCGCTGGCGCGACGCCGACCGCGCCGCCGCCGGCGCGATCGCGGCGACGCTCGGCGAGGAGCTGTCGGAGCCGCGCGTCGCGGCCGAGCTTGCGAGTGCGCTGCCTCCGGAGGCGACGCTGTTCGTCGCCGCCTCGATGCCGATCCGCGACCTCGAGACCTTCGCCGCGGCGAACGACGCCGGCCCGCGCGTCCTCTCCAACCGCGGCGCGAACGGGATCGACGGCACCGTCGCCGCCGCGCTCGGCGCGGCGGCCGCCGGCGACGGGCCGGGCGTGCTGCACATCGGCGACGTCGCGCTCGCCTACGACCTCGGCGCGCTGCTGTCCGCGAGACGGCTCGACCTGGACCTCACGATCGTGCTCGTGAACAACGGCGGCGGCGGGATCTTCGACTTCCTCCCGGTCGCGCGCGAGGGCGCGGACTTCGAGCGGCACGTGGCGACGCCCCACGGGCTCGACTTCGCGCACGCGGCCGCGCTCTACGGCGGGCGGCACGTGTACGTCGCCGATGTCGCCACACTGCGCGCCGAGCTGGCGCGGTCGCTCGGCGACGGCGGCGTGACGATCGTCGAGGCGCGCACCGACCGTCAGGCGAACGTGGCGCTGCACCGCCGCGTGTGGGACGCCGTCGGCGCCGCGCTCGCTTGAGCTGACCCGGGCCGGCTCAGCCGCGCCGCGGGCAGTACGACTGCAGGACCTGCCCGCCCGCTTCGCCGACGTTCACCCACACCCCCGACCCGTCGGCCAGCCACAGGCACGGCTCGCCTGCGCCGCCGAGCGTCCGCGCGCGTATCAGCGACGCCTCGCGCGGCTGCACCGTCGGCGTGCGCGCCTCTTCCGGGATCACGTTGAGGTTCGCGATGCGCGCGAACACGATCAGGCCGATGTCTTCGAACCAGCGATCCCACTGTTCGACATCGTCCTGCCACTCGATGCTCGTCATGCCCTGGCGCCGCAGCGCCTCGAACAGCGCAAGCACGTCGGGCTGCGATTGCGGGCCGGAGACCATGTAGTTGTTGCTCGTGTACGCGATCACGCGCCCGCGCGGCGGCACCCCCTCGCCGTAGAGAGCTCTGCGGTTGCCGGGCAGGTGACGCAGCGTCTCGCCGCCGACGCCGAGCGTGGCGCCCAGGTGCGCGACCGCTATCGCGGCGACGAGCAGGCCGGTCGCCAACATGCGCGGCGCTGGTCGGAGACGCACGATCCACGCCGTGCCGAGCGTCGACAGGAAGACGACGAAGCCCATCGTGTAGCGCATGTCGTGGTGCGGCATCGCGGTCAGCAGCAGCCACGCGCCGCCGAGCCCGCACAGCAGCTCGAGCGTCGGGTCCTCCAGCTCGCGCGTCCGCGTGACGCGCACGACCGCCGCCCCCACGCCGACGGCCGCGATCGCGAACAGCGGCGCGAGCAGCAGGCCGTTGAGCGTCGCCCAGCCGTACCAGGCGAGGTTCGCGAGCGACACCGGCGACGGCGACGCCGCGGGCGGCACGTCGCGCCCTCCGCCGGCCGCTTCAACCAGGATCGAGCCGTGCCCCGTGAGGACCTGCTGGACGTACCACGGCATGCCGACGAGCAGCGCGACGACCGCGCAGGCGAGGATCCCGCGCCAGTTCCGCCACCCGTTCCCGCGCACGAGCACGCACGCGAGCACGCCGACGACGTACATCGGCGCGAGCTCCTTCGTGAGCAGCCCCAAGCCGATCGCGAGGCCCGCGCAGGCGGCGACGCCGACGCGCGCGAAGCGCTCGCTCGCGAGCACCAGCCAGACCGCGACGGCGGCGAGCGTCGTCTGCGGGATGTCCAGCATGAAGACATGGAACTGCTCGACGATCAGCGGCGCACCGAGCGTGAAGACGACCGCCAGCAGACCGGCGGCCGAGCCGCCCAGCATCCGCCCGACGCGGTAGCAGGCGAGCGCAAGCAGCGGCACGAAGACGACGTTCTGCGCCAGGATCGGGGTCGCGACGTTGACGCCTCCTATGACGGTCGCGATCGCGCCGAGCACGTACGTGCCCGGCGGATAGAAGCCGGAGTAGCCGAGCGCTCTCAGCAGCAGCCCCTGCGTCAGCGCGTCGTGGAAGCTGAACGCGTAGAAGAGGTGCTGCCCCGCGTCGTTGTACTGGACGCTGCGATCGACCGACAGCCACCACGCCGTCACTGCGACGAACACGACCACGAGCGCGGCCGCGCCCCACGCCGCGCCGCTCACGCGCGCAGGCGTCCGCTGTGAGACGGCGCCCGCCCGCGACAGCGTCGCGCCGCGACTCCCCCAAGTCGATGCCACGTCGGCAGCTTACTGGAGCGCAGGAGCGCTCAGGCGGCGTGCGGCGCGCTCGCGCCGACCGCGCGGCGGCAGAACGCCGTCAGCGCCGCGATCACGGCGTCGGGATCCGCGTTGCCGCCCGCGAACGGCGACAGCGGGCTCACGAGCGCCTCGACGATGCCGCCGATCAGCGCCGCGGCGGTCGTGTCCGGATCCTGGTCGGGCAGCTCTCCGCCGTCGACGCGCTCGCGCACGAACGCCGCCAGGCGACTCGCATACGCGCGCCGATAGCGCAGGCGCTCCGCGTCGACCGGCGCATCGAGGGGCTCGTAGACGAGCGCCCAGGCGAGCCGCGGGCGCGAGAGCGCGCGCCCGGCGAACGTCTCGATCACCGCCTCGAGCTCGTCTGCCGCGCTGCGGGTGACGAGCGCCGCCTCCTGCATCGCCGCCAGCTCCGCATCGCCGATCGCGCGGAACAGCTCGACGAACAGGTGGGCCTTCGAGGGGAAGTGCCGATACAGCGTCCCCGTCGCGACGCCGGCGCACTCGGCGATCGCCGCCACCGACGCGGCGGCGTAGCCGCCGGCCTCGAGCATCTCGACACCTGCGCGCAGCAGTCGCGTGCGCGTGTCCTGTCCCCGGCTCGGCGGATCGATGACGCGAAGCTCCGGCATCCTCAGTCGTACGCCAGCGTACTGGTGACGTCGCGTGGAGGTCGGCGGACGTCACCCTGCCAGCACCGGCAGCAGCGCCTGCAGCTTCACCTCGGTCTCGGCCAGCTCCGCCGCGGGCGACGAGTCGCGCACGACGCCGACGCCGGCGTGGCAGTGCGCGACGGCGCCGCGCAGCAGCGCGCAGCGCAGCGCCACGCATAGCTCGCCGTCGCCGTTCGCGTCGGTCCAGCCGACGGGGCCGGCGTACCAGCCGCGGTCGAAGCCCTCGAGCTGCGGGATCAACGCCTCCGCCGCGGCGAACGGCTCGCCGCCGACCGCCGGCGTCGGGTGCAGCAGCGCCGCGAGCGCCATCGCCCCGAGCGGCTTCGACAGCTGCGCGCGGATCGGCGTCGCGAGATGCTGGATGTTCGCGATCCGCACGACGACGGGTTCGGGGGCGGCCGTCACCCACACGGCGTGCGGGCGCAGCGCCTGCGCGATGCGGCGCGTGACGATCGCCTGCTCCTCGCGGTCCTTGTCGCTGCGCAGCAGCGCCTCGCCGAGGTGGTCGTCGACGGCTGGATCGGCGCTGCGCCGCGTCGAGCCGGCGAGCGCGACCGTCGAGGCGCGCTCGCCGTCGCGCCGCACCAGCAGCTCGGGCGTGGCGCCGACGAACGTCGCGTCGCCGCGGCCGACGGCGTAGACGTAGCAGGCCGGGAAGCCGTGGCGCAGCGCGCCGAGCACCGCCCCGGGATCGTGGTCGCGCGGCGCGTGCACCTGCACCTCGCGCGCGAGCACGACCTTCTCCAGCGCCCCCGCGCGGATCCGCTCGACTGCGCGCGCGACCGCCCCCTCGTAGTGCTCGGGGGGCATCGTGCTGACCACGCGGTAGCGGCCGGTCGGGGCCGGGTCGAGCAGCGGCAGCGGCGCCTCGCGCAGCTCCGCCAGCCGCGCGTCGAGGCGTGCGAGCAGGTCCTCCGCGGTGTCGTCGGGCGTCGCGAGCGCCGCGAGCGTCAACCGCACCTCGGCCCCGCGGCGCACGAGCGCGACCTCGGGCACGTGCAGCGAGGCGGGCGTGAAGCCTTCCCACTGCGGCGAGCTCGCGCCCTGCGGCGCGAACGCGAAGCCGCCGACGGCGACGAGGCCGGCGCCGGACGGCCCCTCCGGCGGATCGGCGATCGCAGCCGCCGCCAGTGCGCGCCATTCGCGCGCGACCGCACGGAAGCGATCGGGACCCGAGGACTCGATCGCCCGCACGCAGCCGAGCGCCGCGAGCGCGGCGCCGTCGCGGTCGGGATGCTCGAAGCAGAACCACGGCTCGCGCGGGCGTCGCGAGGCGACGACGAGCGCCGTCGGGTCGACGGCGGGCGAGGACGGGATCGGGACGCTCACCGCCGCGAGCGCCTCGCCCGCGACGCGGGCGCGGCGCACCGCCGCGACGAGCCGCGCGACGAGCAGCTCGCGCGCGGCCGGGTCGAGCCACTGACGCTCTCCCGGCCGCGTGCGCGTGAACGACATGTGCTGCGTGTACCCCGAGCGGGCGCGGGCCGATCAGGTCTCGCCGCGACCGCGGGCGATCGCGATCTCGCCGGTGCGCGTCATCTCGATCAGGCCGAACGGCCGCACGAGCGCCTCGAACGCCTCGATCTTGTCGTCGGTGCCCGTCAGCTCGACGATCAGCGAGCGCTTCGAGACGTCGACGACGCGGCCGCCGAAGATCTCGCACAGCTGCAGCACCTCGGTGCGCGCCGCGCCGTCGACCGCGAGCTTGAACAGCGCCAGCTCGCGTGCCAGCGTCTCCTCCGGCTCGAGGTCGCGGATCTTCAGCACGTTGACGAGCTTGTGCAGCTGCTTCGTGACCTGGTCGATCGGGTGGACCGCCCCGTCGAGCGTGAGCGTGATGCGCGAGATCGTCTCGTCGTCGGTCGGCCCGACGGCCAGTGTGTCTATGTTGAACGCGCGCCGCGCGAACAGCCCGGCGACGCGCGTCAGCACGCCCGGCTTGTTCTCGACGAGGATCGAGAGGATGTGCTTGCGGCCCGTCCTGAGGTTGCCCGCGGCCTCGAGGTCGTCGAGGCTGAGCAGCTCCTTGGTGCCTGGCTCGCCCATCGCTCAGCCCACCATGTCCCGCGCGGCCTGGCCGGCGGGGATCATCGGATACACGTTCTCCTCGGCGGTGACGCGCACGTCGACCACGACCGGGCCCTCGACCGCGAGCGCGGCCTTGAGGTCGTCGAGGAGCGTCGTCTTGTCCGTCAGCCGCACCCCGTGGGCGCCGTAGGCCTCGGCGAGCTTGACGAAGTCGGGGAAGCTGCCCATGTCGACCTGCGAGTAGCGCTTGTCCCAGAACAGCTCCTGCCACTGGCGGACCATGCCGAGGTAGCCGTTGTTGACGATCACGACCTTGATCGGGATCTGGTTCTGGGCGCAGGTCGCGAGCTCCTGCGCGTTCATCTGCACCGAGCCGTCGCCGGCGATGCACACGACCTGCTTGTCGGGACAGCCCACGGCCGCCCCCATCGCCGCCGGCAGGCCGAAGCCCATCGTGCCGAGGCCGCCGGAGTTGATCCAGCGGCGCGGCTCGGGGAAGTCGTAGTACTGCGCCGTCCACATCTGGTGCTGGCCGACGTCGCTCGTGACGATCGCGTCGCCGCCGGTCGCCTCGAAGACGGCCCGGATCGCCCGCTGCGGACGGATCTCGGTGTCGACCGTGTCCTCGTATCTGAGCGGGTACTGCGTGCGCCAGCCGTCGATGCGGTGCCACCAGTCCTCGAGGCGGCTGCGATCGGCCTCGAGCGCGCGGTACTCGCTCGTCAGGCGCGCGAGCACGTTCTTCGCGTCGCCGACGATCGGGATGTGCGCCGGCACGTTCTTCGAGATCTCGGCCGGGTCGACGTCGATGTGGATGAACTTCGCCCGCGGCGCGAACTCCGACAGCTTGCCGGTGATGCGATCGTCGAAGCGGGCGCCGATCGCGACGATCAGGTCCGCCTCGTCCATCGCGTAGTTGGCGGCGCGCGTGCCGTGCATGCCGAGCATCCCGAGCCACTGCTCGTGCGGCGCCGGGAAGGCTCCGAGGCCCATCAACGTGCACGTGACGGGGAAGCGGTCGCTGAGCGCCAGTTCGCGCAGCTCCGCCGCGGCGTTGGCGTTGACGACGCCGCCGCCGGCGTAGAGCACCGGCCGGCGCGCGTTCGCGAGCGCCTTCGCCGCGAGGCGGATCTGCTTCTGGTTGCCCTCCGTCGTCGGCTGGTAGCCGGGCAGGTGGACGTCGCCGACCGGCTCGTACGGGATGTCGGCGCGGCTGAGGTCCTGCGGGATGTCGACGACGACCGGGCCGGGCCGCCCCGAGCGCGCGATGTGGAACGCCTCGTGGATCGTGCGCGGGATCTCCAGCGGGTGCTGGATCATGAACGAGTGCTTCACGATCGGCAGCGTGATGCCGAGGATGTCCGCCTCCTGGAAGCCGTCGGTGCCGATCAGCTCCGTGCGCACCTGGCCGGTGATGAAGACCACCGGCACCGAGTCCATCATCGCGTCGGTGATGGCGGTCACGAGATTGGTCGCGCCGGGGCCGCTCGTGCCGAACGCGACGCCGACCTTGCCGGTCGCCTTCGCGTAGCCCTCCGCGGCGTGGCCGCCGCCGGCCTCGTGGCGCACGAGGATGTGCCGTATGCCGGCGTCGTAGAAGGCGTCGTAGGTCGGGAGGTTCGCGCCGCCGGGAAGGCCGAATACGACCTCGACACCCTCTGCCTTCAGGCACTCCATCAATGCGTCGACTGCTCGCATCTGCGCTCGCCTCCTTTCCAAGAAGCTCGAGAATGTGCAAACGGCGCGACCGGATGGCGCGCCGTGGCCAGTCTACCAGCGGATTTCGCCGCTACCGCCGGGATTCCCGCCTGCTCAGCGGGGCGAGGTCGCGGCGCGGCGGTCGGCGACGTCGGCCTCCGACGCGATCGCCACGTCCGGGAACTCGAGCTCGGTGCCGCAGCGCGTGCAGAGCGCGTCGTGGAGCTTGACGACGCGCCCGCAGCCGGGGCACTGGCGGCGCAGCTCGTTGCGGTCCCAGCGATACAGCAACGCCGCGGCGAGCCCGATCACCGGCACGATCGCGGAGATCAGGAACCAGATCCAGAAGGAGCTGCCCTTGACCTTGCCGACCCAGCCGCCGGCGAGGCCGAAGCTCAGTGCGATCGTGACGTAGGCCATCGGGCGGCCGCGCCGTTCAGAGCAGCTGGTTGAGCGCCCACAGCACCGCGATCACCGCGGCGACGCCGACGACGATCCAGAAGACCGCCATCACGAAGTGGATGAGGATCGACGCGACCAGCACGACGACGAGGACGAGGATCAGCAGCGCGAGGCCGCGCTTGACGAACGAGGGCTTGGCGGGCTTCTCGGCGTCCTGGAAGGAGCTCATGTGGAAAGCGTAGCGCTCAGGCGACCGCGTCGAGTGCGGCGCGCGTGCGGCGCGGAAGCCGCCGGCGCACGCGCCAGCGCGCGCCGCTGAAGGCCAGGTTCGCGACCGTCGCGAAGCCCTCCTCGTCGCTGCGCAGCGCCAGCAGCAGGTGCGCGACGCGGTCGCCGGACGGCAGGCGCGCGTCCTCCGGGTCGGTCGCTCTCACGCACCAGCAGGACACGCGGCGCCCGCTGACGAGCAGCGCCCCCGCCTCACCGATCAGCCACGTGCCGAGCCGGCCGGGCTCGGGCAGCAGCCCCGTGCGCGCGTGCAGGTCGCGCGCCTCGTGGTCGACGAGGTCGCCGAGCAGGCCGAGCGAGACGCGCTCGGGCCCGTCGGCCGCGCGGTCCAGCGAGCGCGTGACCGTCGCGCCGCGACGCGCGTACAGCTCCGGGATCAGCCACGCGTGCGCGAGCGCGGCGAGCGAGACGGGCAGCGCGAGCGGCGACAGCAGCACCATCACGATCGCGATGACGACGAACGGGACGACGTGCGCGAGCGTCGTGAGCGTCCACAGGCGGTCGCGGCGGTGGAGCCGCTCGGCCGTCATGCGCGGGCGCCAGTAGACGCTCGCCAGCTCGGGCAGCGGGCCCGCGGCGGCGGACACGGCCGGCGCCGCCGCCTACCCGCCCGCGATCGGTCGGCGCATGATCACGAGCGGCTCGCCGAGCGGCAGCTCGCGCACGTGCTCGGCGTGCCCCGGGCCGCGCGTGACCATCGCGATCGAGCCCTGCTCGAGCTCGTCGCGGAAGGCCGCGACGGCCGCCTCGACCGACGCGGCGTCGTCCGCGGTCCACTCTGCGAGCGTGGTGTGCCCGGTGCCGTCCATGCGGATGAGTCGGGACATCTCTGGCCTCCTGAGCGCTTCGGTGGCAGTCGCTCGTCTCAGCGTACCCGCATGGTCCAGGGGGTCCGCTCAGCTCGTCGTCGTGTGGGCGTAGAGCCGGATCTGCCCGAGCTGTCTGGTCGATCTCGGAATCTGCGTCGACGCGTGCTGGCCGAAGTTCCATATGAAGAAGCGGGCCTGTCTGTCGAGCACTTCGTAGTCGGCCTGGGTGATGTCGAAGATGACGTCCCCGCGCAGCGTCTCGCCCGGGCCGATGATGCCGCCGTTGACCTTCGCGAGCGATTCCGGATGGACGTTCTTCTCGACGTCCGTGCTCTCGACGTAGTTGTCGGCGCCTATGCCGAGCATCGTCTGGCCGAAGTTGAATCTATGCGGCACCTTGTCGCGGTTCTGGACCTGCAGCGTGATGCGCAGGAATGCGTCGCGCGTCGGTGTCGCGCGTCTGCCGTTGCCGGCCGCGACGCCGGAGACCGACACGCCGATGATCGCCACGCCGAGCGTTCTGAGGCGGACGGCGTCCTCGTAGTTGCCGACGACGTACTGGATGCCGTCTTCGGTGCAGGCGCCGGTGCGCAGCTGCGTCGAGTTGACGCCCTGGGCGTCGCAGCTCTTGTTCGGATCCGTCGGCTTCGGCTTGCCGCTCGCCGTCGTCGGCGTCGTCTGCGTGACTTCGGCGAGCCCGGAGCCCTGCGTGCCACCGCACGCGGTCATGACCATCGATGCCGCCAGCACCAGCAGCGCCAGCGCGACCTTGTTCAGCACGGCTTCCCCCTGGACCGTTGACAGCACAAACTAGACAGGATCGACCGCCGCGCGCAAGCGGCAACCGTTACAGCCCCAACTGCTCGCGCACCAGCCGCGTGACCTCGCCGCCGTCGGCGCGGCCCTTCGTCTCGCGCATCACGAAGCCGACGATCGGGCCGATCGCCTTCATGTTGCCGGCCTTCAGCTTCTCCACCGCGTCCGGGTCGGCGGCCAGCGCGCGCTCCACGACCTCGGCCAGCTCGTCGCCGCCCCCCAGCGCGCCGAGCCCCTCGGCCTCGACGACCGCCTGCGGGTCGCCGCCCTTGGCGACGAGCGTGTCGAGCACCTGCTTGGCGGCGCCGGGCGTCACCGCTCTGCCGCCGACCATCGCGACGAGCGTCGCGAGCGCCGCCGGTTCGACCTTCGAGTCGGCCGGGTCGCCGTCGCCGATGCGCGCGACGAGCTCGCCGGTGACCCAGTTGGCGAGCGCCTGCGGGAGCACGTCGGCCACCGACGCCAGCGCGCGCTCGAAGTACGCCGCGAGGTCGGCGCGGAAGGCGAGCTGGCGCGCGCTGTCGGCGCTCAGGCCCAGCTCGCGCTCGTAGCGCTCGGCGCGCTGCGCGGGCAGCTCCGGCAGCTCCGCGCGAGCCGCCGCGATCATCGCCTCGTCGACGACGACCGGCACGAGGTCCGGCTCGGGGAAGTAGCGGTAGTCGTGCGCCTCCTCCTTGGAGCGCAGCGACGAGATGGCTCCGGTGACGGGGTCGTAGTGCAGCGTCTCCTGCTCGACGTCGCCCCCCGCCTGCACGATCGCGGTCTGGCGCGCGATCTCCGCCTCCACCCCGCGCTCCAGGTAGCGGAACGAGTTCATGTTCTTCAGCTCGGTCTTGGTGCCGAGCACGTCGCTGCCGGCCGGGCGGATCGAGACGTTGGCGTCGCAGCGCAGCGAGCCCTCCTCCATGTTCACGTCGGAGACGCCGAGCTGGCGCAGCGTCTCGCGCAGGAGGGTCAGCCACTCGCGCGCCTGCGCGGCCGAGCGCACGTCGGGCTCGGTGACGATCTCGACGAGCGGCGTGCCGCCGCGGTTGAAGTCGACGACCGACTCGTCGGCGCCGTGGATGCGCCCGCTGGCGCCGACGTGCACGAGCTTGGCGGCGTCCTCCTCCAGGTGCGCGCGATGGATGCGCACGTCGCCGAGCCGGCCGCCGCTGCAGATCGGGATGTCGTACTGGCTGATCTGGTAGCCCTTCGGCAGGTCCGGATAGAAGTAGTTCTTGCGGTGGAAGATCGAGCGCGGCGCCAGCTCGCAGCCGAGCGCCAGCCCGATCAGCAGCGCGTAGTGGATCGCTCTCGCGTTCGCGACCGGCAGCGCGCCGGGCAGCCCGAGGCAGACGGGGCAGGTGTGCGTGTTGGGCGGGTCGCCGAAGCTCAGCTCGCAGCCGCAGAACATCTTCGTCCTGCGTCTTCAGCTGGACGTGGATCTCCAGCCCGATGACGGGCTCATACATGGGCGGGGCTTCCGTCGAAGCCGAGCGCCTGCTCGAGCACGTGCGCCGCCGTCAGCAGGCGGTTCTCGCTGAACGCGGGGCCGCACAGCTGGAAGCCGACCGGCAGCCCGTCGCTGAGCCCGTTCGGGATCGAGATCGCGGGGATGCCGGCGAGCGACATCGGCACCGTGCAGACGTCGGACAGGTACATCGCAAGCGGATCGTCGACCTTCTCGCCGAGCCTGAACGCGACGCTCGGCGCCGTCGGCGTGACGAGCAGGTCGAAGCGCTCGAAGGCGGCGCGGAAGTCCTCGGCGACCTTCGTGCGCACCTGCTGGGCGCGGCCGTAGTAGGCGTCGTAGTAGCCGGAGGACAGCGCGTAGGTGCCGAGCATGATGCGGCGCTTGACCTCGGCGCCGAAGCCGGCCTCGCGGGTCTGCGTGTACATCCCGAGCAGGTCGTCGGCGTCGACGCGCAGGCCGTAGCGGACGCCGTCGAAGCGCGCGAGGTTGGCGGACGCCTCGGCCGGCGCGATCAGGTAGTAGGCCGACAGCGCGTGCGGCGCGTGCGGCAGTCTGCACGTCTCGACGGAGGCGCCGAGCTGCTCGGCGAGCGCGAGCGTCGCGTTGAACGCCTGGCGCACGCCGGACTCGATCCCCTCGCCCGTCAGCTCCTCCGGCACGCCGAGCTTGAGCCCTTTCAGGTCGACGCCCTGCGGCAGCTCGATCTGCTCCGGGAACGCGAGCGAGGTCGAGTCGCGGTCGTCATGGCCGACCATGTGGCGCAGCAGCAGCGCGGCGTCGGTGACGTCGCGCGTGAACGGGCCGGCCTGGTCGAGCGAGGAGGCGAAGGCGATCATCCCGTAGCGGCTGATCGCGCCGTAGGTCGGCTTGAGGCCGACGATCCCGCACAGCGCGGCCGGCTGGCGGATCGAGCCGCCCGTGTCGGTGCCGAGCGCCCACGGGGCGAGGCCGGCGGCGACCGCGGCGGCGCTGCCGCCGGAGGAGCCGCCGGGGACGCGCTCGCGGTCCCACGGGTTCTTGACCGGACCGTAGGCGGAGTTCTCGTTCGAGGAGCCCATCGCGAACTCGTCCTGATTCGTCTTGCCGAGCAGCGTCGATGCCCGCCTGCGCGAGCTTCGCGACGGCGGTCGCCGTGTACGGCGGCTCGTACCCCTCCAGGATCTTCGAGCCCGACTGGCTCGGGACGCCCTCGGTGCAGAAGAGGTCCTTGACGGCGAGCGGGACGCCGGCGAGCGGAGCGTGCGCGTCGACGCCGTCGGCCGGCGCCGCCTCCGCGACCCAGGTGAAGGCGTTGAGGTCGTCCGCGTCGGCCGCGGCGCGGGCGCGGTAGGCCTCGAACAGCTCAGCGGCCGGAGAGCTCGCCGTCGCGGACGGCGGCCGCCGCCTGCGCGCCCGTCAGCTCGGTCGGCGCGCTCACGCCGCCCCCGGGCTGGGGACGCCGAAGCCCTGCTCCAGCCCTTCCGGCGCCGACGCCAGCGCCTGCTCGCGCGAGAGCGACGGGCGCGGCTCGTCGGGGCGCAGCGCGTTGACGACGTCGATCACGTGCGAGGTCGGCTCGACGCCGGCGAGGTCCAGCTCGCCGATCTTCTCGATGTGGTCGAGCACGGCGGACAGCTCGCGCGACATCGCGTCGACCTCCTGCTCGGAGAGGGCGAGCCGTGCCAGCTTCGCGACGTGGAGCACCTGCGCGCGGTCGATCATCGGCGCGGAGCTTAGACGCCGGGCGCTCGCGGTGGAGCGCCCGGCGCGGACGGCGGAACGGCTACGAGCCGGACGACGGCGGCTCGCTCGACGACGGCGCGTCGGGCGCGACCGGCGGGTCGCTCGCGGGCGGGGCCGGCGGCTCCGGCGGAGGCGGCGGCTCCGCGGGCGGCGGAGGCGGCTCGGCCGGGGCCGGCGGCTCCGGGGGCGCGGGCGGGCGGCGGCGGCGGGGGCTCCGCAGGCGGCGGCGGTGGCGGCGGCGGATCGACCGGCGCCGACGCACCTGGCGGAGGCGACGACGGCGGCGGCGTCGAGCCGCCCTGGTCGCCGCCTGAGGTCGCGCCGTCGAACGCGGACCGCGCCTGCTTGCCGGCCGCACGGGCCTGCGCGCCTGCGTCGCTGAGCGTGGTGCCCTCGTCGCGCATCGAGAGGTAGCCGCCGTAGGTGACGGCGCCCACGGCCACGAGCCCGAGGAACGCCCAGATCGTGCGTCCGACGTCGACCCCGTCGGGGACATCGCCGACCGGTGTGTCGATCAGCCGGTACAGCACCAGGACCGTGCCGAGCGCAGCCAGCGCCGTGACGATCACGCTTGCGGTGACCGGCAGCGCAGGCGAGCGCTCGGTCGCGGTCACGACCGCCAGCCCGATCGCTGCGAGCACGACCACGAACAGGTAGATGTCGATGAAGCTGAACACCTGCCAGGCGCTGCCGCCGACGGAGAAGTTGCCGAACGGACCGGCGCTGACGCTGACGCTGTACCAGTCGAAGAACATCAGGATGAACAGCAGGACGGCAGAGCCGGCGGCGATCTTCTCGCCGCGGCGGAGCCTGCTGGGATCGAACGTCATCCCTACCTCCAGGTAGGTCGATTACGTGCCGACGGCTGCCGGCCGGCCAAACGTATCGGGACGGTCGGCCGTTATCCCGAGAATCGCGCCCTCGCGGCGGACAGCGTGTTGCGCAGCAGCATCGCGATCGTCATCGGGCCGACGCCGCCGGGCACCGGCGTGAGCAGCCCGGCGACCTCGCGCACCGCCTCGAAGTCGACGTCGCCGCAGAGCCCTTCGGGCAGGCGGTTCATGCCGACGTCGATCACCGCGGCGCCGGGCCTCACGTGCTGCGCGCCGACCAGCCGGGGAACGCCGACGGCCGCCACCAGCACGTCCGCGCGCGCGCAGACGGCCGGCAGGTCGCGGGTGCGCGAGTGGCAGATCGTGACCGTCGCGTTGCGCTGCAGCAGCAGCTGCGCGACCGGCTTGCCGACGAGGTCCGAGCGCCCGACGACGACCGCCTCGGCGCCCTCGAGCGGGACCTCGTGGCGGTCGAGCAGCTCCAGCACGCCGACGGGCGTGCACGGCCGCAGGCCCGGCACGCCCTGCAGCAGGCGCCCCGCGCTGATCGGCGTGAGCCCGTCGACGTCCTTGTCGGGGTCGATCAGCGCGCTCAGCGCGGCGTCGTCGAGCCCGTCGGGCAGCGGACGCTGCAGCAGGATCCCGCTGCAGGCCGGGTCGGCGTTGAGCGCGTTGACGCAGCTCGGCGACCTCCGCGGCGGTCGCGGTCGCGGGCAGGTGGCGATGCAGGTCGGCGATGCCGGCCTCCGCGCACGCTCTGCGCTTGTTCGCCACGTAGACGGCCGAGGCGGGGTCGTCGCCCACGAGCACGGTCGCGAGGCCGGGCACGACGCCGGTCTCGGCGGTGAATGCGGAGACGTCGCGCGCGACCGCGGCGCGGACGTCCGCGGCGATCGCCTTCCCGTCGATGAGCGTGGCTGCCATGCGGCGGCGATGCTAGCGGCGGCCCATGCGGAGCGCCGCGCGGGTGGGCGAGCGTAGACTGCCGGCGTGTCTGCCAGGGGGAGGACACGGTCGGTCGCCGTGCACGCGACCGCCACGCCGGGGGAGATCGCGTGGATCGCCGCGATCCCCTGCGCGCTGCTCCTGCTCGGCGCGGTCGCGCTGCTCGGCGGGCCGCTCGGGCACGCCTTCTTCGAACCGCTGCGCAGCGGCTGGTGGCCATTCTGGGGCCCGCGGCTCGGGCACCTGCCGGAGCCGGCCGAGCACGCCGCGTACGCGCTCGCACTGCTCGCCCCCGCCGTGCTGTCGACCGTCGTCGTGCTCGCCGCGCGCCGCCCCGTGACGGCGCCGCGCGGCGCCGTCGTCGCGCTCGTGCGGGCGAGCGGCATGCTGCTGATCGCGTTCCTCGTCGTCGTGCTCGTCGCGCAGCAGGTGCGGACGTTCGGGATGCCTTACGGCGAACCGCCCTTCAAGCGCGCGTACTTCACCCCGGCGACATGGCTCGCCGCCGCCCTGCTGGCGGCTGCGACGGCCGCTGCGCTGCAGCGCGACGGGCTGCTCGCCCGCATCGACGGCTGGACGCGCGAGTCGCGCGGCCGGGCGCTCGCCGCGCTGCTGCTCGCGCTGCTCGCCACGGCGGTGTGGGTCCTCCCCGGCCTGCACACGGACGGCTCGATCGCGACCGACAGCCCGCTGACGTTCGTGAACATCCCGTTCTGGCTCGACGAGCCGTTCGCGGTGCTCGACGGCCGCTATCCGCTGGTCGACTTCCACGCCCAGTACGCGCAGCTGATGCCGTACCTCGCCGCCGCCGCGATGGCCGTCTTCGGCACGACGCTCGGCGTCTACACGGTCGCCTGCGTGCTCGGCAACGTGCTCGGCATGCTCGCGGTCTACGCGCTGCTGCGGCGCGTGGTGCGCCGTTCGCTGCTCGCGCTCGGGCTGTTCCTGCCCGTGCTCGCGACGGGCTTCTTCACCGAGGCGGGGCCGCCCGAGAACCGGCACGGCCCGGTGACGCTGATCAGCATGTTCCCGATGCGCTACGTCGGCGCCTACGCGCTCGCGTGGCTGACAGCACGCCACCTCGACGGCGCCGCGCCCCGCCGCTTCGCGCTGCTGGCGTTCGCGGGCGGGATCGTGCTCGTCAACAACCTCGAGTTCGGGCTGCCGGCGCTCGCGGCGACGGTCGTCGCGCTCGTGCTGGCGGACCCGCGGCGCGCCCGGGCGCGCGCCGGCCGGCTGGCGCTCGAACTGGCGGCCGGCCTGCTCGGCGCGGCGGTCGCCACGATGCTGCTCACGCTCGTCGTCGCCGGCGCGCTGCCGCGCTTCGGGATGATGCTGACGTTCGTGCGCCTCTACGGCGTCGACGGCTGGGCCAACATCCCGATGCCGACGCTCGGGCTGCACCTCGCCGTCTACGTCACGTTCGCGGCCGCGATCGTGACGGCGGTCGCACGCGCGAGCGGAGGCGCGGAGGGACGGCTGCTGACGGCGATGCTCGGCTGGGCCGGCGTCTTCGGACTCGGCGCCGGCGCCTACTTCGTCGGCCGCTCGCTGCCGGAAGTGCTGATCAGCATCTTCTCCGCGTGGGCGCTCGCGCTCGCGCTGCTGCTCGTCGTCGTGCTCCAGGCGCTTGCGCGGCGCCCCGCCCGGCGCCCGGCGCCCGGCGAGCTGGCGGTGCTGCTCGGCTTCGGCGTCGCGGTCTGCTCGCTGGCGCAGACGCCGACGCCGTGGTCGCAGGTCGAGCGGCTCGAGCGCAGCAGCGCACAGCCCGCCTACGCGCACACGCCCACCGAGCGCTTCGTCGACCGTGCGACCGACCCCGGCGAGCGCGTCCTGATCCTCGCGCCGCTCGGCCACCGGATCGCCTACGACCTCGACCTCGTGAACGTCGCGCCGTACAGCTTCATCGAGGCGATGCCGCTCGAGCGCCACCTCGACGAGGCGGTCGCAGCGCTGCGCGCGGCCGGCGGGCGCAAGCTGTTCCTGCCGCTGGCGCAAACGTATCCCGAACAGCTGCGCGCGCTCGAGCGCGACGGCTTCGGCGTGAGCCAGAGAGGGACCGTGCGCGAGAACGTCCTCGAGCTGGTCGACACGCACGGGGCGGGCTGATGGCGACCGCGCACGCCCCGGTCGCAGCCCGCGACGACACCGGCTCGTGCACGCCGGCGCAGGTCGTGTGGCTGGCGCTGCTCCCCTGCGCGGCGCTGACGCTCCTCGCGCTGCTCGTGCTGGGGCCGCCGCTCGGCGACGCGCTGCTCGCCCCGCGCGGGATGGCCTTCTGGCCGCGCTCGCAGGCGGCGGTGCTGCCGGAGCCCGCGGAGCACGGGCGCTACGCGATCGCGCTGCTGGGCCCGTTGCTGCTGTCGGGCGCGGTGCTGCTCGCCGCGCGCCGCGCCGTGCCGGCATGGCCGCGGGCCCTAGCCCTGCTCGTGCCGGCGACCCAGGCGCTGCTGCTCGCGTTCCTCGCCGCCTGCGTGTGGGCGCAGCGCACGACCGTGTTCGGTGCGCCCTATGAGCCGATACCGCGCGAGCGCGCGTACTTCTCAACCACGACGCTGCTCGTCGCCGGCGCGCTCGCGGCGGCGCTCGCCTACGCGCTGTCGCGCGCGGAGGCCGTGCGGCGCGCCGGCGAGCTGCTGCGCGACACGCCGCGGCGGCGCGCCGCGGCGATCGCGATCGCGACGCTGCTGCTCGCCGTCTGGCTGCTGATGGCCGTCAACTCCGAAGCGACGGTCGGCGCCACGATCGGCGTCGTCGGAGCGAACGTCAGCAACTGGCTCGACGAAGCGACGTCGGTGCTGAACGGGCAGCCGCCGCTCGTGCACCTGCGCGCGCAGTACGCGCAGCTGTGGCCGTACCTGAGCGCCGGCGCGATGGCGGTGCTCGGCACGTCGGTCGGGGTCTTCGTCGCGACCATGCTCGCGGGCACGGCCGCCACGATGCTCGCGGTGCTCGCGCTGCTGCGGCGCGTGGCCGGCAGCTGGCTCGGAGCGCTCGCGCTGTGGGCGCCGTTCCTCGCGACGAGCTTCTTCGTCGAGGCCGGGACGCTCACCGACCGCTACACGCCGGCGCACCTCTTCAGCCTCTTCCCGATGCGCTACGGCGGGGCGTACGTGCTGGCGTGGCTGACGGTGCGCGGGCTCGACGGCGCACGGCCGCGACGGCCCGCGTGGCTCTTCCTCGTCGGCGGGCTCGTGGTCGTCAACAACGTCGAGTTCGGGCTGCCGGCGCTCGGGGCGACGCTCGCGGCGCTGCTGTGGACGGAGCGCCTCACGCCGCGCCGCGCGGCACGCCTCGCAGGCGAAGCGGCGCTCGGGCTCGCGGGCGCGGTCGCCGCGGTGGCGGCGCTGACGCTGATCGTCGCCGGCTCGCTGCCGCACTTCGGCCTCGCCCTCACGTTCTCCCGCATGTTCGGGCTCGAAGGCTTCGGGATGCTGCCGATGAGAACGCTCGGCTTCCACCTCGTCATCTACGCGACGTTCGCCGCCGCGCTCGTCGTCGCGACGCTGCGAGCCATCGGCGGGACGAACGATCGCGCCCTCACCGGCGCGCTCGCCTGGATCGGCGTCTTCGGCCTCGGAGCGGGCGCCTACTTCGCCGGCCGCTCGCACCCCGACACGCTGATCGCGCTGTTCTCCGCGTGGGCGCTCGCGCTCGCGCTGCTGCTCGTGGCCGTCGTGCGCGACGCGGCGGCGCGACCCGGCTGGCGGCCGTCGATCGCGGCGCTGGGACTGTTCGCGGCCGCCGGCCTCGCCGTCTGCTCGCTCGCGCAGACGCCGGCGCCCTGGGGGCAGGTCGAGCGGCTCGGGCACACCACGCCCACGCCCGTGCTGCTGCCGCTCGACCAGCAGCACGCGATCGCGGGGCAGGTGCGGCGCGGAGCGGCGGTCGCGATCCTCGCGCCCGGCGGGCACCGGATCGCCGACGCGCTCGGCGTCGTCGACGTGACCCCCTACGCGGACATACGGCTGATCGCGCCGCGGCAGCTGACCGACACGATCGCGGCGCTGCGCGCGGCCGGCGGCACGCAGCTGTTCCTCGCGCGCTGGCTGGCGAGCGACGAACAGCTCGCGGCCCTTGCCGCCGCCGGCTTCCGGCAGACGCAGGTCTCCGAGGAAGCCGACCTCGCGACGTTCGTCGACACGCGCTGAGGACGGTGCTCAGCGGCGCGTCAGCGGCGCCAGGTCGGCGACGAGCTTGCGCTCGGCGCCGTCCCTGCTGAAGCGGATCACGACGATCCCGCCCGCCTCGACGCCCGTCACGACGCCCTCGCCGAAGGCCGGGTGCGCGACGTCCTCGCCGAGCCGGAACGCGGCGGCCGCCTCCTCCCCGCGGCCGCTTGCCCACGCGATCCCGCTGCCGCCCTCGCCGCGGCCGCCGCCCGGAGAGCCGATCCCGCCGCCGGAGCTCCATGACAGCGCGCGCTCGCGCACGCCCCCGACGCCGAGCGCCGGACGCGCCGGCCGGTCGGTCAGCGCGAGCGGAATCTCGTCGACGAAGCGGCTGCGCGCGCCGTAGGAGCGCGCGCCGAAGACGGCGCGGGTGCGCGCGTAGGTGACGTAGAGGTCGCGTTGCGCACGCGTGATGCCGACGTAGGCGAGGCGGCGCTCCTCCTCCAGGCCGCCCTCCTCGATCGCGCGCGAGTGCGGGAAGACGCCCTCCTCGCAGCCGATCATGAAGACGATCGGATACTCCAGGCCCTTGGCGTTGTGCAGCGTCATCAGCGTCACGAGCCCCTCGTCGTCTCTGCGCGTGTCGGCGTCGGCGACGAGCGCGATCTGCTGCAGGAAGCCCGCGAGCGACGGCGGCTCGCCCTCAGCGTCGGTCTCGATGGCGTCGTACTCGGCCGCGACGTTGACGAGCTCCTCGAGGTTCTCCATGCGGCCCTGCGCCTCGATCGTGCGCTCCGCCTCCAGCGCTTCGAGGTAGCCCGTCTCGCGCAGCAGCTCGTTGAGCAGGGCGGCGAGCGGCGCATCGCCCTCCGCGCGCTCGCGCAGGACTCTCATCGCGCCCATGAAGCGGTGGAAGGCCTTGATCGCAGCGGACCCGAGGCCCGGCACGGACTCCGGGTCGGCGGCCGCCTCCCAGATCGTGATGCCGGCGGTGTTCGCCCACCCGACCACGCGCGACATCGACGTCGCGCCGATCCCGCGGCGCGGCGAGTTGACGATGCGCCCGAAGCTGACGACGTCCTGCGGGTTCACGAGGACCGTCAGGTAGGCGATCGCGTCCTTGATCTCGGCGCGCTCGTAGAACTTCGTGCCGCCGATCACCTGGTAGCCGATCTGCGCGCGCACGAGCGTGTCCTCCAGCACGCGCGACTGCGCGTTCGTGCGGTAGAAGACGGCGACCTCGTTGCGCGAGGTGCCCGCGTCGACGAGCCGCTCGATCTCGCCCGCCACGAAGCGCGCCTCGGCGTGCTCGTCCTCCAGCTCGCGCACCTGGATCGCGTCCCCGGCGCCGAGGTCGGTCCACAGCGCCTTCCCCATCCGCCCGCGATTGTTCGCGATCACCGCGTTGGCGGCGTCGAGGATCGTCTGCGTCGAGCGGTAGTTCTGCTCCAGCTTCACGACCTTCGCATCCGGGAAGTCGTCCTCGAAGTCGAGGATGTTGCGGACGTCGGCGCCGCGGAAGCCGTAGACCGAGTTGTGCGTTATCACCTCCTCTGCAACGAAGTTGTGCGTGCCTTCGACGTCGAGGTCGTAGACCGGTCGATCGAGCACGACGCGCTCCACCGACTCGACGAGGTCGTAGTCGCCCGCAGCCGTGAACATCGCCATGCCCGGACGCACGGAGCCGGCGGGCATGAACGGCAGCGTGTTGCGCTCGACGCCCTCGCCCTGAGCTCCGAGCCGCGCCTGGAGGCGGACATGCACCTCAGGGAGGGCCTCGCGGATGCGAGCTACGACGTCCATCGCGGCGCCGAACTCCTTGAAGCACGACTCGTAGCGCCAGCTCGCCGAGCCGCGCTTCGCCGGGCGCACGCTGAGCCCGGCGCGCTCGAGCGCGGCGCGCGCCTCCGCGTCACGACCCCCGACGGCGACCAGGTGCATCGGCGTCCGGCCGCGGCGGTCAGCGCACAGCGTGACGGTGACGACGCGTCGCCGCCCCTCGTAGGACTGGGAGAGGAAATGCGGGTGATCGTCGTCGAGCCCCTCGTCGGCCAGCAACGCGGTGCCTGCGCCCGCCGTGTCGAACGTCTGGAAGATGCGGTCGATCAGCGCCTGATCGCCGACGAGCCCGTTGTCGCGGCCGTTGCGCCGAGCGACGAACGGCAACGTCGGGAGCCCGTAGCGCAGCGACAGCGTGGTCTCGTGTGCCCTTGCCTCGCCCTCGCGCGTGTGGGTGCCGACGATCCATGCCGCGTCGGCATGCTCGTGACGCGTTCGCAGCGCGACGCCGACGACGGGCTTGACCTGGCCCGCCGTGTACACGCGAGACGTCCCGACGCGGAAGCCCTTGTCGGCACGTCGCATCGCGTAGGTCAGGTGCATCTGCGGCGTGGTGCCGAGGCGGTAGCCGGCGAAGTGGGTGTGCTCAGGCGTGCTGACGATCCGGCGACCGCTGCGCAGCGTGATCGCGACGCCCTCCGGCTTCCGCGATCGGTGCGTCCGCAGCACACGGGCCGGGCGCATGTCGCCGCTGCCAAAGCACGACAGCACCTCGTCACCGACTCTCACCTGCTCGATCGGCTTGACGCTGCCATCTCCCATCGCGACGCGCGACCCCTCGACCAGGCACTGGTCGTCGTCGCCGACCACGCAGATGTTTCTGTGCTCCCCGCCGATCAGCTGCAGCCACTTGTACTGCGCATGGTTCGTGTCCTGGTACTCGTCCACGAGCACGTGGCGGAACGCCGTGGCGTAGCGCTCTCTGACCTCGGGAAACAGCTCCATCACGTTGACCGCGCGCACGAGCAGGTCGTCGAAGTCCATCGCGTTCATGCGGTGCAGCTCGGACTCGTAGAGCTTGTAGACGTCGACGACCGTCTGCTCGAAGTACGACCCCACCATCTCCCCGTAGGACTCGCTGTCGCGCAGCTTGTTCTTCGCGTCGGAGATCTCGTGGTGGATCGCGCCCGGCGTGAAGCGCTTGGGGTCGACGTCCAGTTCGTCGATGCAGCGCTTGACCAGCCGTCGCGCGTCGGCCTGGTCGTAGATCGTGAACTGACGGGTGTAGCCGAGCCGGTGCGCGTCGGCCCGCAGCATCCGCGCGCACGCCGCGTGGAACGTCAGCAGCCACATCGCGCGGGTGCGGGCGCCGACGAGCAGCTCGACGCGCTCGCGCATCTCCTGCGCCGCCTTGTTCGTGAACGTGATCGCGAGGATCTCGCTCGGCCGCGCCTGGCCCGTCGCGAGCAGGTACGCGATGCGGTGCGTGAGCACGCGCGTCTTCCCCGAGCCGGCGCCGGCAAGGATCAGCAGCGGTCCCTCGCCGTGCAGCACGGCGTCGCGCTGGGGCTCGTTGAGACCGCCCAGCAGGCGCTCCAGCTCGGCGTCGGTGTCACGAGGAGAGGCGGCTTCCATCGGCCGATCCGACGATAGCGAGCGAGACGGCGCGCGCAGCGGCCCGAGCGGCCCTCGATGCGTCGTCCCGCCCCGCCGCCGGAGGTAGACTGCGGCGGTGTCCAAGGGGGAACGCACGCTGGGGGTGCGTGCAGGGACGCGCGCGGTCACGGCCGCACGCACCACGGTCGCACCCGGTGACCTCGCATGGCTGCTCGCGCTGCCGTGCGCCGTCGTGCTGCTCGCCGCGATCGTGCTGCTCGGGCCGCCGCTGGGACGCCTGCTGTTCCCACCCGCCGACATATCGTTCTGGGACACCGGACTGCCGACGCTCGCGATCCGCCCGGAGCCGACCGAGCAGGCGCGCTTCCTTATCGCGGTCGCCGGGCCGGCGGCGCTGTCGGCGCTGCTGCTCGCGCTGCGCGGACGGCCGCTGCCGCTGCGCCCCGGCACCGCGGCTCTGCTCGGGCAGCTCAGCCAGCTGCTGCTCGCGGCGACGGCGGTCGCCGCGATCGTCGCGCAGTACCGGGTCGTCTACGACTCCCGCTACTCGGGCGGCGCATCGTTCAGACGCGTCTACTTCACGCCCGCGACGCTCGTCGTCTCCGCGCTGCTGACGGTCGCCGCGGTGCTCCTGCTGCGGCGCCGGGCGCTGATCGAGCGCATCGCCCACCTCGCGCGCGAGACCGATCGCCGCCGCCTCGCCGGGTTCCTGCTCGCGGCGGCGTTCCTCGCGCTGTGGCTGCTCACGGCCGTCAACACGGAAGGCTCGGTCGGCAGCTCCAACGACGGCGTCCACTACAACGTCTCGTTCTGGACCGACGAGGCGTACGCCGTCCTCGACGGCCGCTATCCGCTCGTCAACTTCCACGCGCAGTACAGCCAGCTGTGGCCGTACCTGGCCGCCGGCGTCATGTGGCTCGTCGGACCCTCGTTCGGCGCCTACGTCGCGGTGATGGTGACCGCGAGCGGGCTCTCGCTGCTGGCCGTCTACGCGCTCTTCCGCCGGATCGTGCACAGCTCGCTGCTCGCCCTGGCGCTGTTCATGCCGTTCGTCGCGACCGGCTTCTTCATGGAGATCGGGCCGCTCGGCAACCGCTACGGCCCGTCGAACCTCTTCAGCATGTTCCCGATGCGCTACGGCGGCCCGTACGTGGTCGCATGGCTGCTCGCGCGGCACGTCGACCGCGTGCGCCCGCGCTGGGCCGCGTCGCTGTTCCTGGTCGCCGGGATCGCGCTGCTGAACAACGTCGAGTTCGGGCTGCCGGCGTTCGCGGCGACGTTCGGCGCGCTGCTGTGGAGCGACGAGCGCCGATGGCGGCCGCGCACGCTGGCGCTGCTGCGCGACGCCGCCCTCGGACTGCTCGGCGCGCTCGCGCTCGTCGCGCTGCTGACGCTGGCCCTGAGCGGCTCGCTGCCGCGCTTCTCCTACCTGTTCACGTTCTCGAGACTGTGGGGCCTCGGCGGCGTGACGATGCTGCCGATGCCGACGCTCGGCTTCCACCTCGTCCTCTACCTGACGTTCGCGGCGGCGCTCGTGACCGCGACGGTGCGCGCGCTCACGGGCGCCGAGCAGCGCAGCCTCACGGCGATGCTCGCCTGGTCGGGGATCTTCGGGCTCGGCGCAAGCAGCTACTTCGCCGGGCGCTCCCACCCCGAGGTGCTGATCAGCCTCTTCTCGGCGTGGGCGCTCGCGCTCGTCTTCCTGCTCGTCGTCGCGGTGCGCGCCGTCCATGCCCGCGCGGACCGGCGGCCGACCGTCGCCGAGGTCGCGCTGCTGGCGGGCTGCGCGCTGGCGGTCTGCTCGCTCGCGCAGCTCCCGATGCCGTGGCCGCAGGTCGAGCGCCTCGGCCACACGACCGCGCTGCCCGATCAGAAGGCGGTCCCGCTGCGCAGGTTCGTGCTCGCCGCGAGACCGGCCCGCGGCGAGAAGGTCCTGCTGCTGGCGCCGCTCGGCCACCGCGTCGCGTACGACCTCGGCCTCGTGAACGTCAACCCGTACGTCGGCATGATCTCGATGCCGGCCAGAGAGCAGCTCGCGGAGGCGCTGCTAACGGCGCACAACGAGGGCGTCCGGCGGGTCTTCCTCTACCTCGACCAGTCGCTGCCGGCGCAGCAGCTGGTGATAACGAACTCCGGCTGGGTGCTCGAGCAGCACACCGGACGGTATGCCGAGTACGTCCTGCCCGGGTGATCCGTGCCCTCACGCGAGCTGGTAGGCGACGCGCGTCACGAGCACGTAGACGCACAGCAGCAGCGCCGCGGCGCGCAGCCGCGGGTCGCGCCCGAGCGCGGCGAGCGGCAGCAGCCAGACGACGTACCACGGCACCAGCCAGGCGGTGCAGAGCAGCAGCGCGGCCGTCGCCCAGCCGGCGGCGGCGATCCAGTCGACGCGATCGCGCCACGTCGCCCACAGCAGCCCCGCCACGCTCGCCGCGAAGGCGAGTGCGAACACCAGGCGCAGCCCGATCGGGAGCCCGTCGAAGCCGAGCAGGGACGCGACGCCCCGCGGCACGCTGCCGTCCGCGACGAAGCGCTGCTGCTGGTCGATCTGCGTCACGAAGCTGACGGCCTCGCCGCCGAACGCGAGCAGCGCCGCCGCGGCGAGCGCGGCGCCGGCTGCCAGCGCCCCGGCGACCGCCCGTCGCGGTCTGCGCGCACCGAGCAGCAGGAACGGCAGCAGCAGCGTCGCCGAGGCCTTGGCGCCGATCGCCAGCGCGCCGAGCGCGCCGCCGGCGACGTCGCGCCGCTCGAGCACGAGCAGGATCGCCCCGAGCCCGAGCGCGAGCAGCAGGAAGTCGTTGTGCGCCCCGCCGACGCCGTAGGCCAGCAGCAGCGGGTTGAGGCCGACGAACAGCAGCGCCGGCAGAGGCGCGTCGCCGCGGCGCTGCGCGATGCGCCACACGAGCGCGAGGCAGCCGAGGCTCAGCGCGGCGGCGAGGGCCTTGCAGGCCCACAGCGCGGCGGGCACGCTCAGCCACGCCAGCGGCGTGCTCAGGAGCGTGAACAGCGGTCCGTAGGGCGTCGCGATGTCGCGCCAGCGCACATAGGGGACGATCGGGTCGCGCAACGCGTCGCCCGCCCCGTGCTGGTACGGGTCGAGTCCGTGCAGGATCGCCAGGCGCGCGTAGTCGACGTAGCCGAACACGTCGGCCGAGAACAGCGGCGGCGCCAGCAGGAAGACGACGTGCGCGGCGACCACCGCCGCGACGCCCAGCCGCGCCGGGATCGCGCCGGCGCGCGCGCAGGCCAGGACGACGAGGTAGCAGGCGAGCATCGCGACGAGCAGCTGGGCCCCGCGCGGCGGCAGCAGCACGAGGTCGAGCCCGCGGAACGGCCCGCCAAGCCAATCGGGAAAGCCGCCGTGCTGGCTCGCCGGCACGAACCAGATGCGCCGCCGCGAGGCCGCTCCGGCGGCCAGCAGCAGGCTCGCCGCCAGCAGGCCCGCGAGCGCGCCGGCGCCGATCAGCGTCGCCGGGGCCGGCATGCTGCGCACGGTGCGGCCCTCCGCGCGTGCGAGCCCGCTCACGGGCGGCTATCCCGCGCCGGCGGTGTTGAAGCCGTTCGGGAGCTCCTGGTCCTGCGGCGGCGGGTTCTCCAGCAGCAGCCGCGGGACGGAGACGAAGCGGTAGCCCTGTCTGCGCAGCTCTCTGACGATCCGCGGCACCGCCGCCACCGTCTCGCTGCGGTCTCCGCCGCCGTCGTGCATGAGCACGATCGAGCCGGGTCTGACGGCGTCGACGACGTTGCGGACGATCGCGTCGACGCCCGGCTTCGTGTAGTCCTCGCTGTCGACCGACCACAGCACCGACAGCATTCTGCGGCGGCCGAGCAGTCTGTGCGTCGTCTGGTCATAGGCGCCGTACGGCGGCCGGAAGAGCCGCGGCAGAGGCGCGCCGTAGGAGCGGATCTCGGTCGCGTCGTCGTCGATCTGGCGCTTCTGGTCGGCCGGCGAGAGCGTCGTCAGGTTCGCGTGGTCGGCGGTGTGGTCGCCGACCGTCTGACCGAGGTCGACCTCGCGCTGCAGCTGCGGAGCGAAGTCGGGCAGCTGGTAGCCGACGACGAAGAAGGTCGCCGGCACGCGCAGCCGCTGCAGCTCGTCGAGCAGCGCGTCGGTGTACGGGCTCGGACCGTCGTCGAACGTCAGCGCGACGATGCGATGCTCGCCGCCGCCCAGCCGCACGAACGGCGTCAGCTGCAGCGCGCGGTCGATCGCGCCGCTCTCCTGCGCGCGCTGCTCGAAGTCGAGCGAGCGTCTGCCGGCGCCGGCGAGCGTGCGCAGGTGGCCGTACCAGCCGACGGGCGTCGCGCTCGCGCGCACGTCGGGGGTGCCGCCGCCGCTGCTCGCGCCGACGATCATGCCGAGCAGCAGCGCGACGGCCGCCGCCGCGACGAGCGCGCCGGCGCGCCGACGGCGGTGCCGGAGCTGGACCTGCGTGGGTCGGCCCGGCCCACGGATGACGTCGATCAGGCGCATCCCGGGGCCCCATGATCGCGAATCGGCCGGATGCGCGCGACTCGACCGGCGCGGCACCGAGTGCGGTGCGGCCGTCGACTACGCTTCCCGACCCCATGCCCCCCGCCCTCTGGGTCATCGTGCCGACGTACGACGAGGCCGACTCGATCGAGCGCCTGCTGCGCGGCGTCGCCGGCGTGCTCGCCGAGGCGCTCCCCGGCGACCACCGCATCCTCGTGGTCGACGACGGCTCGCCCGACGGCACGGCCGCGATCGCCGAGCGCGTCGGCGCCGAGCTGGGCGTCGTCGAGGTGCTGCACCGCAGCGCCAAGGGCGGCCTCGGGCAGGCCTACCTCGCCGGCTTCGCGCACGCGCTCGCCGGCGGCGCCCAGCGCGTCTGCGAGATGGACGCCGACCTCTCGCACGACCCGCGCCATCTCCCGGCCCTGCTGGACGCCGCCGAGCGCGCCGACCTCGTGCTCGGCTCGCGCTACGTGCCCGGCGGCGGCGTGACCGACTGGGGCCTGCTGCGGCGCCTGCTGAGCCGCGGCGGCTGCCTGTACGCGCGCATGATCCTGCGGCTGCCGCAGCACGATCTCACGGGCGGCTTCAAGGTCATCCACCGTCGCGTCCTGGAGGCGATCGAGCTGGAGAGCGTGCGCTCGCAGGGTTACGTGTTCCAGATCGAGGTGACCTACCGCGCGGTGCTTGCGGGCTTCCGCGTCGAGGAGGTGCCGATCGTGTTCCGCGAGCGCGACGCCGGCGCCAGCAAGATGTCCGCGCGGATCGCCGTCGAGGCGATGTGGCGGGTGCCGGGGCTGCGGCGGACGGCGCCGCGGGCGGTCGCACGAGCCAAAGCCGACGGCGCCCCCGCGTAGCGACGTCGCGCGGAGGTCGTCGCTTGCGATGACCGGAGCGCGAAATAGTCTCTGTCCGATGGAAGAACGGACGCTGCGCCTGCTGAGCGTGGTCGCGCCGCTGTTCGAGGAGGAGGCGCTCGTCGAGGCCTTCCACGCGCGCGTCTGCACCGCATTGGAAGGGCTCCCGTTCGAGCTGGTCCTGGTCGACGACGGATCGAGAGACCGGACCCCGGAGCTGCTGGCGCAGCTCGCCGAGCGCGACCCGCGCGTGCGCGTGATCGAGCTGTCGCGCAACTTCGGGCACCAGACGGCGCTGACGGCCGGGCTCGACCACGCTCGCGGCGACGCCGTGGTGATGCTCGACGCCGACCTGCAGGACCCGCCGGAGCTGATCCCCGAGATGCTCGAGCACTGGCGCCGCGGCACCGACGTCGTCTACGCCGTGCGCCGCCGCCGCGAGGGCGAGACGCGCTTCAAGCTGGCGACCGCGCGCTGGTTCTACAAGCTCTTCAGCTCGCTCGGCGACGTCGACCTCGAACCGGACTCCGGCGACTTCCGCCTGCTCGACCGCGCGCCGCTCGACGCGCTGCTGTCGATGCGCGAGCGCAACCGCTTCCTGCGCGGGATGACGGTCTGGATCGGCTACACGCAGACGGCCGTGCCCTACGAGCGCGACGCCCGCCGCGCGGGCGAGACGAAGTACACGCTGCGGCGCATGCTGACCTTCTCGCTCGACGCGGTCTCGTCGTTCTCGCACCGCCCGCTGCAGCTGGCGACCCTGATCGGCTTCCTCTGCGCGGCGTTCGCGTTCGTGCTGATCCCGGTCGTCGTCGGACTGCGCGTCGCCGGCTCCTACCTGCCGGGCTTCTCGACGATCACGATCGCGATCCTGCTGCTCGGCGGCATCCAGCTGATGGCGATCGGGCTGATCGGCGAGTACGTCGGGCGCATCTACGACGAGGTCAAGGCGCGGCCGTTGTACCTCGTGCGGCGCCGCCGCAACGCGGGGACGAGCCCTGACGAGCGGACGAGACGCGGAGCGAGCAGGTCGGCGAGCGACGCGGGGGGGGGGGGGGGGGGGGGGGGGGGAGGGTGTGGGGGGGGAGGTGGGGGGGGGGGGGGGGGGTGGGGGGAGTGGGGGGGGGGAGTAGCGTGGTGAGGGGGAGGGGGGGGGAGCGAGGGATAGGGCGGTAGAGAGGTGCGGTGGGAGAGACGACGAGGGCTGAGTGGGTAGGGTCGAGAGCGGGTGTGGGTGAGAGCGGAGCGGTGGGGGTTGCTGAGCGCGAGAGAGTAGCGGGGTAGGTGCGTGCGTGGAGCGGAGGATGGTGATGCGGGCGTGCGTGCGGGATGTGCGGGGCGGTAGCGCTCGAGCGAGCTAGGTGTAGCGCGAAGCGGGGGAGCGTGCGCGCGGCGTGTGTTGAGCGGTGGGAGTGTGTGCGTGCGTGTGGGGTGTGCAGGGGGGGGGTGAGCGCGAGCTGAGGTGGGGCGGTGCGGCACGCGTGCGGCGAGCGCTGGAGCGTGCGCGGCGTGGCGCGCGGGGGGGCAGCGTAGCGCGCGAGCGAGTCGCAGCGCAGCGAGCGGCGGTGCGCTGAGCACGTGCGAGGGAGCGCGGCGCGGAGGCGTGGGGGCGGCGGCGTGGTGGGTGCGTACGACGGGCGCGCAGCGCGCGTGCGGCGCGGGGGGCGGGCGCGGCATCCCCGCGTGCGCCACGACGAGCTCGCGACAGCTCGCGAAGCGCTCCCGGGCCCTCGCGAGCGCGTGGGCGAGCGCCGCGTCGAGCACCGGCGAGAGCCCCTCGCGCGCCGCGCACGCCGACGGCGGAGCTGTGCAGATGCGGTGCAGGATGTCGACGAGGTGCCTGGGCGAACGGCGCCGCGCCCGTCACGCACTCGAACAGCACGCACGCGAGCGCGTACTGGTCGCTGCGCCCGTCCTGCGCGCGACCCGCGACCTGCCCGGTGCGACGTACTCGGGCGTTCCCACGAACTGCCCCGTGGCGGTAGCCGGGCTCGAGGTCGACGCGCTTGCTGATGCCGAAGTCGACAGGTAGACGTGCTCGGCGGCCGTGCTCGTCGCGCCGAGCAGCACGTTCGCCGGCTCACGTCGCGGTGGACGACGCCGCGCGCATGCGCGTAGTCGAGCGCCGCGGCGATCTGCGCGGCGATCGCGAGCGTGCGCGCCGGCGGCAGCGGCCCCTCCCGCGCGAGCAGTCGGCGCAGGTCGACTCCGTCGACCAGCCGCGTCGCGAGCTACAGCGCGCCGTCGATCTCGCCCGCCTCGAGACGGCAGGATGCTCGCGTGGTCGAGCGCCGCTGCGGAACGCACTCGCGTACGAAACGCTCGCGGAACTCGGCGTCCGCGGCCAGGTCCTCGCGCAGCAGCTTGAGCGCGACGCTCCGATCGAGCCGCAGGTCGCGTGCGCGGTAGACGACGCCCATGCCGCCGGTCCGAGCACCTCGTCGATGCGGTAGGGCCGAGCGTCGGCGAGCCATCCCGGCCGTCTGCCCCTGTCTCCATCGCTCGCCTCAGCTCCGGTCTAGCGACCAACGTTGAGCGCTCGCGCGTGGAAAAGCGGATCATACGGATGGCGCGGGGCAGGTGGGGGCAGGCGGCCGCTTCTCAGCCGCCCGCTGGATTGGGCCCCCGCGCGACGCGCAGCGGTTCCGGTCCGTCCTCGACCGGGTCCGGGATCGACGCCGGGTCGACGCCGCGCTCGGCGAGCGCGCGCTCGAGGGCCCCGATGCGGCTCGCGAGGCCCTTGATCGCGTCGGAGATCGGGTCCGGCAGGTGCGCCCAGTCGGCGTCGGGGCCCTCGGGGCGTCTGCCGTCGATGCGCACCGGATGGCCGGGGTTGCCGACGACCGTCGAGTTCGGCGGCACGTCGTGGATCACGACCGAGTTGGCGCCGATCTTCGAGCCGTGCCCGACGGTGATCGGGCCGAGCAGCTTCGCGCCCGAGCCGATCGTGACGTTGTCCTGGACGGTCGGATGGCGCTTGCCGCACGCGAAGCCGGTGCCGCCGAGCGTGACGCCCTGGTAGAGCGTCACGTCGTCGCCGATCTCGGCCGTCTCGCCGATCACGACGCCCATCCCGTGGTCGATGAAGAGACCGCGCCCGATCTGCGCGGCGGGATGGATCTCGATGCCGGTCAGCAGCCGCGCGAGCGCCGGCGATCAGGCGCGGCAGCAGCGGCACGCGGACCGCGAACAGCGCGTGCGCGACGCGATGGGCGAGCACGTGCGTGGACGCCCGGCCAGATCGCGAGGATCTCGCTCGAGCCGACGCCGCGCGCCGCCGGGTCGCGCTCCTGGGCGGCGTGGACGTCACGCCGGATCTCCGTCCAGACGCGGGCGAACGTCCGAGGCCGGGCATGTGCCAAGGGTAGTCGAGCGCGAGGTCGTGGCCTACGGCGCGAAGAAGGGCGTCGAGACGTAGCGCTCGCCGGAGTCCGGCAGCACCGCGACGATCCGCTTGCCCGCGCGACTCCGGCCGCGTCGCCACCTCGATCGCCGCCCACACCGCCGCTCCGCAGGAGATCCCGGCGAGCACGCCCTCACGGCGCGCGAGCAGCCGCGCCGTCTCGATCGCGTCCTCGTCGTCGACGGCGATCACCTCGTCGAGCAGCGTCGCGGTTCAGCACCTGCGGGACGAAGCCGGCGCCGATGCCCTGGATCTTGTGCGGGCCGGGCGCGCCGCCGGACAGCACCGGCGAGCTGCGCGGCTCGACCGCGATCACCCGGCAGTCGGGGTTGCGCTGCTTCAGCGCCTCTCCCGCGCCGGTGATCGTGCCGCCCGTCCCGACGCCCGCGACGAGCACGTCGACGCGCCCGTCCATCGCCTCCCAGATCTCCGGGCCGGTCGTGCGGCGGTGGACCTCGGGGTTGGCGGGGTTCGCGAACTGGTCGGGCAGGAACACGTCGCGGTCGCTCGCCATCGCTCTCGCGGCGGCGACCGCCTCGTTCATGCCGCCGACCGACTCGACCACGTCGACGCGCGCGCCGTAGAGGCGCAGCAGCCCCTCGCGCTCGCGGCTCATGCCCTGCGGCAGCGTCAGCACCAGCTCGTAGCCCTTGGCCGCGCACACGAACGCGAGCGCGATGCCGGTGTTGCCGCTCGTGGCCTCGACGATCGTCGTGCGCCCCGGCTCGATGCGGCCCTCGCGCTCGGCCGCCTCGATCATCGCGACGCCGATGCGGTCCTTGACGCTGCCGCCCGGGTTGAACGCCTCGAGCTTCGCGAACAGCTCGGCTTCGCAGCCCTCGGGCAGCAGCGCGCGTGAGCTGGACCATCGGCGTGCGCCCGACGTGATCTGCAATGTTGATCGGGATTCGCGGCATTGCCGCCGGGGACTGTAGCGATCGCTACGAGACGAGGCCGGGCACGGCGTCCCAGTCATACGCGTCGCGCGATCGCGCGCAGCTTGTCCTTCGTCGCCTCGTCGCACAGCGCGCCCGCGATCCCCGCATCGAACAGCGCGCGCGGATCGGCGCCGAGCGAGCGAGCGGCGACATGCTCGGCCTCGAGGTCGCAGGAGAAGAACGTCGGGTCGTCGGTGTTGACCGTGCACGAGCGCCCCGGCAGTCAGCAGCTGCGGCAGCTGGTGCTCCTCCACCGACGGCACGACCGACAGGCAGACGTTCGACAGCACGCACACGTCGAGCACGATCCGCCGCTCGGCCAGCTCGCGCAGCAGGCCGGGATCCTCGACGGCGCGCACGCCGTGGCGGATGCGGTCGGCGTGCAGCGCGTCGAGCGCGCCGCGGATCGACTCCGGGCCGGCGACCTCGCCGGCGTGCGGCACCGACCCGATCCCGCCGGCGCGCGCGATCGCGAACGCGTCGGCGTACTGCTCCGGCGGGTACTGCGCCTCGAGCCCGCCGAGGCCGAGCGCGACGACGCCGCGGTCCTGGTATCCGACGGCCAGCTCGGCCGTCTCGTTCGCCAGCTCCTGCGAGACGCCGCGCGTGATGTCGGGCGTCAGGCGGACCTCGATGCCGAGCGACTCGCGCGCCTCCTGCGCGCCGTCGCAGAAGCCCTCGAAGACGACCTGCTGGTCGACGCCGACCGACGCCTTGTCAGCCGGCGAGAAGATCGCCTCCAGGTACACGGCGCCCTGCGCCTGGGCGCGGGCGGCGTAGTCGAGCACCAGCTCGCGGTAGTCGCGTTCGGTGCGCAGCGCGCGCGTCGTCGCCATCCAGGCGGCGATGAAGTGCTCGAAGTCGCGGAAGCGCATGTAGTCCGCCAGCGCCTCGACCGACTGCACCGGCAGCGCGAAGTCGTTGCGCTTCGCGCACGCGATCAGCGCCGCCGGCGAGACCGCCCCCTCGAGGTGGACGTGCAGCTCGATCTTGGGGTAGTGCGTCGGGGGTCCGATCGGGGCGCTCATCGTCGGCGGCGACGCTACCAGGGCGGATCGGCGGCGGGAGGATCGTCCCCGGCTCCGCAACGCCCTGCTAAGTCGTGCTTCGGTCGACCTTCCACCGGTAGAATGCCTCGGTGACGGCGGTGGCGAGAGATCTCGCGGGGGCCCGCGCGCAGGGACGCAGGTTGCTCGCGCCGGAGCGGATCGCATGGATGGCGCTCGTGCCGTGCGCGCTCGTCACGCTCGCCGCGATCGTCCTGCTCGGCCCGCCGCTCGGCGACGCCGCGTTCGCGCCGCCCGCCGACGACCTCGCCGGCTTCTGGCCGTGGGCGGCCCCGGTCGTGCTGCCGGAGGCGACCGAGCACGCGCGCTACGTGCTGTCGCTGCTCGGGCCGGCCCTGCTGGTCGCCGCCGTCGCGCTGCTCGCACGGCGGCCGCTCGCGATCGCGGACCGGACGGGCGCGCTGCTCGCGGCGTGCGGCCAGGCGGCGCTGCTCGCGACGCCGGTGGTCGCGGTCGTCGCCCAGCGCGGGCACGTCTACTCGGGCCTGTTCTCGGTGGAGGAGACGCGGCGCACCATCTTCACGCCCGCGACGCTCGTCGCGGCGGCCGCGATCGCGTCGGTCCTCGCGGTGGCGCTCGCCCGGATCGACCGCGTGCGCGCGGCACGTTGGACGCGCGAGACGCGCGGACAGCGGTGGGCGGCGCTCGCGCTCGCGGCGCTGTTCACGGCGGCGTGGGTGCTGACCGCGGTCAACGGCGAGGGCTCGATCGGCAACGCGAACGCCGCGGTCGGCGCCAACGTCCCGTTCTGGCTCGACGAGACGTTCGCCGTGCTCGACGGGCGCGCGCCGCTGGCGAGCTTCCACGCGCAGTACGCGCACCTGATGCCGTACGTGGGCGCCACGACGATGTCGCTCTTCGGCGCCTCCTACGGCGTGTACGCGGTGACGATGGCGAGCGTCACCGCGCTCGCGATGCTCGCGGTGTACGCGCTGCTGCGGCGGGTCCTCGGCAGCTCGCTGCTCGCGCTCGCGCTCTACGCGCCGTTCCTCGCCCACTCCTTCTTCATGGAGACGGGACCGCTCGAGAACCGCTACGGCCCATCGAACGCATGGAGCATGTTCCCGATGCGCTACGCCGGGCCGTACGCGCTCGCCTGGCTGACGGCGCGCCACCTCGACGGCGTCCGCCCCGGGCGCGTGCTGCTGCTGACGGGCGGCGGGCTCGTCCTCCTCAACAACGTCGAGTTCGGGCTGCCGGCGGTGGCCGCGACGGTCGCGGCGATCCTGTGGGCGGGCGCACCGCCCACGCGGGCCGGGACGACGCGTCTCGCCGTTCAGCTGGGCGCCGGCCTGCTGCTCGCGGCGGCGCTCGTGTGCGGCCTCACGCTCGTCGTCGCGGGGACGCTTCCCCGCCCGGCCCTGCTCGTCGAGTTCGCCCGCATCTACGGCGTCGACGGCTTCGGGATGCTGCCGATGCCGACGCTCGGACTGCAGCTGGCCCTCTACGTCACGTTCGCGGCGGCGCTCGTCGTCGCGACCGTGCGGGCGGTCGGCGGCGCCGAGCAGCGGCTGCTGACCGGGATGCTCGCCTGGGCGGGCACGTTCGGGTTCGGAGTCGGCGCCTACTTCGCCGGCCGCTCGCATCCGGAGGTGCTGATCGACCTCTTCTCCGCGTGGGCGCTCGCGCTCGTGCTGCTGGCGATCGCGGCGGCGCACGCGATCGCGGCGCGTCCGTCGCGCCGCCCGACGCCCGCCGAGCTCGCCGTCCTGCTCGGCCTCGGGGTGGCGATCTGCTCGCTCGCGCAGACGCCGACGCCGTGGTCGCAGGTCGCGCGGATGCGCGACGCGACCGCCGTGCCCGCGTTCGTCCCGGCGAGAGTCGAGCGCTTCGTCGCGGCCCGCGTGCAGCCGAACGAGCGTGTCCTGCTGTTCACCCGCCTGGGCCATCGGATCGCGTACGACCTGCATGTGACCGACGTGCTGCCGTACGCCGACCCGCTCTCGATGCCGCGCCGCAGCCAGTTCGACGAGGCCGTCCGCGTCGCGCGCCGCGAAGGCGTGCGCTCGATCTTCTTCGAGTTCGAACGCATGTCGCGGGAGCAGCGCGACTATCTGCTCTCGCTCGGCTACCGCTTCGAGCGCCACGACCTGCGTGCGCACGTCGGGCAGCTCGTCGCCGCCGGCTCGCCCGGATAGCGGCGCTCGGCGCTCAGATGTAGTACATCCGCGAGGCATCTTGCTACACCGCGGCTTTCGTGGGGTGCGCGACAGGCGGTGCGACAGTCGAGCCGCCAGCCTCGCGCGCCAGGTAGGTGTCGAACAGCTCCGCGGCCTCGCTCTCGGCGCGGCATGAGGTGGCCGTACTTGTCGAAGGTGACCGCGATGTTCGCGTGCCCAGGTACGTGCTGAGCGCCTTCGCGTTCACGCCCGCGGCGATCATCATCGAGGCGAACGTGTGGCGCGCGGTGTGCATCGTCAGCGTCGGCAGCTCTGCCTCCCTCCACACCTTGCGCGCACGGTCGTTTGCCTTCTCGACCCATGCCTGGCTGGCGAACACGCGACTCTCGCCGCCGACTGCACGCGGTGCTCGTCCAGGTGATCCCGCAGCACCGCGGCCATCGGGATCTTCCGCTTGCCCTTCAGCGACTTCGGCGGGACCTCGCCCACCACCATGTCCCAGCCGCGGCGAACGTGGATCGTGCCGCCGGCAAGGTCCACGTCTTCCAGCGCAGGCCGATCAGCTCGCTCCGGCGCAGCCCGCGTAGAAGGCCACCGCCCACAGCGGCCGATCGGACGCGCTGAGCGCCGCGATCATGGCCTTGGACTCCTTCACCGATACGACTTGCTTCGCCGCCGACCGCACCGCTGGCTTCAGCACGTTCTGCGTCGGGTTGACCGTGGCCTCGCCCCGAGCGCACGCGCGCTTGTAGAACGCGCGCAGCGGGGTCAGAGCGCTGTCGATCGTCGCCGGGGCGAGATCGGCTCGCACGAGCTCTTCGATCCATCGCTGCACGTGCTCCGGCTTGATCTCGCGGACGCGCTGATCGCCGAGCACCGGAATCACCCGCCTCTCCAGCGTGTGCCGGTAGCCACGGACCGCCGACGGCTTGTACGGGTCACCCGAGCGGTTGCGCTCATGCCCTGCTTCGAGCGAAGCGATCCACTCCGCCAAGGCGTCCTTCAGCAGCGGCCCACGGTCGGCCGACAGCTCACCGCGTCGAAGCGCCGCCTGCGCGTCTGAGCGCCAGCGCTTCGCCTCCGTTCTGGTGGCGAAGGTTCTCTTCACCACCTTCTTTGCACGCCGGTCGTAGACCTGCGCTTGGTACCTCGGATCGCAGTTGCACCGTCGGCCGCCGTTGGCAGTCCGAGACGCGCACGCGCGAGCGTGACGTGCTTCGATACCTACGCTCACGGGAATTGCCTCCTGTGGGCCACGGCCGGGGCGGCTCCAACCGCGCCCGGCCACCTTTTCTTGTCGCGGGACAGCGTACAGCGCTGCACGGTCAAGGCAGCACCACCTCCCCGCCTTCTCCGCCACCGCTCCAGCTCCAGTACGGCTACGAGCCGGAGTCCGCCGCGCCGGATCACCTTCAAGTCAGGCTGCACGTGTCGCTCGAAGGAGTCGAGCGAGATCCCGAGCGATGCAGCCGCCTCCTGCCGCGTCAGCACGACCGCGGCACTGGACTGGCGATCACCTGCGCGCGCTCATGCTGCACCTCCACGCTGAAGGTGCGGTGGCCCTCGCCTCCTGGGCGGAGCTGTCGCCGCCGACGAGCGGGCTGACGAACCGCTCGTGCGTCGAGCGCGCGCCCGCGGCCGTCTGCGCCGCTGCGCGACTGTCCACCCGCCGAACGCGCACACCGCCAGCGGCCGACGCTGAGCTGGTTCGCTGAAGCTGGCGGCAGAGGTGAAGCGTCCGACGCTGCTGCGCCTCCACGAAGCGACGGGCGCAGCGCTGTCTCTGCGTCGCTCTGCAGCACATGGTCGAGCGCGTACCGCAGGTCGCGGCTGAGCTTGTCGCTCGTGCTGCGCGGCACTGCGTCGGCTGCTCTCGCGCTACAGTCGCAGCTGCGCCGCGGGGTCAACCACTACGAGAGCGTTGCGCGCGCCGAATCGAGCGCGCGATGGATCTCTCCATCGGGCTCTGCTCGTGTTTGTGGAGCGCCGAAGCGCTGACGATCATGCTGCCGCCTCGGACGGAAGGCGGCGTAACCACAAACGCCGCTCTCGCCGAGACGAGGACGCGCTGGCTGAGCAGAACGACCGTCGCGAACTCTACGAGCTGAGACGGACGCTGAAGCGTCTCCGCTGCTGCTGCATTCCGTACTGTGTGCGCTGTGTCGGTGATCGCGCTCACGCTCACGCTCGTGGCTGGTGCTGTACTCGGCGCATGGCTGACCGCCGCACGAGAAGCGCGCGGCGACGGAGCGACTGCTGCTCGACACGCTGAGCGATCTGGTCGATGCGATCGCAGCTGTGGTGCAGGCGATGACGGCGCGCAGCAGCGGTACGCTCGGCAACTGCGCGCTCGCTCTCCACGCTTCGCTGGAAGTCGTGGCAGCGTTTCGCTGCTTCAAGATGACGCGACAACCGCACGGCTGAGGGCCGCGGACGCTCCTGGCGGCAGTCGCTGCCGCACGCCGCGAGCTTGGCGCAAGGAGGCAGACGCCGACGATCTCGCGGTGCTGCTTTGGGGACCAGACCGCTCCCCTCGCCGAGCTCGACGCGGCTCAGCGGCTTAGGTCGCTGTCGTCGTCTGTACCGCTGCGATCGACTTCGGCGTCGTGCCGATGACAGTCGCGGCGGCAGCGATGAACTGATCCGTGGCGTCATTGAAGCTCGCGTGCGCGGCCTCACCGCCTTCGCGGAATCACGCAGGTTCTCGCTCAGGTCGGGGAGCGCGGAAGCTCGTTGATGATTGCGTTCTGGCGGCTCGCCGCCTCCTGGTACAGCGCGACAATCTCATCGCCGTCGCGCGCGCGGATCAGCTGAGCGAGCGTCATCCGCATGGCGTCGGCGGCCTCGGCCATGTCGGGCAACGCCTGCGGCGATCTCACTTGATAGCCGGCGCCATAGGTGGTGATGGCGCTCAACAGTCTGGAGAGCGCCCGTTGCCGTCCTGCAAGCTGAGAGCCACGTCGTCCATCAGCGCACGCTGGTATTCGAGGTCGCGCATCGCTCGATCGTGACGCTCTGCCCGCTTGCGCATCTTCTGGTCGTGCTTCAGCGTGCGCGACTGCTGCTTGAACGTGACCAGAACGGCTGTCACCGCAACGATGCTCGGGCCGACTGCGAGCGCGACATCCGCGGTGGTGCTCATGGCACGAGTGTCGCCGCTCGGCCTGACAGACGCGCTGAATCCGAAGGCGCCATGAGCTACGCCGCGGTCGTCGGGCGCGGGTTGTCCTCCCAAGCGATGCCGCCGTCGCCCGTCGCCCATACGGTCGCGAGCCGCGCGATCAGGAACGGGTTGTGGCCGCACGTGACCTCGCCCTCCCACGTCGCTTGAACGCGGTGCCCGTCGCCGCTGTCGAACGGGGCCGTGCCGAAGCGGGCCGGGTAGGGGTCGTGCCCGTCGCGCTGGATCGCGTAGAGCATGTCGCCGGGGCCGTACTGGCTCGCGGCGTAGAGCGCTGCGACGATGCGCTGGACCTGACGGGCGCCGACCTGGGGGCGGAGCACAGCAGCGACGGGCTGCTCTACCGCAGCGTGCTCACCCGCCCAGTCCCAGCGGACCACCCATGCCCTCGTGCCTCTGCGTCTCGGGCGCAGCGAGTCGGCCATGCGAAGCACGGTCGCAGCGACTCGGACGGTTCGGCGCAGTAGCGCGAGCTGCACACGCATAGGCAGCCCACATGCGTCCGCCCACCAAGCGAGAGCCCGTGAGTCCCCCCTCTAACGCGACATTCAATGTCGCGATCCGCTCACCAATTCGCGACGTTCAACGTCGCACCCGCCTTCCCGTTCGGGACGTTCAACGTCCACGTCTCGCCGCCCTCCGCCGGCGCCCGTACGTCTTCTCCCAGCGCAGCGACGGCCGCGGCTTGATCGTCGGATCGGCCTCCGCGCACGCACAGCAGAGGGACGCCATCGGCCGGTGCCGGTACACGATCTCGCGGCCCACGCGGAAGATGCCGCTGCATCTCGCGCAGCAGCCGTCGCGGGTCGCGATCGTCAGCCACCACTTCCCGCCGACGTGCCCGACGCGCGTGCGGCCCTCTGCGCCGCGTTCGTCGCCGCGCGCTTCTTGCGCTTGCGCTCTCGTGCCTTGAAGCCCATGTGGTCCATTCCTTCCTGTCGTGGCCGGGGACGCGCTCTCGCGCAGCGTTAGGCGCCCCTCCTGCCGGGATGTGCACGGTCTGCTGGCGTTCCGCGCGCCTCCGAAGACCCAAGGCGAGCGGCCGTCCCGCGCGATGCGGGCAGCGGCTGGCCGGCAGCTCCGATCAAGCGCCCTTGTCTCCTGCCAGCCCGGCCGACAGCGCCGGCCGGGCTACCTCTCCGGGGCCACGCCCGAGCGGGCGCGGCGTTGCGCGGTGTCGGCGCCGCCTACGGCGCGTGTGGGGCTACGCTTCGGCCCACCTCCCTCCCCGTGGATCGGAGCCCGCTCGAAGGCCACGTTTGCCCGTGGCCTCGGCACGTTCACGACCGAACTCGGTGCGCTCGATGTCCTCCGCGAGCGCGACCAGCTCCGACAGCGGCGACGCGAGCCCGCGTGCGATCCGCAGCAGCACCGCGTACGTCGGTTCAGCTCGCCGCGCTCGATCGCGCCGACGTAGTTGCGATGGATCTCGGAGTCGAAGCCCAACCCCTCCTGGGAGAGCCCGCGCTGAGCGCGCGCGACGCGCACCGCCGCCCGAGCGCGTGGTGCGCGACCGAACGTCTCGCCGCGCTCATCGCTGCACCTCGCCGAGCCGGCCAGCGCCGCGCAGGCGTGAATGTGCGCGACAGACGCGCGACAGTCGGCACCCGAGCGCCAGCGGTTCGTAGCGGTCCGTCAGCGGTCGAATCGCCGTGGACGGGAAGCGGAGTGGGGGAGGGGTCGTTAGATGTAGTACATCGCCGAGCCGCCGTCGCGCGCCTCGCGCTCGATCACGTCGGCGATCGTCGTCTGCGCGAGCACGGCGCGCGCGGCGTCGGCGGCGTCGGCGAAGACGCCCTGCGAGCCGGCGCCGAACGTCCCGTCGAGCAGCTCGACGAGCTCCAGCACCGTCACCTCCGAGGGCTCGCGGGCGAAGCTGTAGCCGCCCTTGACGCCGCGCTGCGATCTGAGGATGCCGGCGCGGCGCAGCACCGCGAACAGCTGCTCGAGGAACTGGACGGGGATCTCGCGGCGCTTGGCCAGCTCGCCGATCGGCACGGGGCCGGCGGCGCCGACGCGACCGAGCTCGGCGAGCGCCTGCAGCGCATAGGGCGATTTCGTCGTGATCGAGATCATCGGGCGGTGCCTAGGATGCCCGATGGTATGTCACGCACAGGCCAGCTCGCCCGCTTCTGCGGCCGCTTCGGACCGCCGCTCGCGCTGATGGCGCTGATCTTCGCCCTGTCGGCGCAGCCGGATCTCGGCACCGACCTCGGCGTCGTCGACCTCGTGGGCCGCAAGCTCGTCCACATGACCGAGTACGGCCTGCTGTTCGTCCTGTGGCTGCGCGCGCTCGGCTGGCGCGCGCCATGGGCCGCCGCCGCGATCGCGCTCGGCTATGCCGCGACGGACGAGCTGCACCAGACGTTCGTTCACGGGCGCCACGGGACGCCGGTGGACGTGCTGATCGACGCTACGGGCATTGCAATCGCGGCCCTCCTGCAACGCCGTTTCCGACGTGGATCTAGATCCACCCTCGCTCCGTCGCAGTGAGGACTGCCTGGGCTCGATCGACCGCGCCCAGCTTGCCGTAGATGTTGTGCAGGTGGGTCCGCACCGTGCTGGTGGAGAGCGCCAGCTCGTGGGCGATCTGCTTGTAGACCTTGCCCTGGCCGAGCCGCCGCAGCACCTCGATCTCGCGCGTCGAGAGCGGGCACGGATCGAGCTGGCGCTGGCGCTGGCCGTTCGACGGGTACGGCAGGTCGTACATGACGGCGCGCAGCTCCGCCGGGCCGAGCCCGACCGTGCGCGCGCACGCCAGCATCTCACTGGGGTTGACGGCGTCGCCCTGCCCGTAGTGGGCGAGCATGTCGGCGAGCCGCACGAGCGCGGCCTCGCCGTCGGCGTCCTCGCCGTGGTGGCGCTCGATCGTCGAGGCGATCGTTCTCGGCAGCCCCCAGCGGCGTGCGAGCACGCCCCCGACGAGCGCGTGGTCGACGCCCAGCTCGCGGCGCTCGCGGTGGATGCGCTCCTCGGGCGTTCTGGCGTCGCCGTGCACCTGGCGCGGATAGCCGGGGTAGGCGTGCGCGAGCACGAGCTTGCCGACGTCGTGCAGCAGCGAGGTGACCATCAGGCGGTCGCGCTCTTCGTAGCCGAGCTCGGCGGCGAGCCGGTCGGCGGCGCGCTGCGTCGCGACGCCGTGCAGGCGGAAGCGCTCGGGCGTGCCCTCCCAGATCCCCGACCGCTCGAAGAAGTCGAACGTGCGGGCGCGGCTGGCGAGCGCCTGCACGGCCGCCGGCGAGAGCGTGGAGACGGCGCGCACGACGCTGTCGACGCGGCCGCGCGAACGGCCGTCGACGCGGTTGGCGAGCCGCAGCGTCGCGATCGCGAGCGCCACGTCGGACTCGACGGCCGTCACGACGTCGGCGGTGGCCGGGCGCTCCTGTTGGAACAGCCGCAGCACGCGGTTGCGCGACTCGGCGAGCACCGGGAACGCCTCGAGCGCCTCGAACGCGGCCGTCAGGCGGCGGCCGTGGCCCTCGTTGTGGTGCCGGACCATCGGCGGGTCGGCACTGGCGCTCGGAGCGGGCAAGCTGGTTGGGGCGAGGGCGGTCGAGGTCGGAGGCGTCATGCGATCGTAGAGTTCGGCCGCGCATCGTGCGCGGGGCCGCGGCCCTGCTGCCGCGATCCGCTTCCCTTATCGGCAGCCCTGCCCAACCGGTTTAGGGATCTCTGCGCAAAGCTGCAGGCGCCTGCAGCCTGCAGTTGGCGCGCAGGCGTCTAAGCGGCGGTCTGCGTGGCGCGTCCGAGCGCCTCGTCGACGCGTCGCAGCGTCTCGTCGCGGCCCAGCAGAGCGACGCTCTCGAAGATCCCGGGCGAGATCGTCGTGCCCGCGATCGCCACGCGCACGGGTTGGAAGACCTGCTTCGGCTTCCAGCCGCGCGCCTCCACGAGCCCGCGCAGCGCGGACTCGACGGCCTCCTCGGAGAACGGCTCCGGCAGCGCCGCGAGCGCCGCACGTGCGGCGGCCAGCGCCTCCGCCCCGCCCTCGGCGCCGACCGTCTTCGCCCATGCCGCCTCGTCGTCGACGGGGCCGTCGTAGAGGAAGCCGGCGAGCGGCCAGAAGTCGTCCAGCGTCTGGATCTTCTCGCGGCTGATCTCGACGCCCGCTCGCAGGCCGCTGCGGCCGGTCAACGCCTCGATCCGCTCGGTCAGCTCGTCCACCGACAGCTCGCGCAGGTAGCGGCCGTTGAAGTGACGCAGCTTCTTCTCGTCGAAGACGGCCGGCGACTTCGAGATCCGCTCCAGCCGCAGCCGTCTCGCCAGCTCGTCGCGCGGGAAGATCTCCTCCTCGGCGTCGAAGCCCGCGCCGAGCAGCGCGATGTAGTTGAGGACCGCCTCGGGGAGGTAGCCGGCGTCGCGCAGCTCCTGCACGGAGGCGGCGCCGTGGCGCTTGGACAGCTTCTTGCCGTCGGGACCGTGCAGCAGCGGCAGGTGCGCGTAGCGGGGCGCCTGCTCGCCGAGCGCCTCGAACACGAGCAGCTGCTTGGGCGTGTTGGAGAGGTGGTCCTCGCCGCGCACGACGTGCGTGATGCCGGCGTCGAGGTCGTCGATCGCGACGGCGAAGTTGTAGAGGACCGAGCCGTCCGCGCGGGCGATCACGGGATCGTCCAGGTGCACGTGCTGGAAGCGCGCCTCGCCGCGGATGACGTCGTCGACGACGGTCTCCCCCTCGTCGGGCACGCGCAGGCGCACCGCGCCCTCCGCCTCGGCCTCGCCGCGGAAGCCGCGGTCGTGGCCGTGGCGCTCCTTGAAGGCTCTGACGTCGTCCGCCGTGGCGCTCGTGCGGTAGGCGTGTCCGGCGTCCAGCAGCTGCTGCAGCGCGGCGGCGTGGCGCTCGGCGTTCTGCGTCTGGAAGATCGGCCCCTCGTCCCAGTCCAGCTCCAGCCAGCGCAGCGCGTCGAGGATCTGCTCGACGTTCTCGGGGGTCGATCGCTCGCGATCCGTATCCTCGATCCGCAGCACGAGGGCGCCCCCGCTGCCGCGTGACAGCAGCCAGTTGTAGAGAGCCGTTCGAGCCCCGCCGATGTGCAGCGCGCCGGTGGGAGAAGGAGCAAAGCGAACTCGCATGGAGTCAGCATGCTAATCGGCGCCCACGTGTCCCCGGCGGGCGGCCTCCCGAAGGCCGTCGAGCGCGGCGTCGAGAGAGGCTGCCGCGCGATCCAGATCTTCAACCAGTCGCCGCGCATGTGGCGGCCGACGAGATACGGCGAGGACGACTTCGCGGCCTTCCGCGCGGCGATCGCGGACAGCCCGATCGACGCCGTGCTGATCCACGCCGTCTACCTGCTCAACTGCGGCAGCGAGGACCCGGACATCCGCGAGAAGTCGCTCGCCTCGCTGATCCACTCGCTGCGGATCGGCGACGCGATCGGCGCGGCCGGCGTCGTGCTGCACCCCGGCTCGGCGCTCATAGGGGGCGAGGTCGCCCCGGCGATCGCGCGCGCGGGCGCGGTCTTCGCGGAGGCGCTCGCGGAGACCGACGCCTGCCCGCTGCACCTGGAGAACACGGCCGGCACCGGCGGCACGCTGGGGCGCTCGTTCGAGGAGCTGGCCGCGCTGATCGAGGCCGGCGGCGGCGATCCGCGGCTCGGGCTGTGCCTCGACTCCTGCCACCTGCTCGCGTCCGGCTACGACATCCGCACCGCCGACGGGTTGGAGGAGACGCTGGAGCGCTGCGACGAGGTCGTCGGGCTCGATCGCCTCGGCTCGCTGCACCTCAACGACTCGCAGACGCCGCTCGGCTCCAACCGCGACCGCCACGCCAACCTCGGCGAGGGCGAGCTGGGCGAGGAGGGCTGCATCGCGTTCCTGTCGGAGCCGCGCTTCGAGGGCCTGCCGCTGGTGATGGAGACGCCGGGGCCGGACCGCAGCGGGACGAGCGCGGAGGAAGTCGCGTTCGCGTTCTCGCTGCGCGAGCGCGGGCTGGCCGCGCGCGGGATCTAGCCGCCGCGCAGTGCGCTAGCTTCCGGCTCCCGTGGTGACCACGCACGATCCCCGGGACGCGGCGTCCGTCACGCTCGCTGCCCCCGATCCGCATGTGATCGTCCTGTTCGGCGCGACCGGCGACCTCGCTCGGCGCAAGCTGCTCCCCGGGCTGCTGCACCTGTCCGAGGCCGGCCTGATGCCGCCGGACTTCCGCGTCGTCGGGACATCGTTGGACGAGCTGAACGACGACGACTTCCGCAGATTCGCGCGCAGCGCGGTCGACGACTTCGCGCGCCACCGCTTCAGCGAGGAGGACTGGACCGACTTCGCGCGGCGCCTCACGTACGTCGGCCACGACGCCGGCGGCGAGGGGCTCGCGCAGGCGGTCGGAGCGGCGCGCAGAGAGATCGGCGACCGCGCGCGGCTGCTGCACTACCTCAGCGTCCCGCCCGCGGCCGCCGGCGACACGGTCCGCCTGCTGGGCGACGCCGGCCTGACCGAGCGCGCGCGGATCATCATGGAGAAGCCGTTCGGGACCGACCTCGCGAGCGCGCGGGCGCTGAACGCCGAGGTGCACGAGGTGTTCGAGGAGCGGCAGGTCTTCCGCATCGATCACTTCCTCGGCAAGGAGGCGGCGCAGAACATCCTCGCGCTGCGCTTCGCGAACGGCCTGTTCGAGCCGATCTGGAACCGCCAGCACATCGACCACGTGCAGATCGACGTGCCCGAGACCTTGTCGATCGGCTCGCGCGCGGGCTTCTACGAGAAGACCGGCGCCTACCGCGACATGGTCGTCACGCACCTCATGCAGATCCTCGCGTTCGTCGCGATGGAGCCGCCGACCTCGCTCGAGCCGCACGCGATCACGGAAGAGAAGAACAAGGTCTTCCGCTCGCTGAAGCCGCTGGACCCGGCCTGGGTCGTGCGCGGCCAGTACGAGGGCTACCGCAGCGAGCCGGGCGTGGCCGCCGACTCCGACACCGAGACGTTCGTCGCGCTGCGCGCCGAGGTCGACAGCTGGCGCTGGTCGGGCGTGCCGTTCTACCTGCGCACCGGCAAGCGGATGGCGGAGAGCGCGCGCATCATCTCGATCTCCTACCACGAGCCGCCGGCCGGGATGTTCCCGCCCGGCTCCGGCGTCGGCGAGTTCGGGCCCGACCACCTCACGTTCGACCTCGACGAGTCCTCGCGCCTGTCGCTGTCGTTCTACGGCAAGCGCCCCGGGCCCGGCATGCGCCTCGACAAGATGAGCATGCAGTTCTCGATCGAGGAGATCGGCGCCGACGACGACGCGCTCGAGGCCTACGAGCGCCTGATCCACGACGCGATGGTCGGCGACCACACGCTCTTCACCACCGCCGAGGGGATCGAGCGGCTGTGGGAGGTCTCCGCGCCGCTGCTCGACCACCCCTCGCCGCTGCACGCCTACGCGCCGGGGACGTGGGGCCCCGAGGCGATGCAGGCGCTGATCGCGCCGCACGGCTGGCGGCTGCCGTTCGCGCGGCGCTGGCGCGACAAGAAGAGATAGCGCCGGCGCGGGCCGGCGGCCCGCGCTCCCTAGACTGCGGGCGCGTGCCTCCCGCCCTGTCCGTCACGGCGCTGCGCAAGGACTACGGCCGCACGACCGCGCTCGGCGGCGTCGACCTGGAGGTCGGCGCGGGCGAGCTGGTCGGGCTGCTGGGACCGAACGGCGCCGGCAAGTCGACGCTCGTGAAGATCGTCTGCGGGCTCGTGCGCGCGAGCGCGGGGCGCGCCGAGGTCTGCGGCGCGCCGGCGGGATCGCGCGAGGCTCGGCGCGCGCTCGGCTACCTCGCCGAGCTGTTCCGCTTCCCCGGCTGGGCGCGCGCGGAGGAGGTGCTGACGCTGCACCAGCGGCTCGCCGGCTCGGACGGCGGCGCGGCGGAGCGCACGGCGCTGCTGGAGCAGGTCGACCTGCTGCACGCGCGCGAGCGCCGCGTCGAGGCGATGTCGAAGGGGATGCAGCAGCGGCTGGGGCTCGCGCAGGCGCTCGTCGGCGGACCGCGGCTGCTGCTGCTCGACGAGCCGACGAGCGCGCTGGACCCGGTCGGCCGACGGATGGTGCGCGAGCTGCTGGAGCGGCTGCGCGCGCAGGGCGTCGCGGTGCTGCTGAACTCGCATCTGCTGAGCGAGGTGGAGCTGGTGTGCGACCGCGTCGCGATCCTCGCCGACGGGCGCGTGGTCGCCGCCGGCCGGCCGGCGGATCTCGTGCACGCCGGCGGCGTCGAGGTCGAGACGGCCGCGGGCGTGCGGCGCTTCGCGCAGGCGACGCGCGAGCAGGTGCCGGAGCTGGTCGCCGGGCTCGTGCGCGACGGCGAGCGGATCTACGGCGTGCGCGTGCTGACGAGCTCGCTGGAGGAGGCGTACCTCGACGCGGTCGGCGACCGCCAGGAGGGCGCGGCGTGAGCGGCGCAGTCGTCGTCGCGGGGTATGCGCTGCGCGAGAGCGTGCGGCGGCGCGTGTTCGCCGTCGTGCTGCTGCTGACGGTCGGATTCCTCGGCCTCTTCGCGTTCGCGACCGCGAAGGTGTTCGAGCAGGCCCCGGACACGTTCGGCGTGGGGCGCAACATCGGGACGCTCGACGCGACCGGCCTCGTCGCCTCCACGATGCTCGGTCTCGGGATGTTCGCGATCCTCTTCCTCGCGACCGTGCTGGCGGTCTTCCTGACGCTCGGGGCGGTCCGCGGCGACGCTGAGCGCGGCCTGCTGCAGCCGCTCGTCGTGCGGCCGCTTGGCCGTACTTCCATGCTGCTCGGCCGCTTCGCCGCGGCGGCGGGGGTGTGCGCGGTCTACGTGGCGCTCGTGTACGCGGCGACGACGCTGATCGTGCATCAGGCCTCGGGCCGCTGGCCCGATGCCGTGGTCGGGCCCGGGCTCGCGCTGATGGCCGGGAGCGCGGTGATCGTCGCGCTCGCGTTGCTCGGCTCGGTCTTCCTGTCGGCGACGGCGAACGGGATCGTCACGTTCATGCTGTTCGGCGCCGGCCTCGTCGCGGGCCTGATGCAGTCGATCGCCGACGGGATCGGGTCGCACTCGCTCGGGCAGATCGCGCACGCGATCGCGATCGCATTGCCGTTCGAGGCGCTCTACCAGGCGGGCCTGCACGCGCTGACCGCCGACCAGTCGGGCTTCACCGGCGCGCTGATCAAGCTCGGGCCGTTCGGCTCGTCGCACGCCGGCGGGCCGGGGCTCGACCTGTGGGCGCTCGCATACGTCGCACTCGCGCTGGCGATCGCCGCGTGGGGCTTCGCGCGGCGGGACCTGTAGGCGTCGCGTCGCGCTACGCGGCGACGGCGTCGATCATCGCGGCGCCGAGCAGGTGGTCCAGCTCGGCCCGCAGCGCGGCGTTCGTGGCCGCGACGCGGTACTCCGCGCCGAGCTTCAGCTTGCGCAGCCCGCGCGAGGTCTGCAGGTCGAGCACGACGTCGGACTCGCCCGGGTGCAGGGAGATCAGTGCCTTCAGGTCGTCGATGACGCTCGCGGGGAGCGCGGTCGCATCGAGCCGCAGGCGCACCGGCGGCGGGCCGACCGGTATCGCGCGCGCCTGCTCGCGCGCCTTCTCGACCTCCGCCTCGCTCGGCTCGAACTTCGTCGCGTCCTGCACGACGACGCACGTCTTCGCCGCGTCCTTGTGGTCGACGCGGCCGCGGATCGTCACGACCGAGTCGAGCGCGAGCGCCTCCTCGTGGGCGGCGAGCGCTCTGCCGAAGACGATGATCTCGATCGTCCCCTCGAGGTCGTCGAGCGTGGCGAACATCATCTGGTCGCCTCTCTTCGTGCGGATCTTCTTCGCCTGCGTGATGATCCCGCCGACGGTCACCCATTCGCCGTCACGGCGGTCGGACAGGTGCGCGAGCGTGCAGTCGACCTTCAACCGCATCGCCTCACGCACCGCCTTCAGCGGGTGCGCGGAGACGAACAGGCCGATCGACTCCTTCTCGACCGCCAGCAGCTCCGCCTGCTCGAACTCCTCGGTCGGGATCGGCGGGTGGCTGGGCGCAGCGAACGCGGCGGCCGCCGATCCGGCCCCGGCGGCGTCGTCAGCCGGTCCGAGGTCGAAGATCGAGCCCTGCCCGATCTGCGCGTCCTGCTGGGACTTCTGGCCGGCCGCCTGCGCCTGCTCGAGCACCATGAGCATCCCCTTGCGGGTCGCTCCGGTCGAGCCGAAGGCGCCGCACTTGATCAGCGCCTCGATCGACTTCTTGTTGACGGTGCGGCCGTCGACGCGGGCGCAGAAGTCCCACAGCGACTCGAACGGGCCTTCCTCGCGGCCGCGCTTGATCGCCTCCACGGCCGAGAAGCCGACGCCCTTGACGGCGTCGAGGCCGAAGCGGATCTTGCCCTCGAGCACCATGAACTCGTGGTCGGACTCGTTGACGTCGGGCGGCAGGATCTCTATCCCCATCTGCTCCGTCTGCGCGACGAAGAACGGGACCTTGTCCTTCGTGTCCATCACCGAGGAGATCAGCGCCGCCATGTACTCGGCCGGGTAGTTGGCCTTCAGCCAGGCGGTGCGGTAGGAGATCAGCGCATAGCAGGCGGCGTGCGACTTGTTGAACGAGTAGTCGGCCGAGCGCTCGTTCGTCTGCCACAGCGTCTCGATCGTCGAGCCGGACACGCCCGACGCCTGACAGCCGGCGACGAACTCCGGCTTGAGCTCGGCCATCGCGGCGCGGTTCTTCTTGCCGATCGCCTTGCGCAGGTCGTCCGCCTTCGCCCCGCTGAAGCCGGCGAGCGACTTGGCGATCTGCATCGCCTGCTCCTGGTAGAGGATCACGCCCTTGGTCGACTCGACGATCGGCCGCAGGCGATCGTCGAGGTACGTGACGGTGTCGGGGTCGCGCTTGCCGCGCGCGTACGTCGGGATCTGGTCCATCGCGCCGGGGCGGTAGAGCGCGACGAGCGCGACGAGGTCCTCGAACTCGGTCGGGCGGACCTTCTTGAGCGCCTCGCGCATGCCCTCGGACTCGAACTGGAACACGCCGATCGAGTCGCCGGCTGCGAGCATCGCGTACGTCTTCGCGTCGTCGAGCGGCAGCGTCGCCATGTCGGGGCGCTCGCCCGCGGAGCGCTCGACGATGTCGAGCGCGTCCTCGATCACGTCGAGGTTGCGCAGGCCGAGGAAGTCCATCTTCAGCAGGCCGAGCTCTTCGACGGGCTTCATCGAGAACTGCGTGACCGTGCGGTAGACCTTCTCGTTGTTCTCGTCGGTGCCGGCGTCGGCGAGCTGCAGCGGCACGATGTCGGTCAGCGGGCGGTCGGCGATCACGACCGCGGCGGCGTGGATCGAGGAGTTGCGCACGATCCCCTCGAGGCCGCGCGCGACGTCGACGATCTGTCTCGCGATCGGGTCGCTGTCGACCGCTCTGCGCAGCTCCTGACCGGGCTGCAGGCAGTCCTCGAACGACGGCGGACGGCCCATGATCGGGTCCGGGATCAGCTTCGCGAGCTTGTCGCCGGCGCCGTAGTCGTGGCCGAGCACGCGCGCCGCGTCGCGCGTCGCCGCACGCGGGAACATCTTGCCGAAGGTGACGATCTGCGCGACCGCCTCTCTTCCGTACTTGTCGGTCACGTAGCGGATCACGCGCTCGCGGCCGCGCACCGAGAAGTCGATGTCGATGTCCGGCATCGAGACGCGCTCGGGGTTCAGGAAGCGCTCGAACAGGAGGTCGTAGCGCAGCGGATCGACGTCGGTGATGCGCAGCGAGTAGGAGACGATCGAGCCGGCCGCCGAGCCGCGGCCCGGGCCCACCGCTATGCCGTTGTCCTTGGCGTACTTGACGAAGTCCCAGACGATCAGGAAGTAGGCGTTGAAGCCCATCTTGTCGATGACCGCGAGCTCCATCTCCATCCGCTCGACCGCCTCGGCCGGCGGCGGGCTCCCGTATCGCTCGCGCAGGCCCTCCAGCACGAGCGTGCGCAGGTAGCCTCTCTCGTCCTCGCCGCCCGGCACGGGGTATCTCGGGATCAGCTGCTGGCCCAGCTCGATCTCGACGTCGCAGCGCTCGGCGATCTCCAGCGTGGTGGGAAGCGCATCGGGCCACTCCGCGAACGCGTCCGCCATCTCGTCGTTCGACTTCAAGTAGAACTCGTTGGTGTCGAACGTCATCTTCGGCTCGGCGAGCGTCGACTTCGTCTGCACGCACAGCAGCGCCGTGTGATGGTGGTAGTCCTCCTTGCGGAGGTAGTGCACGTCGCCGGTGCCGACGAGCGGACGGCCGACCTCGCGGGCGATCCTGACGATCCCCTCGTTCGCCTTGTCCTGGTCGGCGATGCCGTTCTTCTGCACCTCGAAGTAGACCTGGTCGCGGCCGAACGCCTGCATCAGGTCGTCGACGTGGGCGCGCGCCTCGTCGGGGCGGTCCTGCACGAGCCGCTGGCAGAAGCGCGAGGCGAGGCAGCCGGTGAGCACGATGATGCCCTCGCTGTGCTGCGACATCAGCTCCAGGTCGACGCCGGGCTTGCCGCGGTGCAGGCCCTCGAGGAAGCCGGCCGAGGAGAGCTTGACGAGGTTGCGGTAGCCGGCGGCGTTCTCGGCCAGCAGCGTGAGGTGGTTGCGCTCGACGCGCCCCTCGCGGTGGTGGCGGTCGTCGACGACGTAGACCTCGCAGCCGAGCAGCGGCTTGATGCCGTGCTTGCGGCACGCCTTGAACAGCTCGACCGAGCCGTTCATGACGCCGTGGTCGGTCAGCCCGAGCGCCGGCTGGTCGAACGCCGCCGCGCGCGCCGCGAGCGCTTCGATCTTGCACGCCCCGTCGAGCAGCGAGTACTCGGAGTGGACGTGGAGGTGGGCGCAGGACGAGGTCGTCACGGGCCGTCCAGGATAGGCCCCGCTCCGGACGTCCTGCGGGCGTTTCGCGCGGGTCTCGCCCCCTCGGCGCGGAGCAGTTCCCGCTCTTTCCGGAAAGCTTTGGATCCGGTCAGACGGCGGGCTGCTCGGTGTGCGCGATCCAGCCGCGCAGCAGCGCGAGCGCCTGCTCGTCGCCCTCGACCGTGCCGGCCTCGCCGGGCGGGATCTCGGCGCCGGAGATCAGCGGCAGCAGCGCGCCGCGCGTGCAGCGCAGCGTGAGGCGGGCGCCTTCGGGCGGCGCGTCGCGCAGCACCGCCGGGGGCTCGCCGTCGGCGATCAGCAGCCAGGCGTCCGTCGGGCCGCCCACCAGCGGCATGTGGGCGATCGCGAAGCGCTCGCCGTGCGTCTGCCCCGGCTCGATCGCGAGCCCGACGAGCCGCAGCGCGAGTGCCGGCTCGAGCGTCACGCCGGCGTCGGCGAGGTCGCGCAGGCCCAGCGGCGCACGCGCGATCCGGCGCAGCTCGCGCAGCGTGCGGCGGCCGCCGCGCACCTTGGCCGGCCGTCGCAGGCCGCGACGGCCGTGCAGCAGCTTGGCGAAGCCGGCGGCGTCGGCGGCGATGCCGAGGTCGCGCTCCCCGCGGGGCCGCGGCGCGGCGCGCGGGACGACGGTCGCGGCGCCCGGCTCGACGTCGACCGCGAGGCAGCCGTTGCCCGACAGCAGCAGGTCGTAGCGCAGCGGACGCTGGGCGGCGACGCCCTGCGCCGGCAGCAGGCCGATCGCGATCCTGCCCGCGGTGACGGGATCGGTGCTCAGCAGGCGCTGTATCGCCGTCGTCAGCCACGGCGTCGCGGGCCCGGCGGGCAGGGGCGCCAGCTCCGGCGCCGGGGCGGCCGCGCGCAGCCGTTCGCGCGCCGCGCTGAGGCGCTCGGGGTCCAGGATGGCGGGAGTCGGCAGCTCGGCGGCGGCGGGCGACGCGCCGGCCGGCGCCTCTGCGACCTCCGGCGCCGACGGAGACGCCGCGGCGGCCGGCTCCGCGCTCGCCTCGGCGGGCGCGGGCGCATCGGGCGCAGACGGCGCGGCGGCGGGCGGGCTCACGGCCTCCGGCGGCGCAGCGGCAGGCTCGGCGGCGGCTGCATCCGCCGCCACGGACGGCGGGGCCGGCGCCGGCTCGGGTGCCGCGGACGGCGCCGGCGGCGCGTCCGGGACGTCGACATCGGCGACCACGGCAGACGGCGCGCTCGGCGGCCCTTCCGTGCGCCGTACGGCGAGCACGTTGGCGGCGGTCAGTTCCTCGCGGACCCGGCGCAGCGCCGCTTCGATGCGGCGCTCCGCCTCCACGCGCTGGTGCACCGCGCGCTGCAGCGCGGCGATGTGCGTGCGCAGCTCGCGCTGCACGGCGAGGCTGTCGTCGAGCTGCGCCTGCAGGCGGCTCGAGCGTTCGCGCTCCAGCGCCAGCGCGGTGACGGGCGCAGCCCGGCCGCCGCGCCGTTCGCGCGCGATCTCGGCGCTCGTGACCCGCGCTGTGGGGACGGGCCCCTGCGAGGCGCGGCGGGCCAGCAGCCGGCGCTCGGAGGCGAGGCCCGGGACCGCACCCTTCGGCACGGCCACGACCACGAGGGCGGGCTCCGGCGCACGCGCCGCGGCATCGCGCGCGATGGTCAGCTCGCGCCGCAGCGCTCCGGGCCATGCGAGCGGCACGACGGCGCCGTTCGTACGTCTGACCGCCGGCGCGGTGCCGTTCGGCTCGCGGGCTGCGTCGGGAGCGGCGTCGGCCGGCGCCGACTCGCCTCCGGGCGCGGCGGGAGCCGGCCCTGGCGCCCGCGCCTCCGCGAGCGCATCCCGCAGCGCGTCGCGCTCGACCAGCAGGTGTCTCGCTTCCGCGATGGCCGCGTCGGCGCCCTCGCGGGCCGCGGCGGCTTCGGCCCGGGCCGCGTCGCGTTCGGCCTCCAGGCGGGCGCGCTCGCTCGCGAGCTGGGCCGCCAGCAGCTGCGCGTCGGCGGCGCGCCGAGACGCTTCGGACGAGTCGGACTCCGCCTGACCGGCGCGCTGGGCGCGACGCTCGGCGAGCACATCGGGATCGACGACGTTCCCCTCTCCAGGAGAGGAGCGCCCCCGCTCGTCATCGGGCGGCGGTATCTCGGGCGGCATGAAGACGTGCATTGAGTTGTCGGCCGGGACGCCGGCAATTCACCGACGTTCTGGCGGGAGACTACGCCCCCCGGCGGACACCGCGTCGGCGAACCGACGGTCGCGCGCCGCGGCGTCGCGTCAGTGCGCGTGTCCGTTGCGGCGCTGCGCCAGGACCGCCGCCCCGGCCGCGGCGACGAGCCCGGCCGCGAGCACGCTCGCGCCGACGCGCCTGCGGCGGCTGTAGCGATTGCGCAGGTACCAGGCGGCGCCCTTCCAGACGATGAAGCCGAGCACTTTGTAGCCGTTGCCGGACATGACCTCCCCCTACCCGCCGGCCCGCGGCGCCAAGCAGCAGTCGCTCATCCGCGCTGGCGCAGCCGGTGCGCGAGGCGCGACTGCAGCGACCACAGCTCGATGAAGCCGGGCGACGCGGTCTGCGAGAACAGGCCGCCCGACTCCGCGAACGACGCCAGCGAGGCGTCGTAGACGGCGTTCGGCGACTCGCGCGTGACGACGCGCGCCGAGCCCTTGTAGAGCTTCAGCCCGATCGTCCCGCTGACCTGCGCGTTGACGGCGTCCATGTAGGCGTCGAGGTCGGTCCGCAGCGGCTCCCACCAGAGGCCGGCGTAGACGAGGTAGCCCCACTTCTGGTCGAGGCCCGTCTTGAACTGGTTCTGGTGGATCGTGCCGACGAGGTGCTCCAGCTCCTGGTGGGCGGTCAGCACGATCGCGGCGGCCGGCACCTCGTAGATGTCGCGCACCTTGAGGCCGACGATGCGGTCCTCGATGTGGTCGACGATCCCGACGCCGTGCTTGCAGCCGGCCTCGGCGGCGCGCTCCAGCAGCTCGACGAGCCCGAGCCGCTCGCCGTTGAACGCGACCGGCACGCCCGCCTCGAAGGTCACCGTCACGACCTCGGCCTCGTCGGGCGCCTCCTCGGGGCGCGTCACGAGCTGGAAGACGTCGTCCTCCGGCGCGTGCGAGAGGTCCTCGATCCAGCGGCCCTCGGACGAGCGGCCCCAGAGGTTGTCGTCGATCGAGTACGGCGCGACCTCGGTGCCGCCCTTGACGGGGATGCCGTGCTCGCGCGCGTAGGCGATCTCCTCCTCGCGGCCCATCTGCCACGAGCGCACCGGCGCGATCACCTTCAGCTCGGGCGCGAGCGTCGCGATCGTCGTCTCGATGCGGACCTGGTCGTTGCCCTTGCCGGTGCAGCCGTGCGCGATCGTGTCGCATCCGCTTCTGCGGGCGTGGTCGACCGCGAGCTGCGCGATCAGCGGTCGGCCGAGCGCGGTGAAGAGCGGGTAGCCGCCGCCGTAGAGCGCGTTGGCCTTGATCGCCGGGACCACGAAGTCGTGCGCGAACTGCTCGCGGGCATCGACGACGTGGCAGTCGATCGCGCCGAGCTGCAGCGCCTTGGCCTTGACGACGTCGTAGTCCTCGCCGGGCTGGCCGAGGTTGACGGTCAGGCAGACGACCTCCGCCCCGTACTCGTCCTGGATCCACTTGAGCATCACGCTCGTGTCGAGTCCGCCCGAGTACAGCAGCAGGACGCGGTCGACCTCGTTCGGATCGGCCTCGTAGGACGCCGTGCGCGCGGGCGCGGTGGCGATCTGGTGAACCTCTGTGTGCTCGGTCTCGGTCATGGCGGCCGGGAGGTTACGCGACCGTCGCCGACGACAGCCGTGCGACGCGGGCGAGCGCGTCGTCGATCTCCTCGGCCGTCACGATCAGCGGCGGCAGCAGCCGCAGCGTCGTCGGGCCGGTCGCGTTGAGCACCAGCCGCTCGTCCAGCAGCGCCCGCCGCACGAGCCCCGGCGCGTCGGCGACCTCGCACGCGACCATCAGCCCGCGGCCGCGCACGCCGGCGACGCCGGGCAGCTCGGCGAGCCCGTGGCGCAGCCGCTCCCCCAGCTCGCGCACGCGCGCCAGCAGCTGCGGGTCTGACAGCACCTCGAAGGCCGCGTTCGCCGCCGCCGCGACGAGCGGGCCGCCGGCGAACGTCGAGCCGTGGTCGCCGGGCGCGAAGACGTCCGCCAGCCGCTCGCCGGTCACCAGCGCGCCGATCGGCAGGCCGCCGCCGAGTGCCTTCGCGGTCGTCAGCGCGTCGGGCACGACGCTCGTCTGCTCGTACGCCCACAGCGTGCCGGTGCGCCCCATGCCGGTCTGGATCTCGTCGAACACGAGCGCGGCGCCGACGCGGTCGCACGCCTCGCGCGCAGTGCGCAGCAGCTCGTCGGACAGCGGGTGCACGCCCGTCTCCCCCTGCACGACCTCCAGCAGCACCGCCGCGGTGCCCTCGTGCACGGCCGCCTCCAGCGCCGCCGGCTCAGGCGCCACGACGACGAAGCCGGGAACCAGCGGCGCGAACGGCGCCTGCTTGGACTCCTGCGGCGTGGCGCTCAACGCGCCGAACGTACGCCCGTGGAAGGCGCCGTGCACGACGACGACCTCGCCCTGAGGCTTCGCCTTGCGCACGAGCTTCAGCGCGGCCTCGTTCGCCTCCGCACCGGAGTTGCAGAAGAACACCTTGCCGCCGAGCGAGCTGGTCGCGAGCCGCTGTGCGAGCCGCATCGCCGGCTCGGTGTAGAAGAGGTTCGTGACGTGCGTGAGCGTTCCGACCTGCTCGCGCACCGCCGCCACCACGGCCGGATGGCAGTGGCCGACGTTCAGCACCGAGATCCCCGCCAGGAAGTCGAGGTACTCGTTGCCGTCGGCGTCCCACAACCGCGTGCCGGCGCCGCGCACGAGCTCCACGGGCTGGCGCGCGTAGGACGGGATCACGTGCGCGGCCTCGATCGCCTGCAGCTCGGCGAGGCTCATGCGGCCGGCCTCACCTTCGTGCCGATGCCGGCGTCGGTGAACAGCTCCAGCAGCAGCGAGTGCGGAATCCGCCCGTCGACGATGTGCGCGTGGCTGACGCCGCCGTGGATCGCGTCGAGGCAGGCGGCGAGCTTCGGCCGCATGCCGCCGTCGATCGTCTCCAGGGCGGCCTCGACCTCGTCGGCGCCGGCCTCCGAGATCACGCTGTCGGAGTCGGACGGGTCGCGCAGCCAGCCGCGCACGTCGGTCAGGAACATCACCTTGTAGGCGCCCAGCTCGCGTGCGAGCTTGCCGGCCGCCTCGTCGGCGTTGATGTTGTACGAGTGGCCGTCGCGGTCTGAGCCGACGGACGCCACGACGGGGATGTAGTCCTGCGCGACGTGGTGGATCACGCCCGTCTCGACCTTCTCGATGCTGCCGACGAAGCCGATGTCCTCGCCGCCGGGCGCCGTCTGGCGCGCCGCGCGGAACAGCAGCCCGTCGTCGCCGCACAGCCCGATCGCCGGCTGTCCGTGGCGGTTGATGCGCAGGACGATGTCCTTGTTGACCTTCCCGACGAGCACCATCTTCGCGATCTCGACGGTGTCCTCGTCGGACACGCGCAGGCCGCCGATGAACTCGACCGGCATCCCCAGCCGCTCCATGTAGGACGTGATGTCGGGGCCGCCGCCGTGCACGACGATCGGATTGATGCCGACGTACTTGAGCAGCACGACGTCGCGCGCGAACTCCTCGCGCAGCTCCGGATCGGTCATCGCCGCGCCGCCGTACTTGATGACGACGGTTCGGCCATGGAACTCGCGGATGTACGGCAGCGCCTCGAGCAGGGTTCCGACGTCGCGCATCTCAGGCCTTTCGGTCACGTCGTGTAGTCGGCGTTGATCGTCACGTACTCGTGCGAGAGGTCGGAGAAGAAGACCTCCGTCTCGGCCTGCGCGTCGCCGTCGTTGAGGCCGATCACGTACTCCACCTCGGTGCCGGCGACCGCCCGCGCCAGCGTCTCCTCGTCGTAGGGCCGCACCGCCCCCGCCTCGCACACCGGCACGCCCTCGATCGCGATGTCGAGGTCGACGGGCAGGTCCAGCAGCTCGCCGCCGACCGCCTGCGCGATCCGCCCCCAGTTGGGGTCGCCGCCGTGCAGCGCGGTCTTCACGAGCGGGGAGTTCGCCACCGCGCGCGCGGCGCGCTCGACGGCCTCGCCGTCGCCGCCGCGCACGACGACGCGGCCGACGCGCTTGGAGCCCTCGCCGTCCCTGACGATCAGCAGCGCCAGCTGGCGCAGCAGCGCGTCGAGCGCCTCGCCGAGCGCCAGCTCGTCGGGCGATTCGGGTGCGACCTCCACCCCGCTGGCGCCGCTCGCCATCAGGATCGCGGTGTCGTTCGTCGACAGCTGTCCGTCGACGGAGATGCGGTCGAACGAGCGCTTCACCGTGACGCCCAGCAGCAGGTCGGCGGTCGCGGGATCGAGCGCCGCGTCGGTCTGCACGAAGCACAGCATCGTCGCGAAGCTGGGCTGGATCATCCCCGCCCCCTTGGCCTGGGCGCTCAGCCGGACGGTCCCGCTCGGGAGCTGGACGGACAGGGCCGCCCGCTTCTCGAACGCGTCGGTCGTCTGGATCGCCGCCGCGAAGTCCTCGTCGCCGTCCGGGCGCAGCTGCTCGCGCGCCGCCTCCAGGCCGCTCAGCACGCGGTCGACGGGCAGCTGCACGCCGATCACGCCGGTCGAGCCGACGGCGACGCCGGTCGGGTCGACCCCGGTCAGCCGCGAGGCGGCGATCTGCGTCGCGCCCGCGCTCTCGTAGCCGGGGACGCCGGTCGCCGCGTTCGCGTTGCCGGCGTTTACGGCGAGCGCGCGCAGGTGCTCGAGGTCGCAGCGCTCGCGGCACAGCTGCACCGGCGCCGCGACGACGCCCGAGCGCGTGAAGCGCGCGGCGCTCGTGGTCTGGTCTGTGTCGGAGACGAGCAGGCCGACGTCGAGCGCGCCGTCGCGCTTGAGGCCGGCCGCGGCGGCGGCGGCGCGGAAGCCCTGCGGCAGGCCGCCGGCCAGCTCCGTGACGTGCTCGGGCTTCGGCACCCAGCGCGAGTCGAAGAAGCCGGCGGTCACGGCGCGATCCCCTCGCCCTCGGGGAAGCCGAACATCAGGTTGAGGTTCTGGACCGCCTGCGACGAGGTCCCCTTCCAGAGGTTGTCGATCGCCGCCAGCACGATCGTGCGGCCGTCGTGGCGGTCGCCGTGGACGGAGATGCGGCAGATGTTGGTGGCGGTGACGTCGCGCATGCCGGGGGGCTGGGTCGTCAGCTCGATGAAGGGCTCGTCGGCGTAGGCGTCGGCGTACAGCGCGCGCAGCTCGTCCTGCCCCGCCTCGCGGGTGGTCGTGACGTAGGCGGTGATCAGCTCGCCCTGGTCGACCGGGACGAGGTGCGGGAGGAACGTGACAGGCGCCAGCGCCGCTCCCAGCGCCGCCAGCTCCTGGTCGATCTCCGGCGCGTGGCGATGGCCCGCCGTCTTGTAGGCGCTGACGTTCTCGGTCACCGAGACGAAGTGCGTCTCGTCGGTGGCCGCGCGGCCGGCGCCGGAGACGCCGGTCTTCGCGTCGATCACGACGTCCTGGAGCAGCCCGGCGCGGGCGAGCGGCTGCAGGCCGAGCAGCGCCGCGGTGGGGAAGCAGCCCGGGTTGGCGACGAGGTCGGCCGTCTTGATGGCGTCGCGGTATCCGAGCTCCGGGATGCCGTAGACGGCGGCATCGAGGAGGTCGGGAGCGGGGTGCGCTCCGTACCAGCGCTCGTAGGTGTCGAGCGTGCGCAGGCGGAAGTCTGCGGAGAGATCGATCACGCGCACCCCGCGCTCGCGCAGCCCGGCGACCGTCGACGCCGCGGCATGGTGCGGATACGCGACGACCGCGGCGTCCAGGCCCTCGGCATGCCGGTCCAGGTCGAGCTCCTCCATCGTCAGCGGCACGCGATGCCGCGGATAGAGGTCGTCGAGCCGCTTGCCCACGTCCGACCGCGACGTGACCGCCGTCAGCTCGAACCGCGGATGGCGCCACAGCAGTGCCGCCGCCAGCGCCCCGGCGTATCCGCTCGCCCCAAGCACCGCCACCCGATGACCGGCACGTTGATGTTGCTCAGCAACAGCAGATTGCCGGTCATCAGCCACGGATCCGTCCTCCCAGATGCTCAGCGAGGGCGGACTCGATCGCGGTGCGCAGACCGGCGACCTCGTCGTCGGTGAGCGTGCGGTCCGGGGAGCGGAAGGCGAGCCGGAGTGCGAGCGAGACCTCGTCGTCGCCGATCTGGGCGCCGCGGTAGACGTCGAAGACCTCGACGCTGGCGAGCAGCGGGCCGCCTGCAGCGCGTACGGCCGCGACGACCTGCGCCGCCTCAACCGTCCGCGGCACGACGACGGCGAGGTCCTGGCGCACCTCCGGGAACGAGGTGTAGTCGGCGTACGCGACCGGTCCGGGCACTGCGGCGATGACGGCGTCGAGGTCGACCTCGAACGCCGCCACGGCGCTCGGAATCTCCCACTCGGCCGCGATCGCAGGATGCAGCTCGCCGAGCCAGCCGACCGGGGAGCCGGCCACGACCACCGCAGCAGCCCGGCCCGGATGCAGGAACGGCTCGCTCCCCTCGATGACCGTCCAGCCCGCCCGCAACCCATCGAGCAGACGAGCGAGCACCGCCTTCGCAGCGAAGAAGTCCGCCACCGGCGGCGCCGGCTCCCGCCACGACGGCCCCCGCAGCGCACCCGTCAGCAGCACGCCGACCGTGTGCGGCTCTGCCGGCAGCGGCTCGCCGTCACGCGGCCGATACACCGCGCCCGACTCGAAGATCGCCACGTCCGGCGTGCCGTGCGCGACGTTGCGCCGCGCGACGTCGAGCAGCGAGCCGAGCAGGGTCGTGCGCATCAGGCCGTGCTCGGCGGACATCGGGTTCTCGACGACGATCGCCCGGCGCCGCGGGTCGTCGGCGGGAAGCCGCAGTCTGTCCGCCAGCTCCGGCGCGCTCCACGACCAGCCGATCGCCTCGTGCAGCCCGGCGCCCGCGAGCGTGTCGGCCGCGCGCCGCTTCAGCCGCTGCGCCGCCGTCAGCCGCCCGACGGCATGACCGGACGCGGGCAGCGTCGCCGGCAGCTTGTCGACGCCGTCGATCCGCGCAACCTCCTCGATCAGGTCGGCCTCGCGCGTCACGTCGTTGCGGCGGAAGCCGGGGACCGTCACGTCGAGGCCGTCGTCCGCTTCCGAGACGCCGAAGCCGAGCGCGGTCAGGATCTCGGACGAGCGCTCACGCGAGATCGGCGCGCCGAGCAGCCCGCTCACGCGCGCGTCGCGCAGTCGGATCACGGCGTGCGAGTGGTCGCGGCCGCCCGGCCCGTCGACGTCGAGCGTCCCGAGCGCGAGCTTCGCGTCGCACAGGTCGACGATCAGCTGCGTCGCGACGGCCAGCGCGTCGATCGCCTGCTCGGGCGCGAGGCCCTTCTCGAAGCGCCCGGACGCCTCGCTGCGCAGGCCGAGCCGCGTCGAGGTGCGCTGGATGTTGGGGCCGTCCCATGTCGCCGACTCCAGCAGCACGCGCGTCGTGCCCTCGTGCACCTCGGAGCGCGCGCCGCCCATCACGCCGGCCAGCGACGTCGGCCCGTCGTCGTCGCAGATCACGACCATGTCGGCGTCGAGCTTGCGCGTCTCGCCGTCGAGCGTCTCCAGCTCGTCGCCCTCGCGCCCGTCGCGCACGACCAGGCGCCCGCCGGCGACGCGGTCGAGGTCGAACGCGTGCAGCGGCTGGCCCGTCAGCAGCATCGCGTAGTTGGTGACGTCGACGACGTTGGAGATCGGCCGCTGGCCCGCGGCCATCAGCCGCGCCTTCAGCCACGCCGGCGAGGGTCCGACCGTCACGTCCTCGAAGACGCGCGCCGCGAAGCGCGTGCAGCGCTCGGTCTCGACCGTCACCTCGACGCCGGCGAGGTGCTCGAAGCTGCCGAGGTCGCGGTGCCAGGGAGCCTGCGCCAGCGGCGCGCCGGTCGCGGCATGGACCTCGCGCGCGACGCCGTAGACGCCGAGGCAGTCGGGCCGGTTCGGCGTGATCTCCAGCTCGAGCACGTCGGTCGAGATCGGCAGCACGTCGGCGAGCGGCGTGCCGGGCGTGAGCGAGTCGGCCAGCACCATGATCCCCGCTCTCTCGGCGCCGATCTGCAGCTCCGGCTCGCTGAGGATCATCCCGTGCGACTCGACGCCGCGCAGCTTCGCCTTGCGCAGCTTCGTGCCGTCCGGCATCACCGCGCCCGGCTGCGCCACTGCGACCGTCTGCCCCGCGGCGACGTTCGGCGCGCCGCAGACGATCTGCGCCGGCTCCTCGCCGCCGAGGTCCACGCGGCACACGCGCAGCCGGTCGGCGTCGGGGTGCTGCTCGGCGCTCACCACCTTGCCGATCGTGAAGCCGTCCGCGCTGGGCACGCCGTGGTGCACGACGCGCTCGACCTCCGTGCCGGTCAGCGCGAGCCGCTCGGCGAGCGCCGCGGCGTCGAGGTCGGGCTGGACGTAGTCGTGGAGCCAGCTCAGCGGGACCTTCATGAGAACTGCTCCAGGAAGCGCAGGTCGTTGTCGTAGAACAGCCGCAGGTCCGAGACGCCGTGCTTGAGGAAGGCGATCCGCTCGACGCCCATCCCGAACGCGAAGCCCTGGATCTTCTCCGGGTCGTAGCCGTGATCTCTGACGTAGCCGAACACGTTCGGGTCGACCATCCCCGCACCGAGGATCTCGATCCAGCCGGTGCCCTTGCAGAGCGGGCAGCGGGCGCCGTCGGCCGTCAGGCCGTCCTTGCAGTTGAAGCAGGACACGTCGACCTCGACGCTCGGCTCCGTGAACGGGAAGAAGTGCGGGCGCAGTCGCACGTTGCGCTCGTCGCCGAAGATCGCCTGCGCGAACGCGAGCAGGGTGCCCTTGAGGTCGGCGAGCGTGATGCCCTCGTCGACCGCGAGCCCCTCGATCTGGTGGAACTGCGGCGTGTGCGTCGCGTCGGAGTCGCGCCGGTAGACGCGCCCCGGGACGATCAGGAAGATCGGCGGCGGCTGCTGCTCCATCGCGCGCACCTGCATCGGCGACGTGTGCGTGCGCAGAACCACGTCTTCCGCCACATAGAACGTGTCCGACCGCAGCCGCGCCGGGTGCGCCGGCGCATGATTGAGCGCATCGAAGTTGTAGTAGACGCGCTCGACCTCGGGCCCTTCGGCGACGGTGTAGCCGAGCCCGACGAAGACGTCCTCGATCTCCCGCCGCGTCTGGGTCAGGAGATGCAGGCCGCCCGCCGGCGGCGTGGGCGCGCCCGGCAACGTCACGTCGACGCGGTCGGCCGCGAGCTGCGCGTCCAGCTCGGCGGCGCCGAGCTCCGCCCCGCGCGCCTCGATCAGCCGCTCCAATGCCACGCGTGCGACGTTCGCCGCCTTGCCGACGGCGCCGCGCTGCTCGGGCGGCAGCTGCGCGACGCCGCGCAGCAGCTGCGGCAGCTCGGCTCTGCGGCCGAGGTACTCGATCCGCGCCTGCTCCAACGCGTCGCTCGTGGCGGCGGCGGCGACCGCCGCCTCCCCCTCCGCGCGCAGCTGTTCGATCCGCTCGATCATGCGGGGGGCATCCTATGGTCCGCGGCGACGGCGTCGCGCGTCACCTCGTAGAGCGCGACGGTCGCCGCCATCGCGGCGTTCAGCGACTCGGAGGCGATCGGGATCCGCGCGACGCGGTCGCAGGCGGCGACGACATCCGCCGGCAGGCCCTCGCGCTCCGCACCGACGACGAGGGTGAGCGGTGCCTCGCCCGCGCCGGCCGGTGCACGCAGATCCGCGATCGCCGCCGCGAGCGGCTCCCCGCCATGCGCGTCGAGCGCGATCGTCGTGCCCGGCAGCGCACCGACGAGCGACTCGCCGCCCACGCCGTATCTGCTCCCCTCGATGCCCGATCCGCCCACGCCGACCGCACCCCCGACCCGCGCCAACGGCACCCCGAACACCGCCCCCATCGACGCCCGCACCGCCTTCGGCCCGAACGGATCGGCACAGCCGGGCCCAAAAGCCACCGACGCCGCGCCGAACGCAAGCGCCGAGCGCAGGATCGTCCCCACGTTGCCGGGATCCGCGATCCCGTGCAGCGCGACGCACAGCGGCCCCGCCGGCGCCTCCGCCCACCGCGTCTCGAACACCCCGAGCGCGCGCGTCCCGCTGCCCAGCTGCGAGACGGACGCGAGCAGCTCGGGCTCGACCTCCACGCCGTCCAAGCCGCTGCCGGCCGCGCAGTAGCGCTCCAGCGTCGGCCAGCCCGCCGCGTCCGCGGCGGCCAGCAGGTCCTCGCCCTCGGCCACGAAGCGGCCCGACTGCTCGCGCGAGCGCCGCCGCGCGAGCTTGCGGATCTCCTTCAGGCGGTCGTTGTGTGGGGAGCTGATCACGTCGGTCCTTTAAACGAAGAAGGGCGCCGTCCTTGCGGAAGCGGCGCCCGGTGAGAGTTGCGTCGGCGGTTCGGCTAGGCAGCCGCAGCCAACGCCTCGCGGGCGTTGTCGGCAAATCGGCGGAACGCCTCTGCGTCGCGGACGGCGATGTCCGCGAGGATCTTGCGGTCGACTTCGACCCCGGCCAGCTTCAGGCCGTGCATGAACTGCGAGTAGGAGAGGTCGTTCTGACGCGCGGCCGCGTTGATGCGCGTCACCCACAGGCGGCGGAAGTCGCGCTTGCGGTTGCGGCGATCGCGGTAGCGGTACTGGTCGGCCTTGAGCAAGGCCTCCTTCGCGCGTCTGTAGTTGTGGTTCGCCTGGCCGCGGAAGCCTCTCGTCTGCTCGAGGACCTCGCGCCGCTTCTTCTTCGCGTGGACGGACCGCTTGACGCGCGTCACTTGCCCGCCCCCAGGAGCTTCTTGACGCGCGGGGCGTCGTGGTCGGAGATCACGGCCGGCTTACCGTGATGGCGCTTCACCTTCGGCGACTTCTTCTCGAGTATGTGGCTCGTGAACGCGTGACGGCCACGGACCTTGCCCTTGGCGGTCAGCTTGAAGCGCTTCTTGGCGCCGGAATGGCTCTTCATCTTCGGCATCGGAGTCGAGTAGTAAAGCAGAGAAGGCCCTTCGCCTGCCGCGTGCCCCGGCTCTGCGACGGAGCGCTCACAGCTCAGCGCAGACGCTCGCGCAACGCGAGCACGCGCGCGGCGCCCGCGTCGATCTCGGCGCGCGCGATCGCGCCGCTCGCGACCGCCCTGCGCAGCGCAGCCGCGCCCCGCGCCGCGGCCGAGGCGCTCTGGCAGAACAGCAGCAGGTCATCGCCGGCGCGCACGGACGCGAGCGCCTTGCGCTCGGGCGACAGGTGCGCGAGCGCCGGCACCTCGAGGTCGTCGCTGATCGAGGCGCCGCCGAAGCCGACGACGTCGCGCAGCTCGGTCGTCGCGATCCCCCGGGCGAACATCGCCGGCCGCTGCGACAGGGCCGGATAGACGCCCGTCGAGACCATCGTCAGCGCGACGCCGCGGCGCGCGGCGTCGCGGAACGGCGCTTCGTCCTGCGCGCGCAGCGTGGCGAGCGGCACGTCGATGCGGTTCAGGCGCTGATCCTCGTCCGCGGTCGCGCGCCCGAGTCCGGGGAAGTGCTTCGCCGCCGCCAGCACGCCGCCGGCGGCGAGCCCGTCCGCGAACGCGCCGCCGTAGCGGGCCACGGACCCCGGGTCGGCCGCGAACGCACGCCCCGTCGCGCGCTGGAACGAGCCCGGGAGGCCGAGATCGAGCACCGGCGCGAGGTCGACGTTGACGCCGACGCCGCGCAGGTTGCGCGCCGTCGCGACGCCCTCCGCGCGCACCGCGGCGGCGCTGCCCGTCGCGCCCATCCCCGCGGCCGAGCGCGAGGGCGCGCCGGACAGGCGCTTCACCAGCCCGCCCTCCTGGTCGATCATCACCAGCAGCGGCCGGTCGCGCAGCGCGGCCGGCCCGCGCATCCGCTCGGCCTGCAGCGCGGCCGTCAGCGCACGCAGCTGAGCGCGCGAGGCGATGTTGCGCGAGAACAGGATCACCCCGGCGACCTCGCCGCGGCGCACCTGCCGCGCGAGCGGGTCAGGGACGGTGGTGCCCGGCAGCGAGGCGACGATGCGCTGGCCCACGGCCTGGTCGAGCGTCAGCTCCGTTGCGCCGCCCGGCCCGAGCGCGGCGGCAGCGATGGCGAGCAGCGACGCGAGCATCCGCGGCGACCTGGAAGCGGTCTAGCGGGCGGCGGCGCGCTTCGCGGCAGGTCTTCTCGCCGCGGCTCTTCTCGCGGCGGGCGCTGCGCCATCGGCGGCCGCTCTCGCGTCGCCGTTCGCGTCGGCGGCATCCGCTCTCGCGGCAGCGGCCGGTCTGGCCTCGGCAGCATCCGCTCTCGCGGCAGCAGCCGGTCTGGCCTCGGCAGGCTCCGCTCTCGCGGCAGCAGCCGGTCTGGCCTCGGCAGGCTCCGCTCTCGCAGCAGCGGCCGGTCTGGCCTCGGCAGGCTCCGCTCTCGCAGCAGCAGCCGGTCTGGCCTCGGCAGGCTCCGCTCTCGCAGCTCTGGCCGAGGCTCTCGCGGCCGCGGGTCTCGCAGGTCTCTCGGCCTCGGCGGCTCTCGCCTCAGCGGGCGCCGCGCTCGCAGCAGCGGCGTCGGCCACCGCAGCGCTCGCCTCGGCCGGCGGCGCGCTCGCAGCCTCGGCGGCCGCGAGGGGCTCCGCCTCGCCCTCGGGCTTTCTCTCCCCGCCGCCCTCGGCGAGCACCGACTTCGACGGTCCGAGCATCATCGTCATGTTGCGGCCGTCCTGAATCGGACGCTGCTCGACGACGGCCAGCTCCGCCAGCTCCGCGGCAAGTCTCTCCAACAGCATCACGCCACGCTCCGGGTGCGTGACCTCGCGCCCGCGGAACATGATCGTGATCTTGACCTTGTCCTTGTGCTTGAGGAAGCGGGTGACGTGCCCCTTCTTCGTGTCGTAGTCGTGCTGCGCGATCTTCGGGCGGAACTTGATCTCGCGGATCGTGATCTGCTGCTGGTGCTTGCGCGCGGCCTTCTGCTTCTGCGCCAGCTCGTACTTGTACTTCGAGTAGTCGAGGACGCGGCAGACGGGCGGGCGCGCCTCGGGAGCGACCTCGACGAGGTCGAGATCTCTTTCCTGGGCGTACTTCAGCGCGTCGGGCGTCTTGAGGATGCCGACCTGCGCACCCTCGTCGTCGATGAGCCGCACCTCGGGAACGCGGATGCGTTCATTGATGCGCGTCGTGTCCCGCTCGGGCGGGCGCCGGTCAAATCGTCGCGGGACCGGCACTTAGCTGGCGGCGTGGTGGCGCGTCAAGCGGGGTTGCGCGGGCTGGTGGGCGAATGAATCATCAACGTCGGGCGAGTATAGCGGCGTGCGGCACAAGCGCGGCAAGGTCGACGAGTATTTCCTCAGCCCGCGCGCGCGGCCGTCTGCTCGGCGATCCGTCGTGCGAGCCCGGCGACCGGCTCGCCGGTCGCCTCCTGCGCCCCGTGCTCGCGCACGGAGACCGTCCCCGTCTCCGCCTCGCGGTCGCCGACGACGAGCATCAGCGGGATCTTGCGCAGCTCCGCGTCGCGGATCTTGCGACCCACCGACTCGCCGCGGTCGTCGAGGTCCACGCGTACGCCCGCCTCGCGCAGCGCGGCGACCGCCTCCGCCGCATAGGCGTTGTGGCGATCCGCGATCGGCAGCACGATCGCCTGCACCGGCGCCAGCCACAGCGGGAAGCGGCCCGCGAGGTGCTCGATCAGGATCCCGACGAAGCGCTCGTAGGAGCCGAAGGCGGCGCGGTGGATCATCACCGGACGGTGCTCGGCGTCGTCCGCGCCGGTGTACTTGAGGTCGAAGCGCTCCGGCATCGAGTAGTCGAGCTGCACCGTCCCGAGCTGCCACGAGCGGCCCAGCGAGTCCTTCACGTGGTAGTCGATCTTCGGGCCGTAGAAGGCGCCGTCGCCCTCGTTGAGCTCGTACTCCAGGCCCTTCGCCTCCAGCGCCTGGCGCAGCTTGCCCTCGGCGCGGTCCCACATCTCGTCGCTGCCGATGCGCTGCTCGGGCCGCGTCGACAGCTCCAGCTGCACGTCGAAGCCGAACAGCCCGAGCGTCGCGAACGCGAAGTCGAGGCAGCCGATGACCTCGTCCTGCACCTGCTCCTCGGTGCAGAAGATGTGGGCGTCGTCCTGCGCGAAGTGCCGCACGCGCAGCAGCCCGTGCAGCGTCCCCGAGGGCTCGTTGCGGTGCAGCAGGCCCGGCTCGGAATAGCGGATCGGCAGCTCTCTGTAGGAGTGGCGCTCGGTCGCGTAGAGGTGCGCGTGGCCGGGGCAGTTCATCGGCTTGATCGCCATCTGCCGGTCCTCGGCCTGCGTCACGAACATGTTCTCGCGGTACTTGCCCCAGTGGCCCGAGGTCTCCCACAGCACGCTGTCGAAGATCTGCGGCGTCTTGACCTCCGTGTAGCCGTGGCGCTCCCCCATCTCGCGGCTGAGCGCGACGAGCGCGTTGAAGACGCGCGTGCCGTTCGGCAGCCAGAAGGCGGCGCCGGGGGCGACCGGCGAGAAGCGGAAGAGGCCCAGCTCGCTGCCGAGCTTGCGGTGGTCGCGCGCCTTCGCCTGCTCGATCCGCTCGAGGTGCTCCGCCAGCTCGTCCTTCGAGAAGAAGGCGGTGCCGTAGATGCGCGTGAGCATCGTGCGGCTCGCGTCGCCGCGCCAGTAGGCGCCCGCGACCGACTGCAGCTTGAACGCCTTGATGCGCTTCGTGCCGGGCCCGTGCGGGCCGCGGCAGAGGTCGGTGAACGGACCGTTCGTGTAGAGCGAGACGGTCTCGACGCTCTCGTTCCTCACAAGGTCCTCGATCAGCTCGACCTTGTAGGGCTGGTCCTCGCGCACGAAGCGCTCGAGCGCCTCCCCCACCGTCACGTCCTCGCGCGCGAAGCGCTCGTCGGCCTTCACGTGCTCGCGCATCTTCGCCTCGATGCGCTCGAAGTCGGCGTCGGAGACGGTCACGCCGTCGGGGAACTCGAAGTCGTAGTAGAAGCCGTCCTCGATCGGCGGGCCGATCGAGATCTTCACGCCCGGGTAGACGTCCATCACGGCGGCCGCGAGCACGTGCGCCGTGTCGTGGCGCAGCAGCTCGAGCGCGTCGTCGCTCGACGGCGTGACGATCTCGAGGCGCGCGCCGTCGTGCAGCGGAGCCGACAGGTCCTGCAGCCGGCCGTCAACCTTCACCGCCAGTGCCGCGCGCGCGAGCCCGGCGCCGATCGCGGCGGCCGCGTCGGCGCCCGTCGCACCCTCGTCGAGCTGGAGCTTCGTGTCGTCGGGCAGCAGGATCTGCATCGGAAGCGCATCCTACGCGCGCCCGACCGGGGGCTGTCCCCACCCCCGGCCGGTGCCCTGCCACAGCCTGACCTGCCTGCCGCCCGCATGGGCGGGGCGGCGTCCCGTTGGGAGCCTGCGAGGCGTCAACGATCACGGGAGGGACGCCCGCCATGTCATCACGCAACTTCGCCGCACGAGCAGGCCGCTGGAGCGCACGCCACCGCAAGGCGGCGATCCTCGGATGGATCGCCTTCGTCATCGCGGCCTTCGCGCTCGGGAACGCGGTCGTGGGCACGCAGTCCACGTCGGACGACGACGGGCCCGGCGAGTCCGGCCGCGCCGAGCGGATCCTCGCCGACGCCTTCCCCGACCATGCGCAGGAGAGCGTGCTGGTCTCCTCGAGATCGGCGCGGGCGAGCGACCCAGCCTTCAGGGCGGCCGTTGCGGACGTGGTCAGACGAATGCACGACAGCCGCCAGGTGGCGAGCGTCGACGATCCCTACGCCGCCGGCAACGCCGGCCAGATCGCCCCGAGCCGCCACGCGGCGCTCGTGACGATGGATCTGCGCACCAGCGTCGACGACACCGAGGTCAAGCCGCTGCTCGCGGCCACCGCCGCCGCCCAGCGCGCGCATCCCGAGCTGCGGATCGAGCAGTTCGGCGACGCGAGCGCGGACGAGGCGATCTCGAAGATGTTCTCCGACGACTTCAAGAAGGCCGAGGTCCTCTCGATCCCGATCACGCTGGCGATCCTCGTGATCGCGTTCGGCGCGCTCGTCGCGGCCGGGATCCCGCTGCTGCTCGCGCTCTCCAGCGTGATGGCGACGCTCGGGCTCGTCGCGATCGGCTCGCACGCGATCCCGGTCGAGGACAGCGTCAGCTCCGTCGTGCTGCTGATCGGGCTTGCAGTCGGCGTGGACTACGCGTTGTTCTACCTGCGCCGTGAGCGGGAGGAGCGCGCTGCCGGTCGGTCTGAGAAGGCCGCGTTGGAGGCGGCGGCCGCGACCTCGGGCCGCGCCGTGCTGATCTCAGGCTTGACCGTGATGGTCGCGATGGCCGGCATGTTCATCGCCGGCGACTCGACGTTCTCCGGGATGGCGATGGGGGCGATCCTCGTCGTCGGCGTCTCGCTCGTCGCGTCGCTGACGGTGCTGCCCGCGACGCTGTCGAAGCTCGGGGATCGTGTGGAGCGAGGTCGGATTCCGTTCCTCATGCGCCGGCGCAACAGCGGCGGCACCTCACGCGTCTGGGGCGGCCTGATCGACGCAGTCCTGCGGCGCCCGCTCGCCTCCGCACTCGTCGCCGGCGGCCTGCTGTTCGCGCTGTGCCTGCCGGTCCTCGGGATGCATACCGCGCTCCCCGGCACCGACTCGCTGCCGCGCAGCCTGCCCGTGATGCAGACCTACGACCGCATCCAGGCGGCCTTCCCCGGCAAGGAGATCGCGGCGACCGTCGCGATCGAGAGCGATGCCGTGTCGACGCCCGTCGGCAGAGCGGCGATCGCGGACCTGCGCAGACGCGCGCTCGCGAGCGGCGCCGTCAACGACCCGATCACGGTCGACGTCGCGAAGAACGGGCGCGTCGCACGCATGGACCTGCCGATCGACGGCGACGGCGCGGACGCGGCCTCCGACCGCGCGCTCGAGACGATCCGCGGCGAGCTGACGCCGGCGCTGCGCGCGGACCTGCCGGCTGGCGCGACCGTCGCCGTGACGGGCATGACCGCCGGCACGGCCGACTTCAACGCACTGATGAGCAGCCGCCTGCCGTGGGTCTTCGCGTTCGTGCTGAGCCTCGCGTTCCTGCTGCTGCTGGTGACGTTCCGCTCGGTCGTGATCGCGGCGAAGGCGATCGTCTTGAACCTGCTGAGCGTCGGCGCCGCGTACGGCCTGCTGGTGCTGATCTTCCAGCACGGCTGGGGCGAGTCGCTGCTCGACTTCAGATCGACCGGCGCGATCACCTCGTGGCTGCCGCTGTTCCTGTTCGTCGTGCTGTTCGGCCTCTCGATGGACTACCACGTGTTCATCCTCAGCCGCGTGCGCGAGGCGTATGACAGCGGCATGTCGACGAACGACGCGATCCGTCACGGGATCAAGTCGACTGCGAGCACCGTCACGAGCGCCGCGATCATCATGGTCGCCGTCTTCGGCGTCTTCGCGACGCTGTCGGCGGTCGAGTTCAAGCAGATGGGCGTCGGCCTCGCGGCGGCGATCCTGATCGACGCGACGATCGTGCGCGCGGTGCTGCTGCCGGCCGCGATGACGCTGCTCGGCGAGCGCAACTGGTACCTGCCGCGGTGGCTGGAGTGGCTGCCGCGCGTGAGCCACGAGACCGAGCTCGCCCCGCAGGCGGAGCGCGAGCCCGAGCGGGTTCCCGTCAGCGTCTGAGCTCGCCGAGCAGCTCGGCGATGCGGGCGCGGCGCGCCTCGACCTCCTCGCGCAGGACCTCCAGCTCCTGCGCGCGGCGGTCGACGGCCGCCAGCTGGCGCTCGGCGAGCGCGTCGAGGCGGGTGAGGATCCGCTCGCGCTCGCCGGGCGCGTCGGTGCGGTGCAGTGCACTGCGGAGGACGGCGCGCTCGTCGTCGACGGCGACGAGCTCGCGCAGCTCCTCGAGCGGGACGCCGAGCAGGTTGCGCATCCGCAGCAGCTCTCTCAGGCGCTCGACGTCCTGCGCGTCGTAGACGCGATGGCGGCCGGCGGCGCGCTCCTCGGCCGCCGGCAGCAGGCCCTTCTCCTCGTAGTAGCGGATCGTGCGCGGCGTCGTGCCGACGAGACGGGCGACGTCGCCGATCCGCAGCGTCTCGCTGGTCGCGCTCATACCGCCGCCTCGTCCGACTGCTTCGGGCGCATCAGCGAGACGAACGCGCCCAGCACCGAGACCGCCGCCAGCACCCACAGGGCGGTGTGCATGTTCGAGATGAACGGCGCGAGCTGTGCCGGCGTGAGGCCCGACGCGAGCCCGGAGAAGATCTTGAACAGCACGTCTCTCGGCACGGCGGCGGTGATGACGGCGAGCACGAAGGCGATCGACAGGATCGCGCCGGTGTTCTGCAGCATCATGCGCGCGCCGGCGGCGATCCCGCGGCGGTTCGGCGGGACGGTGCCCATCATCGCGGCCGTGTTCGGCGAGTTGAACATGCCCGAGCCGATCCCGACGACGAACATCCACACGCCCGCGAGCCAGTAGGCGGAGTCGGCCTGCAGCAGCGTCATGCCGGCGAGGCCGGCGGCGGTCACGAGCATCCCGGCCGCGGCCAGCATGCGCGAGCCGCGGCGGTCCGCCCACCAGCCGGCGAGCGGCGAGCTGATCAGCATCCCGACGGCGAGCGGCGCGAGCTTGATGCCGGCGGTGATCGGATCGTCGCCCTGCGCGCCCTGGAAGTAGAAGACGAACACGAACATCAGCGCGAAGCGCGAGAGGCCGTTGATGAAGGCGGCGCCGGTGGCGGCCGCGAACAGGCGGTTCTCGAAGATCGACAGGTCGAGCATCGGCGCACGGCCGCGGTGCTCGATCAGCACGAACAGCGGCAGCAGGATCGCGGCGGCGACGAGGCTGGCGATCACGACCGGGTCGTCCCAGCCGGACAGGCCGCCCTTCGAGATGCCGAGCACGAGGCCGGTGAGGCCGGCGACGAACGTCAGCGTGCCGAGCGGGTCGAAGCCGCGGACGCTGTCGGGCTTCGCGAGCTCGTGCAGGATCAGCCCGCCCCACAGGCTGCCGGCGAGCGCGAGCGGCACGTTGAACCAGAAGACCCACTGCCACGAGATCGCGACGAGCACGCCGCCGAGCACCGGGCCGATCACGAGCCCCACCGCGGCGACCATCACGTTCGTGCCCATCGCGACGCCGAGCTGCTCGCGCGGGAAGGCGTCGGTGACGAGCGCAGACGCGTTGGCGAACAGGAAGGCGGCGCCGACGCCCTGAAAGATCCGCCACAGGATCAGCTGCGTGCCGTCGGCGGAGAAGCCCGCGCCGAGCGACGCGGCGGCGAAGACGACGAAGCCGATGATGTAGGCGCGCTTGCGCCCGAACAGGTCGGACAGGCGGCCGCACGTGAGCACGAGCACAGTCGAGGCGATCATGTAGGCGAGGATCACCCACACGAGCGCCAGCAGACTGGTCCCCAGCTCGCGCTCGAGGTCAGGCAGGGCGATGATCAGCGTGCCCGAGTTCGTCGTCGCGAGCAGCATCCCGAGGCTCGTGCAGGAGAGCGCCCACCACTTGTAGTGCTCGTGGTCGGCGTGGACGCCGAGGCGGCGGCGGGGATGCGTGACAGAGGCGCTCAAAATCGAATCCTTACGTCAACGTCAGATTCGATTGTAGCGGGGCCCCGCGCGCGCAGGCGGCACGACGGCGGGCCTACTGCCAGTACTTCTCGACGACCTCCGCGGAGCGCTCGGACGCCTTGTCGGGATCGCGACCGGCGTCGCGCAGGGCCGTCCGCTGGCGCAGGAAGTCCCACAGGCGGTCCAGCTCGACGCGGATCTCCTCCAGCCGCGCGACGTCGCCGGCCTGCGTCGGGTCCGTCTCGCCCTCCCGCTCCCGCAACGTCAGGCGCTCCTGCTCGAGCGCGTCGATCTGCTCCTGGATCTGCTCGTCGGTCGGCATGCGGCCCTCCTCGGGCGCTCGACTGCTGGTCGAGGTCGAGGTGCCCGATCCGCACGGATCGAAAGCATCGTCGACCTCGACCCGCGTCGTCCTATATGAACGCCTCGTAGTCCTCGAGCACGGTGATCGCGGCGACGACGTCGATCGGCGAGTCCCAGTTCGCGTGCAGGTGGAACTCGACACCGCCGGCCTCCGACCCGTCCCCGTGCGGGCCTATGTTGGTGACGTAGACGTCCGCCTCGCCCAAGAGGTACCGCCCCTCGCTGGGCGGGAAGATCCCTCCCGACGGCGACCACTCGGCGGCGGTGACGATCACGGTCGACCTCTCCGTGATCGCATCCCAGTTGAAGTTCGCGCGCGTGCGTCCCTGCACGCCCCGATAGAAGACGCGAATCGTCCTGGCCATGTGCTGTCCCCCTTTGCGCCCCATTAAAAGGCGCGACAGATTCTCAGTACTCAGTAGATTGTAAGGCAGTGCGATGCCCGGCGAGCGGTCCTCGTCGTTTGGCGTACTTGCAGGAGTGGATGTCGCCGCCGGCACATAGGATCGGCACATGACGATTCCCCGCCCTCGCCCACTCGCCGGCCTGCTCGCGCTGGTCGCCGCGAGCCTGATGACCGCCGCGCTCCTCGCCCCCGCCGTCGACGCCGCTCCCGCCGCACATGCCGCGAGAGCCCCGAGATCGACCACCTGCGACGTCGCCGGCCTCGTCGGCAGAGTCGGCACCGCGACCGTCAGCTCGCTGAAGGTCACGGGCGCAAGATGTGCCGCCGCGATCTCGGTCGTGAAGGCGTTCCACAGCTGCCGGCTCGCGAACGGCCCGAGCGGTCGCTGCGTGAGACTCGTGCTCGGCTATGCCTGCGGCGAGATCCGCAGCAACCTCCCGACGCAGATCAGCGCGACCGTGACCTGCTCGAAGAGCAGAGGCAGAAAGAAGGTCGTGCACCGCTACACGCAGCCGATCGGCTAGCGCCGGTCTCAAGGCACGACGCCGGCGACGGCCCACGCTCGAGCGGTCAGCTCGAACGGTCTGTCGCCGACGCCGAGGCGGCGCCGATATGCCTCGTGCAGCGCCGCCCGACCGTCGTCGTCCAGCGACGCGCAGAAGGCGCCGGACGGAGCGATCCCGGTCGGGAACGGCGACCAGAGATCCTCGAAGCTCGCGTAGGAGGCGCGCACCGCGAGCGCGCCGGAGCGCACGTCGCGCAGCCCGGCCGCCCGCCACAGGTCGCCCAGCTCGCCGTCGCCGCACCAGCGCATCACGACGCCCTCGTCGGCAGCCGCTCCACGGGCCGGCTCGACCTCGCGGGCGGCGTCCCAGAAGGCACGCAGCAGCGTCATCTCACCCGCGTAGTCCCACACGCAGGCCGCGACGACCCCGCCCGGTCGCGTGACCCGCGCCATCTCCCGCGCGCCGGCCTCCGGGTCGCCCATGAAGTTCACGACCAGCTGCGACAGCGCGGCGTCGAACGCGGCGGTCGCGAACGGCAGGTCCTCGGCGGGCGCGACGACGACGTCGACGCCCGGGACGCGGGCGCGGCACGCTCGCGTGAAGGCCTCCGACGGATCGGCACCGCGCACCCCGGCCGGCCCGAGCCGATCCGCGAGCACCGCCGTCAGCGCACCTGTGCCGCACCCGACGTCGAGCACCTCCATCCCCGGGACGACGTCGGCGAATGCGACGAGCGCCGACGCGAGCTGCGGGCCGTAGCGCCCGACATGACGATCGTAGGCCTCCGGCGAGGCGCGAAAGGTCTCGGCCCCCGACATACTGGGGACCAGCGTACCGCCGGATCCGGCACGGGAGGAGGACGTGCGATGGCAATCCTGACCGAGGAGATGAAGCGCGTCGTTCGCGAGCAGCGACTCGGCTTCTACGCGACGGTCTGCGAGGACGGATCTCCGAATCTGTCGCCCAAGGGCACGACCTACGTGCTGGACGACGATCACCTGCTCTTCGCCGACATCCGCTCGCCGCAGACAGTGGCGAACGTGCGTCGCGGGTCGCTGATCGAGGTGAACGTCGTCGACCCGTTCGTGCGCAAGGGGTACCGGTTCAAGGGCTCCGGCGAGGTCCACGACCGCGGCACGCGCGGCTACGCCGAGGGCATCGAGCTGCTGCGCGCAGCGAGATCGTCGCTCGTCGAGCGCGTCAGGACGATCGTCGTCATCGAGGTGCAGGAGGCGCGAGCCGTCGTGTCACCTGCCTACGACGACGGCAGCGCCACGGAGGCGGAGATGGTCCGCGCCTTCCGAGCACGCTTCGCGCGGCTCCACGACGCGCCGCCGGGCTGAGCCGACGACGAGGCTGGCTAATCGGCCTCGCCGAACTGCCGCAGCAGGCCCGCGTCGTCGCGGATCGCGTCGTGCTCGACGGCACGGCCGCTCGCGTCGAAGCGGTACAGGTGGCACTGGCGCCACGCGACCTTGCGGCCGGTGGCGGGGACGCCGAGCAGCGTGCCCTCGTGGGTGCCGGACATCGTCCCGACGCAGACGACCGTGTCCCCGTCGGCAGCCAGGTGCTCGATCTCGAAGTGCGCGTCGGGGAACGCCTTCCACAGGCGCTCCACCACCTGACGGTGGCCCTCCGGGCCGGGCGGCGTGCCCGGCAGCGCGTTGCGGTTTACGAAGCCGGGCGCGGTGACCGTGTCGATCACGTCGAGGTCGCGTCCGTTGAAGGCCTGCTCCCAGAACGCGCGGACGCGCGCTTCGATGTCGCTATCCACGTGTGTCCGCCGCGCGCGTGTAGGTGACCGCGAGGTCGTCCTCCCACGTCTCGTCGTCGCGCGACAGCTGGCCCGTCAACGCGAGCGTCGCGCCATCCTCGCTCAGCCTCCCCTCCATCCGCTGGGAGAACCCGGGGTGGTCGCGCCACATCCGCAGCGTGTCGCCCTCCATCGCGATGCGGTAGATCCGGAAGACGCCGCGCGAGTCGAAGTAGTGGGCCGCCAGCTCGTCGTCCGCGAAGCCGATCACGCTGATCGAGTCGGGGAAGTCCGGATGGTCGTTGCTCGACCGCTGCACGAGGAACCGCTCGCCCTCGAGCCACTCGTACGTCATGCGGCCGTTGACCACCGTCGAGGGGAACATCGGGTGGGTCGCCTCGAACGTCCACGCTCCGACCAGGGGATCGAAGGCCGCGAGCTCGGGCTTGCGCTCAGTCTGCTCCATGTCGGAGGTCATGCCCGGATTCCCGCGCGGCGAACAACATGCGGCTTCGGAGCATGCCCGCGGCGGCTATGCACTGCCGGGAATGATCACGCGCACATGGTGGCCGCCGAGCTGGCCGCCGAAGCAGGACGACTCATCGCAGTCGACGATGTGGGTGAGTCTTCCGTGCACGGCCGCAGAGCCGGCGATCCGCAGGTACCCGTGGCGGTTGAGTGCCACCGTGACGGCGACTCCGGGGACGAGCTCGTAGTCGTGCGCCCGCCACTCGCGGCGGTTCAGCAGCGCCCAGCCGCCGCGCAGGCCCCCGAAGCGCAGCTCGCGGAACGACGACGTGTCCGACTCGCCGCGGGAGCGCGCCACCGCCTGCTGGACAAGGTCGTACATCGTCAGGCGTACGGCGGTGAGGGTGCGGCCAAGCCGCGGCGGCAGCCGGCGGCTCGCCGGACGGACGGCAGCGAACGTGGCCGGCGGCGGCAGCGTGGCCCACGCCCACCCGCGCAGTCGCTGCGGGCGCCCATCGTACTGGCGTGACGTGCGGGGGCACGACTTCACCCGCTTGCCGGCGACGAACGCCGCGAGCCCCTCCGGCGCGCAGCTTCGGAGCCGGTCGTATGACGACGCCTCCGAGAAGCGCAGCACGCCGTGGCCCGCGTCGGGGTGGAGCAGCAGCCGCGCCCCCGGGATCGAGCGCGCCAGCGCAGCGCTGTCCACAGGCGGCGTCTGCAAGTCCCAGCGGCCGGCGAGGACGAGCGTCGGCACGCGCGGCGGCGGCACAGGCGGGGGTGGCGGTGCGTTCGCCGGATCGGGCCAACCGAGGCAGCGATCGGCGGTGCCCAGACCGATGAGCGCCTCACGACCGAAGGGCGCGAGCGCACTCCCTGGCAGCGCCGCCGTCGCCGCGTCGAGGGCTGCGCGACGCTCGGCGAGTCCGCGCCCCGGCGGCCACGGCAGTGGCCCGTCCTCGCAGGCGGCGACGAGCGAGGGGGCATCGAGCGGCGTCACGGCCGCCGCGCGCCTGACCATGTCTACGAGCCGCGCCAGCGGCGCCGCGTCCCCGCGCAGCGCGGCATGGACCAGCGCCGGGACGGCTGGGGAGTTGCTCTCACCGTCGGGGCCGAGCAGGAGGCCGGCGAGGTCGGCCGGCCCGATCGCCAGCGCCCGCGGGCGGCCGTGCCCGTCGATGGCGGTCCCCGCCAGCGGCGTCGAGGCGGTCTGCCGCACGAGCCGCACGAACTCTGCGGCCGCGTCGTGTGTGAAGGGGCAGGTATGCCGGCACAGCGCGCGCACATAGCCGCTCGCCGCCGCGAACGCCGAGAGACGCAGGGGGTCGGCCCCGCCGGGCATCACGGGCGAGTCGAGCACAAGCCGCTCGACATGCTCCGGATGCGCAGTCGCGTAGGCGAGCCCCAAACGTGCCCCCTCACCGATGCCGTAGACGGTGAGGCGCTCGCCGCCGAGCTCGTCCCGCACCGCCTCGATGTCCGCAACCGAGTCACGCGTCGTGTAGAAGGCGCGCGCGGGTCCCAGCGCTGCGGCGCAGGCGGCGGTCGCGGCAACCTGGTCAGTCGCGCCCGCGGGCGACGTGCATGCAATCCGGCCGGTTGCGCCCGTCCCACGGCGGTCGAATGTCACGATCCGGCCCCGGCCGACGAGCGGGCCGAGCGCCTCCTCGAGTGCGAAGTCGATGTCCGACGCCAACCCGGTCGCCGACTCGCCGGCATCGGGCAACACGAGGAGCGTGCGAGCGGGCCCCGGGTTCGGCAGCCAGGAGCGATCGTCCACACGGACGCTCAGATCGATCGTGCCCGCGACCACGCCGCTGCGATCGAGCGGCACCGCCACCCGCATCTCCCCGCAGCGCGAGACGCGCGGATCGCCGCAGGGCCTCAACACACGCCCGGTGGCCGGCGCCGACATCGTCAGCGCAAGCCCCAGCAGGCATCCGGCCGCGAGCACCAGCCGCCTCCACGAATCCTGTTTGCGGTGCATCGGCGCATCCTGACGGGCGCCGCGACGTCGCGCGCAATCAACCGCGGCGTCGGGTGCAATGGTCGCCTATGCACCGGTAATTTCCTTCTCGATAGTCTTTACCTTGGTGCGTCGCAGGCCGCGAACAGCAGAGACGCCACGGTCGGCGAGGCGCAACGAGGCTGTCCTCTGGATCGGGCTCATGGCGGTCGCCACGGCCGCGGGGTGGGTCTACATCGTCGCGCGCGCCAAGGGTGTGTCCTTCGTCTGCGACGAGGCGCTCAGCTACGGGATCATCCACGGCGACCCGACCTTTGTCGACACGCCCAACAATCAGTGGCTGAACACGTTCCTGATGCACGTGAGTCAGCACCTGTTCGGTGAATCGGAGATGGCACTTCGCCTCCCCAACGTCGTCGTGTTCGGTCTCTACGGCATCGCCTCGATCGCGTTCCTTGCTTCACTGCGGCATCTCGCTGCGAAGGTCGCGGGCTTCGCACTGCTCCTGTTGAATCCGTTCCTGCTCGAGTTCTTCGGTCTCGCACGCGGCTACGGACTCAGCTTGGCCTTCTCGGCCGCTGCCGTCGCCAGCCTGTTCGTGGGTGGACGCAGCAGCTCCGTTCCACGGGAGCTGGGCCGCCTGGCTGCAACGGGCACATTTGGTGCGCTGGCGTTCTACGCCAACTTCAGCGCTCTCAACCTCGTGTTGGCGCTGCTCGGCGTCGAGATGCTCGATTTGTTCTTCAGGGACGTCTGGAAAGGGGCGACCCGGTGGTCACGCGCACATCGAGGCGCGATCGCGATCGTGTGCGCCAGCGCGGCGAGCCTTGCGCCGGGGATCTTGCATCTGCGCCATCTCCAGAAGATCGGTCAGCTCTATTACGGTGGCCACACAGGGTTCGTCGCCGATACGATCGGTTCGCTCCTCCGCAGCTCGTCATGTGGGTTCAGCTGCCAGCCTTCTTGGCTGTCTCAAGGCGAGGCCGCGGTGATCGTCGTGGCGCTGCTGGCCGTTGCGTGGACCGCGTGGCGATGGATTCGCGAGCCTCGCTGGTCCGCTCTCACGCGGGCCGGCGTGTTGTTCGCGACAGCGATGCTGGCAACGCAGCTGGAGTCGAGCGTGCTGGGCACCCTCTATCCGCTCGACCGCGCGGCGCTTGTCTATGTCGTTGTCTTTGCGATGTTCATCGCACTTGCGATCGACGATGTCGTAACCGCGTCCCGCCGGATCGCGCCGCGAATCGCGGTCGGTGTCGCAGTCACGCTCTTCGCGGCCCTCGCTGCTGTGAACTTCGCGCGCGACGCCAATCTGGGCCACACCACTGTCTGGGCATACGACGCCTCGTCCCGCAAGGTGATCGATGCCATCGTCGCTTTCGAGCAGCGACACGGGCGTCCGCCGGTCCCGTGGAAGCTGGTCAGCGGCTTTCCACGTGATGAATCGCTCAACTACTACTACCGAAGCCGATTCCACATGGATTGGCTGCAGCCGATCACCCGCGACCCCGTCTCCACGCCCGACGGGAACCTGTACTACGTAGGCGTGAGCGAACTGCATGACCTTCCGCCCGGGACGACGCTCCTGGCGAGCTTCGCCTCAACTGGCACGCAGCTCCGTCTTGCTCACCCCCGCGCGGAGCGTCGGCCTCTCGTCCCGCCCCCGAGAGCCAGGTGACGCCCGCAGTTCGTGGTCCCCGCAGGGCAACCGCGACGCCTCCTCAAGAGAGCCCGCGTGTGCGTCAGGGCTCGTCGCCGAGCGATTCGAGCAGGCGCACGTCGGCGAGATCCTGCGGTCGACCAGCCGCGCGCTTCATCTTCAGCAGATCATCACGATGAGCGATCGGGACGATCACGCCGCCAAGCGAGACCTCGTGCGCGCGGGCGCGCATCGCCGCGAACGAGCCGAGGTGAGCCGGAAGCGTGAGCACGTCGAGCGGACCGTGAACGGTGATGAGGTGCCACTGGTCGCCTGACGCGAGCAACGCTGCCGAGGGAACCGCCTTCGAGGCCTCGCCGTTGGGACCCAAGATGCGCGCGTCGAGTTCGTCGAGAGCCTCGGCCAGGCGTGCCGCGTTCTCGCTCGACGCGGCGATCGCAACGTCGAGATCCTGCGTCATGCGCTGCCCACCGTACGCCTGGATCGCGACGCCACCGATAGTCACGTACTCCACCTCGTGCCGCGCCAGCGCCCGGAACATCTCCCGGGCCTCGAAGCCGCCTCCGCTCATCAACGGCCCGGATCGGACCGTCTGAGGGCATCGGCAAGCCCCGACCGCAGCTCAGCCGCAAGCGAGTTCCAACTCAGCGCCACTTCCAAGCGCTCAGCCATCGGACGACGACGAGCGGCAAGCACAGCCGCCGGATTGGCGAGCGGGTCACGTACCTCATCAAGGTCCGACTGCTCCACGGAGCGATCTCCAACGGTCATCGCCGGCTCAGCGTACCGAGCAGCCAGGAGGTCGCGGGTCCGCGAACGGTGATCCACCGCTCCGTTTCCGAGAATTTGTGCCGAGCTCGTGCCGACGAACTGCCCCCAGAACGAGAAAGCCCCGGCGAACCGAGGCTTCCAACCAGTGGAGAGAACTTGGCGTCGCGTAAGCCATGTGGTCGCGCCGCTGGCTTGGTTTGTGAGCGGCCGCCGAAGGGTCCGGATGGGCTTCGTCGAGTAGCACCGCGAACCGGAGTGATGTCTGTCGAGCGCCGGTACCTTCCTCGGATGCGTGCGGCGCTGCGGCGGGTGTTGTGGTTCTTCTTGCCGGGGTGGGGAACGGAGAGCTCGCCGAGGCTCGATCACGATTGGCGACTGCGAGCGGCGTTCGATGTGCGGCATGGCGTCGCGGACGTGTTCGAGCGGGTGCGCGGTCGCGAGCGGGTTCTCGGAAGCGAGGTCGGGGGCTTGCTGCCCTTCGGGGTCGTGCTCTCACGCCGTGACGACGCGCTGTTCGTCTACGCATCCAGCAGATCCGGCATCGATGGGGCACGCGTGGCGATCGAGCGTGTCGCGCGGGCCGTCGGGCTCAGCGCTGATATCAGTGTCAGTCGGTGGAGCGGGGGCCTGAGAGCGTGGCGCCAAGTCGATCCGCCGCTGACTGGCCCTGAGCACGAGCTGGACGATCCCCACGAGCGCGAGGCCATGCGGGAGGAGACGCGAGAGCTGTCCTGTCTCGTTGGGCGACTCGACCGGCCGCTGGTCGAACGACCGATCCTCAGCTTCGCGCAACGTCGAGGCCTTGTCTGCACCGTTGAAGAAAGGCGCGGCCTGTTTAGCGTGCGGCTCACGTTCTCGGCCAGCGGACCCGCCTTCAAGCTGGACGAATTCGCCGACTACCTGCGTTCCGTGGTCAGGAGCAACTGGTTCGGCGGCGGCGCCGGTCCATGACAGCAAATGCGTCGCGGCCGGAGCTTGAACCAGTGACCTCCGCCTTGTCGAGGCGGCGGGGATCGTCGGGCGCGCCCGCCCCCACCTCACGCGTCGGCCACTCAGGCGTCAGCACCGAGCCAGCGTAGTCGGCGCCGGACGCCGCCCAGCCGAGCACACACATGCGCTGTAGAGATCGTCTGCTGACGCCCGTACCGTTTGCTCCGTGCTCGCCGTCGCCGAAACCGCTTCCCGCGTCGGCCGCATCCCCGACGGCGTCCGGAGGACTCGGGAACGGCTTGTGCGTGCCATCGAGGACAAGCTGCATCCGATGGCCGAGCTGCCCGACGAGTGGCAGACCGGGGACGACGGATCGCCGGCCCCCAACTGGGTCGCCGTGCTGCACCGCTCCCGCACGAGGCGTTGAGCCGCGCTATGAGGTTCACTCGCCATGCGCGGCAGCGCCTCAAGCTCTACCGCCTCACGCGCGACCAAGCAGAAGCCATCGCCGCCGGCGGTGTGCTCACGGGCCGTGACGCCAGGGGCAACCCGCGCCGCACCGGCGCAGTCGACGCCCGCACTATCGTTGTCGTCATCGCCCTCGACAACCCCGACCTCATCATTACTCTGTACGAGAGAAGGGCCTGATCCATGCGCGCCGACTACGACAGCCAGGGCGACACGCTCCAGATCACGCTGGTCGATGTTGACCATGCCGATTACGGCGACGACGCGGTTCCCGGTGCGATCGTCGCGATCCGCAACGGCGGCCCAGTTGCGATAGACGTTCTCAACGCCCGTCAGGGAACCGAGCAGCCGCTTCGGGCGGTCGCCGAGCGCTACGGCCTCGACATCGAGGCACTCACCGCCGCGGCACAAGCCGCGCTCGCCGGCCCCGATCGCACCGTCATCATCGATCTGCTCGCCCGCGCGGCGGCCTGACCTGCCCGAGCAAGGCGCGCTCGAGCGTCTCCAGCCGGATCCCGCCCGTCCTGCTGCGCGCGTGGGACGGCAGGTGCGGACCCGACGAACGCACAGCTCAAGAGAATTCAGTGTCCGCCGTGGCCGCCGCCATGACGAGCGCGACCGGATTTCCCACCACACTTGCGATCAGAGTGGGCGATACTGGGCTCGAACCAGTGACCTCCGCCTTGTCGAGGCGGCGCTCTCCCAGCTGAGCTAATCGCCCTGGGAGACGCAAGCCTAGCAACGCGCGGCGGCGTCGGTGGCCACGCTTCGTCGACTAGGCTATGCGCCTCTGGCGACGTGGCGGAGTGGCTACGCAGCGGCCTGCAAAGCCGTGTACACCGGTTCGATTCCGGTCGTCGCCTCTCTCAGCGTCTGGCGCGTCTCCGGGCTCTGGCCGCTCTGGCTCCGGCCCCTCTGCCCGCTCTGGCTCTCGCTCTGCGCGGCGCTCTCCTCCCCGCGCCGGCGCTCGCCGTGCGCCGCGCCGCCGGCCCGTCGATCTCCGACACCGGCACCTCGTCGTGCGCGACGTCCATCGCGAGCTGCGGGATCAGCTCGCCGAGGTAGGACGCCATGCGCTCCTCGTCGCGCAGGATCTCGCGCGCGAGTCTCGCCGTCTCGCCGTCGCCGACCGCCGTCGCGAGCCCGTCGAGCAGGCGGTACGTCGCGATCTCCTCGGCCTCCTCGCGGTACTCGATGCGCGCGTTTCCGAGCATGAGCTCCTGCTCGCCGGTGCGCCGCACCGTGTGCAGCGAGCTGTGGACGGCAGCGGTCGCCCGCTGCACCACGCCCTGCGCGGACTCGAGCTTCGCGACCACGCCCTCGGGTACCGGCACCGACACCGTCTCCGGCGTCCCGCCGAGCCCTCTGATGCGGCGCTCGAGCTTCGACGCGTGCGACTTCGTCTCGGCGAGGTGCCGCTTCAGCCGCTGCTCGTACTCCGGCCGCGTCGTGACCTGCAGATGCGCCACGAGCGCCGGCTCCAGTCGCCGCTCGAGCGCGTACGCCTCGTTGAGGTAGTGCACGACCGTGGCGTCGCGCTTCGTCATCTCGGCCATCAGCGGGTCCTTTCGAGCTCGGGGATCGTGATGCCGGCCGTCAGGTTCTGCGCGGCAGCCGGCGCGACGTCAGGCCCGACAGCAGGACCTCGATCGGCGACTGGCGTTGGCCTTCCTCGGCCTGGGCCCGCAAGGCGCGAACGTCGCTCTCCAGCGCATAGAGGCGCCGCCCGGCGCGCGCCGCCTGCGCGGCACCGGCCTTGACCTCGCGCGAGCGCGGCAGCGGCAGGCCCAGCACGTGCGACCGCCGCCGCCCGCGAAGCGCGCCGACGAGGACGCCCACCGCCATCCCGCCGGCGGCCGCGCCGGCGGCCGCAGCGGGACCCTTGGCGCGTCTGTCCATCAGGACAGCGCCTTGCCGACCTTCGTCGCCTGCGCTCTGGCCTTGCCGACCTCGTCCGCCATCCGCTCGAGGTGCTTGCCGGCCTTGCGCACCTCATGCGCGAGCGGCTGCAGCCCGAGGCCCTTGCGTGAGACCGGGATGCCGAGCACCTTCTTGCGGGGCCGCAGCACGCGCGTGCCGAGCGCGATCCCGCCGAGCGCTCCGGCCGCGGCCGCGCCGCCGGCGATGATCGGCCCTCGCGCCTTCGTCGCGGCGGATCCGATCGATCCGGCGACCGACTCGAGCGTTCCGTGGTGCCCGTTCGAGCGGCCGTCGTGGTGCCCGTTGGCGCTTGCAGCTCTGGCTCTCACAGCTCTGTGCGCGGAAGGTCTGCGCGTCGCGGCCGCCGCAGGGCGCGATCTCGCGCGGCTGCGGCTCGACCCGACGGCTCTGCTCGCGCCGGCTCTTCTCGCCGCCGTCGCTCGCGGGCGCGCGCTCGCTCTTCTGCTCCGGCCGCTGCTCGCTCTTGCACGTCTGGAACGTGGCGTGGACTCCGCCATGGGGTCCTCCCCTCCGTGGATCGGTTCCCCCAAGTGCTACCCAGGACCCCAGCCCGTAAGCAGACCGGGCGGACCGCCGCTCACGTCGAGCGCGCCGGAAGCGACTCGCGCAGCACCAGCAGCAGGGCGGCGAGCAGCAGCGCGGCAAGCGCCGCGACGCACGCGCACGCAGCCACGAACGCGGCATTGAGCGTCGTCAGCTCGATCGCGCCCACGCGACCTCCGGCCACGATCGCGATCGCGGCGAGCCAGCCGAGCACCAGCGCGACGCCCGCGAGGACCGCGTACCCCTCCAGGTCCGGCACGCGCGCCCACGTCGAGCGGGCGGCGTCCGCGCCGCGGGCCTCGCCGAACGCGTCGCGGTCGACGAGCGCGGCCACGAGCGCCGCGAACGCGGCCCAGCCGGTGACGACGAGCAGCGCCCCCGCGACGTCGCTCGGGCGGTGCCAGCCGGCGGCGATCGTCGCGATGCCGATCGCCGCTCCGTAGAGCAGCGCGCACGCCGCCACGAACCGCCGCCAGCGCGGCGGCGCGGCGAGCGTGGCAGCGATCCCGACCGCGAACGCCGTCGTCGTGTGACCGCTCGGGAAGGTGTTCTGGGGAATCGGAGACGCCACCAGGTCCGGACGCCCGAGCACGACGTGCTTCAGCAGCTCCGTCGTCACGAGCGAGCCGACCACGACGACGACCGCGACGACCGCGACCGCCACGCGCCGCCGCAGCAGCGCCTGCGCGACCAGCAGCACGAGCACGAGCGCCAGCGACCCGACGCTGATCGTCGTCAGCAGGTCGCCGGCCGCGTGACGCGCCTTCCACGACGCCAGGCGCCCGTTCAGCGCCGCGTCGTCGATCCGCTGCCCGTAGTGCGTGCGCACGAACACGAGGTACGCGACGACGAGCCCGACGACGCAGACGGCCGCCAGCGCCGCGAGCGGCAGCGGGCGCAGCGGCCGCCGTTCACCCAAGGGCCGGGGCTGTCGCCGTGACGATCCACGTCGAGGCCGGAGCCCACACGCCGTCCGGGCCGTCGAACTCGGCGAGCCCTGCCACGAGCGCGGCGTGGACCTCGCCGTGCAGGTGCTTCGCGCGGTCGCCCGCGAGCCGCAGGATCTCGCCGGCCGGACCGAGGCTCATCACCAGCTCGATCGCCTCCTCGACGTCGGTGCCGACGAAGATCGGAAGGTCGCAGCGGCGCAGCGACACGCCCTCGAAGCCCGCGCGCTGCACGATGTCGCTCGTCGTGTCGGCGTCGGCCATCGAGAACGGGCCCGGACCGCAGGTCGGCTCGTCGTACTCCTCCGGGCGCTCGACGATCCCCTCGACGATCGTCTGCGCACGGTAGAGCCAGTCGTTGTCGACGCGCCGCCGCCACACGACCATCGTCAGCTGACCGCCGGGGTTCAAGCCCTCGCGCACGTGACGCAGCGCCGCCACGGGATTGGCGAAGAACATCGTCCCCATGCGCGAGAAGGCGTAGTCGAAGCACTCGGCGAACGCGGTCGTCTCAACGTCGGCGACCGCGAAGCGCGCGTTCGCCACGCCGGCCTCCGCCGCCTCGCGCTGCGCCGTCTCGATGAAGCGCGGAGCCGCGTCGACGCCGAGCGCCTCGCCGTCCGGCCCGACGAGGCCGGCGATGCGCTGGGTCGTGTCGCCGAAGCCGCAGCCGATGTCGAGCACTCTCTGCCCCGGCTGCGGCGGCGCCAGCGCCAGCGCGGCCTCGCCGTGAGCGCCGAGGCCGCCCGTCACGATGTGCCGGAAGCGCACGAAGCGGTCGTACAGCGGGCCGTCCCACGCCTGGATCGCCTCGGCGTTCGCGCCCTCGCCCCATCTCGTCGCCGCGGTCACCGCCTCGCCTCCTTCATAGAGTGTGCTCGCAGTCGAGGATACGCCCCGCGGGTGCGCCCCCGCCAGGAGGACCGCCGAGTTGCCGGACGCGAGCACCACCGCCGAGCCACGCTCCAACGTCACGACGCTCGGCTGGGCGTCGTTCTGGAGCGGGATGGCGCAGGAGATGGTCTATCCCCTGCTGCCGATCTTCCTCGTCGTCGCGCTCGGGTCGTCGAAGACCGCGCTCGGGCTGGTCGAGGGCCTGCTCGGCGTCGGCGTCACGCTCGCGCGGCTGGGGAGCGGCCGGTGGCTCGATCGCGGCCGCTCTCCGCTGCTGCTGACGCGCGTCTCGTACGGCGTCTCGCTGGTTGCACGACCGCTGATGGCGCTGGCGCCGACGGTCGCCGTCGCCGGCGCCCTGCGCGTCGCCGACGGCCTCGGCAAGGGCGGCAAGGACGCGCCCAAGGCCGTGCTCGTCGCGGCCGATGCGCAAGCCGGCAGGATGGGCCGTTCGTTCGGGCTGCAGACGGCGCTCGACACGCTCGGCTCCGTCGTCGGACCGGTCGCCGCGGGACTCCTCCTGCTGCTCGTCGGCCACGACGGCGACGGCCTGCGGATCGTCTTCGCGCTCGCCGCGCTGCCGGCGCTCGGCGCCGTGCGGCAGCTGCGCCGCGCGCACGACGCACCGCCGGCACACGTGGCGACGGCCTCCACCAGACGCCTGCCGCCAGCGTTCAAGTGGCTGCTCGCGGCGGTGCTGCTGTTCGGACTCGCGAACTCGAGCGACACGCTCCTGCTGCTGCGCGCGCAGTCCGCCGGCCTCTCGCCCTCCGAGCTCGCGTTCCTGTTCGCGGCGTTCAACCTCGTCTACGCGCTGCTCGCGGTCCCGGCCGGCGCGCTGTCGGACCGCATCGGGCGCCGGCCGCTGCTGTTCGTCGCGTGGTCGGTCTACGCGCTCGTCTACCTCGGCTTCGCGTTCGCCGGCGAGGCGTGGCAGCTCGTCGCGCTGTTCCTCGCCTACGGCATCTACTACGCGACCGCCGACGCCGTCATCAAGGCATGGATCACCGCGCTCGTGCCGCTCGAGCGCCGCGGCGCGGCGTTCGCGCTCAACGCCGCTGCGGGCGGCCTCCTGCTGCTGCCGGCGAGCGTCGCCGCCGGCGCCCTGTGGGACGCCTACGGCCCGCGCGCCGCGTTCCTGTTCGGAGCCGTCACCGCGCTCGCCGCGCTCGCGCTGGCGATGCTCGCGCCGCCGCTGCGCAGAGCTAGCCCCCGGTGACGTCGCGCCGCACGAACACCGTCAGCCCAACCACGAACGCCGGCAGCGCATACAACGCGCAGACCCACGCCGCACGCACGACCGGCGCCCAGTCCGACGGCTCGCGCAGCAGCCCCTGCCAGGCGTCGAACTGCGTCGACAGCAGGTAGGGCTTGATCGCCCCGAGGCCGGAGATGATCCCGACCAGCTGCATCAGCAGCGAGATCATCAGCGTGCCGACGATCGCCGCCGCGGAGTTGCGGGTGACGGTCGAGAGCAGCAGCGCGATCGCGACGACCGCGGTCACCGGCAGCAGGTAGGTGCCGAGCGCGGCGGCCGTCAGCTCGAGCGCGCGGCCGGTCGGGATCGTCGTGCCGGACAGTGACGTCAATGGGTGCAGCCCGTAGCGCAGGCCGCCGAGCAGCAGCCCGGCGCCGGCGAACAGCAGCAGCGCGGCAAAGCCGTAGGTGATCGCCGCGAGCGCCTTGGCGACGAACACCTGCTGGCGGTCGACCGAGCGCGTGAGGATCGTCTTCAGCGTGCCGTTGCCGTCCTCGTTGGCGACGATGTCGCCGGCGACGAGCGCGACGATCAGCGGGAACAGCCAGATCGAGCCGAAGATCAGCAGCACCGGTGGGATCGCGAGGCCCGTCTCGCGCACGTAGCGGCCGAACGGCACGTCGTTCGGGCCGCCCTTCTGCAGCTCCAGCGCGACGACGAAGATGATCGGCACGATCACCGCCATCCCGAAGCCGAGGAACGTGCGCCGCTGCGCCCGCAGCTTGCGCAGCTCCCAGCGGTAGATCGCCCCGACGCCGGGGCGGCGGCGGGTCGAAGGCGCAGCCGGCGCGCGTTCGGCGACGGCGCTCATGCCGTCACCCGCGCGGGCTCGCCGGCATCCGGCGACGGCAGCCCGTCGCCCTCCGTGAGGCGGAAGAACAGCTCCTCCAGCGACGCCGCGGCCGGCACGAGTGCGGTGATCGCGACGCCGGCCTCGACGAGCGCGACGGACAGGTCCGCGACCGCTCGCTCCTGCTCGGCGGCGAATGTCAACCCATCCCCCGTACCGACGCTCACGACCTCCTGCACGCCCGGCTGCGCGCGGCAGACCGCGAACGCGCGCTCGTCGTCGGTCGTGCGCAGACGGTAGCGCTGCCCCGTCGACTGCAGCAGCGCGTCGAGCGCGCCCTCGTAGATCACGCTCCCGGAGCGCACGATCGCGACGCGGTCGCACAGCTCCTCCACCTCCCCCATCAGATGCGACGACAACAGCACTGTCATGCCCTCATCGGCCAGCCGCCGCACCAGCAGCCGCATGTCGCGCATCCCAGCCGGGTCGAGGCCCGTCGTCGGCTCGTCGAGCAGCAGCAGCCGCGGCGCGCGCAGCAGCGCTGCCGCGATCCCCAGCCGCTGCTTCATGCCGTGCGAGTAGCCCTTGACCTTGTCGGTCTGGCGGTCGGCGAGGTCGACCGTCTCCAATGCCCCGTCGATGCGGTCGCCCGCGTCGCCGCCGTCGAGCGCGGCCATCAGCTCGAGGTTCTTGCGCCCTGTCAGGTACGGATAGAAGCGCGGCGCCTCGACGAAGCCGGCGACGCCGTCGAGGGCGGCCGCCCCTTCCTCCAGCGGGTCGCGGCCGAACAGGCGCGCCACCCCCTCGTCGGGGCGGATCAGCCCGAGCAGCATCCGCAACGACGTCGTCTTGCCGGCGCCGTTCGGCCCGAGGTAGCCGTAGACGCAGCCGGCCTCGACGGTCAGGTCGACGTGGTCGACCGCCGTCACGTGGCCGTAGCGCTTGACGAGGCCCCGGGCCTCGATCGGGTGTCCGCCGGCCTCGCTCATCCGAGCTGGCGCGCGGCGGTCTCGGCCGACTGGGCGGGGATCGAGCCGGCGACGACGTAGTCGACGCCTCCGCGCCGGAACGTCAGCACGGTGCCGAGCGCGGTCGCCAGCTCGCGACCGCTCGCGCCGTCGATGTTGATCGTCGGCAGCTGCAGCCCGCGGCCGCGCCCCTCGCCTGAGCCGTCGCCGAGCGGCTGCTCGCCGGGCTTCGCCTGGCGCTCGACGACGACGATCCCGCCGAGGCCTCTGCCGTAGGCGACGACCGCGGTCGGCGTGTCGCCGTGGCCGGCGAGCCACACGTCCCGGCGCGGGAGGCCCGCGAGCTGGTCGGGCGCGGAGAGCTTGAACGGCAGCGCCGCCTGGACGTCGGCGACGCCGGTGACCGGTCTGTCGGCGCCGGCATGGTCGCCGGGGCCCCTGTCGGCGGAGGACGGCGAGAGGTCGACGACCTTCGCCCCGGCGGGCGGCGGCACGTCGAGGTCGCTCGAAGCGATCGGACCGTAGGAGACGTCGGTCGCGCTCAGCTCGAGGACCGGGTCGGGCTGGCCGGAGGCGTAGACGGCGGCGCGCAGCGGCACGCCCGTCGTCGCATCCCAGGCGAGCTCGGCGGCTCCGAGCAGCCCGCCGTCGCCGTTCGGGGCGATCCGCACGGTGTAGGTCGGCTGGCCGGCGGTCGAGGTCGGCGTCGCGCCGGACAGCGTCCACGCTCTGCTCACGCGGGCGATCGCCTGATCGACTCTCGCGAGCGTCGGCGGCGTGTGCCCATCGGCGGCATCCGCTCTGTCCTGCGGCAGCGCGAAGCGGTACGCGGTGTTCGAGGAGGCGTCGTAGGCGGTGACGACGCTGCCGTCGGAGACGATCTGCGCGTCTCCCGCCTGCGACTGCAGCTCGACGCGGAAGCGTCCGTCGCCCGCCACCCACAGGCGGCCGGAGGCGCCCGCCATCAGCGGCGAGGCGGTGCCCTCGGGCAGCGCGCCGGAGGGGATCAGGTGGTTCGTGAAGTGCACGCGCGCGGTGACGCCGTCGACCTGCGGAGCGGCCAGCGCGTCGTGGACGGCGACGTCGAGCGGCTTCGGCGCCGGCTTCGGGTCGCCGCCGAGCGCGGCCTGAGCGATGCCGACGCCGGTGGCGAGCACGATCAGCGCCACGGCGAGGGCGATCAGGCGGTGGGTGGAGAGAGTCCTCAGGCGCTTCATCGCGTTCCCTTCGCGTCGGGTGACACGGTGTGTTCTACCCGCGGACCTTGAGGGAACTGTGAGGGCGCCGCGAGCGGCAGCTCGAGCGCGAACGTCGCCGCCTCGGCCGTCGCGCGTCCGCCGTGCCGCTCGGCCGTCGCGCGCACGATCGCGAGCCCGAGCCCCGTCCCGCCGGGCGGCGCGTGCGGCCCGCGCCAGAAGCGCGCGAACGCCTGCTCGGCCTGCTCCGGGGTCAGCCCGGGGCCCTGGTCGGTGACGGCGAGCCGCGCGCGGCCGTCCTCCGCCGCGACCGCGACGACGATTCGCCCGCGCGGCGGACCATGGCGCTCGGCGTTCTCGACGAGGTTGCGCAGCGCGCGTTCGAGCGCCGCGCGGTCGCCGTGCACGCACACCGGGTCGACCGGCACGTCCACGCGTGCGGTCGGGTGATCGCCGGCGACCGCATGCGCCAACCCGACGAGGTCGACGAGCGCCGCGTCGGCCGGCGGCGCGGCGACGTCCTCGCGCGCGAGCGCGAGCAGGTCGTCGAGCAGCGCCGAGAGCCGCTCCGCGTCGGCCTCGATGTCGGCGAGCGCGGCCGGATCGGCGCCATGGCGCGCGACGTAGGCGGCGTTGCCGCGCAGCGCGGTCAACGGCGTGCGCAGCTCGTGCGAGGCGTCGCCGACGAAGCGCCGCTCGCGCTCGCCCGAGCGCTCCAGCGCGGCGAGCATCGCGTTGAGCGTCGCCGCCAGGCGCCCGACCTCGTCGTGGCCGCCACCGGGCAGCCTCCGGCCCGGGTCGCCGGTGCGCGCGATCGCCTCCGCCCCGGCGGTGAGTCGGGTCAGGGGGCCGAGCGCGCGGCGCGTCAGCAGCACCGCGAGCGCGGCGGCGAGCAGCGCGGTCGCGACCGCCGCGATCCCGACGACTCGCCGCAGCGGGCCGAGCGTGTCGGCGATCCCGCTCGTCGAGCCGGCGACCGCGACCGCCCCGCCGGCTGCCGCGCCGCCGCCCAGCTCGCCGAGCGGCGCGGCGTAGAGGCGCAGCGACTCGTCGCCCAGGCGAATCTCGCCATAGCCGGCACGGTGCAGGCGCAGCGCGCGCCGCAGCACGGGCGAGCCGGGCAGCACGCGCCCGCCGAGCGCGGCCGAGCGCGCCACGATCCGCCCGCGGCGGTCGACGACCTCGACGAACGCGGCGCTCGTGCCGACGCGGCCCTCCAGGACGCCCGCGGCGGTGACGAGCTGCGGCGTCGTGGCGGCGAGCCGCGCGACCTCCGCCGCGCGGTCGCGCAGGCCGCGGTCGAGCGAGCGGTGCAGCTGGCGGTCGACGAGCGCGAGCGTCACCGCTCCCAGCAGCACGACCGCGAGCACAGCCGTGACGGCGGCCGCCAGCGCGACGCGCAGCCGCAGCGTGAACGGGCGCGTCATCGCTCGAGCACGAAGCCGACGCCGCGCACCGTGCGGATCAGCGGAGGGTCGCCGAGCTTGCGGCGCAGGTCCGCGACGTAGCGGTCGACGACGTTGGGGCGCGCCTCCAGCTCGCCGCCCCACACCTCCTCCAGCGCCCGTTCGCGCGTGACGACGGTGCGCGCCTCGCGCAGCAGCAGCGCGAGCAGCTCCGCCTCGCGCGGGGTCAGCCCGAGGTCCCGTCCGCCCCGCGCACCGCGTCCGGCTCCGACGTCGAGCGTCACGTCGCCGAACGCCAGCGTGTCGGGCACGGCGCGCCCGCGCCGCAGCAGCGCCCGCACGCGCGCGAGCAGCTCCTCGGGCGCGAACGGCTTGAGCAGGTAGTCGTCCGCGCCGGCGTCCAGCCCGGCGACGCGGTCGGCGACGCCGTCGCGCGCGGTCAGCAACAGGATCGGCGTCGTGAGGCGCTTGCCGCGCAGGCGCCGCGCGACCGCGAGGCCGTCGAGCCCGGGCATCGCCACGTCGAGCACGAGCAGGTCCGGGACGGCGCGCTCGACGGCCGCGAGCGCCGCGCCTCCGTCGGAGGCGCTGTGCACGTCGTAGCCCTCTGCGCCGAGCGTCCGCTCGAGCATGCGGCGGACCGGCGCGTCGTCGTCGACCACGAGGACGGAGGGACGCGGCATCGCTCACAGCCTAGAGCGGCGGCGGGCCCTTGAAGCGGAAAGGCCCGCCGGAGCGGGCCTTCAGACGAAGCGGATGAAGCTGCATGTCCTTCCGTACGCCGCGGTCCGAGATTTGCCCCAGCGAGTTTGCGCGCCGGATCTCGCGGACTCCCGGTCGGCGCGATCGGTCTTCTGCCCATGCCTCTCTGTAGCGCCCGGCCGCGCGGCACCCCGAGCGAGAAGCGAAACGCGAGCGGCGGTCCGGAGCAGGGTCCACACCTACACCCGACCCGCCGAACGCGCGCAGCACGAAAACCTCGCGGCCGGTGCCGCGCGCTCGCCCAGCTCGTGCCGCGTCCGCGCTCATCGACACCTAGGCCGACGCAGAATTTGGTCCCCCCGAATTCGGCAAGCCGCTCATCAGCTCCACAACGCGCGAGCAGCAGGAAGGCACCATCGCGTCCACGACTAGGGAACGTCGAAGTCGACCCCCTCGCGGTACCGGCCCGGCGCGCGCCAGGTCCGCGCGCCGACCGCTGCGCGGCGCCGCGAGCGGCGCCGTTGCGACCTCAGTTGACGATCAAGGCGACAGCTCGCGCAGCCGGTTCTAGTCCGCCGCAGCCCGGATATCTACAACGTTGAGTTACGTGCGCAAGCGTTGGAATGACGAGCTGCGCGCGTGGCCGATCGCCACGCAAAACGACAGCAGCCCAAATTCGCGGAAACCGGCGGCGACCATGTACGGCCTTAGGTGAGGCCGTTGTATCTCCGTTCGACCTCGGGCTTCCAGGGTGCTTTGTTTCACCGGGCTTCGTCCTTATCCCAGGTCCAGATGCCGAGTTCGATCATTTCGATCCACCATTCGACCATCTGACCGAGTGAATCGGCTGCCGGCGGGGGAGGGCCGTCATAGAGGCCCCACTCGATGCGGCGAATCGGTGTGACCCCAGCTGGGCCGACTTCGCAATCGGCGGCAAGGTGGCCGGCGCCGTCGTTGAAAAGCGGCACCCACGTTTCCCGCCACCAGTACCCCCGATCGGCGAGCGGGGTGCCTTCTGGCGCGTCTGCTGCCGCCTCCGTCGCCAAGCCCATCGTCGTCTGCCACGACTCGCGGGACATGGTCGAGGACATCGGTATCAGCACAGGGCCCATCATCCAGGAGGAGATGGGGCGTCGTCCTTCGATGCCTCCGTCGTGCCATGCCCACCACATCTGCAGCTCGTCGGGAAGATTGACGTGGAGGGTGCCGTCGTCGGACGTGAAGGACTCGACGGTTCTGCCGGGTGCGAGCGCATCCTCGATCGGCACGCCGTGGCTGCGCCACGTCACTGAGAGCCGATCGAGAAGTTGCGCGGTAAGCATCAGATCCGATCAGTACAGCCTCGTCCGGGACAGCGGAAGCGTCAGATGAGGAGGCCGTATCTCTGTTCGATCTCGAAACCCTGGGTTGCTCTCGTCCACATGCCGCTGTCTTGGTCCCATGTCCAGATGCCGAGTTCGATCGCTTCGATCCACCATTGGACGAGCTGGCCGAGCGAGTCGGTAGCCGGCGGAAGGCGCTCCTCGTGGTGCCAGTCGACCCACCGGATCGGTGTGACCTCGGCCGAGCCGAGTCTGCAATCGCCGACGAGGGTGCCCGCCCCGGGGTCGAACAGGGGCACCCAGGCTTCCTGCCACCAGAAGTCAGGGTCGGTCTCCGTGCGCGTCGCCATGGTGGCCGCCTCGGACATCATCGTCTGCCACCAGTCGCGGGACCACGTCGAGGACATCGGCTGCAGGTGAGGTCCTATCTGCCAAGAGAAGATGCTGCGTCCTTCTTCGATGCCTCCGTCATGCCATGCCCACCAGGTCTGCAGCTCGTCGGGGATGTCGATGTGCAGGTTGCCGTCGTCGGATGTGAAGGATTCGATGGCTCTGCCGGGTGCGAGCGCGTCCTCGATCGGCACGCCGTGGGCGCGCCACGTCGCTGAGAGCCGATCGAGGAGTTGCTCGGTAAGCATCAGGCCGTGATTTCTATCGCTTCTATCTTCTGTTGCACAGGTAGAAGGTCGGGATGTGCAGAGCCGGCATGAGCGGGATGACGAGGAACGGCGTGCCGCCGGTCGAGTTCAAGCCGGTCTGCGGCGTCCCGGTTCTCAGCTCGCACGTTCTGATGAAGTTGCTGTAGAACCCGCCCTGCCGGCTGTTGTCGATTCTGTCGATGTACTGGACATGCGGTGTCGTCGGTCTAGCAAGGGGACCGCCTTGCTCGCTGGCGAAGAACGGATACTCGTCGCACTGTTCGTCTCTCGTGTGCTCTACGTCTCTACAGCCGGGCTGGCTGTTCTGCCAGCCGCTCCCTCTTTTGCCGCCGCTTTCGCCGACCTCGTAGTTGAGCTGGACCCACTCGGGATGGAGGAAGATCTGTCTCGCGTCGTGGGTCGTCGCCGAGTTCGTGTCGGCGCCTGGGAAGAAGATCGGCATGGACGTGCACGCCTCTCTGGCGTTGAGGCCGGCGCGTGCGGCGTACCACAGGCATGCCCCCGTCGCTACGTCCGTGTCGTCCTGCGAGTTCTTGCCTCTCGTCTGGACCATGTAGCTGTCGGAGATGTCGCCGACTGGCCACGGCTGGGGGAACGTGACGGGAAGGTAGTAGTGCGGTGCCTCGAACGGTGGGTCCAACGTCGCGGCCGTCTTCTCGTACAGCAGGTACGACAAGACGCCGGCGCCAGCGAGCGAAACGGCTCTGAGCACCTCCTCCTTCGTGGCTCTGGCGGCGACGGCGGTATCGCACGCAAGCCACTGATCGTTGACGCTGCTTCTCTCGACGTGCGTGCCATAGGGGTAGACCAACAGCTCGTCGCAGATCTCCGTCGTCGACGCGTACGTCTCGGCGAGTTTCGCGACGTCCACGCCGCCCGCCACCAGCTCGAGCGCCGTCGACCCCGAGGTGGCGGTATAGCTGGGACCAACGCCGTAGACGTTGCCGTCTTCATCCTCGACCGTGGCCTGGTAGGTGTGCCCGGCCGTGATCTCCGCGCTGCAGTAGTTCCAGTACACATTGCATCTATTGATCGCCGCACCGTCCTCGTGGATCACGGTGGCGAGATCCGTGTTGCCCATCGCGTTAGGGATGTACGTCGTGACGTAGCCCCCGTCGAAATCCATGGTGATCGTGAAGTGCAGCCGCTTCTCGTGAACGACAAGGTCCATCCAGTCGTACGGGCCACTTTCGCCGTAAAGCACGATCTGAAACTGCCGATCGTGCGGTCTTGAGATCTCCTCGGGTGGGTCGGCCTCGACACCGGTCACGCAGCTGATGTTGAAGCAGCTATCCGTAAGGAGGCTCCAATCCCCGTCTTTCCACTCGAACATCGAACCATGGACCCAGCCCGGCATCGAGTCGTCGTAGTGCGCCTCAAGCCCAAACGCATACCCAACCGTCGGCACCAGATCGGGATTGTCCATAAACGCTTCGAAACTCGTCAAATGCGGATCGAGCGGATCGCTCGCAGCAGGAGACGAGAACCCTGTCAGCAGCATCATCGCGAGCAGCACGGCTACCGCGCTTCCCCCACGCCGCCCCGACAGCCGGCGTCCTCGCCTCGTCAATCCCCTGCACCTGCGCCTCATCTTGCCTCCTCGTAGAGCTGATTGCCTGGTACTGCGTTTGGCGCCGGCCTCCGCCACAGGTTGAGTGCGAGCGGACGCCAGCCGTTTAGAGCAACGGGCGTCGTAGAACGTTCAATGCCAGTGCGAAGCGCTACGGGCGCAACGGACGCGCCGCGTAGCGCTTCCAGGCGGCGTGTGCGCTAGGCGCCGGAGCCGCCGCGACCATGAGACGCGCCGCGTGGAACGCGAGCACGTCTCGCGTTCGCGTGAGACAGCGATGAAGCACGTCAGTCCTCCGATAGTGCGGACGTGTCCCCTGTCCACGGTTTCTGAGCAAGAAACCAGTGCAAACAATACACCGTATGACGGCGGCTCGACGCGGATGCATGCGAGCTACCCGCTCGCGCTCGGCATGAGCGGCGCCAGCATCCAGCCGCGCGTCTCAGTGCGCGCGCTGCTCGGGGGCGCCTCGATCCGGATCGCCGCGCCCTACCTCGCCGACGCACTCGCCTCCCACACCACCAGCCCCATCCGCCGAGCCGACCGCCTCCAGGCCCACCACGACCGCGACCAGCTCGCGCCGGCAACAGCCGGCACGAGCCCCGAGAACCACACCCCGACCGCCACCGCGCAGGAACGACGCGGCAACCCCAGCCACGCCCCCCACTGTGACCGTAAAAGCAGCGCAGACTAGATGCACGGTGTACAACGGTGACACCGCCCGGAGGCGGTTGTGGACGCCGCGACGCGGCTTGTGGCGCAGCCGGGCGCTTATCGCTGGCGCGGTCGCCGGCGCCTGAAGCAGCGGCGTGCGCGAAGCATGGCGAGCGGCAGACCGACGTTACCGCCGAGGCAACGGCGCACCCGGCGGGCGGCCGGGCGCGCGGAGGGTAGCTGCGCCTCTGGAGCGGCGAGGTAGAAGGCGGCCATGCCGGCGAGGATCGCGGCATGTAGGTGTGCGTGCGGCAGGCGGCGGGCGGCGTCGGTGGCACGCGCCGCGATCACCTCCAGGCGATCGGCCATGAGTTGCGGCGCCGCGTAGTGCTCGACGTAGCTGTGGTTCGCCGTGGCGATGTCGTGCGGCGCGTCGATCATCGACTCCAGCAGCGTGTTGAGGCCGTTGATCCACGGCCAGTAGGCGTGCTCGACGCGCTCCGCCGCCGCGGCGCTAAGCGACGGGTCCGCGGCGGAGGCGAGCAGCGCGTGTATCGCGAGGGACGAGCCGGCGGCGGCCGCCGTCTCCCACCATCGGAGGCCGCTCGTAGTGGGCGTCTCGCGGATCGCCCAGCGCACGAGCCCCGAGTCGCTGGTGAGCATCGCGGCATGGTTGCGACTCTGGCCCTCCGCCGACCGGCGCGCGGCGCGCAGCGCCAGCGGCGCGACACGGCCGGCAGCGGGCAGCCGTTCGAACGCGGCGCGGCAGGCGCCGACGAGTTCGGGCAGGTAGCCGCCGTCGTCGGCGTGCGGATAGTGGGCGTAGTAGCTGCTCGTCGGCGACTGCTCGCCGAGTGCTGCGGTCAGTGCCCGGTGAAGGTGGCGGCTCGCTCTCAGCGGAGCTGCGACAGGCTGCTCCGTCAGCGTGTCGAGGTAGTCGTACATGAGCTGGTAGCGCACGAGCAGCCGCACGACGAGCGCGCGCTGTCGGCGTGGCGCGAGCACCGCGAACACCGCGGCACCCTCCGCGTTGAGGTGCTCATCAGCGAGCGTCTCGAGCGCGTGGCGGCGCAGCGTCTCGTCGGGGATCGCCGCGGCACGGAGACGCCAGTGCGCCAGCTCGGCGCGAGCGACTGGGAAGATCGCGAACCAGTAGCGGGCGAGTGTTCCGATCAGGGCGCGCGTGTCGCGCGCTCCGCGGCGCGGCCGGGTCGCCGGGAGGGTCATGGCCGGCAGGATCCCCCGTCCCGCCGCCGTTAGGTGGTAAAGCTAGGGTTGCAGCCCTCGATCGACGGGGGACCGGACGGCGCGGTAGCTCGGCCAGGCGACGAAGCCGAGCGCGACGATCGCCACCAGAGCGAAGGTCGCGAACGGGGGAAGCAGCGTCGGCTCGAACGGAGCAGGGAAGCCGGTCGTGAGCCGCAACCAGCGGCCCAACAAGAACTGCCCGTAGACGCCAGCGGCCGCGCCTACCGCGCAGCCGGTCGCGAGCACGATCCCGCTCTCGATCAGCAGCGCCGACCAGAGCTGACGTGCCGTGAAGCCCTGGTAGCGGTAGTCGATGAAGGACGCCTGCCGCTGCCAGATCGCCGCGCCGGTCGCGGTCGCGAGCGCGATGGCGGCCGCGACGAGCAGCAGGATCGAGATTTGAGTGAGACGGTGCAGACCATCGGCCGCGAGCGCGAAGTACTGCTGCTTGCGCTCCGCAGCGGTCTGGACATGAAGGGCGAGGCGTGGACCGATGGCGCGTTGCACGGCGTCCTTCGCGGCGGCTGGCGAGAAGCCGGGGCGCACGTCAACCTCGAACGCGGTGGGGTCGCTCGTGGCCCACGCGCGCTGGTAGTCCGCCGCGTTCAGGATCACGGCACCCGGTCCCCATCCGAGGTTCGTCATGGTCGCGACGATCCGGTAGCGGTGCGTGCCGGTCGGCGTCGGCAGCGCGAGCATCCCCCCGACGCCGACGTGCTGCGCGGCGGCGATCTTCTCGGAGACGGCGACGGCACCGCCTCGTCGCAGCAGCTCGTCGGCGCGCTTCGCGTCGCCGCTCTGGACCTCGCCGGGCGGCAGCATCTCGCGATCCTGCGAGGAGCGGGCGATGACCCAGGCGCGCCGCTGTCCGACGTCGAGCAGACTCCCGAAGTACGGGCGTGCCGCCGCCACCGCCGGCACGCGGCGGATACGTGCGAGCGCGTCGTCAGGCCGGAAGTTCTCAGTCGTCAGGTCGTCGCCGCCGGTCGTGACCCAGAGGTCCGTTGTGCCGAGGTACTGCGCGAAGTTGTGGTTCAGGCCGCGCGAGAGGTCGCGGTGCGCGCCCTCGATCGCGACGCTTCCGAACACCGCAACGGCACCCGTCGCCGCGAGGGCGATCCCGCGCAGACGCGCCGCGCGCAGCGCCATGACAGCCACGATCAGCATGTTCAAGCTGGAGCGCGACCCGGCGATGCGGTCAGCCGCCGCGATCACGAGCCCAAGCGCGGTGGGCAACAAGAGGAGGACGCCCACGGCGAGCGCGGCGATACCAATGACCGTCGTGGACGGGGCGAGCGCGACGAGCAGTGTGGCGCCGAGCAGCAGGAGCGCGGCGCCGACGCCGACGACACGCTGCGCGCGAGCGCCGAGCGCCTGGCCCGGCTCGCCCTCTTCGCGATAGACGGCATCGCGCGGGCGGCCGGGAAGCAGGTCGATCAACGGCTGAGCGGCGGCCAGGAACGTCGCGAGCAGACCGCCGAGGAAGGAGAGGACGATCGTCCAGGCCGGCACCGTCTGCTGGGCGCCGAGCGGGAACGCGAACGCCAGGTACGTCGGCACGCCGGAGAAGAACGTCTGTGCGAGCACGAAGCCGAGCGCGATGCCGACCGCCGATGCGATGGAGCCGAGCAGCGCTGCTTCGAAGGCGGCCATGCCGATGACCTGGCGCGGGGTGTAGCCGTGCGTGCGGAACTCGGCTATCGCACGACGCCGCTCGGGCACGGTGAGCAGCATGGCGTTGAAGGCGAGCAGCACGCCGACAATCGCGCTGATCGCGGCGAACAGGCTCGTGGACTGGTCGGCGGGTGCCGCCGCTTGTCCGAGGATGCGCGTCTCGTTGTCCACCGGAGCGACGGTGATGCGACCGCCGGCCAGCGTTGTCAGATCGCGCCGCGCAGCGTCTTCCTGGCCCGGCTGCGGCTGGACGAAGATTCGCGTGAGGCGTCCCGGCAGCGCCGCGAGCTGCTGCACGTAGTCGAGCGGTCCGACAACGACGAGGGCGTCCGACAGCGCGCCGATCACGTCGGAGCCGAGCACGGCAGCCACAGGCACGCGGCCTGCCGTTCCGCGCAGTCGGAGGAACACGGTGCGCTTGCTGTCCGGCTGTGTTCTCGGGACGCCGATCGAGTCGGCGACGCCGCGCGGCACCAGCAGGCCGTGTCTGAGCGTCAGGCCGCTGTCGGTGCTGAAGTCCTGCGTGAGCGGACCGCCGAGCTGCACGAGGCTGGCGTCGACGCCGACGAGCACGATGCCGCGCCGGCTGTGTGTGCCGGACAGGATCGCGCGCTGCTCCATGATGCCGGTCGCGTGCTCGACGCTCGGGATCGCGCGGACGCCGAGCAGGAGCCCGCTTGAGAATCCGTGCTCGTCGCGTGCGTCGAGCTGCAAAGTGGCGCTGCCGGCGATGCCGTGGACGATCTGGCTCGCGGACGATCTGATACTCGTGTTCGAGACGATCACCGCGAAGACGAGCGCGACCCCGATCGCGATGCCGGCGCCAGCGAGCAGCTCTTGCACGAGGTGCGTTCTCAGTCGCTGGCGGTAGAAGTGCAGGAGTGCTTCAGGTCGCACGGTCAGCTACTCCGCCATCGGGACTGGTGGACGGCGCGAGGAACACAGGAGGGCCGTCCGCGAGCAGGCCGTCGCTCAACGTGTGGATGCGGTCGGCGACGACCGCCGCATCCGGGTCGTGCGTCACCAGCAGCACCGCGATGTCGCGCTCGTGCGCGAGCCCGGCGAGCAGCCGGAGCATCTCGGCGCCGCGCCTGCTGTCGAGGTACGCGGTCGGCTCGTCGGCGAGGATCAGGCGAGGCTCGTTCACGAGCGCGCGGGCGAGCGCGACGCGCTGCTGCTCTCCACCGGAGAGCTGCGCCGGGGTGTGCCCCAGGCGGGCGCCGAGGCCGACCCGCTCCAGCCACGGCACGGCGCGCTTGCGCGCCTCCGTGAGCGGCACGCGGTCGGCGAGCAGTTTGACCGTCGCGTTGTCGATCGCGGTCGCGCCGGGGGTGAGGTGAAACCTCTGCTGCACGAGGCCGACCTCGCGGCGCTGATAGAGCGCGCGCTCGTATGCGGTCAACGCTGTCAGCTCGAGGCTGTCGAACAGCACGGCGCCCGCGTCCGGCTGAAGGTACGCGCCCGCCATGAGCAGGAGCGTCGTCTTTCCCGATCCACTGGGGCCGTAGAGCGCGACCAGCTCGCCGGGCTCGACGGTGAGGGAGACGCGATCTGCCGCGCACACGATCTCGCCGGCCCGGTAGTGCTTGACCACCTCTCGCAACTCCAGCTTCGCGCTCACCCGGACGGCTCCGCTGGGCGGTCGGGCGCTGGACGGCGCAGCTCGACCACATCGGCCGAAGCTGACGCCGTGCGCCCGAGCAGCTCGCCGCCCATGAGCCGCATCACACGGTCGGCGCCGGTGACGGATGCCGTCTCGCCACCAGTGAGGAGCACTGCCATCCCGGACTCGTGCGCGATGGTCTGGAGAAGCAAGAGCAGGGAGTCGCGCTCCAACGTGTCGACGCCGTTCGTCGGCTCGTCCAAGATCACCAGCCGTGGCTCGCGCACAATCGCACGAGCCACGGCAACGCGCAGCGCCTCCGACGGGATCAGCGTCTCGGGCGATGTGAGCGACAGGTCCGCGGCACCGACGCGCTCCAGCGCACGGTGCGCCTGCAAGCTCGCCTGACCGCGCCGGACGCGCACCGCGAGGAGCGGTGCCATGACGTGCTCGATCACGTCGCTTCCAAGCGGCGGGATGAACCGGGTGCTCGCGAAGACGAGCTGGCGGCGCAGCTCGCGCGGCGCTCCGCGCAGGTCGGCGCCGGCGAAGCGCACGGTGCCCTCGTCGGGAGTCTCGACGCCCGCCGCGATGCGAAGCAGCGTCGTCCGTCCCGAGCGTCGGCCACCAGTGACGCTGACGACCTCGCCTGTGCCGATCGCGAGCGACACCTCGCGCAGCACCACCAGCTCCCGGTGTCCGCGCCGATAGCGCTTCCAGACTCCGGCCAGCTCCAGAACGCTCACGGTCGATCGTCCACAGGCTGGATCGGTGCGTCGGCCGGCGCGCGCAGCTCGGCGAGCGCGAAGTCGATCCACGTCAAACGCGCCTGCACGGCGAGGCGCCGATCCTCCGCCACGAGCCGCTCGGGACGGGTCACGGGCACGATGGCGCCGATCCGTTCCAACTCCTCCAAGCACTCCACAGCGTGCAGTCTCAACATTTCGCGCAGGCTCGCGTCGTCGGCGCCGCCGAAGTGCAGGCGGATCAGCAACTCCTCCCGCGAGGGGTTGCTCACCATCGGCGAGGCGAGCCACCCGCGCATCGAGCGAGCCCCGCCGGCTGTCCCCCTGTAGTGCTGCCGCGCGCTGCGCTGCGCGGACACCGTGCGCGGTTCGCCTTCGGGCTCGATGCGCTCGATCATCTCCGCCGCTTCGAGGTCATTCAAGGCGCCGTAGATCGCCTGCGGCGTCACGCGCCACGGCCACGGCTGCTGCTTGGCGAACGCGCGATCGAATCGCGCCACCAGCTCGTAGCCCCAGCTTGGGCGCTGGAGCACCAGCCCCAACACCGCAAGCTTTGCGCTCGGCCTCAGCTTGGCACCGCTCGTCGTCACCGTCTCTCCCGTGCTGCCCGTCCCCCAGGACCCCCACCGGACCCTGGTCAGCGCCCCCGAAAGACGCCTGCGTTTCTGGCGGCAGCCTATAGGTCGTCCGACTCACTAATCAAGCAGGTAAACGCTAACCCGCTTACTAGTCCGTGGCTTTTGTCTCACCCATCATGCCGCGGGTGCAGGGCCTCCTCGCTCACCGTGAATCGCCCGCTCGGCGGGCGGCGTGCGCCGTCGAATCCCCCAACCAGACGGCGTGCTCGGTCACGCGAGGAGTAGGCACGACCCCGGTGGCCTTCCCCCAAGGCCGCCGGGGTCACGCCGTCACCAACAGGAGCTGGCGCCCGATGGTTGACGCGCCAACGCCCGTCCATGTGCTGCGCGTCCGACCGGACGCGGAGCGACTCCGCGCCGCGGAGGTCTCGCGGCGTCGTCTTGTGCGCGATCCCGTCCCGGCGCACAACGCCCGCCGAGTCCGGTCCCTCCCTTCCGGGGCCGGACTCGGCGGGCACCCCCGCTTTCGAGTCGCGACGAGCTGCTGATGGGGCGCGAGGATCGACCTTCGCCGCGACGACCCGCCCCCGCGGACTGGCTTACGGCGGTCGGGCATCCGCTCCGCATCGAGATCCTGCACCACCTCCTGACCGCGGGGACCGCGACGCCCAGCGAGATCGCCAAGGCGCAAAGACTGGCGCTTGGCACCGCGAGCTACCACATCAGCTGTCTCAGAAGACACGGCATCGTCCGGCTCGCCGGCCGCACGCAGCGGCGCGGCGCCGCCGTGCACCACTACCAGCTCACGGACCGCAAGCGTGTCGTGTCGATGCTGTGGGGCATCCGCGCTGCACTCGTCGTGACAGACATCGAGCGCGACCACGGCCGTTGCGACACCACCGTCACGCTCGACCCCGAGGCGCTCGCACGCATGCAGCTCCTCACCGACGACTACGTCGCGCGCCTCGGCGAACTCGGGCTCCAGACTCGCGAGCGCGTCGGCACCGACATCGCCGAGGGAGCTGCACCGCCCGCCCGCGAGCTGACGAGGGTGGCCGTGCTGCTCGCGACCGACGCGCGAGCCAGCGCAGGAGGGACTGGTGACGAGATCGCCGCCTGATCCTTCCGAGAGCGTTCGCCGGTTCTGGACCGGCATCGCCCTCGTGACGTGCGCGATCCGGGATCGAGACGGACTCTCGCAGGCAGAGGTCGCACGCCGGGCCGGTGTCGGCCCGCGGCTCGTCTCGGACATCGAGCACGCGCGAGCGAACCCGACCTCCGTCCGCCTGGACAAGCTCGCCCACGGCCTCGGCCTGCGCGGCGTCGGCCACCTCGCCGCCCTCGCCCTTGAGGCCGTGGACCAGATCACCGCCGCGACGGTCCGAGCAACCGACTGAAGCACTAGCCGGCGGCTGTGCCGTCGCCGCGTGCGGCGGCGCCCGCGGCCGTGTCCCCTGTGTCGCGCGGCGCCGCCGCAGGCGGCGCCGCCAATCCGGGCGCGCAACAGCGCTGTTCCGCCGAGCACGAAGATTCCCAGCCGCCATGGCACGTTTGGTACCCGCTTCTGGTACCCGCTCCCCGCCGTCGCTACCTGACGCTGCCGCCTAAAACGACAAACGGCCCGCGCTGGCGGGCCGTTCGATCAAAGCGGCTGAAGGGACTCGAACCCTCGACCTTCTGCATGGCAAGCAGACGCTCTAGCCAACTGAGCTACAGCCGCAGCGGGTCGCGAGTATAGCTCTCAGGAGGGCGTCTCGGCGCGCAGCTGGCGCGGCCGGCGCGAGGAGCGGCGGCCGAGATGGCCGTTGCCCGCATCGTCGGCTCTGGGCCCGTCGTCCGGCACGCCGGCGCTCTCGAAGAGCATCATCACCGCGGCCGTGCGCTTGGCCGTGCTCTCGCTCTCGCCGCCCGGCGAGCGCTCGATGCGCGACTGGCTTTCGGCCTCGATCCGCTCGACGACGTCGACCCATCTGACCATCTCGGCGGCGAGCTCCTTCCAGCCCTCGTCGTCGAGCATCAGGACGGTTCGGCTCAGGTGCGCCTCGGTGCGGTCGAATCCGCCACCGGCAGCAGCGGCGTTCACGTAGCCGGTGATCTGCTGCAGGGTCGCGCCGATCATCGCGCGCTTGACGATGCCCGGCGTCTCGGCCCAGACGTCGTCGGAGACGCGCGGCCGCGCCTTCGCGCGGTAGTGGTGCTCTATGGCCCCGCGCCGCGGCGTCCGTCTCACGAGCTCGAGGAATCCGAGCGCGTGCAGGCGGCGCACGTGGTAGCTGACGACTCCGAGCGAGACCTCGAGCTCGTCGGCGAGCTCGTTGGGGCTCGCCAGCTCACGCGTCTCGAGCACCGACAGGATGCGCACGCGCAGCGGGTGCGCAAGCGCCTTGATCAGTCGGGGATCGTTGATGTCGCTGTAGGGCCTCATGCTGCGGCGTCCAGTGCCTTGCGCAGTCTCCCACGGAGACGATGCAGTCGAATCTTCACGGTTCCCTCCGGGATGCCCATCAGACGAGCGACCTCCGGCTGGCTGAGATCGTCCTCATAGCGTAGAGCAAGAAGCTTGCGATCGGCAACGCTGAGCGTGCCGACGAGCTGCTCCACCTCCATCCGGAGCAGCAGCGCCTCCTCTCTGTCGGCGGCCGTCCCGTCGGGCAAACCCCCGAGCAGCGTGTCGTCGTCGAGCAGCTCGTGCTCCGAGCGGCGACGGCGGCGGTCGAGCAGGCGCAGCGCCTCGTTGCGCGCAATTTGGCGCATCCACGGCATCTGATCGGCGCCGCGGCAGCTGGCGCGGCGGCGCCATGCGCGCACGAGCGCCTCCTGCACGACTTCGTCGACCTCGTGCGCGGCCATGACGTATCGGCGCGCCTCGCGAGTCGCCGCCGCGCGCATCAGGTTCCAGTTCCACTCCTCGCCCGCTGGAGGCGGGCAACCCCCCAAGCCAGCTCCAGCCACATGTGCAGCATCGCTCAGGTTGCGTAGAAGTTCACGAAGTATGTGAAACGATCGTGAGCGTTTGGCGGGTCTCTGTGGTCATGACGACCATGACCGCGACGCCGGCGCTGCTCGCCTACGAGCGACTCGCGCCCGTCTACGACCGCTTCACCGCCGACTACGACCACGCCGGCTGGATCGCCGCGCTGCTCGATGCGGCGCGTTTCCACGGCCCGCGGGGATCCCGCGCGCTCGACGTCGGGTGCGGCACCGGCAAGAGCTTCGCGCCCCTGCTCGAGCGCGGCTACGACGTGTGGGCGTGCGACATCTCGCCCGCGATGGTGGCCCGCGCGCGGATGCGCACCGCCGTCGATCCCGAGCAGGTGCTCGTGGCAGACATGCGCGAGCTGCCCGAACTTGGCGCGTTCGAACTCGTCACGTGCCTCGACGACGCGGTCAACTACCTCTTGTCGCCCGACGACCTCGCCGCGGCGTTCGCCGGTGTCGCCCGCTCGCTGGCGCCCGACGGCGTGTACGTCTTCGACGTCAACAGCCTGGCGACGTACCGCGCCGGCTTCGCCGCGCGCACGTCGTTCGAGCGTCCCCTCGCGTCCGCGGTCTGCCGCGGCGAGACGCCGGGGACGATCGCCCCCGGCGCGCTCTGCGTCGCGACGATCGAGATCACCGGCCGCGGCGGCCGGCGGCGCGTGAGCCGCCACGTACAGCGTCACCACACGCAGGACGCGATCCGCCAGGCCCTCGACTCAGCGGGGCTCGCCTGCCGAGCCGTGCTCGGCCAGTCCACCGGCGCCGTCCTCCACGACGCCGCCGACGACGACGTCCACACGAAGCTCGTGTACGTCGCGAGCCGAGCGAGCTGATGCGCAGTCGCAGCGCTCGACGCGAGAGGAGGTGAGTCGCGATGGCCTTCATCAAGCCCTTCATCAAGCCGTAGTCGCCGCGCCGTACCCGCATGTCGCGGGGCGTCGCCGGCCTCCCGCAGTGCCGGCGACGCCCGCGCGAGATCACCCGCGCGAAAATCCGTGCGAGCAACTCGCCAGGAACGGGTACGTGACTCCCTGCGTGTCCGTCACCGAGCACATCCGCCCCACCGAGCAGTTCGTGTATGTGCTCGATCACGACGCCGGGCTGCGCACCGTCCTGGCCGAGCCGGACCGCGCCCGCGCCCGCCAGCACGCCGTCGCGGCGGTGGTCGAGCTGCCCTCGGGCGACTGGGATCCCCCGAATGACGGCGCCCTCGGCGCCGAGCTCGGGATGCTCGTGCTGGAGGGTCTCCTGATCCGCGACGTGACCGTCGCCGACGCGCGCTGCGGCGAGCTGGTCGGCCCGGGGACGCTTCTGCGCTCCGAGGACGGTCACGGCAGCGATGCCCCGATGCGTCACGAGATCGGCTGGCGCGTCGTGGAGCCGACCCGCCTCGCGGTGCTCGACCGCCGCTTCCTGCGCGTCGCCGCGCACTGGCCCGCGCTCGTGACCGCCCTCGTGGCCCGCGCCACGGACCGGGCGAACAACCTCGGCGTGATGGTCAGCATCCACAGCCTCAAGCGCGTCGACACGCGCCTGCTGGCCTTCTTCTGGCACCTCGCCGACCGCTTCGGCAAGGTCACGGCCGACGGCGTCCTGATCCCGCTGGCGCTCACGCACAGGCAGCTCGCGCTGCTCGTCGGAGCCCAGCGTCCGTCGGTCACCTCCGCGCTCGGCACGCTCGCCGAACGCGATCTGCTGCGCCGCGACGAACGCGGCAGCTGGCTGCTGACGGTCGCGGCCGACCACGCCGACGAGGTCGCCCTGGAATCGGACGACCTCGTCGGCGCGGGCGGCCTGCGGATCAGCCGATAGCGTAGGGCGACGCGTCGGCCGCGAAGCTCGCCGCCGGCATCCGCCGCACCTCGACGGGCGTGCGGCCCATCGCGATCAGCTCCTCCACGAGCGCCAGCGCGGTTGCGTGCGTGCGATCGCCGTGCCGGCGGATCGAGCGCGCCGCGTACGTGCCCGCGGCATCGAGCCCGAGGCGGCGATCGACCGACCCCGGCGCGCTGCGAGCGATCCAGCGCAGCGGACGCGGCCGCTGGCGGCGCATCCCGTCCGCCCACTCCAGGCAGCGACGCTCACGCGCCTGCTCGACCTCAGGCGCGGCGCGCGTGCCCACGACCTCCGCCGCGAAGCGGTAGAGGTCCTGGCGCCGCACGTCGTCGACGCGGTCGTTGTAGGCGCGCATGAAGCCCGCGATCACCGGACACACGGACGCAGGCCGATCGCTGAACGGCTCGCCCGCGAGCATCGACGAGAGCTCCATGACGCAGGCACCCTCGCTCGGAGCGGCGTGCTTGCCCTTGCTGAGACGGATCGTCTGGTGGCTGGCCTGTGCCACCGTGCGCTGCTCTGACATCGGTCATCCCCTTTCCTCGGCGCGCTTTGGGGATACCCACGACCGGCCCCTGCGCGAACGCGCCGCGGCCGCGGCAGCCCGGCGACCGTCATCGCGCGAACCCCGCCGGGGCGACGAGGGGGTCAGGCGGCGGCGTCGAGCGCGGCGTTGACGAGCGCGTCGGCCGCGGTGTTCTGGGCGCGCGGGACCGTGCGCACCCGCCAGCGCTCGAACGCGGCGAGCGCGCGCAAGGCGTCCGCATGCAGCGGTCTGAGGCCCGCATGCTTGACCTTGTACTGGCCGTTGACCTGCTTGGCGACGAGCTCGGAGTCGCCGACGACCTCGACCTCGCTCGCGCCGAGCGCACGCGCCCGATCCAGCCCTCGCAGCAGCGCGCGGTACTCGGCGACGTTGTTCGTCGTCTCGCCGATCGGCTCGCCGAGCTCCTCCAGCACCCCGCCGTCAGAGTCGGAGACGACGACGCCGATCGCGGCGGGCCCCGGGTTGCCCCGCGCACCGCCGTCGACGTGGACGACGACCTTCATCGAGCCCGGGCGCTCACGTGCCGGCCGGCGTGCGACGCTGGGCCGGCGCGCGCTGCCGGCGGTCGCGCAGCTGGCGCTTGCCGCCGCCGTCGTCGCCGGCCTTGCGGCGCTCCCCCTTGCGGCGGTCGACGATCACCGTCACGTTCGCGTCGTCCGCGTAGTAGGAGACGAGCTTGTCGTAGAGCTCGTCGGCCAGCGCCGCCGGCACCACGCAGTAGATCAACGCCCAGCCCTCATCGGCGCGGGATGCTAACGATCAGGCCGGCGTCAGGGTGCCGTACTCGTCGGCGGCGGCGTTCGCCTCGACGCGATCCTCGACCGGGATCTCGGTCAGCTCGTAGCCCTGCCCCGCAAGCCGGACGGCGGCGCCGTCGTCGGACAGGTCCACCTCGTAGCGGTACCAGCACAGCTCCCACGAGACGACGATCCCGACCTGCGAGCCGTCCTGATCGCTCGGTCGCACGACGACCACGGGCGCGCCGAGCGAGCGCGCGACGCCGGCGACCGTGCGCGGATGATCGCTGCGGTTGAAGCGCTCGATCGCGCTGCCGGCGCGCTGCTCGAGGCTCGTCGGAACGGCGCGCACCTGACGCGGCTCCGGCGCCGGCGTCGGATCGCGGTCCTCGCCATGGTCGTTGCGGCCGTTGCGGGCGGGGGTGCTCCCGCCGTTCCCGGACGGGGACGGCGGCCCGGCGCTGCGCTCGCCGGCGCCGACGCGCCGCAGGCGGCCGAGCAGCGAGCGACGGCGGTCCCCTTCGAAGCTGCGCGTCGCGCGTTCGAGCGCGACGCCCTCGCGCACCCACCCCTCGTGAACCGCGCGGGCGGTGCACAGCTCGCACACCTGGCGGCGGCTGCCGCCGGCGATGTACGTCTCGGCGCGCTCGCCGCGCAGCAGCGTTCGGCCGCAGACGTCGCAGGTGACCTGGACCTGCGCGGTGCGGATGTCCTTCGTCGTCATCGGCCGCCGAGCCTAGCAACCGGCCTCCGCCCGGCGAGGCGCGGCAGCGCTACCCGCCGACCGCCTCGGTCTGCTCCCGGACCTGCGCCACGATCTTCTCGACGAGGTGGCCGGGGACCTCCTCGTAGCGCACCAGCTCCATCGTGAACTCGCCCTGGCCGCCGGTGATCGAGCGCAGGTCGGGGGCGTAGCCGAGCATCTCGGACATCGGCACCTCCGCCCGCACCTCGGTCATCCCGCCGGCCGGTTCCATCCCGAGCGGACGGCCGCGACGGCTGTTGAGGTCGCCGATCACATCGCCGACGGCGTCCTCCGGCACGGCGACGGCGACCTGCATGATCGGCTCCAGCAGCACGGGGCTGGCCGCCGCCAGCGCATCGCGCATCGCGAGCAGCCCGGCCGTCTTGAACGCCATCTCGGACGAGTCGACCGAGTGATAGGAGCCGTCGTAGAGGCGCACGCGCACGTCCTTGACCGGGTAGCCGGCGACCGTGCCGCGCTGCATCGCCTCCTTCACGCCTCTCTCGACCGCCGGAACGAAGCCGCCGGGGATCGAGCCGCCTCTGATCGCGTTGACGAACTCGAAGCCCTCTCCGGGCGCCAGCGGCTCGACCTCGATGTGGCAGTCGCCGAACTGGCCGCGCCCGCCGCTCTGCTTCTTGTGGCGGCCATGCGCTCTCGCGCTGCCGCGGATCGTCTCCTGGTAGGGCACGCGCGGCGGATGCAGCTCCACCTCCGCGCCGAAGCGCTCGCGCAGCCGCGCTATCACGACCTCCACGTGCACCTGCGAGAGGCCGGCGACGATCTGCTCGCCGGTCTGCTCGTCGCGGTGCAGGTCGATCGTCGGATCCTCCTCCTGGAGCCGCCGCAACGCCGTGAAGACCTTGTCCTCGTCGCCCTTCGTCTTCGGCTCGATCGCGAACGCCATCACGGGCGCCGGAAGCGCGATCGCGGGCATCTCGATCGGCTCGTCGCGCGCCGCCAGCCAGTCGCCGGCGCGCGTCTCCTTGAGCTTCGCGACGGCGCCGATGTCGCCGGGGCCGAACTCGTCGACGTGCTGCGTCTCGCGGCCCTGGAAGGCAAGCAGCTGCCCGATCCGCTCCTTCGCGTGGGCGCGCGTGTTGAGCACCTGGCTGTCGTGGCGCATCACGCCCTGGTAGACGCGGAAGAGGTTGATGCGGCCGGCGAACGGGTCGGCGCGCGTCTTGAAGACGTAGGCGTAGAGGTCGGCCTGCTCGTCCGGCTCGAGCGTCATGCCGGCGACGTCGAGCCCGCCGTGCTTCACCGGCGACGGGAGGTCCTCGACGATCGCGTCGAGCAGGCGGTTGGTCGCGAGGTTGCGCGTCGCGACGCCGCACGTGACGGGGAACAGCGCGCCGTGGTTGGTGCCCTCCTTGAGCGCGCCGACGATCTCGTCGTGCGAGATCTCCTCGCCCTCGAGGTAGCGCTCCATCAGCGCGTCGGAGTTCTCGGCGACCTCGTCCATCAGCTTCTCGCGGTACTCCTCCGCCAACCCCGCCATCTCCTCCGGGATCGGGATCTCCCTGCAGTTTTCGCGCCCATCGCCGTCGTAGGCGTAGGCCTTCATGTCGACGAGGTCGATCACCCCGGTCACGTCGTGCTCGGAGCCGATCGGGATCTCGGTCGCGACGACGTGCGGGCCGAAGGCGGCCTTGAGCCCGTCGAGCGCGCGGAAGAAGTCGGCCCGCTCGCGGTCGAGCATGTTCACGAACAGGAGCCGCGCGAGGTCCAGCTCGGCCGCGCGCTGCCACAGGCGCGTCGTCGTGACCTCGACGCCCATCACCGCGTTGACGACGAAGATCGCCGACTCGCACACGCGCAGCGCGCCGAGCGCGTCTGCGACGAAGCTCGGCTCGCCCGGCGTGTCGAGCAGGTTCACCTTGCGTTCCTGCCACTCGAAGGACGTCAGCGCCGCGGAGATCGACATCTGCCGCGCCTTCTCGTCCGCATCGGCGTCGGAGACCGTCGTCCCCTCCGTCACGCGTCCCAGGCGGCCGAGCGCTCCGGCCGTGTACAGCAGCGCCTCGTGCAGCGAGGTCTTGCCGCTGCCGCGGTGTCCGACGAGGGCGACGTTGCGAATCCGGTCGGCGGACGTGTGCATGCCGGGTCTCCTCTCGGTGAGCTGGAGATCCGACCATACCCGCCACGCGGCGCTCGCGGGCGGGAATTTCGCGCGCTAGCGCAGGTCCAGGTCGCCGTTCTCGCCGAGGCGGGAGCGCAGGCGCAGCACGGCCTTCGTGTGCAGCTGCGAGATGCGCGACTCGGTCACGCCGAGCACTTCCCCGATCTCGCGCAGCGTCAGGTTCTCGTAGTAGTAGAGCGCGATCACGAGCTTCTCGCGCTCGGGCAGGCGCGCGATCGCGTCGGCGACGCGATCCTTCAGCTCGCTCGCGTCGACGAGCTTCTCGGGATCGGGCGCGTCCGGGTCCTGGATCGTGTCGAGCAGCGAGATCTGGTCGCCGCTGGAGTCGGAGACGGTCCACAGCTCGTCGAGCGCGGCGATCGTCGAGTTCGAGATCTGGATCAGCGCGTCCTGGAACTCGTCCATCGACATGCCGAGCTCGTTCGACATCTCCTCGTCGGTCGGCGCGCGCTGCAGCTTGTGTTCGAGCTTCGCGTTCGCGCGCTCGATCTCACGCGCCCGTGCGCGCACGCTGCGCGGGACCCAGTCGAGCGAGCGCAGCTCGTCGATGATCGCGCCGCGGATGCGCGGGATCGCGTAGGTCTCGAACTTGATCTCGCGACCAAGGTCGAAGCGCTCGATCGCAGAGATGAGCCCGATCAACCCGTAGGAGATCAGGTCCGCTTCCTCGACGTGCGCAGGCAGGCCGGATGCCATCCGACCGGCCACGTACTTCACAAGTGGGGAATAAGCGACCACCAGCCGCTCACGGGCCCGTCCGTCACCGCTTGCCTTGTAGCGGCGCCAGAGGTCCTTGAGCTCGATCGCTTTGACGTTGGTTTCCAGCGCCGCCTCCTGCGCCTAGGCTCGAGGATGGCTACGGGCGTAGGCCGTTCTCAGTCGGGCGGACTCTACCCGAGTGTAGACCTGCGTCGTACTGATGGATGCGTGCCCGAGCAGCTCCTGGATCGATCGGAGGTCAGCGCCCCCGTCCAGGAGGTGGGTCGCGAACGAGTGCCGCAGGGCGTGCGGCGAGGCTTCCGAGGCGACGCCGGCGGCCTGGCGCGCCCACACGCGCAGGCGACGCCGCACGTCGGACGTCGACAGTCGCCGCCCCGACTTCGAGACGAACAGCGCCCGCGTCGCGTCGGCCGTGAGCAGCGCCGGGCGGCCGCGCGTGAGGTAGCGGTCGATCGCCTGCAGCGCGGGCTCGCCGGCTGGGACGAAGCGTGTCTTGTCGCCCTTGCCCTCCACGCGCACGCGCTCGCCGTCGAAGTCGATCGCGTCGAGGTCGAGTCGCACGAGCTCCTCGGCGCGCAGTCCCGACGCGTAGGCCAGCTCGAACAGCGCGCGGTCGCGCAGCGCCAGCGCCGTGTCGGCCGGGATGCGATCGAGCAGCGCGGCGACCTCGGCCGCCTTCAGCACGCGCGGGAGCCGCTGCTCGCGACGCGGAGCCGACAGCAGGTCGGCCGGGTTCTGCTCCAGCACGTCGTGCTCGACGAGCGTGCGGAACAGCCCGCGCAGCGACGCGAGCTTGCGCGCAACGGTGCTCGGAGCCTGCCCGGCCTCCGTGAGGCCGGCCGCGTAGCGGCGCAACGCGCGCGGCGTGATCGCGGTGGGAGCGAACCGCTGCGCCGTCGCCCAGCGCGCGAACTGGCCCGCGTCGACGGCGTAGGCGTGACGCGTCTTCTCGGCCGCACCGCGACGCCGCAGGTCCTGGTCGAGCAGGGTGAGCGCGCGGCGCCAGCCGTCGCTCGGCGCCTGCGCGACGCTAGGCTGGGCAGCTGTGGCCATCTTCTTCATCGACACCGACACGGGTCAGGTCGCGACGCGGAGACAGTTGATCGAAGCGGAGCTGGCGAGCGAGCCCGATGGGCCCGCGCGCCCGTGGCTGCGGATCCAGGGCAGCGACGACGCGACCACCATGTGGTACGCAGTGCTGCGAAAGCAAGAGCGGGGCATCTTCATCGGCGCTCTCGCTATTCGCCATGGCGAGCATCATGCCTCTTTGCTGCAGAGCGGATGGGACGAGATCTCGCTGGAGGAGCTGCGAAACGGCCCCGTGGCGCGCCACGGTCAGGCGATGTAGACCGTCGTGCCGATCGGCGTGCGGTCGTAGAGGTCGATCACGTCGGGGATCGCCATGCGGACGCAGCCGTGCGAGGCGGCGCTGCCGAGCGAGCCGATGTCCTCGGTGCCGTGTATCCCGGCGCCCGCGTATATCCCCATCCAGCGCGCCTTGATCGGGTTCGACGGTCCCGGCGGGATCGACTGCCCGGCGAGGTCCCCGGCCCAGTCGCTGGTGGGGACGTGCCACACCGGGTCGACCTGCTTGTCGTTGATCGTGTAGACGCCGGAGGGCGTCTCGAGGCCCGCCATGCCGACGGCGATCGTGTAGGTCTTCTCGAGCTTGAGGTTCTTCCACAGGCGCAGCCGGAAGCTCCCGCGATCGACCGTGATGACGACGGGGTACTTGGCGGCCAGCTGGGCGGTCGTGACCTTCGGCTTGGAGGTGCGCACCCGCACCGCGACCTTGTGCGGGGCGTCGGCGGTCGTCAGCGCGTGCACGACAGACCGCCGCAGCGCCGCCCGCCGGACCGTCACGCCGTCCTGCGCCGCGACCGGCTCCAGCGACGTCGGCGAGAACGCGATGCTCGCGTCGCGCGGAGCGCGGTCGAAGCGGTCGAAGGTCTCGGCCAGGAAGTGCTCGACGGCGACGCGCGAGTAGACGACGCGCGGCTGGACCTCCGCGTCGACGCTGCCGCCGGTGACCTCGCGCCCGATGCGCGTGAAGATCGACCCCTCGCGGCCGCGCGCGAGCGCCTCGTCGACGGCGGCCTCGACGTTGACGGCCACGCCCGCCCGCTTCGCGGACAGCACGACGCGTCTGCCCTCGTAGGCGGCGACGACCGGTCTCTGCAGGCTGCTCAGCAGGCGCTCGCGCAGCGCGCTGCGCGCCTGCTCGACGCTCATGCCGCCGACGTCGACGCCGCCGACCTGCACGCCCTTCGCGATCGTGCCGCGCTTGCCGTGGTCGTACGCCCACGCACCGACAGCGCCGACGAGCGCCACGGCCGCGATGACCATCCCGATGATGAGTCGACGACTGCGCACAGCGCCTCCTGGGCGATTCTACGCAGGGCGCGGACGTTCAGAGAAGGGCTGCACGGGATCTGGCACGCGCGAGCGGACGACTGTCCGAGCGCGCCGATCGGCACGGCGGCTACTTCGTGCGCAGCGGCGCGGCGAGCACCGGCGCGAGCCGCTCCGCCAGCTCCTGCCAGTCGGCGGCGCAGATGACGCCCTCCTCGCGGCACAGCTCGCGGTTCCACGGATGCGCGAGCGTCGCCGGCACGATGCCGGCCTCCTGCGCGCGCAGGATGTTCTGCGGGCTGTCGTCGATCAGCACGTCGATGTCGATCTGCGAGCAGCGGGTGATCTTGTCCCACGAGCAGTGCAGGTCGTCGTAGGGCATGCCGATCTGCTCGAGCCACGCCGCGGTGGCGTCGTGCGCCTCGGTCGAGCGATGGGTCGTGACGTGGATGAAGTGGCCCGCCTCGTGCCACGTGCCGACCGCCTCGACGGCGCCGGTGTACGGCGCCGCGCCGAGCACGTGCTCCGGGCGGTGGCTCTCGGCGACGAGCGCCGCGATCTGTTCGCGCCGCAGCTGCACGATGTCCCACGTGACCTGCTCGTCGTAGGCGAGCACGACGCCGAAGCGCCGCTGCGCGAGCTGCGAGAAGAGGTCCCAGTAGTGGTGCAGCGTCGAGTCGACGTCGATCGCGATCCGCATCTGACCACAGGGTAGAGGTCGTGCGGACGTGCCGGCGCGCGACGTGCGCTACCGCGTCACGGCGCCCTCGGCGGCGCTGCCGACGAGCTTCGCGTACTTGCGGATCGCGACGTCGACGTGCTCGTCGGCGCGCGGACCCGGTACGTAGTCCTTCGACCGCTCGGCGATCTCGGCGTCCGAGAGCGCGACGTCGATGCGCCGGCCGTCGACGTCGATCGCGATCTCGTCGCCGTCGCGCAGCGCGCCGATCGGCCCGCCGCGGACGGCCTCGGGCGCGACGTGGGCGGCCATGAAGCCGTGCGTGGCGCCGGAGAAGCGGCCGTCCGTGATCAACGCCACCTCCTCCCCCAGGCCCTCGCCCTGGATCGCGGCGGTCACGGCCAGCATCTCGCGCATCCCGGGGCCGCCGGCCGGGCCCTCGTTGCGGATCACCACGACGTCGCCGGCCTGGATCTCATCGCCCAGGACGGCCGCCATCGCCGCCTCCTCGCCGTCGAACACGCGTGCCGGGCCGACGTGGCGGCGCCGCTCGTGCCCCGCCAGCTTCACGACGCAGCCGTCCGGGGAGACGTTGCCGCGCAGGATCGCGAAGCCGCCGGTGGCCTTCAGCGGGTCGGAGAGCGGGCGGACGACGTCCTGGCCGGGCGTCTCCCGCGCCTCGTCGGCGTGCTCGCCGATCGTGCGGCCGGTGACGGTGACGACGTCGCGTTGCAGCAGTCCCGCCTCGGCGAGCCGCTTCAGCACGAGTGGGACGCCGCCGGCCTGGTACAGGTCCGTCGCGGCGTATCTGCCCCCCGGCTGGAGATCGCAGAGCAGCGGCGTGTGCTCGCTGATCGGGTCGAACTCGTCGATCGTCAGCGGCACGCCCATCTCCTGTGCGACCGCAAGCAGATGCAGCACGGCGTTCGTCGACCCGCCGCTCATCGCGACGGCCGCGATCGCGTTCTCCAGGGCAGGCTTGACGATCACGTCGCTGGGGCGCTGGCCGCGCCGCAGCACGTCCATCGCCAGCTCCCCGCACGCGTGCGCGACCGCGAGCTTGCCGCCATCCTCTGCCGGCACCATCGACGAGCCAGCCGGCGAGATGCCGAGCACCTCAAACGCCATCGCCATCGTGTTGGCGGTGAACTGGCCGCCGCAGGCGCCGGCGCCGGGCGAGGCGACCTCCTCCAGCTCGTGCAGCTCCTCCTCGGTGATCCGCCCGGCCGCGTGCGCGCCGACGGCCTCGAAGACCTGCTGGATCGTCACCTCGGCGCCCTTGTAGGTGCCGGGCCGGATCGAGCCGCCGTAGAGCATCAGTCCGGGGATGTCGAGGCGCGCGAGCGCCATCACCGTGCCGGGGATCGTCTTGTCGCAGCCGCTGATGACGACGAGCGCGTCGAAGTGGTGCGCGCTCGCGACCAGCTCGATCGAGTCGGCGATCAGCTCGCGTGAGACGAGCGAGGCGCGCATCCCCGACGTGCCCATCGTGATCCCGTCAGAGATCGCGATCGTGTTCAGCTCCATCGGCGTGCCGCCGGCCGCGCGGATGCCTTCCTTCACTCTCGCCGCGAGCACGCGGTTGTTGAAGTTGCACGGCATCGTCTCGATCCACGAGTGCGCGACGCCGACGATCGGCTTCGCGAGGTCCTCGGCCGAGTAGCCGATCCCGTGCAGGTAGGCGCGCGCGGCGGCGCGTGCAGGCCCTTCGGTGAGGGCGCGGCTGCGGTGCTTGACGTCGAAGGCGGCGGGCTCGCTCATGGAGCGGGGACGGTACCGTCCCGCGCGGTCCCTTCGCCCGCCGTGCCCGCCGCCGCGGACTTGGCGCGCTCACGCTCCCATTGGCGCAGGCGCCAGAGGTCGCGCTTGACCTGGCGCGGGTCGAGCTGGCGGCCCGGGAGGTGCAGGTTGGCTGTCTCGATCAGGCGACGCTCATCGCCCGTGAGCGCCATCCACTTCGCGAGCACGTCGTCGGAGTCCGGCAGTCGCGCGCTGCCGTACGGGCGCGTCTCGTCCGGGAACGCAACGCAGTACTCGTTCAGCAGCCTCCCCGTCTGCGGCAGGTAGGCGAGGACCGGCTTGTGCGGGTAGATCAGGTACGCATACGGCGTGCCGGCCGCCGACTCGTGCTCGCCGGGGCGCTCGGCCTGCATCCCCCACACGCGGATCAGGCCGAGGTCGCGGTACATCGCCCACTCCTCGTCGTTGACGCACGACTTCAGCAGCTGGCGGGCGCGCGCCTCGGCGCGCCGCTCGCGGCCCGGGTCGTAGCTCGGCGTGGGGACGACGTGACGGCGCGCGCGATGACGCGAGAGCGCCTCGCCGAGCCGCGGCGCCACGACCTCCCACAGCAGGGCGATCACGACGAGCGCGGTGGCGGCGAGGGCGAGCAGCACGACCCGGTTCCTACCCGGCCGCCTGCCGGCGCATCAGCGCCCGCCCGCAGCCCGCGGAAAGAAGATCACGCGCTCGGCGTCGCGCGGCACGTCGGCGAACTCCCGCGCGAGCTGCGCGGTGCGACGGCCGCCGCCGTCGAGCGGGACGGCAGCCCACATGCCGGCGTCGAGCTGGCGGCGGAACTCCTCCACGAGCCGGTCCTCGTCCTCGCGCACGTCCACGTCGCCCTCCGCGATCAGGATCTCGCCGTGTCCCGGCTTCATGCGCAAGAACTTCATGTGGCGATTATGACAGAGCGTTATGTGCCGTCGCGGGGGTGGCGGGCGCGCACGCCGAGCACGTCGACCGGGCCGTTGCCGTGCCCGATCTCGCTCAGGCCGTCGCGCACGGCGGCGGCGGCGCGCTCCTTCGCGGCGCGAGCGGCCTCCAGCGGGGCGAAGCCGTGCGCGAGATGCGCCGCGAGCGTCGAGGAGTGCGTGCAGCCCGATCCGTGCGCCGCACCGTCGGGGAAGCGCTCGCCGGGGATCTCCACGAGCGTCTCGCCGTCGAAGAAGATGTCGACGGCCTGCTCGCGGTGGCCGCCGGTCACGACCACGCAGCGCGGGCCGAGCGCGTGGATCGCGCGCGCGAGATCGGGCGCGTCGGCCTCCGCGTCGCCCGCGATCGCTCGCGCCTCGGGCAGGTTCGGGGTCGTGACGGTGACGCGCGGCAGCAGGCGCTCCACCAGCGCCGCGCGCGCGTCGTCCGCCAGCAGCTGTGCGCCCGACTCGGCGATCATCACCGGGTCGAGCACGATCGGCGTGGCCGGGTCGAGCTCGTCGAGCGCGCGCTCGACCGCGGCGATCGCGGCGACGGTCCCGAGCATGCCGATCTTGACCGCGTCGACGCCGATGTCGCGCTGCACGGAGCGCACCTGCGCGACGATCAGCTCCGGATCCACGGCCCCGACCGCGTCGACGCCGACCGTGCTCTGCGCGGTGATCGCGGTGATCGCGGTCATGCCGTGGACGCCGCATGCGGCGAACGCCTTCAGGTCGGCCTGGATCCCGGCGCCGCCGCCGGAGTCCGAGCCGGCGATCGACAGCACGGCCGGGAGGCGGGGAGCGGGGGACGTCACGGCGCGCAGGTTAGAGCGTGCCCGGCCGCCGCGCCGGTCCGCGCGTGCACGCCGTCCCGGCCGCGCCTCGCGTCGCCGCGGACGCATGTGCCGGCGCCCGCGAGCGCGCGGGTCAGACGGTCGCGGTGTAGCGCCCACCGGCACCCCGCCGCACGAGGCCGCGCAGCTCCAGCTGGGCGAGGCCGGCCAGCGAGGCGTCGACGTCGGCGCCCTCGCCGGCGAGCGCCGAGACCGTGTCGCAGCCGCCGCGCACACGGGCGAGGAGGTCGCGCAGATCAGGCTCCAGGCCGGCGGCGCGCTCGTCGTCGAACAGCGCGGGACGCGTCGCGGTGACCCCGAACAACAGCTCCAGGACGTCGCGCGGACCGCGCACGAGCCGCGCGCCGTCGGCGATCAGCTCGTTGGTGCCGGCCGCCAGCGGCGCCGTCACGAGGCCCGGAACAGCGCCCACCTCGCGGCCGAGGTCGGCCGCCTGCCCCGCTGTGATGAGCGAGCCGGAGCGGACGCCGGCCTCGACCACGACCGTGGCCTGCGCGAGCGCGGCGATGATGCGGTTCCGCGCCGGGAAGCACCAGCGCCGCACCGGGGTCCCCGGCGGCAGCTCGGCGACGACCGCGCCCGTGGCGGCGATCCGCGCGTGCAAGCGCCGCTTGCTCGCCGGATACGCCCGCTCGGGGCCGCACGCCAGCACGGCGAGCGTGAGGCCGTCCACCTCGAGCGCACCGACGTGCGCGGCAGCGTCGACGCCGAGCGCCATCCCGCTGACGACCGCCAGCCCTGCGGCGGCGAGCCCTCGCCCCAGCCCGCGCGCCTGCTCGAGCCCGTACGGCGTGGCGCGGCGCGCGCCGACGATCGCGACGCGGTCGCCCGCCAGCGCGCGTTCGAGCCGCCCGACATCGCCATGCACGTAGAGCACCGCGGGCGCGTCGGGCAGATCGTGCAGCGGCGCCGGATAGCGCGCGGCGCAGCGACAGAGCGGCTCGACGCCGGCCGCGGCGCACCGCCGCCGTGCTGCGGCGGCGTCGAATCGCCCGTACTCGGCCGCGATCGTCTCGCCGCGCGAGCCGGCGAGCGCGGCGATCAGCGCCTCGTCGTCGAGCGCGAGCAACGCCGCGCTGCCGCGGCGCGCACTCCACGCGAGCTCGATGTGCCCCGCGAGGCGCGCGACCAGCCACGAGCGGCGCAGGCACGGCGTGCACGCCGGGCTGCGATCGTCGCTCATGCGGCGAGCGCCTCGTCCACGGACTCGCGCGTGCGCAGCGCGAGCGCCTGCAGAACGTCGTCCAGCCGGACGGCGTCGCGACCGGCGAGGTCGGCGATCGTGCGAGCGACGCGCAGCGCGCGGTCGTGGCCGCGCGCACTCAGACCGCCGCGGTCGTAGGCCTGTGCGAGCGCGCGCCGCGACTCCGGATCGAGTCTGACGTGCGTCCGCAGCCGGCGGGCGTCGAGCTGCGCGTTGGTGCGCACCGGCGTGCCCGCGAGCCGGACCAGTTGGCGCTCGCGCGCGGCGAGCACGCGCTCGCGGACCTCCGCGGACGTGGTCCGCGACGGGCCGGCGAGCGCTGCCGCACTCGGGCGCGCCACCGTCACGAGCAGGTCGATGCGATCGAGCAGCGGGCCGCTGAGACGACGACGGTGCCGGGCCAGCTCGAGCTCGCCGCAGCGGCAGGGACGTTCGCTGCCCGCGAACCCGCACGGACACGGGTTCGTCGCGGCGACGAGCGTGAAGCGCGTCGGGAGACGAAGCGCCTGCTGTCCTCGCACGATCACGATCTCGCCGTCCTCGAGCGGTTGGCGCAGCGCCTCCAGGCTGGGCCGCGAGTACTCCGACAGCTCGTCGAGGAACAACACTCCGTGGTGCGCGAGGCTCGCCTCGCCCGGAGCGGGCGGGCGGCCGCCGCCCACGAGGCCGGCGGCCGAGACCGTGTGGTGGGGCATGCGGAACGGCCGTGCCCTCGCGAGCCCGCCGCGGTGGCTGATCCCGGCGATGCTGTGGATGCGCGTGACCTCGAACGCCTCCTCGCGCTCCAGCGGCGGCAGCAGCGCCGGCAGGCGCCGCGCGAGCATCGTCTTGCCGCTTCCCGGCGGTCCCTCGAGCAGCAGGTTGTGGCCGCCCGCGGCTGCGATCTCGAGCGCCCGCAGGGGCAGCTCGTGCCCGCGCACGTCGGCAAGGTCGAGCTCGTCGTCCGGCCGGCCCGCGCCGGCCGCCGCAGGGGCCGATGGCGGCGCCGGCGGAACATCGCCGCCGTCGAGGACCGTCGCCGCCTCGCGCAGATCCGCGATCGCCGCGACCTCGATCCCTTCCACGAGGGCCGCCTCCCTCGCCCGCTCGCGCGCGACGACCAGGCCGGCGAGGCCGACACGGCGCGCGCCCTCGGCGACGGCGAGCGCGCCGCGGCAGGCCCGCACCTCGCCGCTCAGCGACAGCTCGCCGAAGACCGCCCAGCGCCCGAGCATGTCCGCCGAGCACTGCCCGCTGGCGGCGAGCAGGCCGATGGCGAGCGCGGCGTCGAAGCCGGGCCCGACCTTGCGCAGGTGCGCCGGCGCGAGGTTCGCCGTGATGCGACGGGCGGGAAACTCGAAGCCGGAGTTGAGGACCGCCGCGTGGACGCGCTCGCGCGCCTCGCGCACGGCGGCGTCGGCGAGTCCGACGATGCGGAAGGTCGGCAGCCCCGGCCGGATGTCGACCTCGACCCAGACGGGTCGCGGGTCGAGGCCGTCGATGGCGAACGTGACGACACGGGCGAGCACGACCGCCACGTTAGGCGGGCATCGCTCACGCGCCACACGCGCTTCGCAACGATTTCGAGGGCGCTCTCAAGGCCGGCGAAATGCCTGCAGATCGTGGCAAAACGCGCGCTCGCCGACACAGCTGGTCGACATAGCGTCCCATGGCATGTCCGACTTGCGACACCGCCTCGGCCAGCTTGGAGAACGCCTTGCCGCCGAGCACCTCGAGCGGCGCGGCTTCGCGATCCTCACGCGCAACCACCGCACGCGCTGGGGCGAGATCGACCTGATCGCCGCGGACGAGCGGCGGATCGTCTTCTGCGAGGTCAAGACGCGCCGCGTCGGCGCCGCCGGTCCGTTCGACGGCCTGCGCGAGGCGCAGTGCCGCCGCCTGCGGCGCATGGCCGCCGCCTGGCTGCAGGAGCAGCCCGATCGCCCCCACACGCCCGAGCTGCGCTTCGACGCGATCGGCGTGACGATCGACGCCCACGGTCGACTCGTGGCGCTAGAGCACCTCGAGGGTGCGTTCTGACCAGCGTGCAGCTGGCCCTCTGAGGCGCGGATCGGCGTGCCTGGCAAGGAAGCAGGGGTGAAGGAGTACCGGAGGTACTTCGAACCCCGATGACACAGCCAGGCGCGCCGAGGCGTGCCTCAGGAGAGCGCCAGCTGCTGGTAGGCGGCGCTCTGAAACGACATCCGGTGCAGCGGCGAGACGCCCTGGCGCTCGATCGCCGCGCGGTGCTCCGGGGTCGCGTAGCCGACGTGCCCGGCGAACTCCCAGCCGGGATGCAGCGCGTCGGCGCGGCGCATGTAGCGGTCGCGCGTGACCTTCGCGATCACCGAGGCCGCCGCGATCGCGGCGCTGCGCGCGTCGCCGCCGACGACGGCCTGCTGGGGGTGGCCGACGGAGCCGACCGGGAAGCCGTCGCTGAGGCAGACGCAGCCGTCCCGGGCGACGCGTGAGAGCGCGTCCCGCAGGGCCGCAAGGTTCGTCACGTGGAGTCCGCGACGGTCGATTCCGGGAGCGCAGCGCGAGATGACCGCGACATCGGCCGCGACACGCAGGATCACCGGGTACAGCTCCTCGCGTCTCTCCTCCGTCTGCTGCTTGGAGTCGTTCAGCACCGCGAGCGCGCGCACGTCGGCCGGCCGCAGGCGCTCGTAGTCGAACAGCACCGCCGCCGCAACGAGCGGGCCGGCGAGGCAGCCGCGCCCGGCCTCATCGGCGCCGGCGACGAAGCGCGCGCCAAGCTCGCGGTCGAATGCGAACAGCTTGCGCGCCGGTCTCACTCTGCGGCGTCTGCGCGAAGGGCTGGCGGTCGCGCTCATCGTCCGCACTTGTACCGCACGCAGAGGACGCGTGGCGTTAGAGGATGCCTACGTGCTTCGGCGGCCAGTAGCTCAGGAACGCGTCGCCGATGATCCAGTCGCGCGGGACGGGGCCCCAGTAGCGGCTGTCGTCGGAGGATCCGCGATTGTCGCCCATCATGAAGTAGTGATCCGGCGGGACGGTGATGGTGCCGAGGTCGCAGTCGGGGCCGCCGCCGCACGAGCGGATGAACGATTCTCTCTGCTCCACCCCGTTGCGCACGACGTGCCCGTCACGCACGGCGATCCGGTCGCCCGGAACGCCGACGACGCGCTTGATGAAGTTCTGGTTCGAGCGCGCCGCGGTCGGTCTCGCGCACGGCGTGCGGCTCTGAGGACCTTCGTAGAAGGGGCCCTGGCCTGAGTTGCCGCATTCGTTGACGTCCGCGCCGCGCGGCGGGTGGAAGACGACGATGTCGCCGACGCCGGGCGCGGCGAAGCGGTTCCCGAGGCGATTGACGATCACGCGCTCGCCGACTGCGAGCGTCGGCTCCATCGAGCCGCTCGGGATGCGGTACGGCTTGACGACGAACGCCTGGACGACGAGTGCGATGCCCAACGCGACAGCGACGACGAGTACGAGCTCCAGCAGCGAGCTGGCGCCCGACTTGCCTCTCACTCGTCGGTGGAGTCGGGCGCCTCGGCCTCGGCGGGAGCGTCGGCCTCGGGAGCGGGAGCCTCGGTCGCCGCGTCGGGCGCGAGTGCCTCCGCATCGTCGACGGCGACCTCGGCCGTCGGCTCCTCGGGTGCCGGCTCGTCGGGCGCGGCGCCGTGCAGCAGCTCGCGCTCGATGACCTCCTCGGGCCCGATCGAGCGGCGCTCGCGGACGCGGGCGCGCTTGCCGACGCGATCGCGCAGGTAGTAGAGCTTCGCGCGCCGCACCTCGCCGCGTGCCGCCACCTCGATCTTCTCGATCTTCGGGGAGTGCAGCGGGAACGTGCGCTCGACGCCGACGCCGAACGACTGCTTGCGGACCGTGAAGGTCTCGCGCACGCCGTGGCCCTGGCGCTTGATGACGACGCCCTCGAAGACCTGCGTGCGGCGACGCGTGCCCTCTATCACCTGGAAGTGGACGCGGACGCGGTCGCCTGCGTCGAAGGACGGAAGGCGGCGCAGCTGGGCGCGCTCGAGGCTGTCGATGACGGTGCTCATGGCGAAGAAGCGGCGGCCTCGGGGCCGCCGGCTGCGAAATGGTAGCGGACCGGCTCAGTGCGGGGCGTCGAGGCGGCCGCGCTCCGCCTCGGCGCGCAGGCGGCTCTGCTCGCGGCGCCACTCGTGCACGCGCGCGTGGTGCCCCGACAGCAGCACCTCGGGGACCGTCCAGCCACGCCAATCCGCCGGGCGCGTGTAGTGCGGATACTCGGGCGCGCCGTCGAGCGCGGCGCTGTAGGACTCCTCGAGCGCCGACTCCTTGTGCCCGAGCGCGCCGGGCAGCTTGCGCAGAACCGCGTCGGCGAGCACCATCGCCGCCAGCTCGCCGCCCGCCAGCACGTAGCGCCCGATCGACACCGCCTCGCTCGCGAAGTGCTCGACGATCCGCTCGTCGAAGCCCTCGTAGCGGCCGCACAGCAGCGTCAGCGCCGGCTCGGCCGCCAGCTCGTCGACCAGCGCGTCGTCGAGCAGCCGCCCCGCCGGCGCGAGCGCGATCACGCGCCGGCGTCCGCGCAGCGCCGCCGGGTCTTCGTCGTAGCGGGCGCGCAGCGCCGCCTCCACGACGTCCACGCGCAGGACCATGCCGGCGCCGCCGCCGAACGGCATGTCGTCGACCTGCCCGCCGGTCAGCGGCGTCGTGTCGCGATAGTTGACGCAGTCGAGCCGGTGTCCCTGTTCGAGCGCGTTGGAGACGTGGCGCTGGCCTCTGAACCAGTCGAACGCCTCGGGGAAGAGCGTGAAGACGTCGAGCTGCACTACGCCTCCCCCAGGAACGCGAGGTCGACGTCGATCGTGCGCGCGCCGACGTCGACCTCGCGCACCGCGTCGCGGATCAGCGGCACGAGCAGCTCCTCGCTGCCGTCCCGCGCGACGTGCAGCACCTCGCATGACGGCAGCGCCCGCAGCTCGCGCACCACACCCACCTCGCGTTCGCCGTCGACGACGCGGCAGCCCTCCAGCTGCTCGGGCCACCACTCGTCCTCCTCCAGCGACGGCGCCTGCTCGACCGGCACGAGCAGGTCCGTTCCGCGCAGCGCCTCGGCAGCCGAACGGGTGCTGCACGAGGCGAGCCGCACGATCGGGCGCGCGTCGGTGCCGGCGCGGCGCACGATCTCCTCCTCGCGGCCGTCGACGATCAGGGTGCGGACGGCGTCGAGCAACGCCGCGCGGGGCTGCGTGACGTGAAAGCTGCCGTCGAGGCCGTGCGGTCTGCCGACGCGCCCCGCATTCAGGTGGGACATCGTCAGTCGACGATGTCGACGAGCACGCGGCGATCCTCCTTGACCGCCGCGGCCTTCACGACGAGCCGCAGTGCGTTCGCAGTGCGTCCGCCGCGGCCGATGACCTTGCCGTAGTCGTCCTCGCCGACGGACAGCTCGAGCACGAGCGTGCCGTCGTCCTCCTCGAACTCCTCGACGGAGACCTCGGCGGGCTCGTCGACCAGTTCGCGGGCGAGGTGCTCGAGCAGCTCCTTCATGGGAGCGTCGCGCTCGCTCAGCTGCTCGCGGGGCCGCTGATGCCCTGCGTCTTGAGCAGCTTGCTGACGGTCTCGGTCGGCTGGGCGCCGCGGGCGAGCCAGTGCTGGACGCGCTCCTCGTCGAGCACGATCGTCGACGGCTGCGTCTGCGCGTTGTAGTGCCCGATCGTCTCGAGCACGCGACCGTCGCGCTTGGAGCGCTGGTCGGCGGCGACGACGCGCCAGATCGGATTCTTTCGCCCGCCAACGCGGGTCAGCCGGAGTCGTACTGCCACGATTCCCTTTCGAAGTTTCGGTGAAGACCGACGAGGGAGCTTAGCGGCCTTGCCGCATGAGTGCCCCGATGTCGGGCGCCTTGCCCTGCTGAACGGACTTCATCAGCTTCTGCATCATGCCGAACTGTCTGATCAGCGCCTTCACGGCCTGGACGTTCGTGCCGGAGCCTCTCGCGATGCGGATGCGGCGCGAGCCCTTGATGACGTCGGGGTTGCGCCGCTCCTCCGGCGTCATCGACAGGATGATCGCCTGGATGCGGTCGAACTCGCGCTCGTCGACCTTCATTCTCGAGAGCTGGTGGCCGCCGAGGCCGGGCAGCATGCCGAGCAGGTTCTGCAGCGGCCCGAGCTTGCGTATCTGACGCATCTGGTCGAGGAAGTCGTCGAGCCCAAACTCGGACTTGCGGATCTTGCGCTCGAGCTCCTTCGCCTGGTCCTCGTCGTACTGCTGCTCGGCCTTCTCGATCAGCGTCATGACGTCGCCCATCCCGAGGATGCGCTGGGCCATGCGGTCCGGGTGGAAGCGCTCGAACTGATCGAGCTTCTCGCCGGTGGAGGCGAACATGATCGGCTTGCCGGTGACGGCCTTGACGGACAGTGCGGCGCCGCCGCGGGCGTCGCCGTCGAGCTTGCTCATCACGACGCCGTCGAACTGCGCGACCTCGGCGAACTGCTCGGCGACGTTGACGGCGTCCTGGCCGGTCATCGCGTCGACGACGAGCAGCACGTTCGTCGGCTTCGTGACGCGCTTGATCTCGGCCAGCTCGGTCATCAGGTCGGCGTCGACGTGCAGGCGGCCGGCCGTGTCGACGATCAGGACGTCCTTGCCCTCGCGCTCGGCCCGCTCGCGCGCCCAGGCCGCGATCTCGACCGGGTTCGCGTCGGTGCCTCTCTCGTAGACGTCGGCGCCGACCTGGCCGGCGACCTTGATCAGCTGGTCGACGGCGGCCGGGCGGTAGACGTCGCAGGCGGCGACGGCGACGGAGGAGCCGTGGTGCTCTCTCAGGTAGCGGGCGAGCTTGCCGGTCGCGGTCGTCTTGCCGGAGCCCTGCAGGCCCGCCATCAGGATCACCGTCGGCGGGCTGGACGCGAACGCCAGCTCGCGCGCGCTGCCGCCCATCAGCTCCGACAGCTCCTCGTCGACGATCTTGACGACCTGCTGGCCGGGGTTGAGCTGGCCGATCACGTCGCTGCCGAGCGCGCGCTCCTTGACCGCCGACGTGAATGACTTGACGACCTTGAAGTTGACGTCGGCCTCGAGCAGCGCGAGGCGGATCTCGCGCATCGCGGCGTTGACGTCGTCCTCGGTCAGCGTGCCGCGCCCGCGAACGTCTGCGAGCGTGGCCTGCAGCTTCTCGGCCAGCGTGTCGAACATCGTGTGCTGAGGCTAGCGGGCCGGCGGCAGCGGCGGATCGCCCGGCGCCGGCACGGATCTTCTGCCGAACGCGTCGCCGATCGACCCGAGCGCCTTCGTGAACTCGGCCGGGATCACGTAGACGGTGGAGCCCTCGCCCTGCGCGAGCTTCGGCAGCGCCTGCAGGTACTGGTAGCTGAGCAGCTCGGCGTCGGGGCGCGCCTCGTGGATCGCGCTGAAGACCGTCTGGATCGCTCTCGCCTCGCCCTCGGCTCTGAGGATCGCCGCCTGCCGCTCGCCGGTGGCGCGCAGCACGGCCGCCTGCTGCTCGCCTTCGGCGGTCAGGATCTGCGACTGCTTGACGCCTTCGGCGGTGAGGATCGCGGCGCGGCGGTCGCGCTCGGCGCGCATCTGCTTCTCCATCGCCTCCTGGATCGTGCTCGGCGGATCGATCGACTTCAGCTCGACGCGGGCGATCCGGATCCCCCACTTGCCGGTCGCCTCGTCGAGCACGACGCGCAGCTGCGTGTTGATGTTGTCGCGGCTCGTGAGCGCCTGCTCGAGCGTCATGCCGCCGATCACGTTGCGCAGCGTCGTGACGGTCAGCTGCTCGATCGCCTGCAGCGGGTTGGCGACCTCGTAGGTGACCGACTTCGGCTCGGTGATCGTGAAGTAGAGGACCGTGTCGATCTGCACGACGAGGTTGTCCTCGGTGATGACCGGCTGGGGCTGGAAGGTGACGACCTGCTCGCGCAGGTCGATCAGCGGACGCACGCGGTCGATGAACGGCACGACGATCGTCAGCCCGGGCGTCAGCGTGCGGCTGTAGCGGCCGAGCCGCTCGACGACGCCCGCCTTCGCCTGGGGAATGATCCGGATCGTCCGGATCGCGACGATCAGCACGAAGAACGCGACGATGACGAGCACGATCAGTGCGGCCATGGGGAAGGTTTCCTTTACTCGCTCACGAGCGCCGTGGCGCCCCGGATCTCGATGACCTGGACATGCGCGCCCGCCTCGATGACCTGATCCTCGTCGTAGGCGCGCGCCGTCCACACCTCGCCGTCGATCTTCACGCAGCCGACGCCTTCGTCGTTCGCGATCCGCTCGACCACCATCGCGCGGCGGCCGATCAGCGCCGCCGTACCGGTGCGCAGCTGCGCCGGCGTTCTCAGATGCGAGCGCGCGATCGGACGCACGACCCACAGCAGCAGGACCGAGACGACGATGAAGACGCTCCAGGAGACGACCGCGCCGCCGCCGAGCACCGCCACGATGGCCGCGACGAGCGCACCGCCGCTGAAGGGCGCGAGGACGAAGCTCGTGGTCAGCAACTCGCCGACGCCGAACGCGACCGCCACGAGGATCCAGATCACCCAGGCGTCCATCTGTATTCCCGAGCTTACCGCCGCGGGCGGCTCAACCGAGCAGCGCGCGGGCGAAGTCGTCGGCGTCGAACGGGCGCAGATCCTCGAGCTGCTCGCCGATCCCGATCAGCTTGACCGGAATGTTGAGCTCGCGGGCGATCGCGAGCGCGATCCCGCCCTTGGCGGTGCCGTCGAGCTTCGTCAGCACGATCCCGGAGACGTCGACCGCCTCCGCGAACAGCTTCGCCTGGCGCAGGCCGTTCTGCCCCGTCGTCGCGTCGACGGTGAGGAGGATCTCGTGCGGCGCGTCGGGCAGCTGCTTGCTGATGACGCGGCGGACCTTCGCCAGCTCGGCCATCAGGTTGTCCTGCGTGTGCAGGCGGCCGGCGGTGTCGACGAGCACCACGTCGGCGCCGTCGCGCACGCCCTGCTGGACGGCGTCGTAGGCGACCGAGCCGGGGTCGGCGTCGGGCTCGCCCTTCACGAACGCGACGTCGGCGCGCTGCGCCCACTGCTCGAGCTGCTCGACGGCGGCGGCGCGGAACGTGTCGGCGGCGCCGAGCACGACCGTCTGGTTCAGCTCCTTGCGCAGGTGCCAGGCGAGCTTGCCGAGCGAGGTCGTCTTGCCGGTGCCGTTGACGCCGACCATCAGCACGACGGTCGGGCTCGGCGTGAGGTCGATGCGATCCTCCCCCGCCTTCGCGGCCTCGGCAAGCAGCTCGACGAGGCGTGCGCTCAGCTGCTCGCCGCCGGTGAGGTCGCCCTCCGTCGCCTCGCGCTCCAGCTGCTCGACGATCTCGGCGGTCGTGCGCGCACCGACGTCGGCCATGATCAGCGCCTCCTCGAGCCGCTCCCAGGTCTCGTCGTCGAGGTCCTCGAACAGCGTCGCCTGCAGCTCGCTCGTGAGAGCCTCGCGCGTCTTGCGCATGTTCTCGCGCAGGCGTCTGAAGAAGCCGCGGCGCTGCTCCTGCTGCTCGGGAGCTTCCGCCTCGGCCGTCGCGACGCCCCCGGCGCGGGTGATGAAGAGATCCTGCCAGTCACGTGCCATGGAGATCGGCGACGATACCAGCGTGTCGAGCCCCTCCATCGCCATCCGCCGCACGCGCGCCGACGCGCCGGAGGCGGCACGGCTGCTGGCCGACTACGGGGCCGAGCTGGTGGCGCGCGGGCGGCCGTTCTCCCCCGTGGACCCGCCCCCGGGCGCGGCGGGCGCAAGCTGGGTCGAGGTGCACGAGATGGAGCCGCCGGGCGGTGCGTTCCTGCTGCTGTGCGAAGGCGGGGAGCCGGTGGCGTGTGGCGGGCTGCGGACGCTCGACGCGGCCGCCGGGCTCGGCGAGGTCAAGCGCATGTACGTCGTGCCCGCAGCGCGGCGACGAGGCCATGCACGGCGGCTGCTCGGCGCCCTGGAGAACACCGCGCACAACGTCGGACTCACGCGCCTGCGCCTCGATACGAACGCGCAGCAGCCCGAGGCCCTGCTGCTGTATGCGGCATGCGGGTATGCCGAGATCGCCGACTACAACGGGTCGCGCACGGCGACCCACTGGTTCGAGAAGGATCTCGCAGGCTAAGCGACGTCGGCTTCGACGTCGGCCTGTGCCGGCGGCAGCTTGCGGCTGATGACCTTGGAGATGCCGTCGCCGCCCATCGAGACGCCGTAGAGGCTGTCGGCCGCCTCCATCGTGCGCTTCTGGTGGGTCACGACGATGAACTGCGCGCGTGAGGCGTACTTGCGCAGCAGCGTCAGGAAGCGGTCGATGTTGAGGTCGTCGAGCGCGGCCTCGACCTCGTCGAGGATGTAGAACGGGCACGGCCGCGCGAGGAAGACGGAGAACAGGAACGCGAGCGCGGTCATCGACTTCTCGCCGCCGGACAGCAGCGAGAGGCGCTTCATCGCCTTGCCGGCCGGCGTGATCTCGATCTCGACGCCGAGCAGGTCGTCCTCCTCGCGCTCCTCGACCTCGGCCGCGGCGTCGGCGTCCTCGGCGTTCGCGGCCGCCTCGGGATCGGCGTCAGCTTCGACCTTCTGGCCGCCGATCACCGGGCGCGGCCCGGCGTCCTCGCGCACGAGCCGCAGGCGCCCGCGGCCGCCGGGGAACAGCTGCTCGGCCAGCTCCTCGAAGTTTCTGGCAGCCGCCTCGAACGTCTCCTCGAACGTCTCGCGGATCTGGCGGTCGGTGTCTCTGATCAGCACGTTCAGCTCGCGCAGCGCCGCTTCGAGGTCGCCGCGCTGACGCTCCAGCTCGTCGACGTGCGCGACGGCCTCCTCGTACTCCTCCTGCGCGAGCGGATTGACCGGCCCGAGCTGCTCGCGGCGGCGCTGCAGCCGCTCGATGCGCTGGGCCAGCTGGGCGCGCTCCTCGTCGGGCAGCGGCTCCTCCGCCGGCTCCGGCTCCAGCCCCAGCGGCTCGGCGAGCCCTCTCAGCTCGGCATCGGCCTCGGCCATGCGGTCGCGCGCCTGCTGGGCGCGCACCTCGGCGCCGGTGACGGCCTCGCCGTCGCGCTTGAGGCGCCCGTGCAGCTCCGCCTCCTCGCGCGCGCAGGCGCGCAGCTCGACGGCGACATGCTCGCCGGCCTGCCGGTGCGTCGCCAGCTCGGCGTCGAAGACCTCCACGCGCGCGGCGATCGCGGCCGCCGCCTCCGCCAGCACCGTCACGAGCCGCTCGGCGTCGGGCACCAGCGCGCGTTCGCGCGCGAGCCGCGCCTCGGCGTGCGCGGTGCGAGCGCTGCGCTCGGCGCGGTCGCGCTCGGCGCGCTCGGCGAGGCGCCGCTCGGCCGCCAGCTCCGCCTCGACCTGCGCCCGGCGCACGGCGCCGGGACCCTCGTCGCCGGCGCTGCGGCGCTGCTCGATCAGCAGCACGACGCGCCGCTCCTGCTCGCTCGCCTCGTCGTGGGCGCGGACGGCGGCGCGCATCGCGGTCTCCGCGGCGTCGCGAGCGCCGTCGGCCTCCGCGACGGCCGTCGCGAGCCCTTCGAGCTGCTGCGCGGCCTCGTGCTCGGCGCGCGCCGCCGCCTCGCTCTCGCCGACGAGCCGGTCGCGCCGGTTGCGCTCCGCCAGCACCCGCTCCTCGCCGCCCGCCGGGACCTGGCGCAGCTCGCGCCACGCGCCGATCCAGACGCGGCCGGCGCGGGTGACGGCGGTGCCGTGGAAGTCCTCGCGCACGCCGGCGACGTCGCCGACGACCCACGTGTCGGCGAGCAGCGCGGTCGCGAGCGCGAGCGCGTCGTCGGCGCCGCGGACGTGGTCGAGCAGCAGCTCGGCGTCGGCCGCGGGCGGCTTTCCGCTCGGCGTGACGGCCTTGCCGCCGCTGACGAGCGCACTGCCGCCGTCGCGTCCGGCGCGCTCCAGCAGCTCGGCGCCGGCGGCGCGGTCGGCGACGACGGCGGCGCGCAGGCGCCCGTCGAGCGCGGCCGCGAGCGCCAGCTCGAAGCCGTCGTCGACCTCCAGGGCATCGGCCAGCGCGGTCGCGCCGCCGGGCGCGCCGGCGTGCGCACGCAGGAAGTGGTTCGCGGCCGCCAGCTCGCCGCCGACCTTCGCAGCCTCGCGCCGGGCCGCCTCGACCGCGCGCTCGGCCTCGCGGCGTCTCGCCCGCACCGCCTCGACGCGCTCCTCCGCGCTCGTGAGCGCGGCGCGCGTCGCCTCGACGTCCGTGCGCAGACGCTCGCCCTCCGCCGCCGCCGTCGCCCGGCGCTGCTCCAGCTCCGCCAGCTCGCGCTCCAGCGCGGCCTGCCGGTCCTGCTCGAGCGCGACCAGCTCCTGCTCCAGGGCGGCGACGCGCTCGGCCGCCTCGGCGTCGGGCACATCGGCGGTGGCCTGATCCCGCAGCGCCTGCAGCTCGGCCTCGTGGCGCAGGATCCGCTCGCCGAGCGAGGCGACGGTGCCGCGGGCCGCTTCCAGCCGCATCCCCACGCGCTCGCCCGCGGAGCGGGCGCCGTAGGCGCGCTCGGACAGCGCCTCGCGCTGCTCGCTGCGCAACTGGAGCGCCTCCTCCGCCGCCTCGCGGCGTCTCGCGACGGCCGCGAGCGCCTGCTCGGCCTCCGCGCTGCGCGCGCGGGCGGCGACGGCGGCGGCCTCCGCCTGCTCCAGCTCGAGACGGCTGGCGCGCAGCGCGTCGCGGCCCAGCTCCCAGCGCGCCTCCAGCGACTGGCGCTCCAGGCGCGCGTGCAGCTCCGCCGCTTCGGCCTGCCGCTTCAACGGGCGCAGGCGCGAGCGCGCTTCGCGCTCGACGTCGAGCGCGCGGTCGAGGTTGTCCTGGGTGCGCGCAAGCTTCAGCTGCGCGCGGCGGCGGCGCTTGCGGTGCTTGCCGAGGCCGGCGGCCTCCTCGATCAGCAGGCGGCGGTCGCGCGGCTTCGAGGTCACGATCGCCTCCACGCGCCCCTGCGAGACGACCGAGTGCGCCTCCTTGCCGAGGCCCGTGTCGGACAGCAGCTCGAGCACGTCGACCAGGCGGCAGCGGGCGCCGTTGAGGCGGTACTCGCCGTCGCCGGAGCGGTCGAGCCGGCGCAGGATCGAGACCTCGGAGAAGTCGAGCCCGAGCGTGCCGTCAGAGTTGTCGAGCACCAGCTCGACCTCCGTCTCCTGGCTCGCCTTGCGACCGTGGCCGCCGCCGAAGATGACGTCCTGCATCGTCTGGCCGCGCACGGCCAGCGGCGACTGCTCCCCGAGCGCCCACAGAACCGCGTCGGTGACGTTCGACTTGCCCGAGCCGTTCGGGCCGACGATCACGCTGACGCCCTCGCCGAAGGCGAGCTTCGTGCGGTCGGGGAAGGACTTGAAGCCCTTGAGGGTGAGGGACTTCAGGTGCATTGGCCCATCACTCTCCCATGGCTTCGAGGGCCACGCGAGCGGCCTCCTGCTCGGCGTCCTTCTTCGAACGGCCCTGTCCGCGCCCGACCTCGACGCTGGAGACCATCGCCTCGACCGTGAAGATGCGGTCGTGCGGCGGCCCGTCCTCCTCCGTCACCGCGTACACGACCAGCTCGCCGCGGCGCGCGAGGCGCTCCTGCAGCGCCGACTTGAAGTCCACCGGATGCTCCAGCGCCTCCGCGATCTCCGGTGCGAACGCCTCGACGACCGTCTCCGCGGTCGTCTCGTACCCGAAGGCGAGGTAGCACGCACCGATCACGGCCTCGATCACCGACGCCAGCACCCGCTCGGTGCGCACGAGCGCGTCCGCGTTCTGCCCGATCCCGTCGGGCGCCGCGGCACGCAGCCGCTGCGGCATCCCGATCCGCTCGGCGACCTCCATGCACGAGCGCCCGGAGACCGCCTGCGCGCGGATCTTCGTCAGCCGGCCGGCGCCGAAGCGCTCCGCCTCGAGGCGCGGATACAGGTGCGCGGTGACGGCGAGCGACAGCACGCTGTCGCCGAGGAAGGCGAGCCGCTCGTACGAGTCCGAGCGGCGCTCCGTCCACGACGAATGCGTGACCACCTGCCGGGCGAGGTCGTCCGGCAGCCGGTCGAGCAGGTCCGCGAGGGCGCTCAGCGGTCAGGGCCCCGGCTCGCGGTCGTCTGTGGCGGCGGCTGGGTCGACTCCACCACGAAGTCGACCGCTTGGCCGACGGTGAGGATCTTCGCCGCCTGCTCGTCGGAGATCTTGACCGAGTACTGGTCCTCCAACTCCTGCACGAGCGTGTAGAGATCGAGCGAGTCGGCCTCGAGGTCCTCGCGGAAGCGGGTCGACTCGGCAATCCCTGCCGGGTCGATCGCCAACTCGTCGGCGAGGTGTGCGCGCACGCGCTCGAGGACCTGCTCGCGGGTCATTGCGCCGGCACGCTAGCCGGCGTCTCGGACGACGGGGCCTGCCGCAGCGCCCCCGCCTCCTCGAGCGCGGCGAGCGTGCGGCCGACGACGTCCTCGCGCACCCCGCGCGCGGCGACGTCGATCGCGCGGGCGAAGCCGGTGCGCGTGAAGCGGCCGTGCGCGACGACGCCCGTGCGGCGCAGGCCGAGCATGTAGGCGCCGCCCGCCAGCTCGGGGTCGATGTCGTCGCGCAGCGCGCGCAGCGGGCCGCGGAGCAGCAGCCCGCCGAGGCGTCCGCGCGGACTCGCCATGGCCGTGTCGCGGATCGTGCGCATCAGCTTGCCGGAGACGCCCTCCATCACCTTGATCGTGATGTTGCCCGTGAAGCCGTCCATCACGACGACGTCGGCGACGCCCTCCGTGATCTGCGTGCCCTCGACGTTGCCGACGAAGTTCAGCCGTCCGCCGTCCTGCGCGAGCCGCTGGTGGGCGGCGATCACGTCGGGCGTGCCGCGCTCCGGCTCCTCGCCGTTGGACAGCAGGGCGACGCGCGGTCGCTCGACGCCGAGCACCGCCTGCGCGAAGGCGGCGCCCATGTAGGCGAACTGCACGAGGTGCTCGGGGCGCACCTCGACGCTCGCGCCGACGTCGAGCAGCAGGACGCGCGCACCCGGGACGGGCATCGCGATCGCCAATGCGGGACGATGGATGCCGCGGGCGCGCTTGACGTGGAAGAGGCCGGCGGCGAGCGCGGCGCCCGTCGAGCCGCCCGAGACGAGCGCGTCGGCGCGGCCGTCGGCGACGGCCTTCGTGGCGAGCACGATCGAGGCGTCGGGCGTCGAGCGGACCGCGAGCGCGGGATCGGGCGCCTTCGCGATCGAGACGGGCGCGTCGACGACCTCTACGCCGCCGGGCACCGGACCGATCGCGCCTTGCGGCCCGAACAGCAGCACGCGCACGCCCTGCTCGGCGGCGAGCGCGGCTCCGGCGGCGACCTCGGCAGGACCGAGATCCGCGCCGTTCGCATCGACGGCGACCGTGATCGGCGGCACGAGCGGCGCGCCGGGCTAGGCGTCGTCGCCGCTCGAGGCGGCGACCACGTCACGGCCGGCGTACGTGCCGCACGTCGGGCAGACGCGATGCGGCATGCGCGGGCTGTGGCACTGCGGGCACGCGTGGATCGACGGCGCCGAGATCTTGTGCTGCGAGCGGCGCTTGTTCGTGCGCGAGTGGGATTGCTTCTGCTTTGGGACGGCCATGAGGTGATGGAGGCTACTACAGCTCGAGCTCACGCAGCTTCGCCCAGCGCGGGTCGGGCGCGGATTCGTGCGCGTGCTCCGGGCCGGTCTCGTTGAGGTTCTCGCCGCAGACGGCGCACAAGCCGGCGCAGTCCCTGCGGCACAGCAGCTGCGTCGGCAGCGCGAGCGCGAGCGCGTCGCGGGCCCAGGCGGCGAGGTCGACCTCCTGGTCGGTCACGTACGGGCTCTCGAGCTCCTCCCCGCCGCCGGGCTGGTCGAACTCGCGCGCGTCGATCGCGAAGCGCGGCGACGCGGTCTCCAGGCAGCGCATGCACGGCCCCTCCAGCGTCACCTCGAAGCGCAGCCTCAGCGCCCAGCCGGAGTGCGTGGTGCGCGAGAGGTCCAGCCGCAGCGGGACCGGCGACGGCACCACGACGTAGCGCTGGGTCGCCAGCTCGAACGGCTCGATCGGCTGCTCCAGCTCGAGCGTGCGGCCCTCACCGGCGGTGAGGCGCAGCGCGGCGAGGTCGAACGTGTCGGCGCGCGGGGGCATGCCCCTCGCAGGGTAGCGAGAGGTACAGGAAGGACGATCTCCTGGCGAGGGCATCGCCGTGGCTGGCAAGGACGCAGCCGGTGTGGCGTACTTCGTACGCGAACCGGCGAGGACGCTGCCAGGCGCGGCGAGGCGCCGCCAGGATCAGGCGAGCTCGCGCTTGAGGACCTTGCCTGTGGCGTTGCGCGGCAGCGCATCCACGAACACGACCTCGCGCGGGACCTTGTAGCCGGCGAGGTTCTGCTTGACGTAGCCCTTCAGCTCGTCCTCCGTGCACGACGCGTCGTCCTGCAGGACGACGACGGCCTTCAGCCGCTGGCCCCATGCCTCGTCGTCGACGCCCACGACTGCGACCTCGCGGACGGCGGCGTGGCCGGCGAGCAGGTCCTCGACCTCGGCCGGGAAGACGTTCTCCCCGCCGGAGACGATCATGTCGTCGTCGCGGCCGTCGATGAACAGGCGCCCCGCCGAGTCGAAGTGGCCGACGTCGCCGGACGACATCAGCTCGCCGATCGTCGCCTTCGTGTCGCCGCCCGTGTAACCCTCGAACGGGAAGCCGCTGGCGACGAAGATGCGGCCGGTCTCGCCGGTGGGCACCTCGCGGTCCTGCGTGTCGAACAGCTTCACGACAGTGCCGAGCGGCGGTCTGCCGGCGCAGCCGGGCGCGGCGCGCAGGTCCTCCGGCGTGGCGATCGTCGCCCACGCGACCTCGGTCGAGCCGTAGAGGTTGTAGAGCACGTCGCCGAACTGGTCCATCACGCGCGTGGCGAGCGGGCCGGGCAGCGCCGAGCCGCTGACGGCGATCGCTCTCAGCGAGGAGGTGTCGTAGCGGTCGAGCGTCTCCTGCGGCAGCTCGAGGATCCGCTGCAGCATCACGGGCACGACGACGAGCGCAGTCGCGCGGTGGCGCGCGACGGCGCGCAGCGTGCCCTCGGGGTCGAAGCGGCGGCGCAGCACGAACGTCGAGGCGAGCGGCACGCCGAGCGTGTAGTTCGCGAGGCCCCAGGAGTGGAACAGCGGCGCGGCGATCATCGTCACCTCGCGCGCTCTGTACGGGATCTTCGACAGCAGCGCGGCAGCCGAGCTGAGGCCGGCGTGGCTGCGGCGGGCGCCCTTCGGGGTGCCGGTGGTGCCGGAGGTGAGGATCACGACGCGGCCGGGCTCCTCGGGCGCCGGGACGCCGGCGGAGTCGCCCGCGGCGATCAGATCCTCCAACAGCGGGTCGCCGGTCGTGCTTTCGCCGTCGGTCCACGCGACGAAGCGCTTGTCGATCCCTCTGACGCCGCCGAGCAGCGCCGCGAACTCCTCGTCGTAGACGATCGCTCTCGCGCCCTCGCGCTCGACCACGTCGGCCAGCTGCGGCGCCGCGAACATCGTGTTCAGGTAGAGCGCATGGGCGCCGAGCCGCGAGGCGGCGATCGAGGCGTCCAGGAAGCCGCGGTGGTTGCGGCACATGATCGCGATGCCGTCGCCGGGGCGGATGCCGTGCGCCGCGAACGCGCTGGCGAGCGCGTTCGCGCGGCGGTGCAGCTCGCCGTAGCTGAGCGTCCCCAGCTCGTCGATCAGCGCGGGCTGGTCGGGCCCTCTGGCGGCGGCGACGGCGATCGCGCCGGCGGAGGCGGTCCCCCACTTCATCAGTGAGCGTCCCACCTGCACGAGGCGGTCGGGGCGGACCGGCGAGATCAGGCCGGCGTCGACGAGCGTCTTGACGACGCGGGCGGACTGGAGGATGCGATCGGTAGATGCGGGCACGGGGCGGTATCCAAGCATGAACGCGAACGGGCGCGTGCCAGTCACGGTGACACAAGAACGGTGACTCAGGGGAGCACGAGCCCCGGCGGCAGCTCGCCGCGGTCGACGAGCGCGTGGATCTCCGCGACGCGGCGCGGGTTGAGGCGCACGTGGCGCTGGTGGACGCTCTGCTTCTCGACCAGCAGCCCCACGTTCACGAGGCGCTCGCCGATCGCCAGCGCGAGCGCGCGGTCGTGGCCGGCGAAGCCGCGCGCGAGGTGCGCGATCTCGGTGTGGTAGCCGCCCCACTTCCCCATCCCCATCAGGCGCTGCAGCATGCGGCGCGCGACGCGCAGGGATGGATCCGCCTCCTCGTGCGGGCGCGAGATCTCGGGCGTCGGGTCGAGCACGGAGAGGACGGCCTCCTCGTGCTCCTCGATCGAGCGCGGGTCGGCCGGCCGGCCGCCGAAGCGCGCGACCGCCTCGGCGATCCGCAGCGGGTGCAGCTCGCCGATCGGCGTCCGCAGCTCGCCGACGTCGCCGAGCGCCAGCGTCGGCAGCGCGTAGGCGCGCGCCTTCAGCCGGTCGACGTCGGCGACCGACTCCTCGAACGCCTCCGCCGCCAGCTCCACGGCGACCAGCACCTCGTCCGCCGCGACCGGGAGCGCGAGCGTGAGCCGGCCCTCCCACGTGCCCGCGTGCAGGGAGAGGTCCTGGACGGCGCCGGCGGCCATCGCTGCGGCGCCTTCCACGAGCGCGCCCACGAGCACGGCGACGAGCGTCCAGGCGCGGTCGTTGGCGGCGTTCGGGTCCACGCGCAGCGCCGGGTCGACGGGCGCGATCGCCAGCAGCGCCTCGCCGAACGCCGCGATGCCCACCGGCACCGGCGTCCCGTAGCCGGACCGCGGCAGCTCCAGCTCGTGCGCCCCGGCGGCGAGCGCCTCGAGCAGCTCGGCGCGGATCTGCGCCGCGCGGTCGCGCGGCGCGCGCATGCCGCCCGCGTCTGCGAGCACGCTGCCAAGACGGGTGGTCGGAAGGTCGTTCGAGGCGTGGATGGCGCGGCGAAATCTACGAGATCCGCGTCAGGGAGCTGCCAGCTCGCGCACGCTCGGGTCGACGCGCTCGAGCGCCGCCAGCTCGCGCTCCGCCGGCACCACGCCGTGCTCGGCGAGCCGCCGCGCCCCCGGCAGCACGCGGTGCTCGAACGAGCCGACGGCGTCGTTGTAGGCGCCGACGGCGCCGCGCAGGCGCGCGCCGACGCGCTGCAGGTGCTCGGCGAATGTCTCCAGCCGCCGGTGCAGCTCGCGGCCGACCTGCGCGACCGCGCGCGCATCCTCGGCGACGCGCTCCTGCTGCCAGCCGTAGGCGACCGCGCGCAGCAGCGCGATCAGCGTCGTCGGCGTCGCGATCAGCACGTTCTGCCGCGCGCCCTCCTCCAGCAGCGACGGATCGGCCTCGAGCGCGGCGTTGTAGAAGTGCTCGCCGGGCAGGAACAGGAAGACGAAGTCGGGCGCCGTCTCGAACTGGTCGTGGTAGGCCTTCGCGGACAGGCGCCGGACGTGCTCGCGGAGCAGACGGGCGTGAGCCGCCATCGCGGTCGTGCGGGTCGCCTCGTCGTGCGCCTCGTAGGCGTCGAGGAACGCGGTGAGCGGCGCCTTCGCGTCGACGATCACCTGCTTGCCGCCGGGGAGCTGCACGACGAGGTCGGGGCGCAGCAGGCCGCCGTCGCCGTCGACGGACGGCTGCTCGACGAAGTCGCAGTGCGCCGTCATCCCCGCCAGCTCGACGACGCGTCTGAGCTGCAGCTCGCCCCAGCGCCCGCGCGTGTGCGGCTGGCGCAGGGCGGCGACGAGCGCGCCCGTCTCGGTGCGCAGGCGGTCCTGACCGGCCACGAGCGTGCGCAGCTGCTCGTCGAGCGCGCCGCGCGCCTGCTGGCGATCGCGCTCGAGCGCGCGCAGCTGGGCGTCCATGCGGGCGAGGGCGTCGTGGATGGGGTCGTGCTGGGCAGCCGCGGACGGGCGGCCGCGGCGGGCGGCGAGCAGCGCGATCGCGGCGCCGAGCGCGAGGCCCGCAATGAGGGCAACGAGGATCACGCGACGAGCGTCGCGCGTAGGTCAGACGGCATGCAAGCGAGCTTGCAGCCGGCTAGGAGACGTCTGCCGTCTCTTCCTTGCCTTGGAGCCGTTCGCGGCCGCGCTGGACGGCCGCGATGAACTTCGAAAGATTGACCTCGAGCGTGTTGAGGATCTCGTCGGCGTAGTCCTCCGCGCCGAGACGGATCTCGCGCTCGCGGGCGCGGGCGTCCTCGATGATGTCCTCGGCGCCGCGCTCGGCCTGCTTCGTGACCTCTTCCTCGGAGACGAGGCGATCCTGGCGCTCGCGCGCCTCTCTCACGATCCGCTCGGCCTCGCGCTTGGCCTCGGCGAGCATCTCCTGACGCTCCTTGACGATCCAGCGCGCCTGCTTGATCTCCTCGGGGATCGTGGCGCGCATCTGGTCGAGGATGTCGTAGATCTCCTCTTTGTCGACGCGCACCTGATCCGTCAACGGGACGGGCTTGGCGTTGTGGACGGTGTCGTCCAACTTGTCGATCAGAACCAGGACGTCCATCGGAACCTCTGTTTCGTCAGCGGCCGAGCTCTTCCTTCAAGCGTGCTGCCACGTAGTCGGGGACGAGATCGTCGATGTTCCCGCCAAACGTCGCAAGCTCCTTGACGCCGCTGGAACGCAAGAAACTGTACTGCGACGAGGCCATCAGGTAGATCGACTCGATCTCGGGGGCCTCGCGGCGGTTGAGCTGGTGCATCTCCAGCTCGTACTCGAAGTCGGAGATCGCACGCAGTCCCTTGACGATCGCGCGGGCTCCCACGCTCTGCGCGAACTCGACGACGAGGTTGCTGAACGGCTCGGCGCGGACGTTGCCCATGTGCGCGGTCGCGCGCTCCACGAAGCTGATGCGCTCCTTGGTCGTGAACAGCGTCTTGCTCTTGCGCACCGGCACGTTCACGACCGCGACGACGACCTCCTCGAACAGCTTCGAGGTGCGGCCGATGACGTCGAGGTGGCCGTTCGTGATCGGGTCGTAGGAGCCCGGGCAGACGGCGATTCGGTTACTGAGTTCGCTCATGGGTTCGGATCAGGGTGTCGCCGTAGCGGCGTTCGTCGGTCAGCGGAAGGTCGGGTTCGAGGTCGAGCGGAGCGCGCCGGTCGCTCTCGCTCACGACGCGCGCGCCGGAGGCGACCACCGCGCGCAGCAGAGGCGAGAGCTCGCGTCCCAGCTCGTCCGCGAGCCGGTATGGAGGGTCGAGCAGCACAAGATCGTATTCGTGACGGGCCGCACGTGCGCTGCGCAGGAAGGCGCGCACGTCCTGCCGGCGCACCTCGACCTCCTCCTCGGCAAGTCCGAGCGCCGTGACGTTGGCCCGTATCGCGCGGATCGCGGCCGGCGCGCTGTCGACGAGCGTCGCGTGCGCCGCCCCGCGCGACAGCGCCTCCAGCGCAAGCGCGCCGGAGCCTGCGAAGAGGTCGAGCACCGTGGCCCCGTCGAGCGGTCCGAGCCGCTGGAACAGCGCCTCGCGCACGCGATCGCTCGTCGGGCGGGTGGCGTTCCCGGGCGGGGCCGTCAGGCGGCGTCCGCCGTACCGTCCGGCGACGATCCTCATGCCGCGATCTTGGCCGCGGCCTCGGGTCCGTAGGCGGCCGCGAGCGCGTGGGCGAGCAGGACGTGCTCCGGCTGCTCCAGCTCCGGATCCGCGCGCAGCAGCGCGCCGGCATGGACGCGGGCGCGCTCGAGCAGGTCGGCGTCGTCGGGCAGCGTGGCGACGCGAAAGCGCGCCTCGCCGTGCTGGCGCACGCCGACCAGCTCGCCCTCGCGCCGCAGCTGCAGGTCGATCTGCGCGAGCCGGAAGCCGTCGCCGTGCTGTGCGAGCGCCTTCAGGCGCGCGGAGTCCTTGGGCCCAAACAGCAGGCACAGCGAGGCGTGCTCGCCGCGGCCGATCCGCCCGCGCAGCTGGTGCAGCTGCGAGATCCCGTAGCGCTCGGCGTCCTCGACCAGCATCACGGTCGCGTTCGGCACGTCGATCCCGACCTCGATCACGGTGGTGGCGACGAGCACGTCGGCCCCGCCGGCGGCGAACTCCGCCATCGCCTCCTGCTTCTCGCGCGGACGCAGCTGGCCGTGCATCAGCACGACGCGGAAGTCCTTGAGCTCGCCGTCGCGCAGGCGCTCGAACTCGGCGCGCGCGGCCTTCGCCTGCAGCGTCTCGGACTCCTCCACGAGCGGGCAGACGACGAACGCCTGGCGGCCGGCCTTCAGCTCTTCGCGGATGCGCTCGTAGGCCCGCGCCCGCTCGCGCTCGCCGCTCGCGACGTGCGTCTCGATCGGGCGGCGGCCGCGCGGCAGCTCCTTGAGCACCGTGTGGTCGAGGTCGCCGTGCTCGACGAGCGCGAGCGTGCGCGGGATCGGCGTCGCGGTCATGTGCAGGACGTGCGGGGCCAGATCCTCGGGTCCCTTGGCGTCGAGAGCGGCCCGCTGGCGCACGCCGAAGCGGTGCTGCTCGTCGACGACGGCGGCCGCCAGCCGGGCGAATCGCACGTCGGGCTCGATCAGCGCGTGCGTGCCGACGACGAGGCTCAGCTCGCCGGAGGCAAGCTTGCCCAGCACGTCCGCGCGCCGTCTCGCCGTCGTGGAGCCGGTCAGCAGCGCCGCCGGCACGGCCTCCCCCGGCATCAGCGCCTGGATCGTCGCGAAGTGCTGCTCCGCGAGCGTCTCGGTCGGGGCCATCAGGGCGCCCTGCCATCCCTGCTCGACCGCGCGCAGGAGCGCGAACAGCGCGACGACCGTCTTGCCGGACCCGACCTCCCCCATCAGCAGCCGCTGCATCGGGTGCTCGCCGCCGAGGTCGTCGTCGATGTCCTCGAGCGCGCGTGCCTGGTCGTTGGTCAGCGGGAAGGGCAGGCCGGTTTCCAGCCAACGCTTCGTGAGGGTTCGTTGGCCATCGAGGGAGGGTGCGGCGGCCGCCCGCTCCCGGCGCGCGCGGCGACGCAGCAGCGCGAGCTGGACGAACAGCAGCTCCTCGAACGCCAGCCGGCGACGACCGCCCTCGGCCTCTCCCTCGTTGCCGGGGAAGTGCAGCGCGGTCAACGACGCCGGGCGGTCGGGCAGCCCCTCGACCACGCGCACGCGGGACGGCAGGGGCTCGAGCGTGTCGGCGATCGCCTCACAGCATTCGCGCATCAGCGCGAGGATCCGCGTCGAGTCGATCCCCTCGCTGGCGGGGTACTGGGCCACCTGCGCTTCGCTGGCGACCTGCAGGTCGGTCGGCGCGTGGGCCGTTACGGATACCCGACCTCTCGCGTCGCTGCGGACCGTCAGCAGCAGCCGTGTGCCGGGCGGATAGCGCTGCGCGAGCCACGGCTGGTTGAAGAACGAGACCTCCATCGAGCCGGTCGCGTCGGCGACCGTCGCCGCGACGCGCGGCTTCATGCCACGGCGACGGACGGTGCGCGTGTCGATCTTGCGGACCTCGACGAGGACCGTGGCCGTCTCGCCCTGCTGGAGCGTCGCGACGGTGCGGGCCTCCCCGCGCGCTCGGGGCAGGTGCTCCAGGAGGTCCCCGACGGTGTGGAGACCGAGCGTGTCGAGGGCTCTGGCGGCCTTGGCGCCGAGCTCGTCGGAGCCGGGGAGCGGTGCGTCCAGATGGGACGGACGTGGGAGGCGCACCGGCGCATTGGCGATCTCGTCCGCGTCGAAGGGCTCGGCGGTCGCGAACTGCACGGGCATCGAAGGGGGCGTCATCGGCGCCTCAACTATGCCCGGCGGGGCGGTCAGCGGGAGGAGTGCGGATCTACGTGCGGTGGACGACAGTAGATTCGCGGTCCTCGAGTCACTCGGCGGAGAGCAGCCACCAGTAGGCGGGTTGTCCGCCGGCGTTGAGCTCGAGCTCGGCGGTGGCGCCGTCGTGAAGCGCGGCGACGGCTTCGTCGCCGAGCGGAGCGCCGTCGCCGCTGAGGCACGTGACGAGCTCGGCGTCGTCGGCGAGCGCGGTCAGGACGGAGCGCAGGGTCGCCTCCGGGTCGCCCCAGGCGACCAGCTCGTCGCCGACGAAGCCGACGGCCTCGCCGGTGCGGAAGCGGCCGCTCGCGTCGTCGCGCGCGGCCGGGGCGACGGCGCCGGTGCGGACGCGCACGAGCGCGGAGTCGAGCGCGGCGGCGTTGGCGGCGCCGTCGCGCGAGGGGTCGAAGGCGATCGCCGCCGCGAGCCCCGCCTGCTGCGAGCGGGAGCGGACGACGTGCACGCGCTTCTCCGACAGCTCCGCCGCTCTCTCGGCGGCCATGAAGACGTTCGGACTGTTCGGCAGCAGCACGACCTCCTCGGCGGCGACGGCGTGGATGCCGGCGAGCAGGTCGTACGTCGAGGGATTCAGGGTCGGCCCGCCGTCGAGCGTCTGGAAGCCGAGGCTGTCGTAGAGGGCGCGGATCCCCTCGCCGGAGACGACCGCGAGCGCGCCGCAGGCGGCGACGGTCGCGCCGCCGCCGTTCGTCGCGGGGGCGGCGGCGGGCGCGCCGGCGAGCCGCTCGGACCGCTCCTCCACCTGTGCGTGCATGTCCGCCACGTCGAGGTGGGAGATCGTGCCGGCGTCGGCGAACAGCGCGGTCGCCGCGTCGGGGTCGTCGGTGTGCACGTGGACCTTCAGCGTCGTCTCGTCGCCGACGACGAGCACCGAGTCGCCGATCCGCTCCAGCTCCTCGACGAACCCGCGCGGCTGCAGGCCGCTGCCGGTGACGGCGAAGTTCGTGCAGTAGCGATAGGTCGAGGAGTCGTGCTGCGGATGCGTCACGCGCGCGGCGCGATGGTGGGCGACCTCCGGCGGCTCGCTCCCGCGCAGCGCCGCGATCACGCCCGCGAACAGGACCGTGAGGCCGTAGCCGCCGGCGTCGACGACGCCGGCCTCGCGCAGGACCGGCAGCAGCTCCGGCCCGCGCTCGACCGACTGCATGCCGGTCTCCAGCGCGCGCTCCAGCACGTCGGCGATCAGCGCGTCCTGGTGCTCGTCCGAGGTGTCGGCGTCGAGCCGCGTCTCGCGCATGTGCGCCAGCTCGCTCGCGATGCGGCTCGCCATCTCGCGCACGACGGTGAGGATCGTCCCCTCCGCCGGCTCGCGCACGGAGCCGTAGGCCTGCTCGGCGGCGCGCGCCATCGCGGCGCCGATCAGCACCGGGTCGACGAGCTCGCCGGGGCGGCTCGCCAGCTCTTCGGCGGCGCCGCGGATCAGCTGCGAGAGGATCACCCCGCTGTTGCCGCGCGCGCCCAGCAGCGCCGCGCGCGCGACGGATCTGACGATCTCATCGCGGCCGATCTCGTCGACGGTGTGCTCGCGCTCGGCGGCGGCGAGGCGGTCCAGCTCCTGCAGCACGGCGCGCAGCGTGAGCGCCATGTTGTCGCCCGTGTCGCCGTCGGCGACCGGGAAGACGTTCAACTCGTTGACCTCGTCGCGGCGCGCCTCGAGCTGGACGAGCGCACCCTCGACGGCGGCGCGGAAGCGGAGAAGGCTCGGATCGGACACGGGCGCCGGAGACCGTAGCGCCTGCGGGCGACGAACGGCGGTCGGAGAGCCCGACCTCCGGTCTACGCCTTGGTGACCTTGCCGGCCTTCAGGCAGCGTGTGCAGACGTACACACGCTTGGGCGTTCCGGCGACGTCGATGCGGACGCGCTGGAGGTTCGGGTCGAAGCGCCGCTTCGTGGCGACCATCGAGTGGCTGCGGCTCTGGCCGAACGCAGGACCCTTGTTGCAGACGTGGCAGACCTTTGGCATGGCCGGGGCAGTATAGGGATCAGACGCTGAAGCCGGCGCGTGCCTTGCGTTCCTGCAGCTGCGCGCGGATCGCGAGCGACGCGAGCACCGCCTCGGCCGCGTGCGCGCCCGAGTCGCGCTTGCCGCCGCCCTGCACGCGGGCGAGCGCCTGCTCCATCGAGTCGACCGTCAGGACGCCGAAGCCGACGGGCACGCCGGTCGCCAGCTGCACCTGCTGGATCCCGCGCGCCGCCTCTGCGCAGACCCAGTCGTAGTGGTCGGTCTCGCCGCGGATCACGGCGCCGAGCGCGACGACGGCGTCGTAGCGACCCGACTCGGCGGCGTACTTCGCCGCCAGCGGCAGCTCGAACGCGCCGGGCACGTCGTAGACGTCGATCTCGCCGTGGGGCGCGAGCGTCTCAGTCGCGCCGGCGACGAGCCGCTCCGCCAAATCCGTGTAGAAGCGCCCGACGACGAGCGCGAAGCGCCGCTCAGGCACGGTCGCCCCCCTCGATGCCCGATTCGCCACCGGCGTCGCGATCTCCGCGCGCCTCGTCCAGCAGCATCTCCTCATCCAAAGGCAGCCCCTGATGATGCAACGTGTGCCCCATGCGGTCGCGCTTGGCGCGCAGGTACGCCTCGTTGTGCGGGTTCGGCGTCGGCGCGATCGGCACCTGGCCGGTGACCGACAGCCCGTAGCCCTCCAGCCCGATGATCTTCTTCGGGTTGTTCGTGAGGATGCGGATGCTCGTGAGGCCGAGGTCCGTAAGGATCTGCGCGCCGATGCCGTAGTCGCGCAGGTCGGCGGGCAGGCCGAGCTGGAGGTTCGCGTCGACCGTGTCGAGCCCCTCCTCCTGCAGCTTGTACGCCTTCAGCTTGTTCAGCAGGCCGATCCCGCGGCCCTCCTGCGCGAGGTACAGCAGCACGCCCGCGCCGGCCTCCTCGATCATCGCCAGCGCCGACTCCAGCTGCTCGCCGCAGTCGCAGCGCAGCGAGTGGAAGACGTCGCCCGTGAGGCACTCCGAGTGGACGCGCACGAGCACGTCCTGCTCGCCCGCGACGTCGCCCTTGACCATCGCGACGTGGTGCTTGTCGTCGACGAGCGAGCGGTAGCCGACGACCTCGAAGTCGCCGAACGCGGTCGGCAGGCCGGTCGAGACGACGCGCTCGACGAGCTTGTCGTGGCGGCGCCGGTAGGCGACGAGGTCGGCGACCGTGATCATCTTCAGGTCGTGCCGGGCGCAGTAGCCGACGAGGTCGTCGACGCGCGCCATCGTCCCGTCGTCGTTCATGATCTCGCAGATCACGCCGGACGGGTTGAGGCCGGCGAGCCGGGCGAGGTCGACCGCCGCCTCCGTCTGCCCGACGCGCTCGAGCACGCCGCCGCGCTTGCTCTTGAGCGGGAACACGTGGCCCGGCTGGACGAGGTCGCGCGGGCGCGAGCCGGGGTCGATCGCGACCTGGATCGTGTGCGCGCGGTCGTGCGCGGAGATGCCGGTGGTGACGCCCTCGCGCGCCTCGACGGAGACCGTGAAGGCGGTCTCGAAGGGCGACTCGTTCTTCGCCGCCATCAGGTCGAGGCCCAGCTCGTCGCAGCGGTCCGGCGTGAGCGCGAGGCAGATCAGGCCGCGCCCCTCCTTGGCCATGAAGTTGATCGCCTCAGGCGTGGCGAACTGCGCCGCGAGCGTGAGGTCGCCCTCGTTCTCGCGGTCCTCGTCGTCGCAGACGACGACCATCTTGCCCTGGCGGATGTCCTCGATCGCCGCCTCGACGGTGGCGAACTGGGCCTGGGTCTCCTGGCCGCTGCTCATCGCGCCACCAGCTTCTCGACGTATTTCGCGAGCACGTCCACCTCCAGGTTGACGGTTCGTCCGGGCGCGGCCGCTCCGAGGCTCGTGCGCTCCAGGGTCTCGGGGATCAGGGAGACGGTGAGGGACTCGTCGTCGACCTCGGCGACGGTGAGGCTCACGCCGTCGATCGCGATCGACCCCTTCTCGACCACATATCGCAGCAGATCCGGCGCCGCCGCGATCCGGATGCGGCGCGCGAAGCCGTCGGGCTCGACCGCGGCGACGGTGCCGAGGCCGTCGACGTGGCCCTGCACGAAGTGCCCGCCCAGGCGGTCGTGAGGGCGCAGCGGCAGCTCCAGGTTGACCATGGCGCCGGGTGCCGCGGCGGCGAGCGAGGAGCGGTTCAGCGTCTCGTGCATGACGTCGGCGGCGAACCGCTCGGCGCTCGGATCGACCGCGGTCAGGCAGACGCCGTTGACGGCGACCGAGTCGCCCGGGGACAGCTCGGCGGCGAGCGGCGCGGCGACGATGAGCCGCACGCCGTCGCCCGACTCCGCGACGTCGACGACCTGCCCCAGCTCCTGCACGAGTCCCGTGAACACCTCGCTCACCATTCCCGCAACCGCGCGGAGACGAGCAGATCGTCCCCCACGCGGTCGCATTCGAGCGTCAGCGCGCGCAGCGCCTCCGCGATCGTCTCGGCGCCCTCGCCCTCGAGCGGGTCGCGCGCGGTGCGCCCGCCGAGCACGAGCGGCGCGAGGAACAGCCGCAGCTCGTCGATCTCGCCGGCGTCGAGGAACGCGCCCGCGAGGCGCGGCCCGCCCTCCAGCAGGATCGAGCCGACGCCCGCCGCGCCGAGCTGGTCGAGCGCCGAGACGACGCGCGCCTGCTCGTGCTCTCCGGTGGCGACGACGATCTCGGCCCCGTGCGTCTCGAGCGCGTCGGTCGCGGCGCGCGGCGCGGCGCGCGAGACGACGACCGTCAGGGGGATCTCGCTCGCCGCGACGACGAGCTGGGAGTCGAGCGGCAGGCGCGCGGTCGCGTCGAAGACGACGCGGCGCGGCTGGCGCGCCACGCCCTCGATGCGCGCCGTCAGCTGCGGGTCGTCGGCGAGCGCGGTGCCGATCCCGACCGCGACCGCGTCGCACTCGGCACGCCACTGGTGCGCGCGGCGGCGGCTCTCCTCGCTGGAGATCCACTTCGAGTCGCCGGCGTGCGTGGCGACCTTGCCGTCGAGCGTCATCGCCGACTTGAAGAGGACCCATGGACGGCCCGTGCGCGCGTGCTTGCGGAACGGCTGGTTGAGCAGCCGCGCGCGCGCCGCCAGCTCCCCGTCCGCGACCTCGACGGCGATCCCCTCGTCGCGCAGGATCCCGAGCCCGCGCCCGGACGCCTTCTCGGTCGGGTCGTCGGAGGCGACGACGACGCGGCGGATGCCGGAGGCGACGATCGCGTCGGTGCACGGCGGCTGCTTGCCGGTGTGGCAGCACGGTTCGAGCGAGACGTAGAGCGTGGCCTCCCCGAGCTCGGCGCCGGTCGCCGCCCGCAGCGCCTCGACCTCGGCGTGCGGCGCGCCGTACTCGGTGTGCCAGCCCTCGCCGAGCACCTCGCCGTCGCGCGCGATCACGGCGCCGACGAGCGGGTTCGGGCTGACGCGGCCCTGGCCCTGGGCGGCCAGTTCGAGCGTGCGCGCGAGATGCAGCCGGTCGGTGTCGGTGCGCAATGGCAAGAGGTGGCGGCGACGCGGGACGGTGGCGCGTCGCCCCTTGGAGGATACGCGCCGGCTCAGGCGCAGCGGCCGCCGCGCAGGCGGTGGACCGCGATCTCGGGGCCCGGCCGCGCATATGCGAGCGGGTAGTAGTCGAACGACCAGTCGAAGTTGAAGCGCGGCGGCTCCGCGCCGTCCCGGTAGGGGCTGAAGCGGGCGACCAGCTCGCCGCGGCGGTCGAGCGCGGCGTAGTAGGCGATCGCCTGCGGGACCTCGTGCGGCTGCGCGAACGCGCGTGCGAACTGCGAGGAGCCGGTGACGACCCAGCACCAGCCGCGCGCCTCGTACTCGTCGATCAGCGCCGGCCGCAGCGTGCGCTCGTACTTGTCGACCTTCACGAAGCGCGTTCTGCCGTCCGGCAGCGGTCTCCCCGTGTCGTCGACGTCGGCCCGCGCGGTGTCCCACAGCCGCCAGCGCTGCCCGCCGGGCGTCGCCGGATGCGCGCGGTCGGGGTCCTCGAGCCAGCGCGCCGGCACGAACGGCTCGATCACGACTCTCGCCCCGGCAGGCACGTTCGCGAGCAGCCACGTGCGGGCGCTGCCGCGCGTGTCGGGGCGCGCGAGCACGCGGTCGACGTGGGTCGAGTAGACGAGCCCTTGGGCGAGCAGGAGGACGGCGACGAGCACGGCAGCCGGCAGCGCGAGGCGCGGAGCGCGCGCGGCGACGGCGCGCGCGAGCGCCATCCCCCCGTACGCGGCGAGCAGCATCGCGATCGGCAGCACGGGCAGCAGCCAGCGCCCGAAGTAGCGCTCCTGCAGCCCCATGAAGAGGACGAAGACGATCGGCGCGGGCAGCAGCACGAGCGCGAGACGGCGGTCGCGCAGGAGCAGGCGGATCGCGCCTCCCAGCGCGGCGAGCGCCGGGATCCAGCCGAGCCCCCACGTCAGCGACCACAGGTAGTAGGCGACGCCGTTTCGCTGCGTCAGCCCGAGCTTCGCCAGCTCCTCCCCGCTCGCGAGCGTGCGCTGTCTCGCGACACCGGCGTGGAAGGCGTGGAAGTCGAGCAGCGCATACGGGTTGGCGACGAGGAAACCGGCGAGCGCGGCGGCGCAGGCGGCGACGGCGGGGACGACGAGCGCGCGCAGCAACGGCTCGCGCCGCTCGCGCGCCTGCACGAGGATCGCCGTCAGCAGCGGCAGCAGCACGATCCCGGCGGTGTACTTCGTGCCGGCCGCGAGGCCGGCGCCGAGCCCACCCAGCAGCGCCGCGCGCAGCCCGCCGCCGCGCAGCACGAGCGCGGTGCCCAGCAGCGCGAGCGTCGCGGGCGCCGTCGCCGGCACGTCGTTGAGCGCGAGGTGGCCGTAGAAGACCGGCAGGAACGCGACCGCCCCGAGCGCGGCCGCCAGCAGCCCCACGCGACGGTCGAAAAGGCGCGCGCCCGCCATGTGCAGCAGCCAGACGGCGAGCGTGCCGAGCAGCGCGACCGTCACGCGCGCGATCAGGAAGACCAGGCTCGGATCGTCGGCGTAGGCGCGCGCGACCGCCTCGCGCCCGCCGAACCAGACCGCGTAGATCGCGTACAGCAGCTCGGTGTAGCCGGGCGGGTTGAGGAAGTAGCCCGGGTCGAGGTCGTGGCCGAAGAAGCCGATCGCGACCGGGACGAAGTGGCCCTCCTCGTCGATGTTGTACGAGAACGGCAGTCCATGGCGGATCCCCCACAGGCGGAGCGCGAGCGCTCCGAGCAGCACGCCGGCGAGCGCGAGGGTCGTGCGGTCGGGGCGGCGCATGGAATACTGCGGCGCGAGTCTAGACCACGCGGTCGACCGCTCCATGCCATGAAGCTGATCATCCAGATTCCCTGTTTCAACGAGGAGCAGACGCTCCCGGTGACGCTGGCCGACCTCCCCCGCGAGGTCGCCGGCTTCGACACGGTCGAGTGGCTCGTGATCGACGACGGCTCGAGCGACCGCACGATCGAGGTCGCGCGGGAGAACGGCGTCGACCACATCGTCAAGCTGACGAACAACAAGGGCCTCGCGGCCGGCTTCCAGGCCGGGCTCGACGCCGCGCTGAAGCTCGGCGCCGACGTGGTCGTCAACACCGACGCCGACAACCAGTACGACGGCCGCGACATCCCCAAGCTCGTCGCGCCGATCGTCGCGGGCGACGCCGACATGGTCGTCGGCGACCGCCAGGTCGAGCAGATCGAGCACTTCTCCCCGCTGAAGAAGACGCTGCAGAAGCTCGGCTCGTGGGTCGTGCGCCAGGCCTCCTCGACCGACGTCCCGGACACGACCTCCGGCTTCCGCGCCTACAACCGCGAGGCCGCGCTGCAGATGCAGGTCGTCTCCAGATTCACCTACACGCTGGAGACGATCATCCAGGCCGGCAAGCTGCTCGTCGCGATCGACCACGTCCCGATCCGCACAAACCCGAAGACGCGCGAATCGCGGCTGTTCCCGTCGATGGGCGCGTACGTGCGCCGCAACGCGATCTCGATCTTCCGCATCTACGCGCAGTACGAGCCGCTGCGCGTCTTCTGGGGCGGCGCGATCGTCGTCGGGATCGCTGCCGTCGCCGTGTGGACGCGCTTTCTCGTATCGTGGGTCGAGGGCGAGGGCGCAGGCCACGTGCAGTCGCTGATCCTCGGAGCGGTGCTGTTCATCGCGGCGATGCTGCTGGGGGCGCTCGGCGTGATCGGCGACCTGCTCGCAGCGCAGCGGACGCTGTCGCAGCGCACGTTCGAGCGCGTGCGGCGGATCGAGCTGGCGCTCGGGATCGCCCCCTCCCACTACGAAAAGACCGATCCGGCCACGAAGCGAGAGACGATCGAGGTATGAGCAGCACGACCGCGGAAGCTGTCCCCACTGGGAACACCTACGACAAGTACGGCTCGACGAACCCCGTCGTGCGCCGCCTGATGGCGCGCTTCGAGGGGACGCTCGGCGCGCTGTTCACGCAGGCGGCGCCGGAGTCGGTGCTCGACGTCGGCTGCGGCGAGGGCGTGCTGACGCACCAGTGGGCCGAAGCGCTCGGCGAGCGCCGTATCGTCGGGATCGACCTCGAGGACGCGAAGCTGCAGACCGAGTGGGAGACGCGCCGGCGGCCCAATCTCGAATTCCTGACGATGCTCGCCGAGAACATGCCGTTCGCCGACGGGGAGTTCGACATGGCGTGCGCGATCGAGGTGCTCGAGCACGTGCCGGACCCGGCGCACACGGTCGCGGAGATGGCGCGCGTGGCGAGACGCCACCTGCTCGTCTCGGTGCCGCGCGAGCCGCTGTGGCGGATGCTGAACGTTGCACGGGGGGCGTACGTCTCGGATCTCGGCAACACGCCGGGGCACGTCAACCACTGGTCGAAGCGCTCGTTCGTGCGGCTGCTCTCGCAGCACGGCGACGTCGTCGAGAAGCGGTCGCCGTTCCCTTGGACGATGCTGCTTGTCCGGCTCGACGGCTAGCGAGACCGCCGACAGCGCGGACGCGCAGGGTCCGACCAGAGCGGACGGCAGACGCTCGTACGGATCCGGCGCGCGCATCCTGACGGTCGGGATCGCCTCGACCGGGATCTTCTCGTTCCTCTACCTCGCGCTCGCGAGCCGCTCGCTGGGCAGCGAGGCATACGGCCGCATCTCACTGATGTGGTCGGTGATGTTCGTGATCCTGTCGGTGATCTACCGGCCGATCGAGCAGCTGCTCTCGCGCACGATCGCGGAGCGGCGGGCGCGCGGGCTCGAGGGCCACCCGCTGCGGGTTCCGGCGACGATCCAGGCGGCGTTCGCGCTGTTGTTCCTGGTCGTCGCGCTCGCGCTGCGCCCGCAGGTCACCGAGCACCTCTACGACGGCTCGAGCGCGCTCTACTGGATGACGGTCGTCGGCGTGCTCGCGTATGCCGGGAGCTACTTCGCGCGCGGCTGGCTCGCCGGCCACCAGCGCTTCGGGCTCTACGGCGCGCTCGTGCTGCTGGAGTCGACCTCGCGCTTCCTGTTCGCGCTCGCGGCCGCGATCGGCATCACCTCCGGGCAGTCGGCGATCGCGCTCGGCATGGCGGTCGCGCCGTTCATCTCGCTCGTGGTCGTGCCGTTCGCGCTGACGAGACTGCATCGCGACCAGAGCGCCGGCGCGGCGGCCCCGCCGCCGGAGTCCGCCGAAGCGCTGCACGACGCGCCGGTGCTCGACGCCGGCATGGAAGGCCCGGCGCACGCCGAGATCGAGGAGGCCGTCGCCGACCTCTCGATCCAGCACGGCACGCGCTTCGCCGTCGCCGTGTTCGGGATCATGCTGGCCGAGCAGACGCTGATGAACGCCGCGGTGCTGATCGTCAACGCCTCCTCCGGCGAGGCGCTCGCCGGCTTCGTCTTCAACGTGCTGCTGATCGTGCGCGCGCCGCTGCAGCTGTTCCAGGCGATCCAGACCTCGATCCTCCCCCACCTCGCCGGGCTCGAGGCGCGCGCGAGCGGCGAGGAGTTCGCGAGAGCGATCCGTCTCACGGTGCTGGCGATCGCCGGCTTCGCGGGCGCCTGCGCGCTCGGCCTGCTGGCGATCGGGCCGTGGGTGATGAGCACCTTCCTCGGCGACAAGGGCTTCGCGTACAGCCGCGGCGGGCTCGCGCTGGTCGCGGTCGGGATGGGCTTCCACCTGATCGCCGGCACGCTCAACCAGGCCGCGCTGGCACGCCGGCGCGCCGGGCTCGCCGCCGCGGCGTGGCTGCTGTGCGCGGCGCTGTTCGTCGGCTGGATGGTCTCGCCGATCGTCAACGACGAGGTGCTGCGCGTCGAGACCGGCTACTTCGGCGCGGCGTTCCTGCTGTCCGGGCTGCTGTTCGGGCTGTACCGGCGCCCCGCCTGAGCAGGGCGCCGGCGCCGGCGGTCACTCGTACGCCAGCGCGCTCAGCACGTCGAGCTTCGCCGCCCGGCGCGCCGGCCAGATCGCGGCGATCACGCCGAAGATCGCGGCCACGACGAGCAGGATCAGCAGCTGCCCGATCGGGATCGAGATCGTGAAGCCGTCGTCCTTGAGCGGGATCGTCACGAGCACCGCGAAGATCCCGCCGAGCACGACGCCGAGCACCGAGCCGATCATCGCCGTGATGACCGACTCGTAGCGCACGATCTGCTTCACCTGCTTGCGCGAGGTGCCGATCGCGCGCAGCATCCCCAGCTCGCGCGTGCGCTCGTGGATCGCGAGCACGAGCGTGTTGACGATCCCGAACAGCGAGATCACGATCGTCAGCGCCAGCAGCACGTAGAAGAAGATCAGCAGCTGCGTGATCTGTCTGTTCTGCTCATCGATGAAGCCCTGCTTCGTGAGCACCTTGAGGCTCGGGTACTGAGCCGAGAGCGCTCTGTCGGTCGCGTCTCTGACCGCGTCGACGTCGGCGCCCGGGGTCGTAGCGACCATCAGGAAGGCGTTGCCGGTGACGTTGAAGGCCGGAGCCATCAGCAGGTTCGTGACCGTGAGGTCAGCGAACAGGCCGGCTCTGTCGTCGTAGATGCCGGTTGCTCTGAGGCTCAGCTGCGCGCCGGTCGGCGTGGTCAGGGCGACCGTGTCGCCGACCTGCTTGTCGTGGTCCTTCGCCCAGTCCTTTGCGAGCAGCACGTCCCGGGGGCCGAGCGCGCGGATCGTCGCCGGCGAGCCGTCGGTCCAGTCGAGGTTGAAGACGCGGTCGATCGTCTGCGGGTCGACGCCCGTGACGGGCGTCTTGCCGACGCCGACCACGCGCGACTGGCTGAAGCGGATTCCGGAGACCGTGTCGACGTCCGGCTGACGCTCCATCGCCCGCGTCGCCGAGATCGGCAGCGCGAGCCCGAAGACCTTGTTCTCGACGACCATCTGGCCCTTCAGCCCGTCGGAGATCTGTCCGTCGATCGAGGCCTTCAGGCCGGCGGCGAAGATCGTCACGAACGCGACAAGTGCGACGCCGATCATCAGCGCTGCGGAGGTCGAGGCGGTGCGGCGCGGATTGCGCGTCGCGTTCTCGCGCGCGAGCCGGCCGCTGATGCCGCGCAGGCGCTCGAGCGGCAGCCCTACCGCGGCCGCGAGCGGCTTCACGATGTGGAACGCGAGCAGCCCGACGCCGATGAAGACGACCCCCGCGCCGGCGCCGACGAGCGCCGCCGCGCTGCCGCCGCTGGAGCTGCCGAACAGCCCGAGGCACAGCAGTGCGATGCCGATCAGCGCGATCACTGCAGCGAGCGGCGTACGCCAGCGCGCGGAGCGTCCGCGCGGCAAGCTGGCGGAGTCCTGCAGCGCAGCCATCGGCGGCACGCGCGTCGCGCGAACCGCCGGCCCGACCGCGGCGACGAGCGTGATGACGGTGCCCAGCAGCATCGAGACGATCAGCGTGCGCGACTCGAACACGATCCCCTCGGCCGGCAGATCGGCGCCGAACAGGCTGAAGAGCCCCTTAAGCCCGGGCGCGAGCCCAAAGCCGAGCAGGAAGCCGACCGCCGAGGCGACGAGCCCCAGCAGGAACGCCTCGCCGATCACGGCCCGCAGCACCTGGCGGCGGTTCGCGCCGATCATCCGCAGCAGCGCGAACTCGCGCACGCGCTGGGCGACGGTGATCGAGAACGTGTTGACGATCAGGAACGCGCCGACGAACAGCGAGATGCCGGCGAACACGAGCAGGAACGTGCGCAGGAAGCCGAAGTTGTCCTGGACGTCTCTGGCATCGGATCTCGCCTGCGCCTCGCCGGTGCGCACCGTGTACTTCGTCGGCAGCGCCGCGCGAACGCTCGCGGCGAGCTGTCTCGGCGTGACCCCCTGCTCGGCCGCGACCTGGATCGTGTTGAACCGGCCGGGCAGATCGAGCAGGTGCTGCGCGACCGGCGTCGTGACGATCGCGACGGCCGCGCCGCCAAGCGAGTCCTGGTCGCCGAACTTGGCGATCCCCACAAGTCTGAACGGCTCCTGCGGGCCCTTGCCCGACAGCCGCACCGTGTCGCCGAGCTCGAAGCCGGCCTTGTCGGCGTGCGACTTGTCGAGTGCCATCTCGCCGGGCGCAGCCGGGGCGTGCCCCGCGACGTAGTTGAACGGGTCGAAGCGACGCGGCGCGACGTCCGAGATGAACATCGGGGCGCCGCTCGTGACCAGCGGATCGTCGTCCTTGTCGTAGATCACCCCCGCGTCGAACACGGAGCCGGCCGCGAGCGCGACGCCCGGAACTCTGGCGATCTCCTCGACGACGGACGCTCTGAGCGGCGCCGGCGTCGTGGAGTTGTCGTCGCTGTCGATGACTCTGCGCGGCGTCACGGCGACGTCGACGCCTCTGTTGGCCGTCTGGAAGATCTGGTCGAACGTCTTGTCGATCGTGTCCGTCAGCAGGTACGTGCCCGAGACGAGCGCGATCCCGAGCACGATCGCGAACGCCGTCAGCGCGGTGCGCAGCTTGCGCGCCGCGATCCCTCGCAGCGTGAGCGCCAGCATCAGCCGACCGTCCGCATGAGGTCGTGGACCTCGTCTGCCGTGCCCGCCGAGCCGTCGTGGACGATCCTGCCGTCGGCGAGCACGAGGATGCGGTCCGCGACGGCAGCCGCGTTCGCGTCGTGCGTGACCATCACGACCGTCTGGCCGAGCTGGTCGACCGACGTGCGCAGCAGGTTGAGCACCTCGGCGCTGGAGGACGAATCGAGGTTTCCGGTCGGCTCGTCGGCGAACACGACGGCCGGCTTGGAGATCAGCGCCCGCGCGACGGCGACGCGCTGCTGCTGGCCGCCCGACAGCTCCGACGGATGGTGCGTGAGGCGGTCGCCGAGGCCGACCGTGTCGACGAGCTGCGTGCGCCACTGCTCGTCGACCTTGCGCCCGGCGATCTTCAGCGGCAGCTCGATGTTCTCCTGCGCCGTCAGCACCGGCAGCAGGTTGAACGACTGGAAGATGAAGCCGACCTTGTCGCGGCGCAGCTCGGTGAGCTTCTTGTCGTCGAGCGTGCCGATCTCGACGCCGTCGATCGTGACGCTGCCGGAGGTCGGCTTGTCGAGGCCGGCCAGCACGTGCATGAGCGTCGACTTGCCCGAGCCCGACGGGCCCATGATCGCCGTGAAGGCGCCTGCCGGCAGCTCGAGCGTGACGCCGTCGAGCGCCTCGACGGCGGCCTCGCCCTCGCCGAAGCGGCGGCGCAGATCGGCGGCGGTGACGATCGAGCTGGCGGTCACGTGGGGTCCTTTCGTGGACGGGCGCAGCGAAGGTGCGCGCGCAGATCAGACGGCGCCGGCGGCCGAGGCGATCGCCCCGTAGGCCGCGGCCGGGTCCGTGGCACCGAAGATTGCCGACCCGGCGACCAGCAGGGTAGCGCCCTGCTCGGCGCAATGACCCGCGGTCGTCGCGTCGACACCGCCGTCGACCTCGAGCGCGATGTCGTCGCCCACCAGCGCGCGCAGACGCGCCAATTTTCCGAGCGACGCCTCGATGAACGGCTGGCCGCCCCAGCCGGGATTGACCGACATGCAGAGCGCGAGGTCGAGCATCCCGACGACCTCGCCGAGCGCCGTCCCCGGCGTGCCGGGGTTCACCGCCGCGCCGGCGGCGCAGCCGGCCTCCTTGATCGCGTGGAGCGCGTAGTGCAGGTGCGGCGTGGCCTCGGCGTGGACGGTGATCGAGTCGGCGCCGGCGCGCGCGAACTCCGCCACCTGGCGCTCGGGGCGCTCGATCATCAGGTGCACGTCCAGCATCCCGCCCGCCTGGTGGACCTGATCCGCGAGCGCGCCGACGACCAGCGGGCCGAGCGTGATCGGCGGCACGAAGCGGCCGTCCATCACGTCGCAGTGGATCACCCGCGCGCCGGCCTCCAGCACGGCCGCGACCTGCGCGCCGAGGCGCGCGAAGTCGGCCGACAGGATCGACGGCGCGACGCGGCGGTCGCGCAGCAGCTCGGTGGCGCGGACGCTCATGCGGCGGAAGTCTCGCGGATGCGGCGGCGCGACCGTCTAGACCTGCATGAGCATCGAGGCTCTGCAGTGGTTGCAGGTGAGGACCGCGGTGCTCGACATGCGCACGATCGTCGAGTGCTCGCCGCAGTCCGGGCAGACCGACGTCAGCTCGTAGCGGCGCAGGCAGTAGACGCAGCGGTAGCGGCCCGGCATCGTCGTCGGACGCAGCCACGGCTCGTGGCAGCCCGGGCACTCCGGGCCCAGGTCGACCTTCTGCTCGGTCATGCCCCCGCCGCCTTGCGCATTGCAGCGTGATATCAGACCGCTCGGAGAGGTGACGTCGCGTGCAGGTGGCCGCTTGCGGTCACCGGAGCGCGAAACTCACGCCCGTCGCAGACGGGCGAGAAAGAACCCGTCGGTGCGGTCGCGATGCGGCAGCAGCAGACGCTGCGCCTCGGGCGTGAAGTCGGGATGGGCGGCGAGGAAGCGCTCGACCACCCGCTCGTTCTCCTGCGGCGAGATCGTGCAGGTGGCGTAGACGAGCGCCCCGCCGGGACGCAGCGCCCGCGCCCCCGCGGTCAGGATCCGCTGCTGCAACGCGGCCAGCTCGGGGATCGCCTCGGGGCGCGCGCGCCAGCGCAGGTCGGGCCGGCCCTGCAATGTGCCGAGCCCCGAGCACGGCGGATCGACGAGCACGGCGTCGAACGGCGCGTCGCGGCGGGGCTCCTCGGCGTCGCCGGTCTCGACACGGACGCTGTCAGCGCGCAGACGCGCGCAGGCACGCCGGAGCGCGTCGGCGCGTCTCGGGTTGCGCTCTACGGCGACCACCTCCCCGCCGCCGCCCATCAGCGCCGCGAGGTGGGTTGCCTTGCCGCCCGGCGCGGCGCACAGGTCGAGCACGCGCATGCCCGGCTCGGGCATCAGCAGGCGCGCCGCGCTCATCGCCGCGCGCGACTGCGCGACGAGCCCGCCGGCAGCCCAGAGCGGGTCGGCCGCCGGGTCGAACGTGCCCTCCGCGACGAGCGCCTCGGGAAGGTCCGGAACCCGGCGCGTCACCGCTCCGCGCTCCGCCAGCTGCGTCTGAACGGCCTCCGGCGAGGCCACGAGCGCGTTCACCCGCAGCGCGCTCTCGGCCGGCTCGTTCACGCACGCCAGCAGCGCGCGCGCCTCCTCGGCGCCGAGCGCGTCCCACCACAGCTGCGCGATCCAGTCGGGCACCGAGTGCCGCAGCGCCGCCTCGGCGGGCGTCGCGTCGCCGAGCGCCGCGAGCAGCGCCGGACCGTCGCGGCCGGCGCGCCGCAGGACCGCGTTCACGAGCTTGAAGCCGGGGCCGCCGGCCGCCTTCGCCAGCTCGACGCTCTGGTCGACGGCGGCGTGATCGGCGACGCCGTCGAGGAACAGCAGCTGCAGCACGCCGAGCCGCAGCGCGTCGCGCACGGGCGCGTCGAGCTGCTCGACCGGACGTCTCGCGCACGCGGCGATCACGTGGTCGAGCGTGCGGCGGCGCTGCACGGCGCCGTAGGCGAGCTGCGTCGCGAAGGCGCGCTCGCGGCCGTCGAGGCCGGCGCGCGTCGCCTCGGCGGCGAGCGCGCGGTCGGCGTAGGCGTCGTCCTGCTCGACGCGCCGCAGGACCGCCGCGGCGACGCGGCGGGCGGGCGAGACGGCGGAGGCGGCGCGGGTCGGCGGCACGGGCGCATCGTCGCAGCCGCGGGCGCGCGCGGCGGTCGCGCCCCTCGACTGTGTGTCCGCCCTCACCTCTGCCGTTCGACCGCAGGGATACGATCGCGGCGTGCACGCCCTGCTCGCAGCCGCGCTGGGGCCGGTCCAACAGGACTATCTGTTCGAGGCGCGGCAGATGCAGGCGATGTCGTTCGCGGTGCACATCCCGCTGACGTGCTTCGGGATCGCCTTCCCCGCGATCGTCGTGTTCGTCGAGTGGCTGCACCTGCGCACCGGCGACCCGCTCTACCGCACGCTCGCGCGGCGCTGGACGCGCGTGATGGTCGCGCTGTTCGCCGTCGGCGTCGTGACCGGCACGATCCTGTCGTTCGAGCTGGGGATGCTGTGGCCGGACTTCATGGCGACGTTCGGCTCGGTCTTCGGGCTCTCGTTCGCGCTCGAGGGCTTCGCCTTCTTCCTCGAGGCGATCTTCATCGCGATCTACGTCTATGGCTGGGATCGCCTGTCGCCGCGGACGCACTTCCTGTGCGGGCTGCCGATCGTCGCGACCGGCTTCCTCGGCGCGGCGATGGTGATCGCCGTCAACGGCTGGATGAACCACCCCGGCGGCTTCACGCTCGACGCCGCCGGCACCGTCACCGACGTGCACCCGTGGAGCGCGCTGTTCGGCAACCGCTTCTTCTGGCACGAGCTCGTGCACATGTACTTCGCGGCCTACATCGTCGTCGGCTTCCTGCTCGCCGGCGCGTATGCCTACGGCAAGCTGCGGCATGGCAGATGGGGCCGCTACGAGCGCACCGCGCTCGCGATCCCGCTGACGATCGCCGCGCTCGCGGCGCCGGCGCAGCTGCTCGTCGGCGACTGGGCGGCGCGCGAGGTCGCGACGCAGCAGCCCGTCAAGCTCGCCTCGTTCGAGGGACTGCAGGACACGACGAAGGGCGCGAGCGAGCACCTGCTCGGCTGGTACGAGAAGGACACGGGCGACATCAAGGGCGGGATCGCGATCCCCGACCTGCTGTCGCTGCTCGCCTACCACGACCCGAACGCGACGGTCAGAGGGCTCGACTCGGTGCCGCCGGACGCGCGCCCGAGAGCGATCAACACGATCCGCTTCGCGTTCCAGACGATGGTCGGGATCGGCACGCTGCTGGCGCTGGTCGGCGCGCTCGTGCTGTGGGTGCGCTGGCGCAGAGGGCGCCTGCCGGAGTCGGTGTGGCTCTACCGCGTGCTCGTGCTGTGCGGGCCGCTGGCGGTCGTGGCGCTGATCTGCGGTTGGATCGTGACGGAGGTCGGCCGCCAGCCGTGGATCGTCTACGGCTTCATGCGCACCGAGGACGCGGTCACGGGCGCGAGCGGGATCCCGGTCGGCTACGGCGTGCTCGCGGCGGTGTACGTGGGCCTGGCGGGGGCGGTGTGGTGGATCCTGCGGCGGCTGGCGCGCGCGCCGCTCGGCGGCGCCGGCGACCCGCAGCCCGGCGAAGCGGAGCGCAATGTCGCTTGAGACCGTTCCGCTGCTGCTCGCGCTCGCCGGCTTGACGCTCTACGTCGTGCTCGGCGGGGCGGACTTCGGCGCCGGGCTGCAGCAGCTCCTCTCCGGGCGAGGGGAGCGCGGGGCGCGCGTTCGCGAGCACGCGCACGCGGCGATGGCGCCCGTGTGGGAGGCCAACCACGTGTGGCTCATCTTCGTGCTCGTCGTGATGTGGACGTGCTACCCGGTCGCGTTTGGCTCGATCGTCTCGACGCTGTCGATCCCGCTGTTCATCGCAGCCGTCGGGATCGTCTTCCGCGGCACGTCCTATGCCCTGCGGGCCGGGACGACGCGGGCGCGCGAGCAGCGCACCGTCGACACGGTGTTCGGAATCGCGTCGATCCTTACGCCGTTCGCGCTCGGGACCGTCGTCGGCGCGATCGCGGACGGCCGCGTGCCGGTCGGCAACGCCGCCGGGGACCTGTGGACGAGCTGGACGAGCGGGCTGTCGCTGATGGTCGGCGTGCTGGCGGTCGCGACCGGCGCGTACCTGTCAGCCGTGTACCTGGCCGCCGACGCGGCGCGGCGCGACTCGACCGAGATGGAGCGGGCGTTCCGCGCGCGAGCGCTCGTGGCCGGCGTGGTCGCGGGCGCGCTCGCCGTCCTCGGCCTGGTCGTGCTGCGCTCGGACGCGCGCGAGCTGTACGACGCGCTCGTGAGCGGCGACGGGCTGCCCGCGCTGATCGTGTCGGCAGCGGCCGGCGCCGGCACGCTCGCGCTCGTGTGGCTGCGGCGCTACGAGGCCGCGCGCTACAGCGCCGCGCTCGCGGTCGCGGCGATCGTCGCCGGTTGGGCGCTCGCCCAGCAGCCGGAGCTGCTGCCGGGGCTGACGGTGTCCGAGGCGGCCGCTCCGCATGACGTGCTCGTGGCCGTGCTGGTGTCCGTGGCGGCGGGCGCGTTGGTGCTCGTGCCGTCGCTGGCGCTCCTGTTCACGCTGACCTTGCGCGGGCGGTTGGGCTACGAGGGGGACGCCTCGGCCGAGCCCGTCGGCCCCATGCGCGTGCTGAGCGCGTCCCGCACCGGTCTCCTGGCCCGTGTCTCGCTCGCCTGCCTGCTGCTGACGCTCGGCTTCCTCACCGCCGCCGACGCCGGCTGGGCCCACGCGATCGGCGTCGCCGCCCTGTTCGCGTGCGTCCTCACCGGCTTCCGCGCTGCGGTGCCGGTGGAGCCGGACCTTGCCGACTGATGACCGGCAATCTGATGTCGTCCAGCAACATCGGATTGCCAGTCATCCCGGCAAGCCGCGTCCGCGCAGGTAGTCGGCGGCGGGCATCGGTCTTCTGCCGGGCGGTTGGACGGATGTGAGCTCCAGGGTGCCATCAGCTGTGGACAACATCAGGCGTCCGCCCTCGTTGCCCAGCGTGCCGGGCTCGCGCGCCGCGTCGGAGGCGAGCTGAGCGCCCCAGACGCCGAGGTATGAGCCGTCCGGCAGCGCCAGGCGGGCGCCGACGTGCGGGCTGAGCGCGCGGACGGTGCGGGCGAGCTCAACCGCCGGGCGGGTACGGGCGTCGAGCAGGCGGTCGGCGGCGGAGATCTTCTCCGCATAGGTCACCAGCGACTCGTCCTGCTCGACGAAGGAGGGCTGCTCGTCGAGCGCCCGGATGAGCAGCTCGGAGCCGAGCTGAGCGAGTCGGGCGGAGAGCGTCCCGAACGTGTCGTCATCCGCGATCGGCTCCCGCTCCACCAGGCACACCGGCCCGCTGTCCAGCCCGGCCGTGACGCGCATGATCGCGACGCCCGTCTCCGCGTCGCCGGCCATCATCGCGCGCTCGATCGGGGCCGCCCCGCGCCAGCGCGGCAGCAGCGACGGGTGGACGTTGAGCATCGCGTGCTCGGACAGCAGCGGCTCCTTCAGCAGCGCGCCGAACGCGCAGACGATCACGACATCGGGAGAGACCGCGGCGATCCGTGCGCGGGCCTCGTCCTCGTTGACGTCGTCCGGCTGCGCGACGTCCAACCCGAGCGCCCGCGCGGAATGCAGAACGGGCGGGGAGGACAGCTTCCGCCCCCGCCCCGCAGGCCGGTCCGGCCGCGTCACCACAAGCGCCGGCCGGTGCGGCGAGGCGGCGAGCCGCTCCAGCACCTCGGCTGCGAAGTCCGAGGTGCCGAGATAGACGGTGCGCACGCGGCCCTACGCAGCCTCGTCGGCGGCCTCGCGCAGGATCCGCAGCGCCGACTTGCGCTGGTCGCGCGAGGTGCGGTCGAGGATCAGCACGCCGTCGAGGTGGTCCATCTCGTGCTGCAGCACGCGAGCCTCGAGGCCCGACGCCTCGATCGTGATCGGCTCGCCGTGCTCGTCCTGTGCGCGCACGCGCACGTGCAGCGGCCGCTCGACGTCGACGAGCACGCCCTGGAGGCTGAGGCAGCCCTCCTCGACCGTCTCCAGCTCGTCGCCGGACCACTCGATCTCGGGGTTGACGACCGCGTTCACCGGCGAGTCCGGCTCGACGCGGTAGACGAGCACGCGCTGCAGCTTGCCGACCTGCGTCGCCGCGAGACCGATCCCCAGCGAGTCCTCCATGATCTGCCCCATCTGCTCGATCTGCGTGCGCAGGTCGTCGTCGAAGCGGTCAACCGGGCGCGCTCTGCTCTTCAGCACCGGATCGCCCCACTGGCGCACGAAGCGCAGCGCCGCCTGGCGGCGCGCGGCGACCTCGGGGTCGAGGCCCCGCTCCTCCTCGTCCTCGTCGAGCTGCTCGGCGGTTATCGACTCGTCGGCCATCTGCGAGGAAGATTAGTGACGTCTACTGCGGGTCGACGTCCGCGCTGAGCTGCGCGCGGCGGCCGACCGGCGTTCTCGCGACGGCGTCGACAGCCGCGGCGACGGCCGCGATCGCCGGGCGCCGCGCCGTCGCCTTCACGACCAGCTGGCTGCGCTCGCGGCCGCGCAGCCGGAACAGCGGCGCCGGGCCGAGGACCGTCGGCGCATCGGGACCGTCGACGGCGATCCGCTCGCGCACGGCCTGCGTGGCCGCGTTCGCGTCGGCGGCCTCCTCGGCCGAGCAGGTGACGCGGATCAACGACGCGAACGGCGGATAGGAGAGCGCGCGGCGCCGCCCCAGCTCGCCGGCGAGGAAGCCGTCGGCGTCGTGGCGCGAGGCGGCGACGATCGACGGGGCGTCGGGCGACAGCGTCTGCACGAGCACGCGCCCGTTCCCCTCCCCTCCCCGGCCCGCGCGGCCGGCCAGCTGCGCGACGAGCGCGAACGTGCGCTCCTCGGCGCGGAAGTCCGGGAAGCGCAACGTCTGGTCGGCGTCGAGCACGACGCCGAGCGTCACGTCCGGGAAGTCGTGGCCCTTCGCGACCATCTGCGTGCCGACGAGAACGCCCGCGCGCGCCTGGTCGAAGCGCTCCAGCGTGCGCGCGACGGCGCCCTTGCCGCCGCGGGCGGTGTCGGCGTCGAGGCGCAGAATCGGGAAGTCGGGATCGCCGAGCGCCTCCAGCAGCTCCGTCTCGATCCGCTCGGTGCCGGCGCCGTGGCGCGCGACGGACGACGAATGGCACTCCGTGCAGGTCGTCGGGATCCGCTCGCGGTGGCCGCAGTGATGGCAGGCGATCGCTCCCTCGCGCTGGTGCAGCACGAGCGCGACGTCGCACTCCGGGCACGTCCACACGTGGCCGCACGAGCGGCAGGAGAGGAAGTTCGACCAGCCGCGGCGGTTGACGAGCACGATCGCCTTGCGTCCGGCGCGCTGCACGTCCCCGAGCGCCTCGCGCGTCGTCGGGTGCAGCGGATGGCGCGCGTCGCGCATGTCCAGGATCTCGACGGGCGGCAGCGGACGGCCGTCGACGCGCTGGGTCAGGCGGATGCGCGTGAGCGCCTGCACGCTCTCCGGCCGCGGCGTCGCGCTGCCGTTGACGAGCACCGCGCCGGCCTGCTGGGCGCGGCGCGCGGCGACGCGGCGGGCGTCGTAGCGCGGGTCGCCCTCGTGCTTGTAGGCCGGCTCGTGCTCCTCGTCGACGATCACGAGGCCGAGGTCGGCGAGCGGCGCGAAGACGGCCGAGCGCGGGCCGACGCAGATGCGCGACTCACCGCTCGCGAGCTGCAGCCACTCGTCGTAGCGCTCGCCCTGCGCGAGCTGCGAGTGCAGCACGGCGACGGTGTCGCCGAAGCGCGCCTGGAAGCGCGCCACGGTCTGCGGCGCGAGCGCGATCTCCGGCACGAGCACGAGCACCGATCTGCCGGCCGCGAGCGCCGCCTCGGCGGCCTGCAGGTAGACCTCGGTCTTGCCCGAGCCGGTGACGCCGTGCAGCAGGAAGCGCCCGAGAGGATTCGAACCTCTGACCGGGGCCGCGGCGAGCGCCGCGAGGATCGGCTCCAGCGCCGCGCGCTGCTCGTCGGTGAGCGCCGGCGCGTGCAGGCTGCGCGCACCGACCGCGGTGACGAGCGGGCGACGGCGCTGCGCGCGCGCCTCCAGCACGATCAGCCCGCGCCCGGCGAGCCGCCGCAGGCCGCCGTGGTCGGCGCCCGCCGCGGTCGCCGGCAAAGGCCCGTCGGCCGCGAGCCGCTCCAGCACCGCGCGCTGACGCTCCGTCAGCCGCTCGCCCGCACCGTCCGCCAGCGCCGCTCGCCCCGCGTCGGTCACCTCCGCGACCAGCACCTCGCGCACCCGCACGCGCGGTCTCGCCGCGCGGCCGGCGCCCGGCGGCAGCACGAGCTGCAAGGCGCGCGAGAAGGTCGAGCAGTACTCCGCCGCGATCCAGCGCGCCAGCTCCACCAGCTCGGCGGGGATCGCCGGCTCCACGCGCACCCGCGGCTCGGCCAGCTTCTCCGCCGGCACCTCCGACGAGGTCGCCCGTTCCACCACCACCCCCAGCAGCTCCCGCCCCGCGAACGGGATCGCCAGCAGCGTCCCGACCGCCACGTCCGCAAGCGCCGGCGGCAGGCGGTAGTCGAACGGCCCCCGCAGCGCGCGGGCAGTGGTCAGGGGCTCGACGCGGGCGATCGGCGGCATCGAGTGAGCGTAGAGCGGACGACGGCGCCGGAGCAGGCTGGCAGAACGCCCGGCGCGAGGGATAGGCTTCGCTCTCATGGCGCTTGAGCTGCACCCCAACGAGCACGTCATCTTCGACGGCCACCCGTCCTGGCGCGGCACGCTCAGCTTCTACGTCAGAGGCATCCTCGGCGCGGCCGTCGGCGCCGGCGTCGCGGCGATCGTGACGGCCGCCGGCAGCGGCTTCTCGGCCGGCACCACGATCCTCGTCTTCGCCGTGCTGACCGCGATCGTGATCCTCGTCGGCTTCCTCTTCCGCATGACGACGACGTACACGATCACGAACCAGCGGCTGACGATCCGCCGCGGGATCCTCGCGCGTCATTTGCAGCAGACGCGCGTCGAGCGCGTGCAGAACGTCAACGTCGACCAGTCGATCGTCGACCGCGTCATGCGCGTCGGGCAGGTCGACTTCGACACGGCCGGCGCCGACGACTCCGACTTCACCTTCCGCGGCGTCGCGAGCCCTGACACAGTCGTGCGCGCCGTCGACGAGGCGCACCGCGATCGCGAGGCCGCGGTGCGTCAGGCCGGCGCCGGCGAGCTGCCGGGCGGCGTGTAGCGACGCAGGCCGGGCGGCCTCGACTCACACCGCCGCGAGCAGCTCCGCGCAGGCGACGATGTCCGCATGCACCGTCGTGTCGCTCACGCCCCACGCGAGCGCGTGGACGATCCCCCAGCCGCGCACGCGCGCCCGGTCCAGCTCCAGCGCGTCGGTCAGCAGCTCCAGGCGCCGGCGCATCGTCCGTCCGGGATCGGGCGAGCGGAGCAGCGCGGGGCGCCGGTCGCGCAGCAATGACGCGAGGTCGAAGGCCGGCTCGCCGATCAACGGCTTCGGATCGATCGCGACCCACCCGGCGCCGGCGGACAGGACGTTGCCGCCGTGAAAGTCCTGATGACAGACGACCGATGCGGGCTGGGAGCTGCCGAGCTCGTCGCAGAGGTCCACCGCCTCCTCCAGCAGGCCGCTGGGAAACGGCCGCCCGTGGCGCGCCCACCGCGCGGGGAGCTCCTGCGCCCAGCGCGCCGCCTCGTCGCGCAGCGACCGGAACGGCGCGTCCGGCGGCGCCGGCCGGCTGAACAGCCGTCGCAGCACCCCGGCGGCGATGCGGTTGGCATCCTGCTCGTCCGCAACCGTCCACAGCTGCTCGCCCGGCTCGCATCGCTCGACGAGCAGTGCGCGCCGCTCGGCATGATGCGCCAGCAGGCGGACCGCGGCCTCACCGCCCCACCACTCCAGCGCCGCGGCCTCGTGCTCGCTCTCCGCGTCGGGGAAGTTGACCTTCAGCACCGCGCGCGTGCCGTCCGGCAGCTCCGCCGGAGCGACCCATGCCACGCTCCCGGGAGCGAACGGCGCTCGCACGGTGAGCTTCCAGTCGCGGGCGCAGTCGGCGACCAGCTGCGGAAGCCGCTCCAACCAGGCCGCGCCCGCGGGCGTGGAGCGCCACCAGCCCAGCCCGTCGGGAATCGGGACGCTCGCGTCGCGCGCGAGCAGCACCCCGTCCCTGGCGACGACCTCGCCAGGGACGCGGTCAACGGGTGGCAGGCCCAGACCGGTGCGCCGGCCTCAGGCCGGCGCCTCCGCGCTGAGCCCGGCGGCGTCGCGCAGGGCGTCCGCCTTGTCCGTCTTCTCCCACGTGAAGTCGTGGTCGTCGCGGCCGAAGTGGCCGTACGCCGCGGTCTTCTGGTAGATCGGGCGGTGCAGGTCGAGGTACGCGCGGAACGCGCCGGGGCGCAGGTCGAAGTGCTCGCGCACGAGCTGCCCGATCTGCGCTCTCGTGACCCCGGCCGCCTCGGTGCCGAACGTCTCGACCATGATCGAGACCGGCTGCGCGACGCCGATCGCGTAGGCGACCTGCACCTCCGCGCGGTCCGCGAGGCCGGCGGCCACGACGTTCTTGGCGACGTAGCGCGCGGCGTAGGCAGCCGAGCGGTCGACCTTCGACGGGTCCTTGCCGGAGAAGGCGCCGCCGCCGTGGCGCGCCATGCCGCCGTACGTGTCGACGATGATCTTGCGCCCGGTGAGGCCGCAGTCGCCGACCGGGCCGCCGATCACGAAGCGCCCCGTCGGGTTGACGAGGAACTCGCCGCGCAGCTTGCCGGCGTCGTAGAGGTCCTTCGGCAGGATCGGCAGGACGACGTGCTCCCACAGGTCGTCGGGGATCAGCGACTCGGCGCCCTCGGCGTGCTGGGTGGAGATCAGCAGCTTCTCGATCTCGGCCGGCTTGCCGTCGCGGTAGCGGACGGAGACCTGCGTCTTGCCGTCCGGGCGCAGGTAGTTGAGCTCCCCGGCCTTGCGCACGTCTGCCAGGCGCTTGGCGAGCTTGTGCGCGAGCGCGATCGGCAGCGGCATCAGCTCAGGCGTCTCGCGCGTGGCGTAGCCGAACATCATGCCCTGGTCGCCCGCGCCGGCGAGCTCGAGCTCGTCGTCCTTGCCCGGGCCGGTGCGCACCTCGTGCGACTGGTCGACGCCCTGGGCGATGTCGGGCGACTGCTTGTCGATCGCGTTGAGGACGGCGGCCGAGTCGGCGCTGAAGCCGAGATCCGCGTCGGTGTATCCGATTCTGCGGATCGTCTCGCGCGCGATCTCCTGGATGTCGACGTACGTGTCGGTCGAGATCTCCCCTGAGACGACGACGAGCCCCGTGTTGACGAGCGTCTCGCAGGCGACGCGGCCGTAGGGGTCCTCGCGCAGCACGGCGTCGAGGACGCCGTCGGAGATCTGGTCGGCGATCTTGTCCGGGTGACCCTCGGTCACCGACTCGGACGTGAACAGGAACTCGTTGTCGGAAAGCTGGGTCATGGGTTGAAGGTCGGCTCCGCGGTCGATTGGATCGGGCAAGAGTACCGAGGTCGAGCAGGGCGCCGCTAGGCAGCGCGCCGACGGGGTCTGTCCCCCCGGCCCTCGCCGCGGCGCTCCTTGCGCTCGACGAAGTCCACGATCAGCGGAATCCCCTCGAGGCGCCAGCGCTCCCGCAGGCGGTTCTCGATGAAGTACGCGTAGTCGCGCGTGACGCGCTGGCGCGAGTTGACCTGGATCGAGAAGCGCGGCGGCCGCTCCGCCGTCTGCGTCATGTAGATCAGCTTGAGGCGGTGGTTCTGCTTCGCCGGCGGCTGGCGGATCTGCTGGATCTCTGCCAGAAAGCGGTTCAGCTGCGGCGTCGGGATGCGCCCCGCCGTGCGGTCGGCGAGCGCCATCGCCTCGACCAGCAGGCGCTGCACGTGGCGGCCGGTCATCGCGCTCGCGGTCAGCACGCGCGGGCGCAGGCGCAGCTTCTGCGCGACGCGCGCGCGCTCGTGGTCGAGGTCGACCTCGGGCTGGTCCTCGCCGCCGGTCAGGTCCCACTTGTTCAGGACGAGCGCGGTCGCGCAGCCTGACTGCATCGCCAGCTCGGCGATCCGCAGGTCCTGCGACGTGACGCCGTCGACGGCGTCGCAGACGACGAGCGCAACGTCGGCGCGCTCGGCCGCGCGGCGGCTGCGCAGCGCCGTGTAGTACTCGATCGAGTCGCCCACCTTCGCCTGGCGGCGCAGGCCGGCGGTGTCGACGAGGATCAGTCTGCGCTCGCCGTAGGTGAACGGCAGGTCGATCGCGTCGCGGGTGGTGCCGGCGACCTCGGAGACGATCACGCGCTCGTCGCCGAGGATGCGGTTGACCATGCTCGACTTGCCGACGTTCGGCCGGCCGATCAGCGCGAGCCGGACGAGCTCCTCGTCCTCCTCGTCCTCCGCGCCCTCCGGCAGCGCGGCCACGAGGCGGTCGAGCAGGTCGCCGGTGCCGAGCCCCTGCGCGGCGGAGACGGCGATCGGCTCGCCGAGCCCGAGCTGGTGGAACTCCGCCGTCAGCGGGACGTCGCGGACGCTGTCGCACTTGTTCGCGGCGACGATCACGGGAACGTCGCCGCGCCGCAGCAGGTCGGCCATCTCGAGGTCGCCGGGCCGCACGCCGGCGCGCGCGTCGACCACCAGCAGGGCGACCTGCGCATCGGCGAGCGCCGCGCGTGCCTGCTCCTGGATCGAGCGCTGCATCTCGTCGCGGTCGTCGAGGTCGACGCCGCCGGTGTCGATCAGCGTCAGTCTGCGCCCGTTCCACTCGGTGCGCAGCTCCTTGCGGTCGCGCGTGAGGCCCGGCCGCTCGTGCACGATCGCCTCGCGCGACTGCGTGAGGCGGTTGACGAGCGAGGACTTGCCCACGTTCGGGTAGCCGACGACGGCGATCTTCATGCCGGCGAGCATAGAGTGCGGCCGGCGCCGGGGCAGTTCAGCGGGACTGCTCGACCAGCGCGACGATGCGCGCGACGACCTCGTCGAGCGCGAGGCCGGTGGTGTCGAGCAGGACTGCGTCGGGCGCCGCGACGAGCGGGGAGTGCTCGCGGGTCGAGTCGCGCTCGTCGCGAATCGTCTGCTCCTGCAGGACGGTCGCGACGTCGGCGCCGATCTGCTCGGCGCGGCGGCGCGCGCGCTCCTCGGGGCTGGCGGTGAGGAAGACCTTGACGGCCGCGTCGGGCGCGACGACGGTGCCGATGTCGCGGCCCTCGGCGACCCAGTCGCCGTCGGCCACGAGGCGCTGCTGCTGGGCGACGACGGCGGTGCGGACCGCCGGGTCGGCGGCCGCGCGCGACGCCGCCTCGGACGCCTCCGGCGTGCGGATCGCGTCCGTGACGTCGCGGCCGTCGCACAACACGCGCTCGTCGCCGAGCTCGATCCGCAGCGCGGGCGCGACCTCGGCCGGCTCGCGACTCAGCTCGCGCGCGGCGAGCCCGACGCAGCGGTACATCGCGCCCGAGTCGAGGTACGTGAAGCCGAGCGCGTCGGCGACCGCGCGCGCGACGCTGGACTTGCCGGCCCCGGCGGGCCCGTCGATCGCGACGACCATGGCGCGGGAGGCTAGCGCGCGAGGAGCGCGGCGAGATCTGTCGTGAAGCCGGGGTACGAGACGGCGGCGGCATCCATCCCCGCAACCTCGACGCCCTCGCGCGAGGCGAGGCCGGCGACGGCGCCGAGCATCGCGAGGCGGTGGTCGCCGTGCGAGGAGATGCGGCCGCCGCGCAGCCCGCCGCCGCCGCGCACGACGAAGCCGTCCTCGGTCGCCTCGAGGTCCCCGCCGAGCGCGTTGAGCCCGTCGACGACGGTCGCGATGCGGTCGGACTCCTTCACGCGCAGCTCCTGCGCGCCGCGCACGACCGTCTCCCCCTCGGCGAAGCAGCCGAGCAGCGCGACGAGCGGCAGCTCGTCGATCGCCAGCGGGACCTCCTCCGCCTCGACCGTCGTCGCGCGCAGCGGGCCGTGCGCGACGTCCAGCTCGGTCACCGGCTCGACCGGCGCGAAGGCGCCGTGCTCCTCCAGCTCGCCGAGCACGATCGCCCCCATCCGCTCGAGGATCCGCAGGAAGCCGGTGCGCGTCCAGTTGACGTTGACGTCCTCCAGCACGACGCGCGAGCCCGGCACGAGCACCGCCGCCGCGACGAGGAAGGCGGCCGACGAGAGGTCGCCGGGGACGTCGATCGCGTCCAGCTCCAGCTCGTCGACGTGGTGGCGCACGGTGACCCGGGCGCCGTCGCGCTCGACCGGCACGCCGGCCCGCGCGAGCATCCGCTCGGTGTGGTCGCGGCTCGGCGCCGGCTCGACGACGGTCGTGCCCTCGGCGGTCGTGAGGCCTGCGAGCAGCACGCACGACTTCACCTGCGCGCTCGCGACGGGCAGCACGTACTCGATGCCGTGCAGGTCGGTGCCGTGGATCGTGAACGGCGGGAAGCGGCCGTCGGTCGCCTCGATCCGCGCGCCCATCAGGCGCAGCGGCTCGGCGACGCGGTCGACCGGGCGGCGGCGGATCGAGGCGTCGCCGTCGAGCGTCCACGAGCGGCCGGGCTGCGCAGCGAGCCAGCCGGGCAGCAGCCGCATCAGCGTGCCGGCGTTGCCGACGTCGATCGGGCCGTCGAGCTCCTGCGCGTCGCGCAGGCCGGTGCCGCGGATCACCAGCTCCCCTGGGCCGCGCCGCTCGACGAGCGCGCCGACCGCCTCGACGGCGGCGAGCGTCGAGTTGGTGTCGGCCGCGTCGAGATAGTTGCGCACGACCACGGGCTCGGCCGTCATCGCCGCCAGCAGCGCCGAGCGGTGTGAGATCGACTTGTCCGGCGGCACGCGCAGCGTGCCGCGCAGGCCCCCGGGCGCAGGGTCGAAGCGGACGCTGCTCGCGCTTGCGGTCGTCATGCGCGCGCCTCCGAGACCGGGTAGCCGCGCTCCGCTACGAGCGCGAGCGCGCGCTGGGCGGGCTCCTCCCCCGCGATCCACAGCGCGACGACGCCCTCGCGGTGGTCGGGCGCCGGGTAGAGGGCCATGTCGGTGATGTTGACGCCGGCTCTGGCCAGCTCCAGCGCGAGCGTCGCGACGACGCCGGGCTCGTTCGGCACCGACACGCGCAGCTCGTGCAGCGGGCCGCCGTCGAACTGCGCCTCCTGGAGGCGGCGGCGGTCGTCGGCCGCAGCGTCGTTCCAGGTCGTCACCGCGTCCGCGTCGGCGGCCGTCAGGGCGGCGCGCACCGCCTGCAGCCGCGCGACCGTGCCGTCCAGCTGCTCCACGAGCGCGTCGCGGTTGGCGAGGTAGATGTCGGTCCAGATGGCGCTGTTGGCGCCGGCGACGCGCGTCGCGTCGCGGAAGCTCGGACCGGTCGCGGGCAGCTGGTCCGAGTCCTCCTCCAAGGCGCTCGCGGCCTGTGCGACGAGCACGTTCGCGAGCACGTGCGGGAGGTGCGAGACGGCTGCGAGCAGCGTGTCGTGCGTGGCCGCGTCGATCGTCGCCGGGCGCGCGCCCAGCTCGCGGATCAGCCGGTGCAGACGTTCGAACAGCGTGCCGGTCGCGCCGCGCGTCGGCGTCAGGTACCAGGTCGCATCCTGGAAGAGGTCGGCGCGCGCGTGCTCGACGCCGGCCGTCTCGGCGCCCGCGAGCGGGTGCCCGCCGACGAAGCGGGGGTCGTCGATCGCCTCCACGACGCTGCGCTTGGTCGAGCCGGCGTCCGTCACGACGCACTCCGCGGGGGCGGCCGCGAGCACCTCGCGGGTGACCTCCGGCAGCACGCCGACGGGCGCACAGACGAACACGGCCTCGGCGTCGGCGACCGCGTCGGCGAGCGAGTCGCCCGCGCGGTCGAGCGCGCCCAGCTCGCACGCCCGCTCGAGCGTCGAGCGGCTGCGGCTCCAGCCGGTCACGGTCGCGCCGAGCCGCTCACGCGCCGCGAGCCCGATCGAGCCGCCGATCAGGCCCACGCCGACGATCGCGATGCGCACGGGCGGCGGCGCCCCTACGCGGGAACCGCGGAGAGGCGCTTGCCGGCGACGGCGGCCGCCGCTTCGACCTTCGCGGCGTACTCCGGGAAGTCGGCGGCGACGATCTGCTGCGGGCCGTCGCAGATCGCCTCGTCGGGCTTCGGGTGCACCTCGACGATGATCCCGTCGGCGCCGACGGCGGCGGCCGCGAGCGACAGCGGCGTGACGAGGTCGCGCCGGCCGGCGGCATGCGAGGGGTCGACGATGATCGGCAGGTGCGTGAGTTCCTTCAGCACCGGCACGGCCGTCAGGTCGAGCGTGAAGCGGTAGGCGGTCTCGAACGTGCGGATCCCGCGCTCGCACAGCATCACCGCTTCGTTGCCCTCCTTGAGGATGTACTCGGAGGCGTTGAGCCACTCCTCGAGCGTCGCGGACAGGCCGCGCTTGAGCAGCACCGGACGGCCGGCGCGGCCGAGCTCGGTGAGGAGCGTGTAGTTCTGCATGTTGCGCGCGCCGACCTGGATCACGTCGGCCACCTCGAGCACCGGCTCGAGGTCGCGCACGTCCATCAGCTCGGTGACGATCGGCATGCCCGTCTCGGCCTTCGCCTCGGCGAGCAGCCTGAGCCCCTCCTCGCCGAGCCCGTGGAAGGCGTACGGCGAGGTGCGCGGCTTGTAGGCGCCGCCGCGGTAGAGCGTCGCGCCCGCGCCCTTGACGATCTCGGCCGTCGTCATCACCTGCTCGCGCGACTCGACGGTGCAGGGGCCGGCGATCAGGGCGAAGTTGTCGCCGCCGATCTTGCGGCCGCCGATCTCGAGCACGCTCGGCTCGCCGTGGCGGATCTGCGAGGAGGCGAGCTTGTACGGCTTGAGGATCGGCATCACCTTCTCGACCCCCGGCACGCCCTCCAGCTCGAGCCGCTGCACGTGCTCGAGGTCGCCGATCGCGCCGATCACCGTCACCTCCTCCCCGGGAGATCGGTGTGCGCGAGCGCCGACGGCCTCGATTCGAGCCATCACCGCCTGAATCTGCTCCTCGGTGGCGTCCTGCTTCATCACGATCATCGTTCAAGTTTCCTCTCTGAGCCTGGAAATCTACGCAACGGGCCGGCACGCAGTGGTGCCGAGGGTGTGAACGGCGCCCGGTCCTACGCAGAGCCCACGTGCGGTGGGCGGAGTCAGGCCAGGCCGAGCGCCTAGATAAATCGCCAGGCGAAGTAGCGCCAGGAGCCACCGGCATACGACGTGCGGCCGGCGAGGCCGGCGAGCTGCGGGGACGTCGATCGGTGGCTGTCGTTCTGCATGACGCTGGTGTGATTGTGGCAGAGGGCCCGCGGCTTGTGAAGGCGCTGCTGCGAGTTCTCGCAAGCGCTCCGCGGCTAGAGGATCGTGAAGCGCACGCTTCTCGGCAGCGAGTCGGCCGCGCCGTCGACGTGCGCGACAATCGTCGCGCGGTAGCCGGCGCCCGGCAGCGCTCTGCCGCCGACGCGCCCGCCGAAGGCGATCGAGCGTCTGACGGCGTCGCTCGCGATCTGCCGCAGCCGCGTGCGGCGCACCCAGCGCGTGCAGGGTCTGCCTCTGCCGCGGCCCGCGCGGCAGCTGCCGCCTCTGCCGGAGCGATGGCCCGGCACCGCCTGCTCGATCGTGACGACGACCGCGGCGGGCGCGGACAGCACGTACGTGAACGTCGCTCCGCGGTGCGGGCCTCTGACTCTCGCTCTGGCGCGGGCGAGCGGTCTGGCGAGCAGCGGCGCGAAGCGTCTCGGGGAGATCGTGAAGGATCTGACGACGGGCTGCTGCGGCGTTCTGATCGTCGGCGGCGGTCCGCCTCTGTGGATCGGCGGCGGCGCCGGCGGGTCGCCGATGACCACGACCGGAGGCGGCGGCGGGGGCGGCGCCCACTCGAACGCGCCCATGTCGACGCGCGCGGTGCCGTCGCCGTCCCCGTCGATCAGCCGCGCGGCGCCGGCGAGGTCGGTCGCGGGCGAGGGCGCGGTCAGCGACGGGTCGCCGGCGTCGATCGCGGCGGAGCCCTCGGGCAGCAGCAGGTCGCCGCCTGGCGTGCTCGCCAGCGTCAGGTTCGCCGCGACGTTTCCGGTTCTCGTGTCGATCGCGGCCGCGCAGCCGTTGACGAGGTCGCTCGCGTCGAACGCCGACCAGCGCACCGTGAATCTCGCCGCCCCGGATCCCGGGTCGCAGCGCAGGGCGTGGTCAAAGCCGGAGACGACCGAGTCCTCCAGCGTCACGTCCGCGGTGGTGGCCGCCGCGCCGCCCTGGCTCGCGACGCCGACGGAGTTTCCCGTCCCATCGCCGTGGATCGTCAGGAAGCGGGCTCTCAGGAACGCCGCGCTCGAGGACTGCGCCGAGAGCACGAGCCCGGCGCCGGCACCGCTCATGCTGATCTGCGCGTCGTCGATCGTCAGCGTGTTGCCGAGCGAGCTCGTGAACGCGACGCCGGTGCCGTCGCTCCTGACGCGCAGGTGGCTGTAGGAGTCGGAGCTGCCGAAGCCGTTGATCCCATCGTGCGCGACGATCGTGAGCCGGTCGGCTCTGACCGTGCCGTTGGGCCGGTAGATGCCTCTGTTGGCGCTGCCGTCGAGCGGCAGGTCGACCAGCACGTCGTCGATCGTCGTGTTCTGGCTCCGGATGCCCATCGCAGCGCCTGTCCCGCCCGAGATCGTCACGCGCGCGACGTGCTGTGGCACGTCGAGTCCGACGCCCCCGCTCGGCGGCATTGCGATCGACAGGTCGGAAACCGTCGCGTCTCTGCCGGCACTGCCGCCGGAGACGAAGTTGAGCACGCTTCTGCCAGCCGTCGTCGCGGTCAGCGTCGTCTGGTCGCGTCCCGCGCCGATGACCGTGATCGCCGCGGAGGCGTCGTACCCGTCGAAGCCGCTCGCGGCCGAGAATCTGCCCGCGCCGATCTTCACCGTGTCGGCTCCGGCAGCTCTTGCCGCCGCCGTCAATGCGGCCTGCAGGTCGGAGCCTCTGTCGACGCCGCCGACGCTCACGCAGTGCGGGTCCGAGACGCAGAACGTTCTCGCGCCGGCGGGCGTGGCCAGCGCGCCGAAGGCGGTCAGCGCCAGCAGTGCCGGCGCGATCGAGCGGACCCGTCGCATGGGGCGGCAGGATACGCGCGCAGCTGGACGCTGCGTCCGCGCCTGGACCGATGGCTCAGACCAGCTCGCGCAGCGCGTCGAGGAAGCGGCGGTTCTCGCCCGGCGTCCCGATCGTCGTGCGCGCCCAGCCGGCGCGGCCGAGCGCGGCTCCGCTGCGGATCAGCACCTTGCGCTCGGCGAGGCCGTCGAGGATCCGCTTCTCCTGCTCGGCGTCGAGGTCCCCGTCGCCGTTGCGCCCCAGCGAGTGCCAGAGGAAGTTCGCCTGCGCGTCGGCGACCTCGAGGCCCATCGCGCGCAGCTCCTCCTCCAGCCCGATGCGCTCGGCGATCGTCTGCTCGACGCGCTTCGTTATCTCGTCCTGGTGTCTGAGCGCCTCCTCGGCAGCCGCCTGCGCGAGCGCGTTGCAGAAGAACGGCTGGCGCACCTGCTCGACCGCCACGCGGAAGCGCTCGTCGCCGCACAGCGCGTAGCCGCAGCGCAGGCCGGCGAGCCCGTAGACCTTCGAGAAGGTGCGCAGCAGCACGACGTTGGAGTGCCGGCGCACGAGCTCGAGCGAGGCGTCGGGGTCGTCGAGCACGCCGAACTCGCAGTAGGCCTCGTCGATCAGCACGCAGACGCTGCGCGGCACCTGGTCGACGAAGCGCTCGATCTCGCTCAGCGGGAGCGCCGTCGAGGTCGGGTTGTTCGGGTTGCAGACGATCACGAGGCGCGTCGCGACGGTGATCTCGGCGAGCATCGCGTCGAGGTCGTGCGCGTGCTCGGCGTTCAGCGGGACTCTGATCGCGCGCGCGCCGGTCGCCGCCGCCATGTGCGGATACACGGAGAACGACGGCCACGCGTAGACGATCTCCGAGTCCGGCTCCAGCAGCGCCTCCGCGGCGCTGAGCAGGATGTCGCAGGAGCCGCTGCCTATCGCGATCCGCTCGGGCGCGAAGTCGAAGCGCGCGGCGAGCGCTCTGCGCAGGCGCATGTTCGACGGGTCGGGATAGCGGTTGACGTTGCGCAGCGCGCGCTCGACGGCGTCGTGCACGCCCGGCAGCAGGCCGAACGGCGCCTCGTTGCTGGCGAGCATCGCGTACTCGTCGCCCAGCGCGTAGCCGCCCGCGGTCGGGTAGGTCGGCAGGCGGCGGATCTTGTCGGCGAACTCGATCGACATCAGGGTGCCTATTGTGCCGATTCGAGGTCGGCCCGCAGCGCTCTCGCGCCGCGCAGGTAGACATGGCGCGAGACGTGCTCGTCCTGCGCGTAGTAGTGGACGAGCACGCGGATCACGCGCGGCAGCGAGCCCGGCACCGGCACCTCGCGCGCGCACATCAGCGGCACCGAGTCGAGGCCCATGCGCCGCGCGGCGAGCGCGGGGAACTGCGCGTCGAGGTCCTCGGTGAGCGTGAACAGGCAGCTGACGAGGTCCTCGGGCACGAGCCCGTTGCGATCCATCAGCTCGCGCATGAGGTCGTACGTGCCGGCGAGGATCTCCTCGGCGTCGTTGCGATCGACCTGGATGGCGCCTCGGAGGGCGAACAGCCGCATGGCGGCGATTCTCTCAGCTCGCCGCGTCGTGCTCCGCCGCGGCCGCGAGCGCTCGCAGCTCGGTGGAGGTCAGCCGCCGCGCCTTGCCCGGTCTGAGCTCGCCCAGCTCGAGCGGGCCGAAGCGGATCCGCACGAGCTGCTTGACCGGCCGTCTGATCGCCTCGCACATGCGGCGCACCTGGCGGTTGCGGCCCTCATGGATCGTCAGCTCCAGCTGGTGCGGCGTGAGGCGGCGCACGCGCGCGGGCGCGGTCATGCCGTCCTCCAGCTGCACGCCCTCGCGCAGCGCCTTCAACGCGCGGTCGGTGAGCGCGGCGCCGCCGAGCGAGGCCTTGTAGGTCTTCGGGACCTCGTAGCGCGGATGGGTGAGGCGGTTCGCGAGGTCGCCGTCGTTGGTCAGCAGGATCAGGCCGGTCGACTCGGCATCGAGGCGGCCGACCGGGTAGAGGCGGCGCTCGGCGGGGACGAAGTCGACGACGGTTCTGCGGCCGTGCGTGTCGCTCGCGGTCGAGACGACGCCGGCCGGCTTGTGCAGCGCGTAGGCGACGCGCGGCTCGGCGCCGCGGACGGGCTCGCCGTCGAACGCGATCTCGCGCGAGTCGTCGACGTCGCGCGCCGGGTCGCGGACGATCGTCCCGTCGACGGTGATGCGGCCGTCGGCGATCAGCTGCTCGGAGGCGCGCCGCGAGGCGACACCGGCGTGGGCGAGGTACTTGGCGAGGCGCACGCTGCCAGACTCTATGGCTGTGGACCTCGAACTGCTCGACCGCACGCTGGCGGCGCATGGCCAGCCCGCCTTCCGCGCCAGACAGGTGTGGGAGTGGCTGGCGCGCGGAGCGAGAGGCTATGAGGAGATGACGAACCTGCCGGCGGCCCTGCGCTCCGCCTTGGCGGACGAGGTGCCGTTGTCGTCGCTGACGCTGGAGAACGAGGCGCACGCATCCGACGGGACGGTCAAGGCCTTGTTCTCCACCGTCGACGGGCGGCCGGTCGAGGCGGTGCTGATGCGCTACAAGGACGGGCGCCGCTCGCTGTGCGTGTCGTCGCAGTCGGGCTGCCCGCTGACGTGCACGTTCTGTGCGACCGGCTCGATGAAGTTCGGCCGCAACCTGACGGAGTCGGAGATCGTCGACCAGGCGCTGCACTTCCGCCGCATGACCGAGGTCGACCACTGCGTCTTCATGGGCATGGGCGAGCCGATGATGAACCTCGACAACGTGCTCGCGGCGTGCGGGCGGCTGCCCGACGTGGGGATCACGTCGCGGCGCACGGCGATCTCGACCGTCGGATGGGTGCCGGGGATCCTGAAGCTGGCCGACTCTCCCCTGCCGATCCGCCTGGCGCTGTCGCTGCACGCGCCCGACGACGCGCTGCGCTCGCAGATCATGCCGGTGAACGACCGCTATCCGCTGGAGCAGGTGCTCGAGGCCTGCGAGGAGTTCTACGACGTCAAGCGCCGCAAGATCTTCATCGAGTACGTGATGCTCGCGGGCGTCAACGATCGCTACGAGCAGGCGCTGGCGCTGGCGGAGCTGCTGGACGGGCGGATCTACAAGGTCAACCTGATCCCCTACAACCCGACGGGATCGGTGTACGAGGGGTCGGGGCGCGATGCGATCGCGGCGTTCCGGGACGTGCTCGAGTCGAACGGCGTCGAGGCGACGGTGCGGCTGACGCGCGGGCGGGACATCGACGCGGCGTGCGGGCAGCTGGCGGCGAAGGCGGCTGCGGCGGCGCCGTGACGCGCTCGGAGGTCGTCGGGCGGATCCGCGCTCGGCGCGTGGTCGGTGTGTTGCGGTGCGCCGAGCCCGAGCGCGTGGGAACGGCGGTCATCGAGGAGGGCGTCGACGTCGTGGAGATCCCGCTTGGCGTGCCCGGTGCACTGGCCGCGATCTCGTCGTTGTGTGCCTCGTTTCCCTCGGCGCTCGTGGGGGCCGGGACGGTCATGAGCGCCGCCGACGCTCGCGCCGCGCTGGACGCCGGCGCTCGCTTTCTGCTCTCCCCCGTGCTGGTCCCCGAGGTCGTCGACGCCGCTCACGCCCGCGACGCGGCCGCGGTGCCCGGCGCGTTCACGCCGACCGAGATCGACGCGTGCACGCGGGCTGGGGCTGACCTCGTGAAGCTCTTCCCGGCCGACCGGCTCACGCCGGCCGACCTGCGCGTGCTGCTCGCGGCTCTGCCCGACGCACCGCTGCTTCCCTTCGGCGGGGTCAACGCCGCCAACGCCGCGGAGTGGCTCGCGGCCGGCGCAGTCGCCGTCGGCGTCGGGGGAGCGCTCACGCGCGAGCCCGAGAGTGCCGCCGAGCTGCTCGCCGCGGTCGCCGGCTGATCACCGTCCGTTTGGCCTCGCATAGCGAGGCGAGAGGGACAGTGATCGAAAGATCAGGCGATCGGGATGACCGGAGCGGGCTCGCCCTCGCCGGACGGCTCGGGCTCGGCCCCCTCGATGCCATCGGCGTCGGAGCTGGGCTCCGCGGCATCGCCGCGCCCCTCCGCCGGAGCCGCCGCGGCCGGGACCCCCAGCCGCGCTTCGCCAGCTCTCAGCAGGCGCTCGCGGATCGTCGCGGCGACCTCGGGCGTCGGATCCCACGCCGTCACGTCGGGCAGCTCGTCCACCGACGCCATCCCGAACAGCCGCAGGAACAGGTCCGTCGTGCGGTAGAGCACGGCGCCGAACTGCGAGCGGCCGGCCTCCTCGATCATCCCGCGCTCGATCAGCGTCTGCGCGGCGGACTCGGCGTTGACGCCGCGGATGCGGGCGATCTCCGGGCGCGAGACGGGCTGCAGGTACGCGACGATCGCCAAGGTCTCGGCCTGCGCCGGCGTCAGCGGCGGCGTGCGCGGCTTCGCGAGCAGGCGGCGCGCCGCCTCCTCCGCCTCGGGGTGGGAGGAGAGCTGCCAGCCGCCCGACAGCTCGCGCAGCACGAGCCCGCGGCCCGAGGCGTCAAGATCGGCCGCAAGCGCCTGCAGCGCCTCTGCCGCCTCGTCCTCCTCGATGCCGATCGCATCGGCCAACGCCGCGCCCGGGAGCGGATCGGGCGAGAGGAACAGCAGGGCCTCGAGGATCCCGGGAAGCTCGATCACGCGACGACCTCCGCATGATCGTGGGCCGCGTCGGGCTCGACGTGCGGCGAGCGGATCTCCTCCGCGCCCGTGGCCGCGCCGGCGAGATCCGGCCACGGCCGCTCGGCCAGCGCCTCGACGGTGATCTCCTCGAACGGCTCGGCCTGCTCCCACGTCGCCTCGCCGCGCTTGTAGAGCTCCAGCAGCGCCCAGATCGTCACGGCGACGGTGACGCGGTCGGCTCTCGCGACCGCCTCGTCGAACGAGAAGCGGCCGCGCGAGAGCAGCGCGCGCAGGTGTCTGAGCCGTTCCACGACCGTGACTCTCTGGATCGTCACGTGGTGCAGCGAGATCTCGGGCGGCATCCGCAGCAGTCCGCCGAGCGCTCTGCCGAGCAGCGCCGGGTCGTAGACGGACGAGGACTCGGCGAGCGTCGTGCGGCGCAGCTGCGGCGGCAGCGGCGCGGAGCGGAAGCGGTGGCCCGACTGCTGCTCCAGCAGGCGCGCGAGGTGCTCGGCGGCGCCGCGGTAGCGGTGCGCCTCCAGCAGGCGCGCGAGCAGCTCCTCGGCCGCCTCGCCCGGCGCCAGGTCGAGCAGCTCCTGCTCCTCGCCCGGCAGCATCAGGCGCGACTTCAGCTCCAGCAGCGCCGCGATCAGCACGAGGAACTCGGTCGCCAGCTCGAGGTCCAGCTCGCCCTTGCTCTCGAGGAAGTCGATGTAGGTGATGACGACGTCGGCGAGGTCGACCTCGAGCAGGTCGACCTCCTCGCGCAGGACGAGCGTCAGCAGCAGGTCGAACGGCCCCGCGAAGACGTCGAGGTCGAGGTCCAGATCGGCGGCGCGCACTGGGGGTCAGGCTAGCGGGCGGAGCCGACGGCGGGTCGTCCGCACGGCCGGCAGCGCCGCCGCGACGACCAGCGTCAGCGCGAACGGCAGCAGCGGCGCCGTGCCGCGGGCGTGCTCGAGCAGCAGCGCGCCGAGCGCCGCCCCGGCGACGACGCCTGCGATCACGCCGCCCCGGCGCATCCGGTCGCGGCGCGTGTCGGCGTGCTCGAGCAGCTCGTTGACGAGCAGCGTCAGCGTCCCGGTCACGTACGTGGTCGTGATGCCTCTCGCGTGCCAGGTGCGCACGGCCTCCGTCTGGAGGCCCATCGCGAGCGCGGCGGCGACGATCAGCAGGACCCGCTCGGCGCCGTGCGGCTGCTCGTCGAGCACGAGCCACGCGACCGCGAACGCCGCCTGCACGAGCGCGACGGCGACGAGCACGTGGCGTGCGCGGGCGCGCAGCGCGGGCTCGGCCGGCGCATCCTCGCCGAGGATCCGCGCCGCCAGCACGAGCCCGGACGCGAACGCCGCGAAGGCGGCGCCGGCGCGCAGCGCCTGGCCGCCGTCGCCCGTGCCGAGCGCGATCCCGACGAGCACGAGGTTGCCGGTGATCGCCGCCGTGAAGACGCCGAGCGCCGTCAGCGTGATCGCGTCGACCGCGCCGGCGCCCATCGCGAGGACGACGAGCAGCGCGTCGCGGCGCATCGCTCAGGCGCCGGGGCCGACGCCCATCGCGTCGCGCACGTCGGCGAGCACGGGGGCGGCGATCGCGCGCGCCTTCTCGGCGCCGTCGGCGAGGATCCGCTCCAGCGCGGCCTCGTCGGCGCGCAGCGCCTCGTAGCGCTCGTGGACCGGGCGCAGCCGCTCGACCACGGCCGCGGCGACGGCCGTCTTGAAGTCGCCGTAGCGCGAGTCGGCGTGCGCGGCCTCGACCGCCTCGAAGCTGCTGTCGGTGACCGCCGCGAGGATCTCGATCAGGTTGCTGATGCCCGGCTTGTCGGGCGCGCGGCGGATCTCGCTGCCGGAGTCGGTGACGGCGCGCTTGAACTTCCTCTCGATCGTCGCGGGATCGTCGAGCACGTAGACGGTCCCCTGCTCGGTGCCGCCGGTGGTCGACATCTTCCGCTCGGGCTCCTGCAGGTCCATGATGCGCGCGCCGACCTCGGGATATCTCCCGGCCGGCACCACGAGCCGCTCGCCGAAGCGCGCGTTGAAGCGCCCGGCGATGTCGCGCATCAGCTCGACGTGCTGGCGCTGGTCGTCGCCGACGGGGACCGTGTCGGCGCGGTAGAGCAGCACGTCGGCGGCCATCAGGATCGGGTACGTGAAGAGGCCGGCGGAGACGAGGTCGCGCTGCGCGCCCGACTTCTCCTTGAACTGGTGCATGCGGTTGAGGTCGCCGAACGCGGTGACGCTGGAGAGCAGCCACGACAGCTCGCTGTGCTCGTGCACGTCGCCCTGGCGGAAGAAGATGCAGCGCTCCGGGTCGAGGCCGGCGGCGAGCAGGATCGCGGCCGTGTCGTAGAGCCGCTCGCGCAGCTCGGCCGGCTCGTAGGGCACCGTCGTGGCGTGCAGGTTGACGATGCAGTAGATCGCCTCGCCCTGGTCCTGATAGCGGACGTACTGCTCGATCGCGCCGATGTAGTTGCCGAGGTGCTTGCGCCCGGTCGGCTGGAGGCCGGAGAAGATGCGCACGGCCGCGCAGGCTACCGGTCGAAGCTCGCGGCCATCGTGTCGAGCGGATGCAGCTCGCCGCGCGTCAGCGCCTCGGTGCGCAAGTGCGCGATCGCCTGGTACTCGGGCGATCCGATCATGTCGAGGAACGCCTGCCGGCTCGGGTACTCGACGAGCGCCACGAGATCCCAGCGGTCCTCGCCCAGCAGCGGCGGGGCGCCCTCGCCCGCATAGAGGATCCGCCCGCCGACGCGCTCGAGCAGCGGTGCGACGGCGGCGCCGTACTGCTCGTAGCGGGCGCGTCCTCCGGCGGGCTTCAGCGCCAGCAGGTTCAGCATCACGACTGGCCCGTCCGCGTCCTGGCCGGCGCGCTCCATGAACGCGCCGAAGCCCTCCTGGTTCGGCCGCTCCGGCAGGGTCGTCTCGTCCACGTCGCTCACGTTTCTCGTCTCCGGTCGGGGGCGTCAGTATCGCGGTCGCTGTGTGAGATCTCGCACAGTACGCCCCGAACTGTCGCAACAGGGCATTGAACTTGGTTCAATCGCTGTCATGACCGCGACGATCGAACCCCAGCTCGACGGCGCGAGCGCCCTCATCGGCGAGGCGCCGCCCTCCCCCTCCGGCCCGGCCCCCGACGACGGCGCGCCGCTCAACCTGCCGCCCGCGCTGCAGCTGGCGCGCGGCCTGACCGCCCTGCGCTTCAGCGTGCGCCAGGTGCCGCTGCTGTTCAAGACGCAGCGCGAGCTCGGCGACACGTTCGCGGTGCGCTTCCCGATGCGGCGCAGATACGCCGACGAGTTCACGTACTTCATCTCGCACCCCGACCACGTCAAGTCGATCTTCACCGCCCCGGACCTGGCGATCTCGACCGCCGGCGAGTCCCCCCTGCGCCCGATCGTCGGGCCCAACTCGGTGCTCACGACCGTCGGCCCGACGCACATGCGCCAGCGCAAGCTGCTGCTGCCGCCGTTCCACGGCGAGGCGGTCGAGCGCTACACGGCGATGATCGCCGAGGTCGCCGAGCGCGAGATCGACAGCTGGCCGACGGATGAGACGTTCGCGCTCGCGCCGCGGATGCAGAAGGTCACGCTCGACGTGATCATGGCCGGGATCTTCGGGGTCGAGGGCGAGGCCAAGCCCGGCACGCCCGAGTTCGGTCTGCGCAGGACGATCCTGAAGCTGTCGGAGCTGACGACGAGACCGATAGGCCAGATCGCCGAGCTGATGAACATCGGCCGCGACGACGCGGTCGGGATCGTCAAGCCGCTGCTGGCGCGCCTGGACCGCGACCTCTACGGCGTGATCTCCGCCGCGCGCGCCCAGGAGGGCTCCGGCGACCGCACCGACATCCTCTCGCTGCTGCTCGCCGCCCGCGACGAGGACGGCAACGCGATGACCGACGAGGAGCTGCGCGACGAGCTGCTGACGCTCGTGCTCGCCGGCCACGAGACGACCGCCAACTCGCTCGCGTGGACGTTCGAGCGCCTGCTGCGCAACCCGGCGGCGTACGACCGCCTGCGCGAGACGGTCCGCGGCGACGACGAGGCCGCGGCGGCCGCGTACGTCGAGGCGACGATCCACGAGACGATGCGCAACCGCCCGGTCGTGCCGATCACCGGCCGCCGCGTGTCGGTGCCGTGGCAGCTCGGCGAGTACCGCCTCCCGGCGAACAGCCACATCCTCGTCTCGGTCGCCCTGCTGCACCACCGCGAGGACGTCTATCCGGACCCGTTCTCGTTCCGGCCCGAGCGCTTCCTCGGCGTCAAGCCCGGCACGTACACGTGGGTGCCGTTCGGCGGCGGGATCCGCCGCTGCCTCGGCGCGACGCTCGCGATGGCCGAGCAGCGCGTCGTGCTGCGCGCGATCGCGCGGCGCACCGACATGGCGGCTCCGGATCAGCGGCCCGAGCGCGTGCTGCACCGCAACGTGACGATGCTCCCGGCGAAGGGCGCCGAGGTCATCGTGACCGAGCGCCGCGCGGCGTAGCCGCGCGTCAGGCGTCGGCGGACAGGCCGACGCCGCCGACGGGCGTCGTGTCGGTCGCCTGCGGGCGTCCGTCGAGCAGCGCGAGGACGTCGCCGATCCCCTCGCGAGCGCGCGGGTCCTCGAGCGCGGCATCGCACTGCTCGCGGCTCGCCCACACCTCCGTCACCCACACGGCGTCGGGGTCGGCGTCCTCGCGGTGCACGAGCCACAGCTCGCAGCCGGGCGCCTCCGCCGTTCCGCGCGCCGCGGCGAGCAGCAGCTCGGCGAGGCGCTCGCCCTCGCCCGCGCGCGCTCTGAAGCGCACGATCCGGCTCATGCGGCTCATGCGAGCGGCTGGCGCAGCACCGGCTGCTTCGCCGCACGCGCCTCGTCCAGGCGCCGCACGGGCGTCGAGTACGGCGCGTTGCGGGCGATCTCAGGATCCTCGGCGGCCTCGCGCAGGATCGCGGCGACGATCTCGGCGAAGCGGTCGAGCGTCTCCTTCGTCTCCGTCTCGGTCGGCTCGATCAGCAGCGCCTCGTCGACGAGCAGCGGGAAGTAGACGGTCGGCGGGTGGACTCCGAAGTCGAGCAGCCGCTTGGCGAGGTCGAGCGTTCTGATCCCCAGCTCGCGCTTCATCGGCGCGCCGCTGAGCACGAACTCGTGCATGCAGACGCGGTCGTACGCCACCGGCAGGTACTCGGCGACGCCCGCTCGCTTGAGCAGTGCCAGCAGGTAGTTCGCGTTCAGCACCGCGACCTCGGACGCCTCCTTGAGCCCCTCGGCGCCGAGCGAGCGGATGTAGGCGTAGGAGCGCACGAAGACCCCGTAGTTGCCCTGGTAGCCGCGCAGCTTGCCGATCGACTTCGGGCGCTCCTCGTCGAGGTCGAACGCGACGCCCGTCTCGCCGTCCTCACGGCGCACGACCTGCGGGCGCGGCAGGTACGGCTCGATCCGCTCGGACACCGCGATCGGCCCGGCGCCGGGGCCGCCGCCGCCGTGCGGCTGCGTGAACGACTTGTGGAGGTTGAAGTGGACGATGTCGAAGCCCATGTCGCCGGGGCGCGTGATGCCCATGATCGCGTTGAGGTTCGCGCCGTCGTAGTAGAGCGTCGCCCCCACGCCGTGCACGATCTCGGCGATCTCGGCGATGTTCGGGTCGAACAGCCCGAGTGTCGACGGGTTCGTGAGCATCAGGCACGCCACCTGCTCGTCGGCCTTCGCGCGCAGGTCGTCGACGTCGACGCCGCCGTCGGCGTTGGTGCCGACCTTGACGACCTCGTAGCCGGCCATCGTCACCGTCGCCGGGTTCGTGCCGTGCGCGGTGTCGGGCGTGAGGACCTTCGTGCGCGTCTCGCCCCGGTCCTCGTGGTAGGCGCGCGTCAGCAGGACGCCGGCGAGCTCGCCGTGGGAGCCGGCGGACGGCTGCAGCGAGACGTGCGGAAGGCCGGCGACCTCGCCGAGCGCCTCCTGCAGGTTCCACATCAGCTCGAGCGCGCCCTGCGCGCGCTTGACGTCCTGCAGCGGGTGCAGGCGGGCGTTGCCGGGAAGCGCCGCGACGCGCTCGTGGAGCTTCGGGTTGTGCTTCATCGTGCACGAGCCGAGCGGGTAGAAGCCGGTGTCGAGATCGAAGTTGCGCTTGCTCAGACGGTGGTAGTGGCGCACCAGCTCCGGCTCGGAGACCTCCGGCAGCTGCGCAGCTCTCGTGCGGCGAAAACGGTCCGGCAGCAGCTCGTCGAGCCGGCGCTCGGGCACGTCGAGCGCGGGCGCGACGAACGCGCGGCGGCCGGGCTGGGAGCGCTCGTAAATGGTCAGGCTGTCGTCCGCGGCGGCGATCGCGGAGGCGGCCGGCGTGGTGGGCGCGGTCGGGCGCGAGTCCGTGGCGCTCATGCCGACACCCCCGCAGGCGTCGCGCCGCGTTCGACGGCGAGCGCGTTGCCGAGTGACTCGGCGAAGCGGTCGATCTGCGCGCGCGTGCGACGCTCGGTGATCGCGACCAGCAGCCCGTCGGCGTACTCGGGGTAGGAGCGCCCGAGGCGATAGCCGGCGTTGATCCCTTCGGCCGCCAGCCGCTCCACGACTGCCTCGACGTCGGCGCCCGGCAGGCGCAGCGCCAGCTCCCGCACGACCGGCTGGTCGTGCAGCGGCTCGACGCCGTCCAACGCGCACAACGCGTCTCTCGCGTACGCGGTCCGCTGCAGCAGCAGCTCGCCCAGGTCCACCAGCCCCTGCCGACCGAGCCAGCCGAGGTAGACGACGCCGGCGAGCGCGTTCAGCGCCTGCGAGGTGCAGATGTTCGAGGTCGCCTTCTCGCGGCGGATGTGCTGCTCGCGCGTCTGCAAGGTGAGCACGAAGCCGCGCTTGCCGTCGACGTCGACCGTCTCGCCCGCGATGCGGCCCGGCATGCGGCGCAGGTGCTCCTGCGAGGCGGCGAAGAAGCCGAACGACGGGCCGCCGTAGTCGAGGCGGTTGCCGAGCGTCTGGCCCTCGCCGACGGCGATGTCGACGCCCTGCGCGCCCGGCGGCTCGAGGATCCCCAGCGGGATCGGGTCGCAGGCGCAGACCACGACGGCGCCGACCGCCTTCGCGGCGGCGGTGAGCGCGGCGACGTCCTCGACCGTGCCGAGGAAGCTCGGCTGCTGCAGCACGACCGCCGAGACGTCGTCGCCCAGCGCCGCGGTCAACGCGTCGAGGTCGGTCGCGCCGTCCTTCAGCGGGATCTCCTCGACGGTCTGTCCGTAGCCGCGCGCGAGCGTCGTCAGCGTCTCGCGCGAGTGCGGGTGCACGCCGCGGGAGGCGAGCACGCGCGGGCGGCCGTTCGCGAGCTTGGCGAGGTACGCCGCGGCGCCGACCGCGCTCGGCCCCTCGTAGACCGAGGCGTTCGAGACCGGCAGCCCCGTCAGCTCGCTGATCGCCGTCTGGTACTCGAACATCACCTGCAGCCCGCCCTGCGAGATCTCCGGCTGGTAGGGCGTGTACGGCGTCAGGAACTCCGAGCGCGACAGCAGCGTGTCGACGAGCGAGGGCACGTAGTGGTCGTACATCCCCGCCCCGAGGAACGACACCTCGTCCTCCGCGGAGACGTTGCGCGACGCCAGCTCCTTGAGGTGCTCGTAGACCTCCTGCTCGGCCATCCCGGCCGGCAGCGCGAGCGGGCGGTCGAGCCGCAGCGCCCCCGGGATGTCGGCGAACAGCTCCTCGACCGACATCGCGCCGATCGCGTCGAGCATCGCGCGACGGTCGGCGTCGGTGGCGGAGGTGTAGGTGCTCATGCGCTCGGTTCCCTCGGATCCTGCTCGCGGTCAGCCCAGCTGGGCCTGGTACGCGGCTGCGTCGAGCAGCGCGTCGCGCTCGCCCGTGTCCGTCAGCCGCACCTTCACCATCCAGCCGTCGCCGTAGGGATCGTCGTTGATCCGCTCGGGCGCGTCGGCGAGGTCGGCGTTGACCTCGACGATCTCGCCCGACAGCGGCGCGATCACGTCGGAGACGGCCTTGACCGACTCCACCTCAGCGTAGCTCTCCCCCTGCTTGACCTGCGCCCCCACCTCGGGCGGGTCGAAGAAGACGACCTCGCCGAGCGAGTCCTGCGCGTACCAGGTGATGCCGAACGCGGCGATCTCGCCGTCGACGTCGAGCTTCACCCAGTCGTGCTCGGGGTGGTAGAGCAGTCCCTCCGGATAGTTGTCGCCCGCCATTCAGTCACCCTTTCTATAGAGCGGCTTGTCCTCGATGACCGCAGGACGGATCTTGCCGCGCACGTCGATCTCGATCGCCGTCCCGACGCCGCCGGCGGCGACCTCGGCCGGCACGTACGCCATGCCGATGCCGACGCCGCGACACGGCGACAGCGTGCCGCTCGTGACCTCGCCGCCGCCGACCACGGGGTTGCCCTGGCGCGGGATCCCCGGGCCGGTGAAGGCGAACGGCACGAGCCGCTCGGCCGGGTGGGCGGGGTCCGGGTTTCGCGCGGCCGCGACCGCCTCCGCGCCGACGAAGCCCGTGTCCTCCTTGCAGCACCAGCCGAGGCCGGCCTCGATCGGGCCGCGCGACTCCATCAGGTCGTTGCCGTAGAGGTGGAAGCAGGCCTCCAGGCGCAGCGTGTCGCGCGCGGCGAGCCCGGCGGGCGCGACGCCCGCGGCGAGCAGCGCGTCCCACAGCGCCGGCGCGTCAGCCGGGGCGCAGAGGATCTCGACGCCGTCCTCGCCCGTGTAGCCCGTCCCGCAGACGAGCGCCGGGACGCCGGCGACGGTCAGCTCGGCGGTGCGGAAGCGGGCGGGAAGCTCGCCGCCGGCCAGCGGCGCGAGCAGGCCGCGCGCGTCCGGGCCCTGCACCGCCAGCATCGCGTAGTCGTCGAGGCGGTCGACCAGCTCGACGTCGAAGCCGTCCGCGTGCGCGCGCAGCCATGCGAGGTCCTTGTCGTGGTTCGACGCGTTCGTCACCGTGAGGAAGCGGTCCTCCCCCAGGCGATACGTGAAGAGGTCGTCGAGCACGCCGCCGTCCTCCCGGCACAGCACGCTGTACTGCGCGCCGCCCACGGCGATCTTTGAGACGTCGTTCGACAGCACCCGCTGCAGGAACGCGAGCGCGCCCGGCCCGCGCGTCTCGACCTCGCCCATGTGCGAGACGTCGAACACGCCCGCCCGCCCGCGCACCGCCAGGTGCTCCTCTCTCACGCCGGCGTACTGGACCGGCATCTCCCAGCCGGCGAACGGCACGAGCTTCGCCCCCGCCGCCGCGTGGCGGTCGTAGAGGGCGGTCCGGCGGAGCGATTCTGCGGCGGCAACCACGCCGCGACCCTAGCAACGGGGGCGGTTAGGCAGTGCCGTGGCGGGTAGCCCAAAGGGTGAACCCACGAGGAGGGGAGCGTCCATGTCGACCGGAGCGGTCATCGCAATCGTCATCGCAGTCGTCGTCGTGCTCGTCGTCCTGACGGTGCTGGTCCCGCGGATGCGCGGACGGCGTCGCCAGCACAAGCTGGAGACGCGCCGCAGCGAGCTCGCCGATCAGCACCGCGAGGCGGCCGACGAGCAGGCGGCACGCGCCCGCGCCGCTGAGAGCGAGGCCAAGCGCGCCGAGGCCGAGGCGGAGATGCACGCCGCGCGCGCGGACCTGCACGACCGCGGCCTGGCGGACGAGGAGATCGACGGCCGGCGCAAGGACAAGGACGCGGACGCGCACGAGGAGCGGCCGCTGCGCGGGGCGTAGCAGCGCGAGCGGGCGCTCAGCCGTCGGCCCACTCCGAGAAGTTCCCGTCGTCGGCCCGCTGCACGAAGCCGTCCTCGCGCAGCGCCTGGAGGTGCTCCGGGCCGACCAGCGCGTCGGGCAGGAACAGCTTGTGCGCGCCTTCGCGGCGGGCGGCGTCGATCGTCGTCTCGAACTGGCGTCGCGTGACGATCGTTTCGATGAACGGATAGGGCGAGACGTTCACGACGCCGAGCGCGTGGGCGGTCCGGTGGCCTAGCGGTATGAGGATCGTCACGCGCTCCCCCGGCTTCGTCGCGACCGCGACGAAGTGCTCCGCTTCCGGCAGGAAGTGCGCCGGCGGTCTGTCTTCGCGCAGGCGCTCCAGCTCGTGCCACGGCGCCGGCAGCTCGCGCAGCGAGCAGACCGCCAGGCCGAAGCCGAGCAGCACGAGCAGCTCCGCGAGCGCCGGGCGCCGCCGCTCCCGCTGAGCCAGCCTCCCCACCACCACGACCGTCAGCAGCACGAGCGCGAGCGACCAGGCGGAGAACAGCGCGACGAGCTTGGAGGTGTCCGAGCGGCCGAGGTAGTAGCCCGCCGACAGCAGCCCGAAGACGCCGCTCCACGCGAGCATCCCGGTCAGCAGCGTCTGCGGCTCGGCGCGCACGCGGCGCACGACGGCGAGCACGAGCGCGGCGACGTACGTCGCGAACACGACGAGGTGGAAGCCGAGGGTCGGCATCGGCTGCGCGACCAGGCCGAGCACGCCGAACACTCTCGGCCACTCCAGCAGCAGGTCGAGGTGCGGGAGCGAGCCGGTGCGCAGGAGCGCGATCGCCGCCACGAGCGCGAGCGCGCCGAGCATGCCGGCGGCGGCCTCCGCCGCGAGCCGTCCGAGCGCGGCGCGCGTCCAGCTCGAACGCGCGCACAGCAGCGCCACCAACGTGGCGGCGAACGCCGCCGCGCCGAACTCGAGGTTGTCGAGCGCGACGAGGCCCGCCGGCAGGAACAGCAGCCACGCGCGACGCGGCGCGGCGCCGTCGAGGTGACGCGCCGCGAGCCACGCGATGACGTATGCGCCGCCGTAGCGCATCGGCCATATCGCGAACAGCGCGGCGTTGCCGAGCGGATGCGCCGACGGCTCAGGGTAGGTGTCTATCGCGAGGAAGCCGGTGGCGACGAACGGCGCGTAGAGCGCGAGCGCGAGCAGCGAGCGGCCGCCGACGACACGGCGGATCAGCAGGTACACCGCCAGCAGCGCGAGCAGGCTGAGGCTCGCCATCGTGATCGCGAACGTCAGCACCGTCTCGCCCAGGGCCGACAGCACACCGGCGCTGAGGTACGGCGTCAGCTGGGCGTAGAAGGCGTGGTAGTCGACGAGCGGCGTGCGGCCGTCGAGGATCGCGAACGGGTCGTTCAGCGTCCACACGACCGCCTCGGTGTCGCCGACCGATCTGTCGGTGACGATCCCGGTCAGCAGCCACGCCGCCGGGAGCGCGACCGCCGCGACGAGGCACGCGATCCGCAGCCAGCCGGTCTCGCGCGAGCTGCGGCGGACCCGCTCGACGACCGCGGCGCTGCGCGCGGCGACCAGCAGCGCGAGCGCCAGCAGCGATGCGACGATCCACGTCCCGACGCCGAAGATCGGCCACAGCTGTTCGAGCGAGTAGGTCGTGAGCTGGTTGTTCTGGCCCAGCACGGCGGCGACGAGGAACGCCAGCAGCCCGATCTGCCCGGCGAGCACGCAGGCGCGGATCGTCACGGGCGGCAGTCGCAGCGGCCGGCGCGAGTTCGCATACACCGAGGCCGCGAGCAGCAGCGGGCCGAGCAGCGCGGCGACGTAGCGCCCGCGCTTGACCGGTTCGGCCTGCCCTCTCGTGCTCGGCAGCCCCTGCGGCCACAGCGCTTCACCGGCGGCCGGCTCGAACAGCGCGTGCCCGATCAGCGGCCCGATCGCGAGCACCGCGGCGAGCGTGACAAGCGCGCATGGCAGCAGTGCGGCCCACGCCGCCTCTTCAGGTGTGAGCTCACGCACGCGTGCGCGTGCGGCCACGGTCGCCATCGGTTCCCCCTGACCGATCCCCTCGACGCTTCGGAGGCGATCCTAACAGCGGTCCCGCGACCGCGAGCGCGACGGTCAGAGGATCTCGAGCACGCGCTCGACGGGGCGCGCCAGCACGGCGCGGCGCGGCGCGGCGCCTACGCGGCGGCGGGGGCGTCCGTCTGCGCCCGCAGCGGCGCCACGCCCTTGATCAGGTCCGCCGCCCGCTCGGCGATCGCGATCGTCGGGGCGTTCGTGTTGCCGCGCGGCACCAGCGGCATCACGGAGGCGTCGACGACGCGCAGGCCGTCGAGCCCCTGCACGCGCAGCTGCTCGTCCACGACCGATCCGATCGCGCACGTGCCGACGGGGTGATAGATCGGGAACGTCGTGCGGCGCGCGTGCGCCGCGAGCGCGGCGTCGGAGTCGTCCTCCGGCACGATCATGCCGCGCTGGAAGTACGGCGCCGCCGCCGGCTGCGCGGCGATCTCCAGCATCAGCCGCAGCGCCGCGACCGCGCGCTCGAGGTCGCGCGCGCTCGCGTAGAAGCCGTTGCGCACGATCGGCCGCGCCGTCGGGTCGTCGGACGCCAGCCGCACGGAGCCGCGCGCCTCGGGCGTCAGCAGGCACGGCGTCACGAGCACGCCGTGGCCCTCCGGGTCGGCCGTCCCCTCGTCGAGGATCTGCACCGGGATCACGTGGAACTGCACGTCGGGCGCCGGCGCGCCCGCCTCGACGCGCACGAACGCGCCGCTCTCGGCGAGGTTCGACGCGAACGGGCCGGTCTGCGTCGCCATGAACTCCTCCAGCGCCGCCGGCTCGCGCGCGAGCAGCAGGCTCTCGGGCTCGTCCGTCCCCCACACGGCGTAGGTCGCGGCGTGGTCGGTGAGGTTCTCGCCGACGGCCGGCTGATCGAGCACGACCTCCAGCTCGCGCAGCAGCAGGTGCTCCGCCGGCCCGACGCCCGACAGCATCAGCAGCTGCGGCGAGTTGTATGCGCCCGCGCAGAGGATCACCTCGCGCGCGGCGCGCAGCTCCTGCACGTGGCCGAGCTGCGATGCCTCGACCCCGACCGCGCGCGTGCCCTCGAACAGCACGCGGTGCACGAGCATGTGCGGCAGCACCGTCAGGTTCGGGCGCGAGGTCGCCGGGTGCAGGTAGGCGGCCGCGCAGCTCGCGCGCAGGCCGCTGCGCTGCGTCACCTGGAACATCCCGGCGCCGTCCTGCTCGGGGCCGTTGAAGTCGTCGTTGCGCGGCACGCCGGCCTGCGCCGCGGCCTCCACCCACGCCTGCGTGATCTTGTTGCCGGAGCGCTGCTCGGACACCGGCAGCGGCCCGCCGGCGCCGTGCCACGCGGACGCGCCGCGCTCGTTGTCCTCGGCCTTGAGGAAGTAGGGCAGCAGATCGTCCCAGCCCCAGCCGGGGATCCCCCAGTCGTCGTAGTCGCGGCGGTTGCCGCGGATGTAGACCATCGCGTTGACCGACGAGGAGCCGCCGAGCACGCGCCCGCGCGGCAGCGGAATGCGGCGGTTGTCGCAGTGCGGCTCGGGCGCGGAGTAGTAGCCCCAGTCGAGCTCCGTGCCCGCGAGCTTCAGGTAGCCGAGCGGGACGTGGATGTTCTGGTTGACGTCCGGCGGGCCGGCCTCGAGCAGCAGGACGCTGACGTCCGGGTCCTCCGTCAGGCGTGCCGCCAGCACGCAGCCGGCCGAGCCGGCGCCGACGATCACGTAGTCGTACATGGAGCGATGCTCTTCCTCTCGGAGAGCTGCGTCAACTCAGAAGTGATGCCCGTGATGCCCGTGCCGCGCAGCGGCCGGTCGCGCGGCGGCCGCCTCGACGCGCTCCGGCGAGCGCACAAGCCACCACGTCAGCACGGTCCCGACCGCGGCCAGCGCGACGACCAGCCACAGCGAGCGGCTGAGCGCGTAGGAGTAGGCGGCGCGCAGCCCGTCGCTCGCGCGGTCGTCCTGCAGCTCGCCGAACAGCGCGCCCATCCCCGCGAGCACGAACGCGCCCGCGACCATCCGGTTCATCGCCAGCACGCCGGCGGCGATCCCCGCCTGCGCGTGCGGCATCGCCGCCATCGCGGCGGTCGACATCGGCGCGTACACGAGCCCGAGCGCGACCCCGAACAGCAGGAAGCCCGGCAGCAGCGTCAGGTAGCCGCTGGTCGCGTCGACCCGCGTCATCAGCAGCACGCCGAGCGTCCCGCACGCCATCCCGAGCGTCATCAGCACGCGCACGCCGACCCTCGCGATCAGGCGCGGCGCGAGCGGCGAGATGACCGCCATCGGCGCGGTGATCGGCAGCACGAGCGCGCCGCTGCCGATCGCGCTGTAGCCGAGGATCTCCTGCAGGTACTGGGGGAAGTAGAAGATCACGCCCCACCACGCGCCGACGAGGCAGAAGGCCGCCGCGCTCGCGCCGAGGTACGGGCGGTTGCGGAACAGCGACAGGTCGACGATCGGCGCGCGCACGCGCGGCTCCAGGAATGCGAACGCCGCGAGCCCCAGCCCGCCGGCGGCCGCGACGAGCAGCGTCGTCGGCGAGCCCCACCCCCACTCGCCGCCCTCCACGAGCGCGAGCACGACGCCGGTCAGCCCGACCGTGAGCGCGACCAGCCCCGGTACGTCGACGTGCGGATCGGCCTGCTCGTCGCGCGTCTCGCGCGCGGCGCGCGCGGTGATCAGCAGGCCGACCAGCAGCGGCGGCACGCCGATCCAGAAGACCCAGCGCCACGACAGCGCGTCCACGAGCAGCCCGCCGACGATCGGCCCGATCGACAGCGCCAGCGCCGAGACGCCCGCCCAGATGCCGAGCGCGCGCGGGCGCTGCGCGTCGTCGAACGCCTCGCTGACGATCGCCAGCGACAGCGTCAGCATCGCCGCGCCGCCGGCGCCCTGGATCACCCGCGCGAGGATCAGCATCTCCATCCCGCCGGCCGTCGCCGCGACGACGAGCCCGACCGTGAAGACGACGAGGCCGGCGAGGAACAGGCGCTTGCGGCCGTAGACGTCGCCGAGCCGACCGGCCGTCACGACCAGCACCGCGAGCACGAGCAGGTAGGCGTTGAGGATCCACTGCAGCTCGTTCGCGTCGGCGCCGAGGTCGCGCTGCACGTCGGGCAGCGCGAGCGTCACGACGGTCGAGTCCAGCATCAGCATGAAGAGGCCCGTGCAGGCGCCTGCGAGCGTCCACCAGGGGCGGTTGGCGGCGGTGATCGCGATGCGCGCGAGCGTAGCGGCGGCGGCCGACGGCCCGCTCAATCGCCGAGCTGGTCCAGCAGCTCACGCACCATGGCGGCCTCGCCCGCGTCGAGACCGTCCAGCACCGGCGTGCCGCGCTCGCCGGCGAGGATGCGCCGAAGCGCGCCTGCCAGCGCTGCTGCGTCGTCGTCCTTGCTCAGCCCGTCCAATGCCTGCTCGACCGCTGAGCGCGCAGCGCGATCACCGCCGACCGCGGCGACGAGCGCTGCGACGAACGTGCGCCAGGCCTCGTCGAAGGCGACTTCGGCCGCCTGGGTTCTCGCGGCCATCCCCTTCGACTCGGCGAGCATCGCGACGAGCGTGCCGTCTCGTTCCGCCGCGCTCGGCACCAGGCGCTCGGCGACCAGGCCGAAGTAGACGCCCGGCTGAGCGTCCAACCGTTGCGCGAGCGCCTCCACGGAGGCCGGCTCCTGCAGCGCTCCGTCGGAGTCTCTGCGAAGGCGCGCCAGCAGCCTCATCGAGACCGCCTGCTCGTGTCGCATCCGACACCAGTGGCACAACAGGACCGCCGCGAGGACATGCGCGAACGCGCCGTCGCGGTCGGACCCGAGATCGTCAAGCGCGAGGCCGACATTGTGATGACATGACTGCAAGCGGTATGGGTCGCTCTCTGCATACGCGAGCCGCAGCGCGACGCTGGTGAGCTCGACTGCCTGAGGAATGTGCCCACGCTCCTGCTCGATGCTCCCGCGGGTCGCATAGACGAGCGAGAGACCGGAGGTGTGGTCGAGGACCTCGAACACCTGCTGGCATTCGTCGAGCACGCGCTCAGACTCTCTGAGGTGTCCGAGCATCGCGAGGGGACCGACGTTGTTGAGCAAGGCGAGCGCAAGCTCGCCTTCTCCCGCTCCGCGACCGCGCAAACTCGTGACGGTGCGGTTGTTGAAATCGAGCGCGGCTTGCCATTGCCGCAGCGCGATCGCAACCGTGTGACCTGTGTCAAACAGCGTCTCTCGCACGCCCCACTGAATTCCGGATGACGATGTGTCGGTGAACGTGTCCATCTGCGCGATCAACTGGGTCACTTCGGCGAGCACCTCGGCGGGCGGGTCCAGCATCGACTGGACCTGAACGCGCTGGACGTCATCCGTGAAGCGGTGCCATGAGCCCTCTGCGGCCGGCAGCCGCTCAGCGCGTTCATCGCACAGCGCCAGCGCGTCGCGGAATGCTCCCTGCGACAGCATCAGGTTTGCCAGGGACGCGTACGACGCTCGCGCCGAACTGTGATCGTCGTCTGCCAGGCTGCGCTCGAGCGAGCGTCGCAGGCGCCGCTCGGCCTCAACCGGCTCGACGTCACGCAGCACGGTCCCGAGCATGCCCTCTATGTGCGGATCGTCGACCACAGCGCCCACCTGACGGAGGTACGGCACCAGACGCAGCAGCACCCCGCGGTGGCCGGCGCGGGTGACGGCGCGGCTGAGCATCTGGGCCGCCGCATCCCAACGCTCGAGGCGCAGAAGGTATGGCAACGCCGCCATCGCGGAACGCAGAACGATGCCTCCGGTTGCATGCTGCTCCTCATCCGCGATTCCTCGCGTGCTCAGCGCAATCCAGTAGCCGGACGCGTTCGCATCCACCTGCGCTTGCAGATCGGACCCCGCAGCCCCGCGCACCGACTCGGCGACCCCAGGGTGGACGCCATACCCGAATGCGGGGCGGCGCGCCCCGTCGCCCACCGCGACGATCGTGCCGACCTGCGCGGAGTCGATGAGCGCCGCGGCGACGAGCCCGTCGACCAGCGGCTGCAGCGGCGGAGCTTGGCCGGTCTGACCGAGCCGTCTCCACAACGGCTGCCAGGTGTCCGCGATCACGATGTCGATGCGATCGTGCTCCTCCAAGCAGCACAGGTACTGCAGCAACAGCAGCGAGCCCTCGTCAAGCGCCGACGTGGCGTTGCGCGTCCAGCTCGCCAGCGCCTCGATGAAACGTTGCGGCCCGAGCTCGCTCTCGCCCTCGAGGAAGAACGCTTCCAGCGGCGCGCCTCGCTTGGCGGCATCCTGCTCGGCGGCGCTGACGCGTGCCGCCAGTTGGTCGACGTCCGCCGCCGCGGCGTCGGCGAGCTCCAGCAGTTTCGGGTGCCCCTGCACGACGGCCAGCGCGCGCCGCACCAGCGCACGACCGGCAGCGGCGTCATCGTCGCGTGCGTCCGTCTGCGGCGGATCGAGCAGTGCCCCGAGATTCGGCAGCTCGCGCGCGAGCAGCGCCGCCTCGGCGAGCGTCAGCGCCCCGACGGGCAGCGCCTTGATGCCCGTCGGGAGGCCGCTGGGCACGACACGCGACGTCATCACCAGGCGCGTGAGCCCTCTGTGGTCGCTCATTGCGTGGATCAGCCGCTCCCAGCGCGGATCGCGCCAGGCCCCGTCGTCAGTCAGCAGCGTCTCGAGGTTGTCGAGGACGATCAGGAGCCCGGTCGTCTCGAGCAGCTGCGTGAGCTGCGGCAAGAAGCGGTCGAGCTCGGCGTCGGAGCTGACCCCGTGGATCATCTCGAAGCCCCCCGCGAGCTGGGGCCCAAGCAGCGTCTCCATCCGCTGGGCGAACTGCGGCAGCGCCCCCAACGCCTCCTCTGAGCTCTGTGGTCCTCTCCAGAACACGTGCGCCGCGAAGCCGCTCTCGTGGCGGTAGGCGAGCTCGAGCGCACACGCAGTCTTTCCGGCCCCGGCCGTCCCGTTGAAGATGACGCCGGAGCGGCCGCTCGCGGATGCGAGCGTCGTCGTCGCGGTCGCCATCAGGCCGGCGCGACCGACGAAGCGCACCGGCTCCTCGGGAAAGCCCGCCATGCGCGCTCCCCCCGCCGAGATCCCGGCCGCCCGGCCCTCCGGAGGACGCAGGACGAGGCCGCCGGCACGCTGGCCGAAGAGCGCAGGCGTGCCGATCGAGATTGCCGGCATCTCGACGGCGCCGTCCGACGCGACAGCCAGCGGCAGCGCGTTGCGAACCGCCTCGTCGAGCGGCTGCCCGCGGTCGAGCAGCAGCTGGTAGAGCTTGTCGGCGAAGCGGATCGCAAAACGGTCTGAGACGGGGAACCGCATCGCGATCACCGCACAGTCGAGCTGCTTCATCACCGCGCAGCCGAGGGCGGGGACGCCGTCCTCCCCACCGTCCTCGTCAGCCTCGGCTTCAAGCGCCTGCGCCGGCTGCTCGAGGCGGAGCCAGCGGAGTGTCTCGGCCGTGCGCGCCGCCGCCGACTGACACGACGACAGCACCGCGAGCTTCGTCCGTCCGCGCATCGGTCTGAGCAGCTCCAGCAGCGCGGTCGTTCTGACCAGGTCGCTGCTGCCGTCCGGGCGCTCGAGCATCAAGCCGTCCGCGAGCCCGTGGCCCGACATGTGGAGGATGTCCCAGCCCTCGCCGTCCTCCGCAGCATGCTGGAAGCGCTCGCGCGTGACGCCGTATTGCAGGACATGCAGCTCGATCGCTCGCGGCCCGCGACCGGCGAGGGTGCGAACGAGCCGCTGCAGCGCGTAGCGCTCCTGCCGCAGCGCGAGGACCGCCTGCTCGCTCGGCGAGCTGAACGCCGCAAGCATCCGCAGCCGCGGCCCGATCGGAGCTTTGTCGCGCTGGCGCTGGCCATCGAGCACGAAGACGAAGCTCACGCCGGCCTGCGCGAGCTTCACGCCGCCGATCTCAGCGACCTCCCAGGGGCGGAACATCAGCCATTCGGCGGAACTGGGAACGATGACCTCGACCGTCGTGGGAGCCCGCTCGAGCAGCACCTCGCCGACGCGGCCGAGCAGCTCGACGCCGATCCAGCGACCGGTCTGCGCCACGAGCTCGGCCTCGCTTGCCTGACGCTGGTCAGGATCGGAGTGGCGCCGCACAAAGCGGTGGAGGTCGACGAAGCCGTCGAAGGCAGACGCCTCCCTGTCGATCGCCACATCGTGGTCGGCAAGCGGGTTCCCGGCGGCGTCGCTGAGCAACCAGCGCCAGCGACTGCCATCGCGAACCTCGAGTGCAGACAGACGCAAGGCGGTCAGCGCCCTACGACAGGCACCGCGATCTCCCGCTTGAGGATCTTGCCCGTCGGGCCCTTCGGCAGCTCGGGGACGAGCCACACGTGGCGCGGGTACTTGTAGGCGGCGACGCGCTCCTTGACGAACGCCTGCAGCTCCTCGGTGCTCGCCTCGGCGCCGGCCTTCAGCGCGCACGCGGCGCCGACCTCCTCGCCCAGCTCCGCGTGCGGGACGGCGACGACGGCGGCCTCGGCGATCGCCGGGTGCTCGTAGAGCACCTCCTCGACCTCCCGCGGATAGACGTTGTAGCCGCCGCGGATGATGAGGTCCTTCTTGCGGTCGACGATGAAGAAGTAGCCGTCCTCGTCGACCTTCGCGAGGTCGCCGCTGTGGAACCAGCCGTCGCGGATCGCCTCAGCGGTGGCGTCGGGGCGCTGCCAGTAGCCCTTCATCACGTTCGGGCCTCTGATCACGATCTCCCCCACCTCGCCGGGCGGCAGCTCGTTGCCGTCCTCGTCGACGACCGCCATCTGGACGTCGCGGATCGGCGTGCCGATCGAGCCCGGCTTGCGCTCGCGTCCGGGGTGGTTGAAGGACGCGACGGGCGACGTCTCCGAGAGCCCGTAGCCCTCGAGGATCTGCGCGCCGAACTGTGCGTCGAACGCATGCAGGACCTCCATCGGCAGCGACGCCCCGCCCGAGATGCAGACGCGCAGCGAGGACGTGTCGGGCCGCTCCGCCTCCGGCACCGCGAGCATCGCGTTGTACATCGTCGGCACGCCGAGGAACACCGTCACCCCGTCGCGCTCCATCATCCCCAGCGCCTTCGCGGGGTCGAAGCGCGGCAGCAGCGTGAGGCACGCGCCGGCCATCATGCCCGCGTTCATGGCCGCCGTCTGCCCGAACGAATGGAACAGCGGCAGCGCACCGAGGATCACGTCGTCCTCGGTCAGCTGGATCAAGGTCTCGAGCTTCGTCTTCGCGTTCCCGTAGAGGTTCGCGTGCGTCAGCTCGGCGCCCTTCGGCTTGCCGGTCGTGCCCGACGTGTAGAGGATCACCGCGGTGTCCTCGTCGGCGACGTCGGCCAGCCCGGTGCGCGCCGGCGCCGCGCCGATCTGCTGCTCGAAGCCGGGCGCCACCTCGATCAGCTCGGCCCCGGCGGCCTCGGCCCCTGGCCGCGCGTCCGCCCCGAACTCGCCCCACGCGAACAGCAGTCTCGCGCCGGAGTCGCCGAGGTAGTACGCCACCTCGCGCTCCTTCAGCAGCACGTTCATCGGCACCACGACGCCGCCCGCGCGCAGGATCCCGTAGTAGATCACCGGGAAGTACGGCACGTTCGGCAGCATCACGCCGACGCGGTCGCCCCGCTGGAAGCCGTGCTCGGCGAGCATCCCGGCGATGTGGGCGCTCGCCCCGTCGAGCTGCGCGTACGTCAGCTCCGCGTCGTCGAGCTTGATCGCCGTGCGCTCGGGACTGCGCGCGGCCGAGTCGGTCAGCAGGCTCGCGAGGTTGCGCCCCATGGCGATCGCTCTCCTCCGGGTCGATGGCGGACGGCGGTCGTCCGCTACGCCACGCCCGAGTCGAGCACGCGCGTCGGGGCCTCGCCCCACAGCTGCTCCAGCCGGTAGAACTCGCGCGTCTCGGGCGTGAAGACGTGGACGACCACGTCCAGATAATCCATCAATACCCAGTGCGCCTGCGGCAGTCCCTCGACGCGCCGCGGCAGCATCCCGTGCTCCTGCTTCATCCCGGCGTGGACGCCGTCGTGGATCGCCTTCACCTGACGGTCGGTGTTGCCGGTGCAGATCACGAAGTAGTCGGCGTAGCCGAGCACGCCGCGCAGGTCCAGCTCGACGATCTCGATCGCCTTCTTGTCGGACGCGAAGCCGGCGATCGCCTCCGCCAGCTCGACGCCGAACAGCTCGGAGGACTCGCTCATGCCGCGTACCAGCCGTTCTCGGCGATCGCGCCCGCGACCGCGTCGGGGACGAGGAAGCGGATCGGGCGCCCGGTCGCGACGCGCTCGCGCACCAGCGAGGAGGAGACGTCGACGCGCGGCATGTCGAAGAAGCGCACGCGCTCGGCGGTCGCGGCGCCCAGCGCGCGCAGCTCGCCGCGGATGTCCTCGCGCTCGGCTCCGGCGCGCTCGGCGACGGCGAGCGTCGCCAGCGCGAGCACGGCCTCGGGCTCCCGCCAGGTCGGGAGGCTGCGAGCCATGTCACCGCCGACGATGAACGTCAGGTCGGCCTGAGGGTCGGAAGCATGCAACGCCCTCAGAGTATCGACTGTGTAGGACCGGCCGGGGCGCCCCAGCTCCAGGTCCGAGAGCGCGAAGCGCTCATCGTCGCCGATCGCCAGCCGGCACAGCTCCCGGCGCGCCTGCGCGCCGGGGTCCGCGGCGATGTCCTTGTGCGGCGGGATGCCCGCCGGCATCAGCACGACGCGGTCGAGCGCCAGCTGGGCGTGCGCCTCCTGGGCGCAGATCAGATGGCCGATGTGCGGCGGGTTGAAGGTGCCGCCGAGGATGCCGATGCGCATGCGACGGTCAGGTGCGGATCTGACCGGTGCCCTCGATCAGGTACTTGAAGGTGCACAGCTCGCGCAGGCCGATCGGCCCCCGCGCGTGCAGCTTCTGCGTCGAGTTGCCGATCTCGGCGCCCATCCCGAACTCGCCCCCGTCGGTGAAGCGCGTCGAGGCGTTGACGTAGACGCAGGCGGCGTCGACCCCGAGCTGGAAGGCGCGCGCGATGCCGAGATCCTCGGTCACGATCGCCTCCGAGTGGCCGCTTCCGTAGCGGTTCACATGCGCGATCGCCTCTTCGGCGCTGTCGACGACTCGCACCGCGAGGATCAGGTCGAGGAACTCGGTCGCCCAGTCGGCCTCCGTCGCCGCGACGACCGGGATCTCGCCCTCGTGGTCGCGCGCGTGGGCGGCGGCGCGCTCGTCGACCCGCAGCTCGACGCCGACCGTGTGCAGCGTGCGCAGCGCGCGCGGCAGAAACTCGGCGGCGACGTCGGCGTGCACGAGCAGCGTCTCGGCGGCGTTGCAGACGCCGGGGCGGTGGACCTTCGCGTTGAGCGCGATCGCCTCGGCCGCGTCGAGGTCGGCGTCGGCGTCGACGTAGACGTGGCAGTTGCCGGAGGCGGCGTAGATCACGGGGACCGTGGCGACCGCCTTCAGCGCGTTCTTCAGCCCCTCCCCGCCGCGCGGGAAGATCAGGTCGACGACGCCGTCCTGCGTCGCCAGCTCGGCCAGCTCCTCGCGGCCGCCGCCGGCCAGCAGCTGGATCGCGCCGGCGGGGACGCCGGCCTGGATCGCCGCCTCGGAGGCGATCGTCGCGAGCACCGCGTTCGAGTGCGTAGCCGTGCTGGACCCGCGCAGCACGATCGCGTTGCCGGACTTCAGACACAGCGCGGCCGCGTCGATCGTGACGTTGGGGCGCGCCTCGTAGACGACCGCGACGACGCCGAACGGCACGCGCACGCGCCGCACGTCGACGCCGTTGGGCAGGCGGTGGCCGTCGAGCGTCTCCCCGACCGGGTCGGGCAGCCCGGCGATCGCGCGCGCGCCGTCGGCGATCGCGGCGACGCGCGACGGGTCGAGCGCGAGCCGGTCCAGCAGCGCCGGGCCGATCTCGTTCGCACGACCGGCCTCGAGGTCGCGCTCGTTGGCCTCAAGGATCTCCGGCGTGCGAGCGACCAAGCGCGTCCGCGATCGCGTGCAGCGCGGAGTCCTTCACGCGCGTGTCGAGCGCCGCCAGCGGCGCCGCGGCAGCCTGCGCAGCGCGGCAGACGTCGGCGACGACGGACGTGGTGTCGAGGGCCATGTCAGAAGCCTAGCGGCGGATGACCGGCAATCTGATCCCGCCTGGCGGGAAAAAGTTGCCGGTCATCGGCTCGCGCTATGCCAGCACGAAGTGATCGCGGTGAATCGTCTCTTCGTCGCGGTGCGGGAGCAGCTCGCGCGCCGCGTCGGACTTGAGCCCCATCACGCGCCGCAGGTCGGCGGCCGAGCAGCTGACGATGCCCTTGCCGACGGTCGCGCCGTCGTGCACGACGTCGACCGCGTCGCCCGCGTCGAAGCGACCGTCGACGTCGACGACGCCGACCGGCAGCAGCGAGGTGCCGCCGTCGCGCAGAGCCCGCGCCGCGCCCGCGTCGACCGTCACCGCACCGCGCGCGGGCTTCGCGTACTTGAGCCACAGCTTGAAGCTGGAGTGGCCGCCGTCGCGCGCCGGGAAGAGAGTGCCGACCGACTCGCCCGCGACGGCGGCGGCGATCGCGCCCGGGGTGCGGCCGTTCGCCACGACCGCCGGGATCCCGGCCGCCGTCGCCATCTCGGCGGCGACGACCTTCGAGCGCATCCCGCCGGATCCGAGCGTCGTCGTCGTCTGGCGGATGTCGAGCGCGTCGAGCGCGCCGAAGTCCTCCACGAGCGGGACCAGCTCGGCGGCGGCGTCGAGCCGCGGGTCGGCCGTGTAGAGGCCGTCGGTCGAGGTCAGCAGCACCAGCAGCTCGGCGCCGAGCAGGATCGCCACCTGCGCGGCGAGGAAGTCGTTGTCGCCGAAGGTGATCTCGTCGGTCGCGGTCGTGTCGTTCTCGTTGATCACCGGCACGACCCGCCATTCGAGCAGCTTGCGCAGCGTCTGGCGCGCGTTGAGGTAGTGCGCCCGCTCGCCGCTGAGGTCGTGGAACGTCAGCAGCACCTGGGCGGTGAGGATCCCGTGCGCGCCCAGCAGCTCGTCGTAGACGCGGTACAGCCGCCCCTGCCCGAGCGCGCTCGCGGCCTGCAGCTCGTCGATCGCCTTCGGGCGTGCGGCGAGGCCCTTGACGCCGATCCCCCGCGCGATCGCGCCGCTCGTCACGATCGCGACGTCGCGGCCGGCCGCGTGCAGCTGCGCCGCCTGCTCGCAGACGTGCGCGAGCACGTCCCCACGCGGCTGGCCGGCGTCGTCGGCGACGATCGAGGAGCCCAGCTTGATGACGACGGTGCCCATGGCGGCCAGCTTACGAGGGATCCAACTCGAACTCGACGCCGCCGATCTCGACGTCGTCGCCCGGCTCGAAGCCGGCGTCCTCGAGCGCCTGGATCACGCCGATGCGCTTGAGGCGGCGCTCGAGGTAGGCCATCGCCTCCTCGTTGTCGACGTCGTAGCGCAGCACGAGCCGGTCGATGCCGTCGCCGACGACGCGGAAGCGGCCTTCCTCCACGAGCTCGACGCGGTAGCCGCGCTGGGCGGCGGGTCTGAAGACCTGGTGCTCCGCGAGTCCCTCGACCTCGGGCGCGTCCGCGGGCGTCGTCAGCGGGACGCGCTCCAGCAGCGCGCCGCGCAGCGCGTCGAGCCCCGCACCGGTCGCGGAGGACGTCAGCAGCACGGGGACGTCCTCCCCCAGGCGCTCGCGCCATGCCGCTGCGGCCGCCGTGGCCGCCTCGTCCGTCACGAGGTCCACCTTCGAGAGCGCGAGGATCCGCGGCAGGCCGGCGAGGCGCGCGTCGTGCGCGGCCAGCTCGCGCTCGATCGTCGCGTGGTTCTCGGCCGGATCGGACTGGTCCACCGGTGCCAGGTCAAGGACGTGCACGAGCAGGCGCGTGCGCTCGACGTGCGCGAGGAAGTCGTGGCCGAGGCCGGCGCCCTCGCTCGCGCCCTCGATCAGGCCGGGGATGTCGGCGAGCACGAGCTGGCGGTCGTCGGCGTCGATCGTGCCGAGCACCGGCTCGAGCGTCGTGAACGGGTAGTCGGCGATCTTCGGCGCGGCGCGCGTGAGGCGCGACAGCAGCGACGACTTGCCGGCGTTCGGCAGGCCCACGAGGCCGACGTCGGCGAGCAGCTTGAGGTGCAGCTCGATCCAGCCGTCCTCGCCCGGCAGCCCGCGCTCGGCGAAGCGCGGCGCCTGGCGCGTGGGCGTCGCGAAGTGCTTGTTGCCGCGGCCGGGCGAGCCGCCCTTCGCCACGACGGCGCGCTGGCCGGGCGTCAGCAGGTCGTGGCGCGTCCCGTCCTCCAGCTCGGCGACCGTGCCGGGCGGGACGTGGACCTCCAGCTCCTCGCCCTCGGGCCCGAAGCGCAGCGCGCCTCTGCCGTGCCCGCCGCGTCTGGCCTTGAAGTGCGCGGTGCGGCGGAAGAACTGCAGGTCGCGCAGCGAGTCGTCGCAGACGAGCACGACGTCGCCGCCGCGGCCGCCGTCCCCGCCGTCGGGGCCGCCCTTCGGCACCCGCGACTCGCGGCGGAACGACATGCAGCCGTCGCCGCCGCCTCCGGCCTGGACGTGGATGCGGGCTCTGTCGGACAGCACGGCGCCATCGTGACAGCCGCTTCGCGCACTGGCGGCGCGCAGGTGCGCTTTCTAGGATTTTCTAAAAGAATTCCTAGAGAACCAGCTTGAGATGGATATTTCTAAAGAGTTCCGATTGCTCTTTAGAAAGTGCGAGAATCGGCCGCGTGAACAAACGGGACAACCCGTACACGCCCGGCGCCGGGCGCAAGCCCGCAACGCTCGCCGGGCGCGACGGCGAGCTGGACGGCTTCCAGGGCCTGGTCGAGCGGCTCGGGTCGGGTCGCTACGAGCGCAGCCTCATCTACTCCGGCCTGCGAGGCGTCGGCAAGACCGTGCTGCTGATGGAGCTCGACGTCCTCGCGACCGAGGCGGGCTGGGCGACCACCGACGTACAGGAGGTCGGATCGCAACCCGACTTTCGCCTCACGTTCACGCGCATGGCGATGCGGCTGCTGCGCGAGACGAGCCGCCGGCATCGCATCAAGGAGCGCGTCGACCGCGCCCTGCGCGTCGTCAAGGCGTTCAGCATCGCTGTGCCTTCCGGGGTTCAAGTGAAGCTCGACGTCGAGGCGGCGACCGGCGTCGCCGACTCCGGCGACATCGAGCAGGACCTGACCGACCTGCTTGTCGAGATGGGCGAGGTCGCGCAGAGCGCCCGCACCGGCGCGCTGTTCCTGATCGACGAGATGCACAACCTCGACGCGTCGTCGTTGGCCGCAATCTGCATCGCGCTGCAGGCGATCAGCCGGCGCGGGCTGCCGGTCGCGCTCGTCGGAGCAGGCCTGCCCGACCTGCAGGTGCGCCTGATGGCGGCGAAGCCGTACGCCGACCGACTGTTCGCCTATCGGGAGCTCGGACGCCTGAACGACGCCTCCGCCCGCGCGGCGCTGGTCGGGCCCGCAGCGGCACTCGACGTGCACTACGAGGAGGACGCGGTGCGCGCGGTCGTCGCGCTGGCCGCCGGCTACCCGTACTTCCTCCAGGAGTATGGGCTCGAGCTGTGGAACCAGACGGAGCGATCGCCGATCGCGCGGGCGGACGTCGACGCCGCCCGCGAGATCGTGAGCGAATCGCTGACGGCGAGCTTCTTCGGGCCGCGCATCGAGATGGCCACCGACGCGGAGCAGCGCTACCTCGCCGCGATGGCGGCACAGCCCGCGCTTCCCTGTCGGACGCCCGACGTCGCCGCGCGGTTCGGCGCGAGCGACCAGCGGGGCGTCTCCATGTACCGCGACGGGCTGATCCGCAAGGGGCTCGTGTGGAGCCCTCGTCGCGGGCTCGTTGACTTCACGGTGCCGCTGTTCGCCGAGTTTCTGCGCGAGCATCATCCATTCGCGTCCTTCGAAAGCTGAAAGGCAGGCCACATGCCCGACCCCGTCTTCCTCATCACCGGCGCGTCCAGCGGCATCGGCGCCGCGACGGCGCGCGCGGCCGCCGCGGGCGGCTACCGCGTCGTGCTGGCGGCGCGCTCGACCGACAAGCTGGAGGCGCTCGCGCAGGAGCTGGGCGGCGCCGAGCGTGCGCTCGCGGTCGCCTGCGACGTGACCGAGTGGGAGCAGCAGCAGGCGATGGTCGCGGCGACGCTGGAGACGTTCGGCCAGCTCGACGTGGTGTTCGCGAACGCCGGCTTCGGCGCGACGCGCGGCTTCCTCGAGGAGTCGCCGGAGCACTGGAGAGCGATGGTGCTGACGAACGTCTACGGCGCCGCGCTGACGCTGCGCGCGACGATCCCGACGCTGCGCGAGTCGCGCGGGCACCTGCTGCTGACCGGCTCCGTCGCCGGCCGCGTCGCGCTGCCCGGCTCGCTCTACTCGTGCACGAAGTGGGCGGTGACGGCGATGGCGCAGGCCGCGCGCGGCGAGCTCGACGACAACAGCGGCGTGCGCGTGACGCTGATCGAGCCCGGCATGGTCGCGACGCCGTTCTTCGAGAACGACGTCTCGCAGTGGGCGCTGCCGCCGGAGGCGATCGCCGACGCCGTCATGTACGCCGTCAGCCAGCCGAAGACGGTCGACGTGAGCGACATCATGGTGCGGCCGATCCTGCAGCCGTCGTAGAGCCGTTCAGCGCACGACGCGGAAGCCGAGCGCTCTCGGCACACCGGCTCTGCCGCCGGCGCTGGCCGTCAGCGTCGCGCGGTAGCTGCCGGGCGCAAGCGCTCTGCGCCGGACGCGCCCGCTGAAGGCGACGGCGTCGGCGCCCGCGCGCTCGCCGCGCGTCAGCGCACCGGCCGCGACGAGGCGCGTGCAGCGTCTGGCTCTCGCCAGCCGTCTCGACGATCTGACGCAGCGCCTGCCGGAGCGCCGGCCCGGCGCCGAGCGCGTGAACGCGATCCGCACGCCTGCCGCTGCGTCGAGCGTGAAGCGGAAGGTCGTGCCGATCGGCGGCGCTCTCCCCCGCCGGCGTCTCGCGCTCACCGCCGTGCGCGCTCTGCCGACGCGGAACGCTCTGTGGCTGAGCGACACGCGCGAGAGGACCGGCGCACCGACCGCGCGCTCGCCCCCACCGCCGCCGATCCCGCCGCCGACGTGCACCACGCCCGACCGCGACGCCGTGTTGCCGGCCGCGTCGGTCGCCGTCACCGTCGCCGTGTACGCGCCCGCCGCGCGGTAGGCGTGCGTGGCCGCGCCGCCGCTCGCACCGGTGCCGTCGCCGAACGACCATGCGAGCGAGACCGGCCCCCACACGTCGCTCGCGGACGCGGCGAACGCGAGCGGCGCGCCCGGCGTCGCGTCGGCGCCTGCTGGGATCCGCACGTCGTCGAACGTCGGCGGCGCTGCGTCGAAGCCGCGCACGTGCAGCGGCGGCGTCGACCCGGCGCCCTGCACGTACGCGATCGCGCCGTCGCCGCCGGCGTCGAGCGCGACCGCCGCGACGTCGAAGAAGTTCCCCACGCCGGCCGCCACGTCCACGGCGGTCGAGAACGCTCCGCCGGGCGGCCGCGTCGCCGCGACGAGCGTCCCGGTGTTCCCTGCCCCCCGTACGCCCGCGATCAGCGCGCGCCCGTCCTCGCCGACCGCCAGCTGCGGCTGGCCGACCGCCGCGTCAAGCGTCTGGGCAGGTCCCAACGGGAAGCCCTCGGGCGTGAAGAAGCGCGCACGCGTCGTAGCGTCTCTGCCGTCGTACGCGTTCCACGCGGTGACGATGCCGCCGGCGCCGATCCCCACCTTCCCGAAGTGCACCGGGGAGTAGGGGATCAGGTCGGGAGGGCTTCTGCCGCTCGCCACCGCACCCGGCTCGACGCTCATCGCATCGCCCTCCGGCACTGCCAGCTGCTCGCTCATCGTCCGGCCGCCGTCGATGAACATGCACGACGGGTCGGCAAGGCTCGGCGTGGCGACGGTCCTCAGCATCAGGCCGACCGCCTCGCCCTGCGCGTCGATCGCCACGCCCTCCGGATCGGTCGTCGTGCCGCTGCAGAACGCCGAGCCCGTGTTCGGCGTGGGCGGCGTGACCGTCCATCTGCCGCCGCGGCGCAGCGCGAACAGCGCGCCTCTGCACGAGGCGCCCGCGACTGCGTCGCCGGTCGCGGCGACCGCGAGCCCCGGCCGGCCGGTGGAGCAGGTGTCCGTCGACAGCGTGTCCGGTCTCGCGGTGAGCGCCGAGCCGCCGAGCGGAAGCTCCCGCACGACCAGCCCCGGGTTGGTGGCGTAGAGCACGGTGACGCGCCCTGCGCCGTCGATGCCGAGCTGGGGCTCGTAGGTGAGGTTGGAGTCCGTGAGCGCCTCCTGTCTCGTGAAGGCGCCGCCGGCCGGGCGCGTGACGAGCTGCACCGCCGTCTGCGTCTGCGAGACGCTCTCGACCCACGCAACGGCGAGGCCGCCTCTCGCGTCGACGGCGATCGTCGGCGACTCCTGGATCTGACCGCTCGTGCCGAGCGGCGCGGGCGCGGACCAGGGGCCGCCGGGCGGGCGCGTCGCGTAGCTCAGCGTCTGCGCGGGCCAGTCGATCCAGGCGATCGCCGCGTAGCCGTTCGGCGCCATCGCGAGCGTCTGGCTGATCGAGTCGCCCGCCGACAGCGGCTGCTCGGGCAGAAGGCCGTCAGCGAAAGCCGCATCGCCGCCGCACAACAGCACGGCAACGAGGGCGAACAGAATGGTGATGCCGATGCCATGCCGCATCGAGAGCCGAGTCTACGGGGGACGACGCCGGCTGACGAGCGCATCGTCGTGCCTGGCAAGGAAGCAGGGGTGAAGCCGTACAAACGTACGGCGAACCCCGATGACGCCGCCAGGCGCGGCGAGGCGCCGTCAGGCGGCGTCGTCGGAGACGACCGAGATGACGCGGCCGCGGCGGCCGGCTCTGAAGTCGACCGTGCCGGCCGCCTTCGCGAAGATCGTGTCGTCCTTGCCGATGCCGACGCCGGCGCCCGGCTTGAATCTGGTGCCGCGCTGGCGCACGATGATCTCGCCGCCGGTGACGGTCTGGCCGGCGAAGACCTTCACGCCGAGGCGCTTGGCGTTCGAGTCGCGGCCGTTGCGGGAGGAGCCGAGCCCCTTCTTGTGCGCCATTAGCTCGTCCCCTCCTCGTCGGTCGCTCTCGCGGCGGCGGCTCTTCTGGCCGCGCCCGCTCTGATGCTCGTGATCTCGATGCGCGTGAGGTCCTGGCGATGGCCGTTGCGGCGCTTGTATCCGCGTTTGGGCTTGAACTTCACGACGCGCAGCTTCGGACCGCGCTCGTGGCCCACGACTCTCGCCTCGACCTTCACCTTCGCGAGGTCGGCGCCGTCGAGGATCTCTCTGTCGCCGCGGAACAGCAACGGCTCGAGCGAGACCTTCGCGCCCTCCTCGACGGCAAGCTTCTCGACGAGCAGGTTCTGGCCCTCCTCGACGCGGTACTGCTTGCCGCCGGTCTTCACGATCGCATACATGGTGATGGTGTCTCTCGTCAGTCGTCGTCGGCCGTGCCGGCCGTAACGTCCGCCTTGGCACGGGAACGGCGCCGTCCGCCCCTGCGGCCTCGGCGCCGAGCAGGAGATTCTACGCCATCCTCGTCCGCGGGGGCGTCGTCGCCTTCGGCATCGCCTGTCGGACCGTTTCCGTTGGCGACCAGCGTCGCCACCGCCGCGGTGCGCCCGACCTCGTCGATCCGCACGAGCCGCTTCTCGCCGACGTGGCGTCCGCCGCCCGTCACCGACACGATGTAGCCGTCGATCTTGGCGACCGCGTCGTCGACGTTGTACATGTGCGGCTCGACGATCGTGACGAGCACCTCGTCGCCTTCGCGGAACGGCAGCGCACGCTCGGCGACCTTGTCGCGCGTGCTCTCCATCGTGATCGCGAAGTGGTCGAGCGGGAGCCCCTCGGAGCCCTCGAAGTGGAACCACTTGCCCGTCTGCTCCTCGAGCTGGCGCAGGATCTTCGCGCCGTCCTTCGTGAAGACGGCCGACACGCGCGGGTTGATGCGCAGCAGCAGCGCCTCCGCCTCGACCTCTCTCGCGATGTCGCGCAGTCTGCGCTCGAACGAGATCGCGATCGTCTCCTCGGAGCGGATCACGCCCTCGCCCTCGCACGTCGGGCAGGGCCGGGTCATGATCTCGCGCACGCCCTCGGTCACGTTCTGGCGCGTCATCTCGACCAGCCCGAGCGGCGAGATCTCGACGACGAACGTCTTCGTGCGGTCCTCGTCGAGCGACTTGCGCAGCGTCTTCAGCACGGCGTCGCGGTTTCTCGCGCGCGCCATGTCGATGAAGTCGATGACGATGATCCCGCCGATGTCGCGCAGGCGCAGCTGGCGGACGGCCTCCTCGGCGGCCTCGAGGTTCGTTCTCGTGATCGTGTCCTCGAGCCGCGCGCCTCTGCCGCGCCCGATGAACGAGCCGGTGTTGACGTCGATCACCGTCAGCGCCTCGCCGTAGTCGATCACGAGGTAGCCGCCGCTCGGCAGGTCCACGCGTCTGGTCAGCGTGCCCGCGATCTCTCTCTCGACGTCGTAGCGCTCGAACAGCGGCTGCTCCTCCTCCCACAGCTCGACGCGGTCGACGAGCTCGGGCGCGGTGCGCGTGAAGAACGAGACGAGCCGCTGGTGCTGCTGCGGGTCGTCGACGATCGCGCGCTCGAAGTGCTCGGAGAAGACGTCGCGCACGACGCGCACCGAGAGGTCTGCCTCTTGGAAGACCAGATCCGGGGCGACCGTGGCCTCGACTCGCTTGTCGAGCACCTCGTGCAGCTTGAAGAGGTACTGCAGCTCACGCTCGAAGTCCTCGCGTCTGGCCCCGTAGGCTGCTGTGCGGATGATCGCGCCGCCGCCCTGCAGGTCGAGTCTCGCGGCCTCCTTGCGCAGGCGGTCGCGCTCCTTGTCGGGCAGTCTGCGCGAGACGCCGACGCCCTCGCCCTGCGGCGAGTAGACCATGTAGCGGCCGGGGATCGCGAGCTCCATCGAGAGCCGCGCGCCCTTCGTCTTGAGCGGGTCCTTGACGACCTGGACCGTGATCTCCTGCCCCGGTCTCAGCAGGTCGTGGATCTTCTGGCTGTCCTTGCCGCCGGCGCCGCGGCCGCGCTTCGGCGTCTCGACGCCGGGCAGCACGATCTCGTCGACGTGCAGGAAGCCGTTCTTCTCCAGGCCGATGTCGACGAAGGCGGCCTCGAGGCCGGCCAGCACGTTGTCGACCTTGCCCTTGTAGATGTTGCCGACAATCGAGCGGCCCCCCCGGCGCTCGAGGTACAGCTCGGCGACGCGGTAGCCGGCGGCCGGAGCGGCCGCTCTTCTGCGACGGCGTCTGCCGGGTCTGGGGGCGGCGGCGACCTGTCCGGTCGCCTCCAGCAGCGCGACCCGGGTCTCCCCGCGGTCCACGCTTACGAGTACTTGCTTCTTCACAGTGGTTGCCTTCTCATGAGAGGACGAGCGCTCGACCCTTCGACGTGTGCGCGATCCGTCCTTGGACGTGGATCGACTGCAGCAGTCCGAGCGCGAGGAACGTTGTCAGATACGAGGCGCCGCCGAAGCTCATAAGAGGCAGGGTGACGCCGGTGATCGGCATGATTCCGATGGTCATGCCGACGTTGACGAAGATCTGGAACATCAGCATCGCGAGGATGCCGCCGGCGATCAGCGCGCCGAACAGGTTCTTCGCCAACGTGACGATGCGGAGCGTGCGCCAGATCAGCAGCGCGTAGAGCGACAGCACGAGCGCGGCGCCGGCGAAGCCGTACGTCTCCCCCACCACGCTGAACACGAAGTCCGTGTGGTGCTCGGGGAGGAAGTTGAGCCCCGTCTGCGTCGCGTGCTCGATGCCCCGGCCGGTCTTCTCGCCGGAGCCGATCGCGATCAGCGACTGGTTGACCTGGTAGGTCGCGTCTCTCGGGTCGTGGGAAGGGTTCACGAAGCCCGTGAGGCGCTCGACCTGATACGGCTGGAGCACGTGCACGCCGACCGCCGGAGCGGCGACGAGCACGAGCACGGTCGCGACGGCGAACAACCCGACCAGGCCGCCGAGCTGGCGGCCGGACGTGCCGGCGACGAAGAGGATGGACAGCGCCAGCGCCACGTAGACGAGCGCGGTGCCGAGGTCCGGCTGGATCATCACGAGCGCGGCCGGACCGAGCGCGAGCAGCATCAGCCGCGCCGTCGTCTCGCGCTCGCCGAGCCGGCGCGAGCGGTCGACGACGAATGCCGACAGCGCCACGATCAGCAGCACCTTGCCGAGCTCGGACGGCTGGAACTGGAAGAACGGCAGCTCGATCCAGCGGCGCGAGCCGCGCGCCACCGAGCCGAGCCCCAGCACCAGCACGTTGAGCCCGATCAGGGCGCCGTAGATCGGCAGCTTGAACTCGCGCAGGCGCGAGTAGTCGAAGCGCGTCAGCAGCAGCATCAGCACGAGGCCGACGAGCGCGTAGCCGAGCTGGCGCTCGAAGAAGAACAGCGGCGAGCCGGGGATGTCGTTGCGCGTCGCGCCCTTGATCGTCGCGAGCGAGCAGGCGATCAGCCCGAGCGTCGCGAGCAGCAGCCACGGGTCGAGCAGCATCCGCGGCCCGCGGCGGGCCGTGACGGCGTCGACGTTGCGCTGGATCGGCGTCGCGCTCACAGCGTGTGCGAGCTCCCGGAGATGATCTCCTTCTTGATGCCGAACCACTGCGAGAGGATCAGCCGCACCGCCGGCGCCGCCGCCTGCGCGCCGAAGCCGCCGGACTCGATCGTCGCCGCCACGACGATCGGTCTGACCGGGTCGGGCACGTAGGCGACGTACCACGACTGATCGGATCTGCCGGTGAACTGGGCGGTGCCGGTCTTGCCGTAGACGGGCTTGGGGAAGCTGCCCATCACGTCGTAGGAGGTTCCGGTGGGCTGCTGCGCGGCGGCGCGCAGACCGTCGCGGATCGCCTGCAGATTCGTCGGGTCGATGTCGATGTGGCGCGCGGGCTTCGGGTCGATCTCCTGCAGGACTCTGCCACGCGGGTCGGCGATCTGCAGCCCTACGTGCGGCTTGACGATCGTGCCGCCGTTCTCCAGCGCGGCGTACGCGACGGCCAGCTGCAGCGGCGTCGCGAGGAAGTCGCCCTGGCCGACCGCGAGCGAGGTGTTGTCGCCCTCGGTCCAGGGGCGGTTCGTGCCGTCGGCGTAGGCGCAGATCCCCTTGTAGCGGCGCTGCGCGGGATCTCTGTGGCGCGCGTGGTCGCGCACGCAGGCGGCCTGCTCTCTGTTGCGCCCGTCGCGCCAGCGCGGCGAGGGAACGATCCCGGCATGCTCGCCGCCGATGTCGATCCCGGTCGGGCGCCCGAAGCCGTACTTGCGCGCCCACGACTGCAGCTCGCCGCCGTCCGGATGGCTCGACGGGTCGGCGTTCAGCTGCGCGCCGAGGTTGTAGAAGAAGGTGTCGACCGAGACCTGGATCGCGGTCGCCAGCGACACGGCCCCGTAGGCGGCGCCGCCGGCGTTTCTGCGCACGAGCGCGCCCTCTCTGAAGGTGCCGGTGTCGACGTAGACGGTCTGCGGCGTGATCAGCCCGATCGCGAGCGCGGCCGTCGCGGTGACGATCTTGAAGGTCGAGCCGACCGGGTAGTCGGCGGCGATCGCACGGTTGATCTGCGGGTAGTTGCGCGAGGCGCCGAGCTGCTCCTCGTAGGCGCGCTGGCTGATCGGTCTCGTCAGCAGGTTCGGGTCGAAGCTCGGCGCCGAGCCCATCGCGAGCACCTCGCCGTTGCGCGGGTCGAGCGCGACGAACGCGCCGCCCTGCGATGGGTTGCCGTTGGCGTTCGCGAGCCCGATGCCGGTCGCGAGCGCCTGCTGGCCGGCGCGCTCCAGGCCGAGGTCGAGCGACAGCCGCAGGTTGGCGCCCGCGCGCGGCTGGCGCGCGGTCAGGTAGCCCTTCGCGTTGCCGAGCGCGTCGACCTGCACGCGCGTGGCGCCGTCGCGGCCGCGCAGGTAGCGGTCGTAGGTGTACTCGAGCCCCGACTTGCCGACGAGCGTGCCGCCTCCGACGCCGCGGTAGTGGTCCTGCCTCAGCTCTCTTCCGTCGATCTGCCCGATCGTCCCGAACAGCTGTGCGCCGACGTCGCCGAAGCGGTAGTGGCGCAGGAACACCTGCTGGATCGAGACGCCGGGGAGCTCCTGCTGGCGCTCCGCGAGGAACGAGTAGACGTCGCGCGAGACGTCGGTCTTCACGGTCACGTCGGCGTAGGGCAGGTTCCAGACGCCCTGGCGCACGAGGCAGTCGACCTCCATCGCCCGCACGACGTCGTTGCCGACTCTGCAGCGCTGCGGTCTCGCAGAGACGCCGATCACGCGGCTCAGGCGCGTCAGCTCGCGCGTGCGCTCGCCGGCGTCCTCGGGCAGCTTCGGCGGCGAGACGACGACCGCCACCGCACGCCGGTTCTCGACCAGGACGGTGCCGTTGCGGTCGACCATCTCGCCGCGCGGCGCCTGCACCATCACGTCGCGCACGCGGTTCGTGGAGGCCTGCGCGAGGTACTGGTCGCCTGAGAGCACCTGCAGGAACCACAGGCGGAAGAAGACGATCGCGAACAGCGCGAGCGCGACGCCGCCGAGGATCGCGACGCGCATCGCGAGCTGCGGGGTGATCGGCGGGCGCCGATCCTCGGGCGGGGTGAGACCGGTCATCGGCCGGCGCTCGGTCGCTGCAACGGCGACAGGCCGCCCGTCGTGTAGGCGCGGCGCCGGCGGCGGCGCGGGTCGTCGGGCAGCGAGCCCTGCACGATGCGCTTGACGAGCGCGTAGATCGGCAGCGCCAGCAGCGTACCCAGCAGGATCGTCACGACGACCTGGCGCAGCAGCAGCCAGCTGACGGGCGCGCGGATGCCGAGCATGAACTGCATCAGCGAGAAGCCGATCGTCGCGACCGCCGTCGCAGCGGCGCCGACGATCAGCGGCACGAGCCCGTGCGCCGGGTCGCGCAGCTCGCGCAGGCGCCCCGCGCCGTAGCCGATGACGATGAACAGCAGCGACGTCACGCCCAGCGTCTGCACGAGCGCGAGGTCGACGAGCAGCCCGACGGCGAAGCCGAAGACGGCGCCCGGCAGCGAGCCGGCGAGCAGCCCGACGGAGGCGACGACGAGCGGCGAGAGATCGGCGCTGACGCCGAAGACGGTGATCTGCGACACCGCGGCGATCTGCACGACGACCGTCAGGAAGCCGAGCGCGGCCAGCCGCAGCGGCAGCTGGTAGCCCTCGGGGACGTTCACGGGCCCACCTGCGCGCGCTGCTCGCCGCCGCCCGGCCCGATCAGGATCTGCACGAAGTCGAGGTGGCGCAGGTCCGCGATCGGCGCGACGTGGACCTGCTGGTCGCTCGCCAGCTCCTCCGCGTCGGCCTCGGTGACGCGCCCGATCGGGATGTTCGGCGGGTACAGCGACTCCAGCGCGTCGGCGCGCGAGCCGGCCGTCACGACGACGTCGCCCTTTCTGATGACGGCGTGGCGCGGCAGCAGCTGCGCGAGCAGGTCGAGCGGGTCGCCGACCGACGGCTTGACGAGCCCGAAGTCGCCGGCGGCGTTGAGGACTCTGGCCGAGACGCTGGAGCTGGGGTCGGTGATGAGGGTCACGAACGCGGCGTCGGAGGCGACGAAGCTGATGTGGCCGACGAGCCCGCCGCTCGCGATCACCGGGTCGCCGACGCGCACGCCGTCGCCGCTGCCGGCGTCGACCTGCAGTCTGTCGAGCACGAGGTTGTTCGGCGAGCGGCCGATGATCCGCACCGTGCGCTTGTCGTAGGCCTCGAGTCCGTTCGAGTCGATCTCGAGGATCCCGCGCAGCTGCGCGTTCTCCTGCATCGCGACCTTGTAGCCGACGACCTGCTCGAGCAGTCTGTCGCGCTGCGTCTTGAGCTGGTCGCGCTCGGTCTTCGCGCGCGCCGTGTCGCCGAACCAGCCGAACAGGTCGCGCACCGGCTTGAGCGCGCGGCTGGCGCCCTCCTGCACGGGCGAGAGCACCGCGATCACGCCGCGCTGCACGCTGTGCAGCGGGCTCCCGGCCGACTCGCCGAAGTAGGCCGTCAGCAGTATCAGGGAGACGACGACGAGCAGTGCGAGCACTGCCCGCCGGCGGCGGACTTGCTTGTCGTACACGGGGTAAGCGGCTCCAAGGTCATGAGCTTGGCGTCGGGGGCGGTGGTGGGCACCTAATACCGCCGACGCCGGTTGTTGCGTGCGTTCTTGTGCGAGCGGTGGATCGCCTCGAACTCCTCGAGCGAGCGACCCGATCCGACCGCGACGCACGTGAGAGGAGACTCCGCCAAGTGCGCCGGCATCTGCGTCTCGTGGCGCAGGCGCTCGTCGAGCCCCTGCAGCAGCGCGCCGCCGCCCGCGAGCATGATGCCGCGGTCCATGATGTCGGAGGCGAGCTCCGGCGGCGTGCGGTCCAGCGTCTCCTTGACGGCGTCGATGATCTGCGAGATCGGCTCCTCGAGCGCGGCGCGGATCTCCTCGCTCGTGAGCACGACCGTCTTCGGCAGGCCGGAGACCATGTCGCGCCCGCGGATCTCCGCCTGGACCTCTTCCTCCATCTCGTGCGCCGAGCCGATCTCGAGCTTGACCTCCTCGGCCGTCTGCTGCCCGATCAGCAGCTTGTACTCGCGCTTGACGTAGTTGATGATCGCCTCGTCGAGCTCGTCGCCGCCGACGCGGATCGACTGCGAGACGACGATCCCGCCGAGCGAGATGACGGCGACCTCCGACGTGCCGCCGCCGATGTCGACGACCATCGACCCGGTCGGCTCGCCGACCGGCAGTCCCGCCCCGATCGCAGCCGCCATCGGCTCCTCGATCAGGTAGGCCTGGCGCGCGCCGGCCGACAGGCACGCCTCCTCGACCGCGCGCTTCTCGACGCCCGTGACCCCGGAGGGCACGCAGACGACGACCCTCGGGTGCGCCCAGCGGTTCTGGTGCACCTTCTGGATGAAGTGGCGCAGCATCTCTTCCGTCACCTCGAAGTCCGCGATCACGCCGTCCTTCAGGGGGCGGATCGCGGAGATCGTGCCGGGGGTGCGGCCGAGCATGCGCTTGGCCTCGATCCCGACCGCGTGGACCTCGCCGCTGCGCGAGTCGACCGCGACGACGGACGGCTCAGACAGAACGATCCCGCGCCCACGCACATAGACGAGTGTGTTGGCGGTTCCGAGATCGACCGCCATGTCGCGGCCGCCGAACCCGGTCAGGTAGCTGAAGAAGCCCATGCGTGATGAGAAGGGGGAGGCGAGCGAGGGGGTGCGAGCGCGCTCATGGCACGCGCTCCGCGGGGGCCTCCGCTCAGCGCCGGAGTGTAGCGGACGCCCTTGTGCGCGCCAGCGTGCAATTCCGCTGTCGTCGGCGCGAAGCCGCTGCAAATCGCCCGCTCAGGAGACTGTGTGCAAGATTCCCGGCAGCAGGTCGAGCAGGGCGGCGACGGGCAGGCCGACGACGTTCAGGTAATCGCCATGGATCTCCGCCACCAGCGCCGCCCCGCGCCCCTGGATCGCATACCCCCCGGCCCGCTCCTCCCACTCGCCGGTCGCCACGTACCAGTCGAGCATCGCGGCATCGAGCGGGCGGAAGCTGACGCGGGTCGTGGCCGAGGCGGTGCGCACGTCGCCGTCCTCGACGACCACGATCCCCGAGACGACCTCGTGCACCCGGCCGGCCAGCCGCTCCAGCGTCGCCCGCGCATCCCCCGCATCCGCGGGCTTGCCGTAGATCGCACCGTCGAGCACGACGACCGTGTCGACGCCGAGCACGAGCGTGGCGCCGGATGGGACCGCCTGCGCCTTGCGGCGGGCGTTCTCGGAGACAACGTCAACCGGGTCCCCGGACGTCAGCTCCTCGACGTCCGGGACGACCACGTCGAACGGGATCCCCAGCTGCTGCAGGATCGCCCGCCGCTGCGGGGATCGCGATGCGAGGACGAGCTGCGTCAGAGGCTCGGGAAGAAGATCGCGGCCTCGCGGGCGGCGGACTCGTCGGAATCGGAGCCATGGACCATGTTCTTACCGACCTCGAGCGCGTAGTCACCACGGATCGAACCCGTCGCAGCCTCGATCGGATTCGTTGCACCGATCACTTGGCGTGCTGCCTTGACGGCCTCGTGACCCTCGAGCACGGCCGCGACGAGCGGGCCGGAGGTGATGAAGTCGACGAGCTCGCCGAAGAACGGGCGCTCCTTGTGCTCGGCGTAGTGCGTCTCGGCGGTCTCGCGCGAGATGTGCTGGCGCTCCAGGGCGACGATCGTGAGGCCCTTGCGCTCGAAGCGGGCGAGGATCTCGCCGGTCAGGCCGCGCGCGAAGGCGTCCGGCTTGACCAGGATGAGGGTCCGGTCCACGGCGGTTCTCCTTGAGGTTCAGGTTCAGGTCGAGGGCGACCGGACAGCCGGTCGCGGCGGAAAGCCTACGAGGTCGGCTCGGGCGCGCTCTCGGCGGCCGCGCTCTCGCTCGTCGCCGAGCGCCGCCGGCGGCGGCGCGAGGCGGTCGACTGCCCCGGCACCTCGGCCTCGCAGTACGGGCAGATCTTCCACGTCGGGTCGAGCGGTCTCGCGCAGTTCGTGCACGGGTCCTTGAGCTTGCGCAGGCAGCTCGGGCAGCGCAGGAAGTCCTTCTCGACCTCGTAGTCGCAGTGCGGGCAGAGGTGGAAGCCGGACTCCGCGAGGCGCGCTTCGGCCGCCTGCATCTCGAGCTCGCGCTCGCGCACGTCGTCGAGGAACTCGGGCGGGCGCACGATCACGTAGACGAAGGTGCCGACGAACGGGAACAGCGACGCGGCCGTCGCGCACGCGACGAGCATCGAGTCTTCGACCCGCCGGCGCGCGTCCGCGTACGTCCAGTAGACGAGCGCGAGCCAGATCACGACGAGGCAGAGGATCACCAGATTGACGGCGAGATTCACGCCGCTGCTGTCGATCCCGAAGATGGCGAAGGGGAGCATCGGTGGGCGAGTGTAATGGGTCGGGCGGCGGGCGTTCCTACAGGAACAGGCGTCCGAACACGTAGCCGATCGCGAAGAACACCAGGATGACGACGGCGACGACCGCCGCCACGAGCGCCATCATCGGCAGGAAGCGCGGTCCGTTCTCGGGTTCCATCAGACGGTCGATTTCATCAGAGCATCGAGGCGCTGCGCTGCCCGGCGGGCCGCAGCAGGTCGGCGACGAGGTAGATCGAGCCGGTCGCGAGCACGACGCCGCCGGCGCCGGCCAGCTCGCGGGCGCGCGCGAGCGCGCGCCGCGGGTCCGCCTCCAGATCGCACGGCGGCCCGTCCAGCTGCGCGCACAGCGACCCGAGCGTCGCCGGCGGCAGCGCGCGCGGGTTCTGGCTGCGCGTGAAGACGACGTGCTCGGCGTGCGGCAGCAGCACGCGCAGCATGCCGGCGGCGTCCTTGTCCTCGAGGATCGAGACGACCGCGACGAGCGGGCGTCCGGCGGTCAGCTGCGGCAGCGCCTCCGCGAGGGCGGCGACCCCCTCCGCGTTGTGGGCGCCGTCGAGCGCCGTCAGCGGCTCGTGCGCGACGACCTGCAGGCGGCCCGGCACGGTGACGGCCGCGGCGGCGGCGCGCACGCGCTGGAGGTCGAGCACGCCGCCGGTCGCGGCGAGGTACTCGGCCGCGGCGGCACGCGCGAGCGCGAAGTTGCGCTGCTGGAAGCCGCCGGGGGCGGCGACCTCGACGCCCGGTTCGGCCGGCGCGCGCACGAGCTTGGCGCCGTGGCGCTCGGCGGCGGCGACGGCCTCCTCCTCCGCGTCGGGATGCAGGCCGGAGCCGATCACGAGCGTCGCGCCGTCGCGCACGACCGCGAGCTTCTCGCGCGCGACGTCGCGCACGGTCGGGCCGAGCCAGCGCGTGTGCTCCAGCCCGACGGTCGTCAGCACCTGCACCGTCGAGGGGATCACGTTCGTGGCGTCCCAGCGACCGCCGAGGCCCGCCTCGATCACCGCCACGTCGACCTCGTGCGCCGCCAGCTCGGAGTAGGCGGCGGCCGTCAGCGCCTCGAACTGCGTGACGCGGTCGTCGGCGTGCTGGCTGCGGTCGACGAGCGCGGCGGCGTGCGCGGCGCGCTCGACCGCGCGCGCGAACGCGCGCGCGTCGACGTCGCGGTCGTCGACGCGGATGCGTTCGGCGAACGAGACGAGGTGCGGCGACAGGTAGGCGCCGACGCGCAGGTCGTGGCGCTGCAGGATCGCGGCGATCATCCGCGTCGTCGAGGACTTGCCGTTCGTCCCGACGACGTGGATCGTGTCGTAGCGGCGCTCGGGCTGGTCGAGCGTCGTCATCAGGCGGTGCATGCGGTCGAGGCCGAAGCGCATGCCGAACAGCTCCAACGTGAGCAGGTAGCGCTCCGCGTCCTCGACGCTCCAGTGGGCGGATGCGCTCACAGCGACCCCAGCTCCTCGCGCAGCTGCACGAGCTTGGCGCGCTCGGCCGCGACGACGGCCTCCGGCGCCTTCGCGACGAAGCCCTCGTTCGCGAGCTTCGCCTCGCAGCGGGCGACCTCCGCCTCCAGCTTCGTGCGGCGCTCGCCCAGCTTGCGCTCCGCCGCGCCGAGGTCGACCGCGTCGCTGGCGTGCACGATGACCGCGCCGCCGGGGATCGCGATCGTGGCGGCGTCCGCCGCCCCGTTCTGCGGCATCAGCTCGAAGCGCGCGAGCCGCGCGACGTGGCCCGCCGTCTGCTCGTAGCCGGCGGCCTCAAGCCGTGCCGGGATGCGCGCGCCGGCGGCGGCTCCGACGCCGTCGCGCCAGCCGCGCAGGGCCTGCACGGCCGCGATCGCGTCGGCCAGCGCACGCTCGGCCTCGTCGTCGCGCGCGTCCCCGGCCGCCGCGGTCCGGCGCTCCGCCAGCAGCCCCTCCGCGCCCGGCACGAACGACCAGATCTCCTCGGTCACAAACGGGATCACGGGATGCGCGAGCTGCAGCGTCTCGGTGAGGACGTGCAGCAGCGTCGCGTCGAGATCGGCGCGCTCCTCCCCCTCGGCCTCGTAGAGGCGCGGCTTGACCAGCTCCAGGTACCAGTCGCAGAGGTCGCCGTAGACGAAGTCGTAGAGCGCGAGCGCGGCGTGCGAGAAGTCGAACGCCGCGACGTGCTGCTCGAAGGTCGCGCGCGCGGCGGCGAGGCGCGAGAGGATCCAGCGGTCCTCGATCGTGCGCGGCTTCGCGGCGGCTCGCGCATCGGCATCGATGCGCGTGAGGATCAGGCGCGAGGCGTTCCACAGCTTGTTCGTCAGCTGCTCGCCCTGCTGCACCTTCTCGGCCGAGTAGCGCACGTCCTGCGAGGAGGACATCGCCAGCAGGCCGAAGCGCACGCCGTCGGCGCCGTGCTTCTCGATCTCGTCGAGCGGGTCGATCCCGGTGCCGAGCGACTTGCTCATGCGGCGGCCGTCGGGCGCCTGGATCACCGAGTGGATGTAGACGTCGCCGAAGGGGACGTCGCCGGCGAACTCGATGCCCATCATGATCATGCGCGCGACCCACAGGAAGAGGATGTCGCGCGCGGTCGAGAGCACGTCGGTGCGGTAGAAGGCCTTCAGCTCCGGCGTCTGGTGCGGCCAGCCGAGCGTCGCGAACGGCCACAGCGCGGACGAGAACCACGTGTCGAGCACGTCGGGGTCCTGGGTCCAGCCGTCGCCCTCGGGCGGCGTCGCGCCGACGTAGGTCTCGTCGCCGCGGTACCAGACGGGCAGCCGGTGGCCCCACCACAGCTGGCGCGAGACGCACCAGGGGCGGATGTTCTCCATCCAGTCGAGGTAGACGCGCGCCCAGCGCTCGGGGTGGATTCTGACGCGGCCGTCCTTGACCGCGGCGATCGCCGGCTCGGCCAGCTCGTCCATGCGCATGAACCACTGCAGGCTGATGAGCGGCTCGATGCGCTCGCCGGAGCGGTGGCTGAACGGCACCACGTGCGGATACTCCTCCTCGCGCACGACGGCGCCCTGCTCGCGCAGCGCCGCGACGACGGCCTCCTGCGCCGCCTTCACGGTGAGCCCGGCGAAGCGCTCGCCGGCCTCCGCGTTCATGCGCCCGTCCTCGCCGATCACGCTGATCTCGGGGAGGCCGTGGCGGCGGCCGATGTCGAAGTCGTTGGGGTCGTGGCCGGGCGTGATCTTGAGCGCGCCGGTGCCGAACTCGGGCTTGACGTAGTCGTCGGCGATGATCGGCAGCTCGCGCCCGACGAGCGGCAGGATCGCCGTCCTGCCGACGAGCTGCGCGTAGCGCTCGTCCGACGGGTTCACGGCGATCGCCGTGTCGGCGAGCATCGTCTCGGGGCGGACGGTCGCGACCGTGATCGTCTCGCCGCTCGGCTGCCCGTCGGCGTCGGCGATCGGGTAGGCGACGTACGTGAGCGTGTCGACGACCTCGCGGTCCTCGACCTCCAGGTCGGAGATCGCCGAGCCGCTGCCCGGGTCCCAGTTGACCATGTAGTTGTCGCGGTAGACGTAGCCCTTCTCGTAGAGGTCGACGAAGACCTTCACGACGGCCTCGTGGTAGCCGGCGTCGAGCGTGAAGCGCTCGTCCTCGTAGTCGAGCGAGGCGCCGAGGCGCTGGAACTGGTCGATGATCGTGCCGCCGTATTGTCTGCGCCACTCCCACACGCGCCGCTCGAACGCCTCGCGGCCGAGCTCCTGGCGCGAGGTGCCCTGCTCGACGAGCTGCTTCTCGACCTGCTTCTGCGTCGCGATGCCGGCGTGGTCGGTGCCGGCGATCCATTTGGTGCGCTTCCCGCGCGCGCGATGGAAGCGGATCAGCACGTCCTGGATCGAGCCGTTGAGCGCGTGCCCCATGTGCAGCGCGCCGGTGACGTTCGGCGGCGGCACCGCGATCGAGTAGTTCTCGTCCGGACCGCCCTCGGGCTCGGGGTGGAAGAGGCCGGAGTCGAGCCAGCGTCTGACGATGCGCGGCTCCACCTCGGCGGCGACGTAGCGCGTCTTGTCCTCGAGCGTGGACATGTGGCGCAAGTGTATTGCCGATTCGCGCGGCGGCTTGCGCAGGGCGAGGCCTCTCCCATGCGATAGATCGAGTGACCATACATATGCTGTAAAAGCGATATTGTCTTTGTCGTATGTTGACGAGCATGTCTCCTTCGACCCTTGTCCGCAGCGCCCGCAAACGCGCCGGCCTCACGCAGACCGAGCTGGCGGAGCGCGCCGGCGTGACGCAGTCGGTCATCGCCCGCCTCGAGCGCGGGGGCGGCAACCCGACGTTTCTGACGCTCGAGCGCGTCCTGCACGCGGCCGGCCACCGGCTGGAGCTGTCGGCGGTGCATCAGGGCCTGAGAACGGTCGACGAGACGCTGATCGCACAGCAGCTGGCGCTGTCGCCGGGGGAGCGCATCCGCGAGCTCGACGCGATGGCGGCGACGGCCAGCATGCTCGGAAAGGCGAAGGTGCACCGTCATGAGCAGCACGCCTGAGCTGCGCGCCGTACCACTCTTGCGAGGTCTCACGGAGGCCGGCGTCGACTTCCTCGTGATCGGCGGAGTGGCCGTCTTTCTTCAAGGCTACGCGCGCTTCACGAAGGACCTCGACATCGTCTATGCCACCAACGCGGCGAACCTCGAGCGTCTCGGCGACGTGCTCGTGGGACTCGGCGCACGCCTTCGAGGCATCGGAGAGGACGTGCCGTTCGTGCCTGACGCGCGCACGCTCAAGGGCACCCAGATCCTCACGCTCGACACGCCGCAGGGCAGCATCGACCTGCTGGTGGACCCCGACGGCGCCGACCGCTACGAGGCGATGCGCGAGCGCTCCGACCTCGTCGACCTCGACGGTGTCGAGTTTCGCATCGTGGCGATGGAGGACCTGCTGTCGATGAAGCGCGCCGCCGGGCGGCCGCAGGACGTCGCGGACATCGACGCGCTGCTGACGGTTCAGCGGGTCAAGCGGCGCGGCAACTGATCGCCCTCGCGCGGCGCGAGCGCATGCGCAGCCAGACCGCGGCGCCCACCAGCCCGAGCGCGGTGAGGAGCGAGAGCAGGGCGCCGAGGCGCAGGCCGGGGACGCGGTAGGTCCACGTCACCTCGTGCGTGCCGGGTCCGGCGATCACGCCGCGCATCAGCTCGTTGACGCGCAGCGCGGGCGCCGGCCGGCCGTCGACCTCGACGCTCCAGCCGTCGAACAGCGCGTCGTTGAGCACGACGAGGCCGCGGCGGTCGAGCTGGGCGCGCAGCGTCACGCGCGCGTTGTCGTCGTCGAGCACGCGTACGCTGCCGCCCGCGGGCACGGCGCCTTCGAGGCTCGCCGCGCCCGGCTGCGAGCGCTGCACGACGGCGCTGCGCCGCACGTCGAACGACGGCGCGACGAGCGTCTCGCGCGCGCCCTCGGCGCTGCCGACGACCCGCACGTCGCGCGCGACGAGCGCCCGCGGCGCGCTGCGGTCGTTGTGGAAGACCGTCGCGTCGGCGCCGTCGTAGACGCGGCGCACCCCGCGCAGGTCCGCACCCTGCGCTTCGAGCCGTGTCCCCGGTTCGGTCACGAGATAGCGCGCGCCCAGCACGTTGAGCACCTGGTGCGTCGGCAGGCCCATCCCGCTCATGCGGAACGGCTCCCAGTCGCCCTGCGAGGCGTTCGCCACGCGCCACAGGCGGAAGAGGCGCAGGCTCGGATACGGCGGGTCGTACCCGCGCACGTCGCGCAGGCCGTACACGAGCGTCCAGTCGTTCGGGAACGACGCGCCGAGCCCCATCACCCGCCCCTCCTCCGCGTGCCGCTCCAGGTATCGGATCGCGGGCGTCTCCGGCGGGATCACCTTCGCCGGGTCCCCCATCGGCTGGTAGCCGTGCGCGAAGCGCAGCATGTCGAAGGCGGCGAGCAGCACCAGCAGCGCGGCGAGCAGCGCGAGCCGCTGCGGCCAGCGCCACATCGCCAGCAGCACGGCCCCCACGGCGCATGCGAGCAGCAGCAGCCACGCGACGCTCGTCAGCGACAGCGCCGTCTCGCTCACGACGTCGGCGCCGGTCGCGAAGTGGCGCGCGACCTGGCGCACGTCCTCCCCGCTCGGCCCGAGCACGAGCAGCGCGAGGAGCACCGCGAGCACGCCGAGCAGCGGGGCGATCAGCGCGCGGCGGCCGACCCGCCCGTCGAGCAGCGCGTCGAGCCCAAACGCGGCGAGCACCGCCGTCGCCAGCTCGAAGACGAAGTGCATGCGCTGGTTCTGGACCAGCTCGAAGCCCGGCAGATGCTCCACGAGCCAGTAGAGCCCGGGCGCGTGCAGCGGTATCGCGAGCGCGAGCACGCCCAGCACGGCGACCGGCAGCTTGCGCCGCCAGCCGCCGGGCGCGAGCAGCGCCACGACCGCCAGCAGCAGCGCGACGACGCCCGCGAAGAAGGTCCGCTCGTTGAACGTCACTTCCACCGACACGCCGGGCTGCGGATGGAACACCGGCCCCGCGATTTCAAGCGCGCTCGGGCGCCCCCACCAGTCGGGGAACAGCACCGACGTGAGCGCGCCGAGCGGCATCTGCGTGCCCGGAAGTTCGCCGCCGCCGCGGCGCGCCTGGGTCCCGAGCGTGCCTTTCGAGCTGAGCAGCTCGGGCAGGAACATCACGGCCACGAGCAGCACCCCGGCCGCGATCCCTCCGCCCGCCAGCGCGAGGCGCCGCAGGCGCTGCGGGCGCGGGACGTCGGCGATCGTCGCTGTGCGCAGCACGGCGTAGAGCGCCGCCGCCCCCAGCGCGTGGACCTGCGTGCCCGGGTGACCGCCGGTGACCGCGACGGCTGTCACGACCGCAAGGCCGATCGCCGCCCCCGCCCCGCCGCGCCGCGCGATCCGCTCGATCAGCCACAGCATCCACGGCAGCAGCGCGGAGACCGCCGGCAGCGAGCCGTGCGTGAGCCACACGACGTGGAACGAGCACAGCGCGTAGGCGACTCCCGCGAGCAGCCCCGGCAGGAAGCGCAGGCCCAGCTCGCGCACGAGCAGGAAGGTCCCGAACGCCGCGGTCCACAGCGCCAGCGCCGCGGCGACGCCGACCGCGTAGTGCAGCGGCAGCACCCACAGCGGCACGCTGAAGGGCGACAGGATCATCGTCTGCGGGTTGGCGAAGAACGGAATTCCCGCGAACACATGCGGATTCCAGGCCGGGAACGTGCCGTCGCGGATCAGCGCGCGAGCCAGGAAGCGCCAGGGGTAGTCGGCGGTCGGAACGTCCGCCAGCAGCGGGTTGTAGTAGTCCGCCAGGTCGCGCGGCTGCAGCGCCTGCCACGGCGTCGAGCCGTACAGCGAGGCCAGCGGCGAGAGCATCTTGCCGCCCACCAGCACCGGCCACAGGTAGGCGAGGACGAACAGCGCGAACAGCAGTCCCGCCGCCAGCTTCGGACGCCGCACGAGCGGCTCGACCAGCGTCCTCGGTATGACCGTCTGCGCGCGCACGGATGCACGCGTACTTCCCCCGACCCCCATGGCGGGGATCGTCTCAGAAATCGAGGTTTCGCCCTGCGGTCATCGCAAGCGATGACCTGCGGGCGACGTTACTAGGCGCTCTCCTCCCGCAGGTCGCCGTCGTCGGCGGCCTCGGGCGGTACGGCCTCGGTGACGAGCGTCGGCGCCTGGCCGCGCTCGATCGTCTCCTTCGTGACGACGCACTTCTTCACGTCGCGGCGCGAGGGCAGTTCGAACTGCACCTCCAGCAGGACCTCCTCGATGATCGAGCGCAGGCCGCGGGCGCCGGTCTCGCGCTCGAGCGCCTTGTCAGCGACCGAGATCAAGGCGTCGTCGGAGAACACCAGCTCGATCCCGTCGAACTGGAAGAAGCGCTGGAACTGCTTGACGAGCGCGTTGCGCGGCTCCGTCAGGATCGTCATCAGCTCGTCGCGGGAGAGCTGGTGGACCGCCGACATCACCGGCAGGCGGCCGATGAACTCGGGGATCAGCCCGTACTGGACGAGGTCCTCGGGCAGGCAGTTCTCGAAGATGTTGCCCGGATCCCACTCGACCGTCTCCTCCATCGCCGCGCCGAAGCCGATCCCCTGCTTGCCGATGCGGCGCTCGATCACGTTGTCGAGCGCGGCGAACGCGCCGCCGCAGATGAAGAGGACGTTCGTCGTGTCGATCGTCAGGAACTCCTGGTGCGGGTGCTTGCGCCCGCCCTGCGGCGGCACCGAGGCGGTCGTCCCCTCGAGGATCTTCAGCAGCGCCTGCTGCACGCCCTCGCCGGAGACGTCGCGCGTGATCGACGGGTTGTCGGCCTTGCGCGCGATCTTGTCGACCTCGTCGATGTAGATGATCCCCGTCTCGGCCTTCTTGACGTCGTAGTCGGCCGCCTGGATCAGCTTCAGCAGGATGTTCTCGACGTCCTCGCCGACGTATCCGGCCTCGGTGAGAGCGGTCGCGTCGGCGATCGCGAACGGCACGTTGAGGATCTTCGCGAGCGTCTGCGCGAGCAGCGTCTTGCCGCAGCCGGTCGGGCCGAGCAGCAGGATGTTCGACTTCTGCAGCTCGATGTCGTCGTCGTCCGACTGCAGCATCTGGACGCGCTTGTAGTGGTTGTAGACCGCTACCGACAGCGTGCGCTTGGCCTCCTCCTGACCGACGACGTACTCGTTGAGCACGTCGTAGATCTGGCGCGGCTTCGGCAGGTGCTCGAGGTCGAACGAGGGCGGAGCGGTCAGCTCCTCGTCGATGATCTCGTTGCAGAGATCGATGCACTCGTCGCAGATGTAGACGCCGGGACCGGCGATCAGCTTCTTGACCTGCCGCTGAGACTTGCCGCAGAAGCTGCAGAGGAGCTGTTCGTTGGTGTCCGTTGGGCGTGCCATGTCGCTCTCCAAGTGGTCGGCAGCAGCCGGCCTCGACCTTAGTGCTGCGTGATCACCCGGTCGATGATGCCGTAGTCCTTCGCCTCCTCGGAGCTCATGAAGTAGTCACGCTCCGTGTCGCCCTTGACGCTCTCTACGGGCTTACCCGTGTGGTGGGCGATGATCTCGTCGAGCCGGCGGCGGATGTCGATGATCTCTCTCGCGTGGATCTCGATGTCGGTCGCCTGACCCTGGAAGGACGAGGACACCTGGTGGATCAGGATCTTCGCGTTCGGCAGCGCCATGCGCTTGCCTCTCGCGCCGCCGGACAGCAGCAGCGCGCCCATGCTCATCGCGATGCCGACGCAGATCGTCTGGACGTCGGGCTTGATGAACTGCATGGTGTCGTAGATCGCGAGGCCCGCGTAGACGGATCCGCCCGGCGAGTTGATGTACAGCGAGATGTCCTTGTCGGGGTCCTCCGACTCCAGGTGCAGGAGCTGGGCCACGATCAGATTCGCGATCTGGTCGTCGACCGGCGTGCCGAGGAAGATGATGCGCTCGTTGAGCAGGCGCGAGTAGATGTCGAAGGCGCGCTCGCCTCGCGACGTCTGCTCGACGACCATAGGTACCAGGGGGCTCATAGTCCTCGCTTTGTTTCGCTTCCTCGGCTCGAATCCTGCCGCGCGCCGCCCGCTTGGGTCAACGCTATCGGGCGGCGCGGGAGCCGAGTGTTCAGCGCCCGTCCGGTGGGGCGAGTCTAGCAACCGCTCTGTGGCGGTCTGGAGGGTCTGCGCGCCGGCTCAGGCTCTTCTGGCGGCAGGTCTGGCTCTGCCTCTGGCGGCCGCTCTTCCGGCCGCTCTGGCTCTGCCTCTGGCGGCGGGTCTTCTCGCCGCTCTCGCCGGTCTGTCGCCCTTGGCGCTGTCCGGCACCCACAGTCTCTCGCGCGCGGCCGCCTTCTCGAGCGAGATCGGCTTCGCGCGCTCGGCCAGCAGGTCCATCGCCTGGCGCGTCGCGACGTCCTCGCGCAGCGCGTCGAGCGATCCGGACTTGCGGACGCGCTCGAGCAGCTTCTCCGGCTTCGTGCCCTCGCGCTCGGCGGTCGTGGCGAGCGCCTCGGCCAGCTCCTGCTCGCTCGGCTCGATCTGCTCGGCGGCGACGATCGCCGCCAGCACGGCCTCGCGGCGCAGCGCGCGCTCGGCGTCGGGCTTGGCCTCCTCCAGGATCTCCGTCTCCGTTCTCCCGGAGATCTGCAGGTAGACCTCCTTCGAGAGCCCGCGGTGGCTCAGCGAATGCAGCATCTGGTCCCACAGCTCGACGGCGCGCGCCTCGATCAGCGCTGCGGGCACCGTGACGGTGGCGCGCTCGACGGCCGCGTCGAGCACGGCCTCGCGGAACTCCGCGTCGACCGCTCTCTCCTCGTGCTCGGCGATGCGTCTGCGGACGTCCTCGCGCAGCTCCTCGAGCGTGTCGAAGCCGGCGGCGTCGGAGGCCAGCTCGTCGTCGAGCTCGGGCAGGACTCTCTCGCGCACCTCCTTGACGGAGATCGCGAACTGCGCGGGCTTGCCGGCGAGGTGGTCGGCGCCGTAGTCGTCGGGGAAGGTCACGTCGATCGTGCGCTCGTCGCCCGCGCTCGCGCCGACGATCTGCTCCTCGAAGCCGGGGATCAGTCTGCCGCCGCCCAGCTCGATCACCTGGTCGTGGCCCTCGCCGCCCTCGAACGGATCGCCGTCGATCGAGCCCTTGTAGTCGACGACGACGAAGTCGCCCTCGGCGGCGGCGCGCTCGGCCGTCTCGAGTCTCGCGAGCTGCTCGCGCAGGTGGTCGAGCTCGTGCGTGACGCGCTCCTCGTCGACCTCCGCCTCGCGGCGGCCGACCTCGAGCCCGGCGTAGTCGCCGAGTCTCGCGACCGGGCGCACGCCGATCTCGAACGAGAACGACAGCGGCTGGCCCTCGGGCGGCAGGTCGCCGAGGTCGAGGCTCGGCTCGCCGATCGGCGCGATCTTCGCCTCGCCGAGCGCGTCGGCGTACCAGACGCCGATCGAGCCGCGGATCGCCTCGTCGAGCACGTACTCGCGCCCGACGCGGCGGATGAAGACGGGCGGCGGGACCTTGCCCTTGCGGAAGCCGGGCACGCGCGTGTCGCGCGCGAGCCGTCTGGCGGCCTGCGTGAGGCTCTTCTCGACCTCGGCCGCGGGGACCTCGGCGTCGACGCGGACGCGCGACTCGGGCAGCTCGGTGACGGTGGTCTTCACGGCGGGGGCCATCGGGGGGCGCGAACGATACCGTGGCGGCGTGCTGTCCCGACGTGCGGCCCAGCTGGTGACCGGTCCGCTCGCGTTCTTCGTCGCGGGCGTGATCGACGCGAGCGCCGCGTGGGGGCGCTGGGCGGTGCAGACGCTCGCCGGGAAGCTCGCCCGCCGCACCGCTCGCTAGGTTGGCGGCGTGAGCGCGAGCGACGAGCTGCTGGCCAGAAACGCCGCCTACGCGGAGCGCTTCGCGCACGGCGAGCTGAGATCGCAGCCGGTCAAGCCGGTCGCGGTGCTCACGTGCATGGACGCGCGCATCGACCCGCATCGCATGCTCGGCCTCGCCGAGGGCGACGCGCACGTGATCCGCAACGCCGGCGGCGTCGCGAACGACGACGCGCTGCGCTCGCTCGTCGTCTCGCAGCGCAAGCTGGGGACGCGCGAGGTGCTGGTGATCCTCCACACCGACTGCGGCATGCGGACGTTCGTCGAGGACGCGTTCGCCGAGCAGCTGGAGGCGGAGACGGGCGTACGCCCCGCCTGGCAGACGACGAGCTTCCACAGCGACATCGACGCCGACGTGCGGCGCGCGGTCGCGCGCGTGCGGTCGAGCCCGTTCCTGCCGCACCGCGACGCGGTGCGCGGCTTCGTCTATGAGGTGGAGACGGGGCTGCTGCGCGAGGTCGTGTCGTAAGCTGGCTGACCAGCCAGATGAGCACGACCGTCCCCGCCCCCGCCTACGACCCGACGATCCCGTTCCCGCGGCGCCCGCCGCGCGATGCGCTGCCGCCCGGCCCGCGCACGCCCGGGATCCTGCAGGCGCTGCTGTTCGCGCGCAACCCGCTCGGCAGCACGATGGCCGTGCACCGCCGCTTCGGCGAGCCGTTCACCGTCGGCAGCCCGGGCTTCGGCACGTCGGTCATCTTCAGCACGCCGGAGCTCGTCAAGCAGATCGTCACCGGCGACCCGATGGTCTTCCACGCCGGCCTCGCGAACGCGCCGATCCGTCCGGTGCTCGGCCCGTGGTCGCTGCTCGCGCTCGACCGCGGACCGCACATCCAGCAGCGCAAGCTGCTGCTGCCGCCGTTCCACGGCGAGCGGCTGCGCTCCTACGCCGAGCTGATCGCCGAGCTGGCGCAGCGCGAGGTGCTGAGCTGGCCGCTCGGCGAGCCGTTCAAGCTGCACGAGCAGATGGAGCGGCTGACGCTCGAGGTGATCCTCGACGTGGTCTTCGGCATCACAGACGAGGCGCGCAAGGACGAGCTGCGCCGCCTGCTGCCGCTGCTCGTGCAGAGCAGCCGCATGCTCGTCTTCTGGGGCGCGGTGGTGCATCGCGACCTCGGGCCGCTGCGCCCGCAGGCCACGTTCGAGGCGCGGCGCGACGCGGTCGACGCGCTGCTGTACGCGGAGATCGCGGAGCGGCGCGCGATGCCGGCCGAGGAGCGCGCGCAGCGAAAGGACATCCTCTCGATGCTCGTCGAGGCCGAGCACGAGGACGGCACGCCGATGGGCGACGCGGAGATCCGCGACCAGCTGGCGACGCTCGTGCTGGCCGGCCACGAGACGACCGCGACCGCGCTGTCGTGGGCGGTCGACCTGCTGCTGCGCAACCAGGAGGTGCTCGCGCGGCTGCGCGCCGACGACGACCCGGCCTACCTCGACGCGGTCTGCAGAGAGGTGCTGCGGATCCGCCCGGTCGTGCCGGTGGTCGGACGGACGGTGACGGAGCCGGTGACGATCGGCTCGCACGAGATCCCCGCGGGTACCGACCTGGCGGCGGCGATCCTGATCACGCACCACCGCCCCGACGTCTTCCCCGAGCCGAGGCGCTTCCGGCCGGAGCGGTTCCTGAACGACGAGGTCCCCTCCTACGGCTGGCTGCCGTTCGGCGGCGGCGTGCGCCGCTGCATCGGCGCGAGCTTCGCGCAGTTCGAGATGGCGACGATCCTGCGCGTGCTGGCGCGCTCGCCGCTGCGGCTGGCGGTGCGGCGGCCGGAGCCGGTGCGCGCGACGGGCGTGACGCTCGTGCCCGGACGCGGCGTTCGCCTGATCCGCGACGCGGCGTAGCCGGGCGCCGTTCGCGCCCGGCCAGCACTCAGCTCATCTGACGAAGTTGCGCACGCCCGCGAAGACTGTCGCGTTCGACGTCAGCGCTATGTGGCCGACGCAGCCGGCTTCGGTGTTCGTGGCGCCGGTCAGCAGGACGCTTTCGTCCGGGTTGACGATTTCGTCGCAGGACGACCACCAGGTGCCGTAGTTGACGGTCCCCGGCGTCTCGTCGGTCGCGTTCAGTTCTCTGAGGAACGTCGAGCCGACGCGCATCTCGACGCACGAGGCTTCGCCGCAGAGGTTCGCCGTCGTCGTGCCGTGATTCGGCCCGCCGAGCGAGACCCAGTCGTCGACCTTTTCGGTGCCGCCGAGGTTCTTGAGGTAGTAGCGCGTGTTGAGCGCACCCATCGAGTGGGTCACGAGGTCGACCTTCGACGCGCCCGTCGCTCTGAGGACTTCTTCGACCTTCGTTCTGACTTCTCTCGCCGTCGTCACGTTCGACTGCGAGGTGTTGTATCTCCAGTTGTTGAGCTCTTCTCTGGTCCAGCCTTCTCTGGAGAAGTTGCTGATCATCGTCGACCAGACGGATTCGTTCTCGGCCCAGCCGTGCACGAACACGATCGGGTCGTGTGCGGCCGCGGTCACAGCGGCCGGTGCGAGCAGCGAAGCCGTCGCGAGCGCGACGGCGAGCAGGGTCCTTCGCATGGCAATCTCCCCCTTTGCCGGTTTGCGGTGCGCCGCGAGGCTACCCGCGATCGGCGGGCGGCTATTCGCGCCGCGCGACGCCGATCGTCTGCGTCGAGACCGGCAGGAACGCCGGCGCCACGCGCAGGTCGCGGCGCCGCTCGAGCGCGAAGCCGGCCGCCTCGATCGCCGCGACCGTGTCGCGCGCGGTGTGGCAGCCGCCGAAGGCGCGCGGCCAGACGGTGCGGTCGGCGATCTCCTGCGCGCGCGCCATGCGCGACGAGTCGGCGCGCACGTGCTCGTAGAAGCGCAACTCGCCGCCGGGCTTCAGCACCCGGCGCAGCTCCGCGAGCGCGCTCGCCTGATCGGGCACCGAGCACAGCACGAGGCATGCCACGGCCGCGTCGCAGGAGGCATCCTCGAGCGGCAGCGCGTCGGCGATCCCGTCGAGCACCGTCACGTTCACTGCTGCGGCCGCCGCCGCGACGACCGCCTGCTCGCGCAGGTACGCCTCCGGCTCGACCGCGACGACCTCGGTCACCTCCGGCGGGTAGTGCGGGAAGTTCGCGCCCGAGCCGGCGCCGACCTCGACGACGCGGCCGCTCAGACCCGCCAGCAGCTCGTCGCGATGGGCGCGGATCTCCGCCGGCTCGTTGCGCGCGAGCACGTGCGTGTAGAAGCGGGCGAACAGCGGATGGTGGACGGAGGGGGCGCTCACGTCCCTGATGATGCCCGTCCGGCCGTCATGCGGAGCCGCCCGGCCCGGCGCGCAGCCAGGCCGGACGGCGCCGCGCGGACGTCACGTCGTGGAGCAGCCGTTGTCCTGCGCCTGCCGCTCAGCCGTCGCGAGCCGGGTCTTGGCGTCGCCGAGCTTGCCCTGAGCCGCTCTCTTGGCGGCCTTCGCTCTCGCAAGCGCTCTGGCGGCCTTGCGCTTCGCTCTTCTGCCGCTCGCTCCTCTGAGCGCGGCCTGCTTTGCGGCGACCTTCTGCTTCGCGGCGCCGAGCGCACGTCTGGCGGACTCGACGTCGCGCTTCGCGGAGTCGACGTGCCGCTCGATCGAATGGCAGCGCGGGTCGGGTCGGCCTCCGCGCGGGTCCTTGCCGCCGTGCGGGCCGCGGTCGCGCGGTGCCGACGGGGTCGCGTGCGGACCGTCCGCTGCGACGACGGCGGGAACGACGGCGCCGGCTGAGAGGACGACGGCGAACAGCGCCAAGATGCTGCGGGGCATGCGGGTGCTCCCTTCGGGGATCAACGGTAGTCGGGGTTCGGATAGTCGAAGCGGCAGCCGGCGTCCCACTCCGTGCGCTGGTTGCCGTGCGCGGGGATTCCGCCAGCGTCCTTGAGGACGCGCGCGAGATGCAGCAGGTTCCACGTCATGAACGTGGTGTTGCGGTTCGTGAAGTCGTTGTCGGGGCCGCCCGATCCGGGATCGAGGTAGCTGGGGCCGGGCCCCGCCTCCCCCAGCCATGCGGAGTCGGCCTGCGGCGGGATCGCGTAGCCGAGGTGCTGGAGCGAGTAGAGGACGTTCATCGCGCAGTGCTTCGCACCGTCCTCGTTGCCGGTCACGAGGCAGCCGCCGACGCGGCCGTAGTAGGCGTACTGGCCGGCGTCGTTGAGCAGGTGGCTGTTGCCGTAGAGACGCTCGATCACCTGCGTGCAGACGGACGACTTCTCGCCGAGCCAGATCGGCGTCAGCAGCACGAGGATGTCGGCCGCCATCACGCGCTCGAACAGCGCCGGCCACTCGTCCCGCTCCCAGCCGTGCTCGCGCATGTCCGGCTGGACGCCGGTCGCGATCGCGTGGTCGACGGCGCGGATCGTGTCGACCTGCACGCCGTTGCGCTCCATGATCGCGATCGAGCGGTCGGCGAGGCCCTGCGTGTTCGAGACCTCGGGCGAGCGCTTGAGCGTGCAGTTGACGTAGAGCGCCCTCAGGTCCGAGTAGTCGGCGGGCGCGTTCGCGCACAGGCGCTCGTCGCGCTCGTCCAGCTCGGTCATGCGGTCGTCCTCTCGTCGGTCGGGATCCTGCGCGCGTCATCATCAAGGGATGGGCCGACGGACGTCGCACACGGGGACGCTCGCCGGCCTCCCGTGCCTGCTCGTCGGTCCGCCGGATGCGCCGCCGCTCGCGATCCTGCCGGGCCTCTCGCCGGAGCACGCGATCGGCGAGGGACCGGTGGCGCGCGCGGAGCTGAGCCTCGCGGACGCGTTCGCCGGACGCTTCCGCGTGACGTGGCTCGTGCGGCGGCCGGGGATGGCCGACGGGAACGGCGCCGCGCCGCCGACGATGGCGGACGTCGCGGCCGAGCACGCGGCGGCGCTGCGCGAGGCCTTCGGCAAGCGGCCGGTCGACGTGATGGGGATCTCGACCGGCGGCTCGATCGCGCTGCAGCTCGCCGCCGACCACCCCGACGTCGTGCGGAGGCTGGTGCTCGTCTCCGCCGCCGCGCGCCTGGGCGAGGTCGGCCGCGCGGAGCAGCGCGCGCTCGCCAAGCGCGTCCTCGCAGCCGACCGCCGCGGCGCGTTCGCGCGGCTCGTCGGCGACACGGTCCCCGACCCGCTGCCGTGGGCGGACGGCCGCGCGGCGGCGCTCCATGCGCGCCTCGCGGCGCTCGCGCGGCCGCCGCTCGCCGCCGTCGGCTGGGCGCTCGGCCCGCTGCTGTGGCCGCGTGCCGGCGACATGCGCGACATGGCGGCGCTGATCGCGGCAGAGGACGCCTACGACGTGCGCGCCCGACTGCACGACGTGCGCGCGCCGACGCTCGTCGTTCACGGCGGCCGCGATCCTTACTACGACGTGGGCGCGTTCGAGCAGACCGCGCGCGGCGTGCTCGACGGGCGGCTCGTGCGCTTCGCCCGGCGCGGGCACGGCACCGTCGCCGCCGACCCGCGCTTCGTCACGACGGTCGCCCGCTTCCTCACGACTCCCGACGCCGCCCGCGGCGGCCGATAACGTCGCCATGGTGGAGATCCTGCTCGCGCTGCTCGCCGCGCTGCTGTTCGCGCTCGGTACGGTCCTGCAGCAGAAGGCGAGCCTCGACGAGCCGTCGACCGCCGAGGGCTCGTCGTCCGGACTGCTGCTGCGGATGGCGCGGCGACCCGTGTGGCTCGCGGGCATCGCCGCCGACGCGCTCGGCTTCGGCGCGCAGGCGGTCGCGCTGACGATCGGGCGGATCGCCGTCGTGCAGCCGCTGCTGATCACGAGCGTCGTGTTCGCGCTGCCGCTCGGGGCGCGATTGACGGGCCAGCACGTGGGCCGGCGCGAGATCGGCGGCGCGGTGCTCGTGACGAGCGCGCTCGCCGTCTTCCTGCTCGTCGCCGATCCCTCCGGCGGGCGCAACGACGCGCCGCTGGGGCAATGGCTGATCGCGGGCGCGGTGTTCGGCGCCCTCAGCGCCGTGCTCGTGCTGGCAGCCTCGCGCACGCACTCCCCGCCCGCGAAGGCCGCCCTGCTCGGCACCGCGACCGGCCTGCTGTTCGGCCTCAGCGCCGCGCTCACGAAGGCCGTCGGCGACCAGGTCGAGGAGGACCTCTTCACGATCTTCGTCAACTGGCACCTGTACGCGCTGATCGTCGTCGGCTACGCGTCGATGACGCTCAACCAGCTGGCGCTCGCGACCGGTGCGCTCGCGCCGGCGGTCGCGACGGCGATGGCGTTCGACCCGATCTCCAGCGTCGTGCTGGGGACGACGCTGCTGCAGGAGTCGCTCGACACGAGCGCGTTCGGCGTCGCGGTCGGCATCGCCGCCCTCGTGGCCACGCTCGGCGGACTCGCGGTGCTCGCGCGCACGCAGGGGGAGCTGGTCGCCGAGCCTCAGTCGGCCGGCTGAGGCGCCGGCTCGCCAGGCGAGCCCGTCATCCGCGCCATCCGCTCCTCCGCCCGCGGCTTCGCGTAGGAGAAGAAGATCACGAGCCCGATCAGCAGCCACACGGCGAGGCGGATCCAGGTCGTGACCGGCAGCAGCGCGATCAGCGCGACGGTGCAGACGATCGCGAACGGCGCGACGACGTTGACCGCCGGCACGCGGAACGGCCGCTCCAGCTCGGGCCGGCGGCGGCGCAGCACGAGCACCGCGCCGCAGACGATCGTGAACGACAGCAGCGTCCCGATCGAGACGAGGTTCGTCAGCACGTCGATCGGCGTGAGCCCGGCGCAGAGGCTGCCGGCGACGGCGCACACGAGCGTCGCCGCGCCCGGCGTTCTGAAGCGCCCGCCGACCTTGCCGAGCGCATCCGGCAGCATCCCGTCGGACGCCATCCGCATGAAGATGCGCGTCTGGCCGTAGAACGTCACGAGCACGGTCGCCGCGAGCCCGATCACCGCAGCGATCGAGACGGCCGCCTCCAGCCAGTCGAGCGACGGGCCGGCAGCGCGCACCGCCTCCGCGATCGGGTCGGCGACATCGAGCCGGTGGTAGTCGACCATGCCCGTCATCACGGAGCCGATCAGCACGTAGAGCACGGTCGAGATGACGACGGTGGCGATCAGCCCGATCGGGATCGTGCGCTGCGGCCTGCGCGCCTCCGCAGCGGCCGTCGAGACGGCGTCGAAGCCGATGTAGGCGAAGAACACGACGCCGGACGCGCGCAGCACGCCGGTGATGCCGAAGTCGCCGAACGCGCCGGTGTTGTGCGGGATGAACGGCTCCCAGTTCGCGCGCTCGATGAACGCGATCCCGAACGCGACGAACGCGAGCAGCACGCCGAGCTTCAGCGCGACCATCGCCGTGTTCGCGCGCGCCGACTCGCGCGTGCCGAGGAACAGCAGCCCGCACGTCAGCAGCACGATCGCGATCGCCGGCAGGTTGACGACGCCGGGGTCGTCGCCGAACGGCGCGTTCGTGAGCGAGTGCGGCAGGGTGATGCCGATCGACTGCAAGGCCGCGTCGAAGTAGCCCGACCAGCCGACCGCGACCGTCGCCGCCGCGAACAGGTACTCCAGCAGCAGGTCCCAGCCGATGAACCAGGCGAGGAACGTGCCGAAGGTCGCGTACGCGTAGGAGTACGTCGAGCCGGCGGCCGGGATCATCGCCGCCATCTCGGCGTAGCAGAGGGCGGTCACGGCGGCCGCGAGGCCGGCGATCATGAACGAGATCACGACCGCGGGGCCGGCGTACTGCGAGGCGGCGGCGCCGGTCGTGACGAAGATGCCGGCGCCGACGACGGACGCGATCCCCAGCGCGGTCAGGCCGACCGTGCCGATCGCGGCGCCGTCGAGGCGGGCGCGGTCGCGCTTCGCCTGTGCGACGACGGCGTCGAGCTTGTCGGCCACGGCGCGGAATGCTGCCAGACGCGCCGGCCGCGACCCGGCCGCCGGCGCGCCAGCCGCAACGGGCGTCCGCTCGGCTTGACGCCGTCCGACGGGGATTGGAGCATGCCGCTCGTGAGCACGACCGACGAGGCGCCCGAAGAGGCGCAAGACGGCGCCGCCGAGGAGGCTGTCGACTTCGAGACCGCCGAGCGCGAGCGCCGGCTCGCGAAGCTCGACGCGCTGCGCGCGCGCGGCGTCGAGCCCTACCCCGTCCGCTTCGACCGCGACGCGACCGCGGCCTCGCTGCGCACCAGACACGGCGAGCTCCCGGCCGGCTCCTCGACCGGCGAGCACGCGGGCGTCGCCGGGCGCGTGATGGGGCTGCGCCGCCACGGCGGCCTCGAGTTCGCGGACCTGATGGACGAGACCGGCACGATCCAGCTGCTCGTCAGACGCGACGAGGTCGGCGAGGAGATGCTGCACGACTTCGCGGCGCTCGACCTCGGCGACTGGGTCGGCGTCGGCGGCGAGGCGATCGTCTCGCGAACGGGTGAGCTGACGATCGACGTCGCGTCGTTCCAGCTGCTGTCGAAGGACCTGCGCCCGCTGCCCGACCTGCGCCACGGGTTGACGGATCCGGAGGCGCGCTACCGCCGCCGCTATGTCGACCTCGTCGTCAACGCGAGAGCGCGCGAGGTGTTCCGCGCGCGCTCGACCGCCATCGCAGCGGTGCGTCAGACGCTGCTCGACCGCGGCTTCCACGAGGTCGAGACGCCGGTGCTCCTCGGCCAGGCGGGCGGTGCGGCGGCGAAGCCGTTCCTCACCCACCACAACGCGCTCGACATCGAGATGTCGCTGCGGATCGCGCTGGAGCTGCCGCTCAAGCGGCTGCTCGTCGGCGGCATGGACCGCGTCTTCGAGATCGGCCGCGTCTTCCGCAACGAGGGCCTCGACACGCGCCACAACCCCGAGTTCACGCTGCTCGAGGCCTACCAGGCGTTCGGCGACTACCACGACATGATGGAGCTGACGGAGGCGCTCGTCTCCAGCGCCGCGCTCGCCGCCAACGGCACGACTGTCGTGAGAATCGGGGACCGCGACGTCGACCTCAGACCGCCCTTCCGCCGCGCCTCGATGATCGACCTGATCAAGGAGCACGGCGGCGTCGACATGCACCCGTCGATGCCGGTCGAGGAGGCGCGCGCGATCGCCGACAGATTCGGCGTCGAGTGGATGGACGTCTGGGGCTCGGGCAAGATCCTGAGCGAGGTCTGCGACGAGCTGTGCGAGGCGAAGCTGATCGAGCCGACGTTCGTGATGGACCACCCGAGAGAGATCTCGCCGCTCGCCCGCGCGCATCGCGACGACCCGACGCTGACCGAGCGCTTCGAGCTGGTGGTGGCGGGGCGCGAGCTGGCGAACGCCTACTCGGAGCTCAACGACCCGGTCGACCAGGCCGAGCGCTTCGCGTACGAGGCCAAGCAGCAGGCGGGCGGCGACGAGGAGGCCGAGCCGGTCGACGACGACTACGTGCAGGCGCTCGAGTACGGCCTGCCGCCGACGGGCGGGCTCGGCATCGGGATCGACCGCCTGATCATGTTGATCACGGGCGTCGAGTCGATCCGCGACGTGATCCTCTTCCCCACGCTGCGCCCGCAGGAGGGCGGCGGGCAGCACGCGCCGGGCGAGGGCGAGCCGCCGGCGGACGAGTCGCTGGCGCCGCCGCCGCCGGAGGCGGCCGACGCGGCGTTCGCCGCGCACCCCGTCGCCGTCACACGCCGCCCCCGCTCGCTGAAGCCGCTGGCGTGGCTGACGGCGCTCGTCGGCGTGATCTCGCTGCTGCCGTCGCTGCCGCTCGTCGACTGGTCGTTCGGGATCGACGAGTTCCTGGAGCGGCCGAGCCGCGCCGTCACGTTCGTCGTCTCGGTCGTGCTCGGCATCGCGCTGATCGCGATCGCGCGGCAGATCGCGCGCGGCAAGCGGCGCGCGTGGTGGACGGCGGTCGGCCTGTTCGGCGCCGCGACGGCAGTCCACATCGTCAAGGGCCCGGACCCGATCGCGGCGCTCGCGAACCTCGCGATGCTGATCGCGTTCGTCTGGAACCGCCACGACTTCCGCGCGAAGGGCGACCCCGGGTCACTGGTGGACGCGCTCGTGTTCGTGCCGATCTACGCCGGCGTCGTGCTGCTGTTCGGCTTCGTATCGCTGCTGACGCAGGCCAACCACGTGACGCCGAGACTCGGCGCCGGCGGCGTGCTGCGCACGACGTTCGGCGGGCTGGTCGGGCTCGACGGCACCTATGAGTACAGACGCGACCTGTTCGAGGACTTCTTCGGCGCCGCTCTGCTCGCGCTGGGGATCGCCGGGCTGGCGATCCTGCTGTACCTGATCTTCCGACCGCTCGTGCAGAGAACGCCGCCGAGCGAGGAGCGGCGCGAGCACGCGCGCGCGATCGTCAAGCGCTGGGGCTCGGACACGCTCGCCTACTTCGCGCTGCGGCGCGACAAGTCGTACTTCTTCTCGCGCGACGGCGAGTCGCTGATCGCCTATGCGTACGTGCGCGGCTACGCGATGGTGGCGGCCGACCCGATCGGGCCGCCGGAGAAGCGGGCACAGGTGCTCGACGAGTTCCTGCTGCACTGCCGCGAGCAGGGCTGGGGAGTGGCGTTCCTGGCCGTGCGCGAGGCGGACGCGCCGATCTACCGCGAGCGCGGCATGCACGCGATCTACCTCGGGGACGAGGCGGTCCTGCGCTGCGACACGTTCACCTTGGAGGGCGGCGCGATGAAGCCGGTGCGCGAGGCGGTGAACCGCGTCGCGCGCGACCACAGCTTCGAGCTGATGCGCGAGTCGGAGGCCTCGCCCGAGCTGGTCGCGCAGCTCAACGCGATCAGCGACGAGTGGCGCAGAGGCGCGCAGGAGCGCGGCTTCACGATGGAGCTCGGCGAGGACGTGTTCGGGGTCGATCCCGACTTCGTGATCGCGCTGGCGCGCGACGCGTCGGGCGAGCCGGCGGGCTTCCTGCGCTTCGTTCCCGCCTACGGCGAGGACCTCGGCTACTCGCTCGACCTGATGCGCCGCAAGCTCGGATCGACGAACGGGCTGACGGAGTTCCTGATTGCGAACGCGGCGCTGGCGCTGGCGAGCAGAGGCGTGCGGCGGCTGTCCTTGAACTTCGCCGCGTGGGGTCGCCTGCTCGACTCCGCCGAGGACGCCGGCTGGCTCGGGCGCTTCGAGGAGAAGGTCGCACGCGGCCTCAACCCCTACTTCCAGATCCAGTCGCTGCGCGACTTCAACGCGAAGTTCGGCCCGCAGTGGCTGCCGCGCTCGATCGTGATCGACGACCTCGGCGAGCTGCCGAAGGTCGCGCTGCTCTACGCCAGCGTCGAGGGCTTCCTCGACCTGCCGCTGATCGGCCGGCTGTTCGTTCCGCCGGTGCGGGCGGCGGTGGCGGCGGGCGACGGCGCCTAGCCAGGCGCGTCGCGAGACCGCGTCGCCCGGCCGCCAGCCGCCGCGAGGACGACCGAGCGGTTCGCGGCGAGGGCGTCCTGGATCACTGCGGCGATCTGCTGCGACGTGAGCCCGCGCGTGCCGAGCCAGGACTGCTTGACGCAGTCGACGAACGACCCGTTGCTCATCCAGCGGCCGACGCTGTCATACGTCAGCAGCTCTCCGCCGCGTGGTCCGACGGCGGTCTTCGCGGCTCGCACGCAGTCGAGGTACTCGAGCGGGAGGTACATCCCTCTGACCAGCTCTCCCGTCAGCGGCTGTCTCAGGACCGGCTCGCAGAACTTCACGAAGCAGCAGGTGTCCCCGAAGCGCCACGCGTCGGGCGCCGCGCCGGCCGGCCCGGAGACGAGTCTGCGCAGCAGCGAGAGCTGACGGTCGAACCCCTTGTCGGACGAAGGCCGGAATCCCCATCTGCCGCGCTCCCACCGGAAGCGCTTGTACTGGACGAGCACGTAGGAGTCGTACTCGTGTGCGTAGTAGACGAGGTCGCATCCGAGTGTCGTCTCGATCTTCGTGCGGTTCGCGTTGACGACGGTCACCCTGCGACCTCTCTCCTCGAACGTCACCGCCGCCACGAGGTCCTCCGCGGTCGCCCAGTCGCCGAAGCGCCTGACGTCAGCGGCGATCAGCGCGTCCTCCCCGACCTGGACGTCGGCGAAGCCCAGCAGGAACGAGCGCGCGACGGAGCCGTTCCAGCGCGGAAGGTGCCGCTTGCGTCTGAGGCCGGCGAGATCGAGCGCGATGCCGGTCGCCTCGCGCTCGTACGCGACGATCGGCTCGCGTTCGTCGTCGACCTCCCAGACGTCCGCGTCCGGCTGCCTGACGAGCTGCTCGATCTCGTCCCACGCATCCGCCAGCTCGGCATGCACCGTCCGCAGACCCGCCCGTACCGTCGCCGCCAGGTCGTCGTCCAGCGGTCCACCGGCTGCGATCGCCTCGCGCACGGCCTCGTGCTCGCTGCTTCTCACCGCCTTCAGCAGCCGATCGAGCTCCACCGGAGCGACGTTGTGGAACTCGCTGAGGTCGAGACGGACTCTGTCCGTCGCGCCGCCTCTGACGAGGGTCAGAAGCGCGACGCCGTCGATCGTCGTCGGACGCCACGATAGGAGCGCGACACCGCGACGCCCGCGGACCGACGACGCCAGCACGACGTCGGTGACGGGAAGCTCTGCGCTCACGCGCCTGCGGACGGCTTCGCTGTCGCTGCCCCAGACGCGGACCGGCGCGTCGCGCTCATCGCGAGCGTCGTCGAGCAGGCTCAGCTGCCGCGAATCGTCAGTCGTCACGGCGGTGCCCGTTCGGAGGCGACGTGATGCTCACTGCCCAGCTATCGGCTGCGACGACGCTTCACCTAAACGCTGACGTGTCATGCGATCCGGAGCGCGGCTCGGCGCGAGCGTGCGAGCCTGCGGGTCGCGATGACCGCCCCGCTCCTGCACGACCGCTTCCCCGCGCTGCGTTCGACGCTGCCACACGTGGCGCTGGGCACCGGGCCCACGCCGGTGCGGCGGCTGCAGGCCGTCGAGAACGCCGAGGCATGGTGCAAGCAGGACGGCGGCTACGGCGACGCGTACGGCGGCAACAAAGTGCGCAAGCTGGAGTGGGTGCTCGCGGACGCGCGCCGGCGCGGCTCGCGCACGATCCTCACGATCGGCGCGCTGGCGACGAACCACGGCCTCGCGACCGCGATCTACGCTCGGAGGCTCGGGCTGGAGACGGCGCTCGTGCTCGTCGACCAGCCGCTCGACGACCACGTGCGCGCGCAGCTCGCGCGGCTGCGCGCCTCGGGCGCGACGCTCCACCTCACGCACTCGACCGCGCGCACGGTCGCCGCATTGCCGTTCCTGCTCGCGCGCCACGCCGATCTGCGCGCACGTCGTCTCCCTTACTACCTGCCCGTCGGCGGCTCCTCGCCGCTGGGGATCCTCGGCTACGTCGAGGCGGGCCTGGAGCTGGGCGGGCAGGTCGCGGCCGGCGCGCTGCCGGAGCCGGCGCACGTCGTCGTGCCGGTGGGCTCGGGCGGGACGCTCGCCGGGCTCGCGCTCGGGCTGCGCCTCGCCGGGCTGCGCAGCCGCGCCGTCGGGGTCGTCGTCAACGACCGCATGCGGCTCGACGCCGGCCGCACGGCACGGCTCGCGGGACGGGCGGCGGAGCTGCTGCGGCGCCGCGGGGCGGCGCTGCCCGCGGGCGCGATCGTGCGCCCCGACGACGTCCTGCTCACGCGCGAGTGGCTCGGCGCCGGCTACGGCCGCCCGAGCGCCGAGGCCGCCGGCGCCGCGGGGTTGCTGCGCGACGCCGACGGACTCGCGCTCGACCCGGTCTACGGCGCCAAGGCGATGGCCGGCCTGCTCGGGCTCGCGCGACGCGGGGAGCTGGCGGGCGGACCCGTGCTGTTCCTCGCGACCGGCGACCAGCTCCGGCAGCCCGCAGCCGCTTAGGGGATCTCCACCTCGCGCACCGCGATCGGCGTCGTGCGCTCGGCGACGTAGCGCGGCATCAGCGCGAGCGCGGCGAGCGGGTCGGCGGCCTCGACGCTCCACCAGATCTCGTGGCCGCCCGCGAGGCACGTCGACGGGGCGGCGCGGTGGCGCAGCGGGCTCGCGAAGCCCTCCCACGCGGCGAACGCCGCCGCGCACTCGTGCGGCTCGTGCCGGTGGTGGAGCAGGAAGGTCAGCATCGTCCTTCGCCTTTCCCCGATGCGCGACCGGCGCCCGCCCTGTCAGGGGCGAGCGCCGAATCCGCACCGGTCGGTGGTCGGTTCGATCAGGCCGTCGCGGGCGCGGCGACCGGCGCCTCGGGCGCGACCTTCGGCAGCCACTGCAGCCGCTTCGGAAGCCACCAGTTCCAGTCGCCGAGCAGCTTCATCGTGGCCGGCAGCAGCACGCCGCGGACGATCGTCGCGTCGATCAGGACGGCGACCGCGAGGCCGACGCCGAGCTGCTTGAAGTCGAGCAGCGAGAGCGTCGCGAAGATCGAGAAGACCCCGACCATCACGACCGCGGCGCTCGTCACGACGCCCGCCGTCGACTTGATGCCGTCCGCGACCGCGTCCTCGGTGCTCATCCCGCGGTCGTAGGCCTCGCGGATCCGCGTGAGGATGAACACGTGGTAGTCCATCGAGAGCCCGAACAGGATCACGAACAGGAACAGCGGCAGCCAGGGCACGATCGAGTCGCTCCCGTGCACGCCCAGCAGCCCTCCGGCGAAGCCGTGCTGGAAGACCATCGTCAGCACGCCGTAGGCGGCGCCGACCGACAGCAGGTTCAGCGCGATCGCCTTCAGCGGGATCACGAGCGAGCGGAACGTGATCAGCAGCAGCAGGAACGCCATGCCGAGCACGAACAGGAACACGACCGGCAGGTGCGAGGTCATGCTGTCGACGAAGTCGCGGTTCTGCGCGGCTCCGCCCGTCACGTTCGCTTCGACGCCCTGCACCTCGCCGACCGTGGCGGGGACGATGTCCTCGCGCAGCGCGTCGAGCGCACGGTTCGCCAAGGCGCCCGTGTCGTCCTTGCCCGCGGTCGGCACGTCGATGACCGCGACCGACTTGTCGGGGCTGACGTCGACGTCGGTCGAGCCCGGGAACAGCTTCGGCTGCGCGGCCGTCTCGTCGCCGAGGCGGTCGATCGCGGCCGCGACCGGCGCCGCGGTCACGTCGGCGGCCTCGACGACGACGGCGGCTGAGCTGCCCTCGCTCGGGAACGCCGCCTTGACGCGGTCGAACGTCTGCACGACCGCCATGTCGCGCGGGAGCGACTCGTCGCCGCCCGGCGCGAGGTGCATCCCGAACGCCGGGATCGCGAGTGCGACGAGCACGCCCGTCGAGACGATCGCCGACAGCGCCGGGCGCTTCAGCACACGGTCCACGACGCGGCTCCAGAGGCCGAACGCGGCGACCTTCGCCTTGACGCGTCCGACGAGCGGGATGCGGCGCTTCTGCGCGCGGTTGCCGAGCTTCGAGAGCAGGGCCGGGAGGACGGTGACCGAGCCGAGCATCGCCATCGCGACGACGACGATCGTGCCGGTCGCGTAGGAACGGAAGTCGGCCGCCCCGGCGAGGTACATCCCGCTCATCGCGGTCATGACGGTGAAGCCGGAGATCAGGACGGCACGCCCGGAGGTCGCCGCGGCGGCCTCGAGCGCTGCTTCGGCACTGCGCCCGGCCTCGCGCTCCTCGCGCTCGCGCCGGATGTAGAAGAGGCAGTAGTCGACGCCGACGGCAAGGCCGATCAGCAGGACGACGGAGTTGATCGAGTCGGAGACGGGAGAGAGCGAGCTGAGCGGTCCGAGGATGCCCATCGTCGCGAGCACGGCAGAGATCGAGAGCAGCACCGGGATGCCGGCGGCCCACAGCGAGCCGAACGCGATCAGGAGGATGAGGAGCGTCAGCGGGAGCGAGGTGAGCTCGGCCTGGTGGAGGTCCTTGTTCATGCTCGCCATGAACTCCTTCTCGGTGCTGGCGCTGCCGAACGCGTCGATGGCGAAGTCCGGGTGCGCCCGCGCCGCGGCCTCGGTGGCTGCAAGCGAGACCTCGACGGACTTTCTCGTGACCGCCGCGTCTCCGGGAAGCTCGTAGTCGACGAGCGCGGAGTGCGCGTCGGGCGAGACGCCGGCGCTGCCCGAGGCGTAGGGACCGGTGACGTGCTCGACGCCTCTCGCGGCGTTCAGGCGCTGCATCACGTCGGCGACGGCGGCGCGGAACTGCGGGCTGTCCGCCTTCAGCGTGTCGCTGTGGATCAGGACGGCCTCGTCGGCCTTCTTCGGGAACGCCTTGAAGGCGGCGACGTCGGCGCGGCCGGACTGTCCGACGCCGGCCTCCTGCTTGGTGAGCGTGGTGTTGCCGATCATCTGGCCGCCGATCACGAAGGCGGCGATCACGAATGCAAGCCATCCGAAGATGGCGGTCTTGCGGTGCCGGGCGCTCCAGCGTCCGGCGCGGGCTGCGATGTTGCGTGAGGGTTGCACGGGGTCTCCAGTTGTCGTGGTGGACTGCATGACCGCAGCCTGCTCCCGACGACCCCGCGGAACATCGGGCGAGCACCCTGAACCGGGACCCTGATCCTGCGCTCAGGGTGCGGCGCAGTAGGCTGGCTTCGAGGTGGCCGTCGGCGTGGGACCAACCGTTGGGCGTCAGCCTGAGCTCGCGCAGCTCGAGGCCGCGCTCGACGCGCTCGACGCCGGCGGGCTCTGCCTGCCTCGCGGTCGAGGGCGAGCCGGGCATCGGCAAGACGCGCCTGCTGGCGGAGCTGCGCGACCGCGCCGAGGCGCGCGGCCAGCTCGTGCTCGACGGGCTCGGCCGCCGAGTTCGAGCGCGACCTGCCGTTCGGCGTCTGGGTCGACGCGCTCGACGCCTACGTCGCCTCCCAGCAGCCCGACGGAGACTGGGACGCCGCGCTGCTGGACGAGCTGGCCGGCGTGCTGCCGTCGCGGCGCGGCGGCGCGCGCACCGCGGACCCGGCGCTCGCCGACGAGCGCTACCGCGTCCACCGCGCGGTGCGCTCGCTGCTCGAGCGCCTCGCCGCCGAGCGGCCGCTCGTGCTCGTGCTCGACGACCTGCACTGGAGCGACGACGCGTCGATCGAGCTGATCGGCGCGCTGCTGCGCCGCGGCCCGAGGCGCCCGTGCTGCTCGCGCTCGCGTTCCGGCCCGGGCCAGGCGCCGCGCGCGGCTCGCCGCCGCGCTCGCGGCGCCGGCGCGTCGAGCGGATCGCGCTCGGAGCCGCTCAGCGAGGCGCGAGGCGGCGCGAGCTGCTCGGCGAGCATCGACGCCGCGTCGCGTCGCCGGCGATCTACCGCACGGCGGCGGCAACCCGTTCTACCTCGAGCAGCTCGCGCGCGGGCTCGCCGAGCCGCCGCGCGCTCGACGGCGCCGCGGACGCCGGGCCGGCGCGGCGTGCCCGCGCGGCGGTCGCGGCGTCGCTCGCCGAGGAGCTCGCGTCGCTCTCGCCCGCCGCGCGCGCGCGCTGCTCGAGGCGGCCGCCGTCGCCGGCGAGCCGTTCGAGCCCGACCTCGCGGCGGCGATCGCCGAGCTGTCCGCGGCCGAGGGCCTCGGCGGCGCTCGACGACCTGCTCGACGCGCGACCTCGTGCGCCCGACCGCGGTCCCGCGCCGCTTCGTCTTCCGCCACCCGCTCGTGCGCCAGGCCGTCTACGAGTCGGCGCGCGGCGGCTGGCGGCTCGCCGCCCACGCGCGCGCGGCCGACGCGCTGGCAGCGCGCGGCGCCGGCGCCGCCGAGCGCGCGCACCACGTCGAGCAGGCGGCCGGCGCGGGCGACGAGGCAGGCGATCGCGCTGCTGCTCGCGGCCGGCGAGGAGACGGCGGCGCGCGCGCCCGCGGCGCCGCGGCGCGCTGGTTCGAGGCGGCGCTGCGGCTGCTGCCCGGCCGCCGACCGCGCGCGCCAGGTCGCAGCTGCGCGTGGCGCTCGCCTCGGCGCTGCGCTCGCTCGGCGAGCTCGAGCGCTGCCGCGACGACGCTGCTGGAGGCGATCGAGCTGCTGCCCGCCGACGCGAGCGCGCGAGCGCGTCGAGCTGACGACGCTGCTGCGCGGCCGTCGAGCACTGGCTCGGGCGCCACGAGGACGCCCACCGCCGCCTGACGCGCGCCTGGGAGGAGCTGCCGCAGCGCGACGGCGCCGAGGCCGCCGCGCTGCAGATCGAGCTCGCGGTCGACGGGCTCTACGAGCTGGACTTCGACGCAGACGCTCGCGATGGGCGATGGCGCGCTCGCGACCGCGCGGGCGCTCGGCGACCGCGCGCTGATCGCCGCCGCGGCCGCGGCGCTGCGCCCTCGGCGAGGCGGCCGCGGCGGGCGAGATCGCGGCCGCGCGCGAGCACCGCGCGGAGGCGCTGGAGCTGATCGACCGGCTCTCCGACGCGCGAGCTGGCGCCGCGCCTCGAGGCGCTCTACTACCTCGGCTGGGCCGAGAACTACCTCGAGCACTACGACGACGCGATCGCGCACGCCGACCGCGGGATCGCGATCGCCCGCGCCACCGGCGAGGGGCGCCTGCTGCGTGCCGCTGATGCTCGTCAAGGGCTACCCGTTCGAGATGCAGGGCCGCCTGGCGGAGGCGCGCGAGCTGTGCGAGACGGCGGTCGAGGCGGCGCGCCTGTCGGCCAACCCGCACTACCTCTTCTGGGCGCTGTTCGAGCTCGGCTGGGCGCGCTACTACTCGGGCGACCTCGACGGCGCGATCGCGGCGTGCGAGGAGAGCGCGCAGCGTCGGCGGGCGGCTGGCCGGCGGGACGATGCCGTCGGCAGGCGGCGGGCCCGGCTGGGCGCTCGGCGTCGCGCTGCTTCGAGGCGGGCGAGCACGAGCGCGGCTACGAGCTGATGCGCGCCGTCGGCGGCGACGAGCTGGAGCAGAAGATCCCCGTCGAGCGCTGCTTCGACTGGGAGATGCTCGCGCTCGCGGAGCTGGCGCTCGGGCAGCCCGGACGCCGCCGCCGGGTTCGCCGCGCGCTCGGAGCAGAACGCCGAGCGGCTCGGCCTGCGCCTGCCGGCGGCGCTCGCCGCGCGCACGCGCGCCGCGGTGCTGCTGGCGACGGCGAGCCGCAGGCGGCGGCGCGACCTGGCGGATGCGTCGTCTGCCGCACGCGAGCGCGATCGGCGCCGACCTGCAGGCCGCCTTCTCGCGCAAGCTGGCAGGTCAGGCGCTCGCCGCGGCCGGCGAGCAGAGCCGGCGCCGTCGCGGCGCTGCGCGAGGCCGAGCAGGAGCTCGACCGCTGCGGCTCGCGTGCGCGTGCGCGACGAGGCGCGGCGCGAGCTGCGCAAGCTCGGCGCGCGCGCCGAGCCGCGCGGGCCGGCGGCCGCCGAGGAGGCCGGCCTCGGCGCGCTGACGAAGCGCGAGCTCGAGATCGCCGCTGCTCGTGACCGACCGCAAGACGAACCGCGAGATCGCCGGCGAGCTGTTCCTCAGCGACAAGACGGTCGAGTCGCACCTGCGCAACATCTTCGTCAAGCTCGGCGCCTCCTCGCGCGTCGAGGTGGCGCGCGCGGTCGAGCGCGAGCGCGGCGCGGTCTCGCCGTGAGCGCGCTCCCGGCCGCCGACCGCGACGCGGCCCGCCTGCGCGAGCTCGGCTACGAGCAGGAGCTCGACGCGCAGACTGCAGATCTTCGACAACGTCGCGATGGGCTTCGCCGCGATCTCGCCGGTCGTCGGCCTGTACGCGGTCGTGCTCGTCGGCACGCGTCGTGGCCGGGCCGGCGTGGGTGTGGGTGCTGCCGGTCGCGCTGGCGGGTCAGTGCCTGCTGCTGGCGGTCTACTCGGAGCTGGCCTCGCGAGTTCCCGATCGCGGGCGGCGCCTACCAGTGGAGCCGCCGCCTGATCGGCGGCGCATACGGGTGGATCAGCCGGCTGGGTCGCGATCTGCGCCTACGCGGTCGCGAACACGACGATCGCCTACCTCGGCGCGCCGTGGGCGCTGACGCTGCTGGGGATCGCGCCGACGCCGCACGCGATCGTCGCCGCCGGCGTCGCGCTGGTGCTCGTCTGCGCGCTTCGCCGGGGTCTTCGGCATCGGCGTGCTCGGCGCGCGTCGTGCAGGCGGGGATCGCGGCCGAGGTGGTCGCCTCGGTCGGGATCGGGCTCGCGCTGCTGCTCGTCTTCCGCGAGCAGGACCTCTCGATCTTCGGCGACACGCTCGGGGCCGAGGCGCTGTCGGGCGGCTCGGTGGTCGCCGGGCTGCTGGCCGCGCTGGCGGTCGGCGGCTGGGTCTTCATCGGCTTCGACGTCTGCGTCGCGGCCGCCGAGGAGACGCGCGACGCCGCCCGCCACGTGCCGCGCGCGATCTGGATCGCGCTGCTGAGCGTCGGCGCGCTCGTGATCCTCAACGCGCTCGCCGTCACGCTCGCGCACCCCGACCCCGCGGCGATCGTCGCGGGCGCGGACGTCGACCCGGTCACGACCGCGGTCGTCAGCTCGTTCGGCTCGTGGTCGGCGAAGCCGTTCGCGGCCGTCGTGCTGGTCGCGTTCCTCGCCTGCGGGATGGCCGCACAGGCGCTGACGGCCCGGACGATCTACTCGATCGCGCGCGACGACGTGCTGCCCGCCTCGCGCTTCCTGCGCACGCGTCGACCGCCGCAGAACGCCGATCGGCGCCGATCGCCGCGACCACCGTCGTCGGCGTGCCTCGGGCTGCTGCTCGGGCTCGACGCGACCGCCGTCGGGCAGCCTGATCGCCTTCGGCACCGCCGCGATCTACGTGTCGTTCCTGCTGGTCGCCGCTGGCGGCGCTGTCGCGCGCCTGCGCGGGACGTGGGTGCCCGCGGGCGGCGTCCGGCTCGGGCGCGCCGGCACGCTCGTGAACGCGCTGGCGGTCGTGCTGGCTGGCGTTCGAGACGGTCAACATCGCGTGGCCGCGGACGTCGCTCGCGCCGCCCGATGCGCCCTGGTACCAGGTGTGGGCGGCGCCGCTGGTGCTGGCGGTGATCGCGGTGGCCGGTTTCGTGTATCTGGTCGTCGCTCGGCCACGGCTCGAGCCGGCGGCTGTGCGCGCCTGAGCTCTTGGCGCTCCGTTCGGGGCGTCTGCGGTGCTCGCTGCGTTCGCCGTGGGCATCGAGGGGAGGGTGAGCGTGGCGTTCGTGCGCTCTTTCGTCACATTGCGCGGGTCGGGTGGCACAGATGGCCGCTCGCGCTCAGGTCCGATTTCCATCACCGGCAATTAGAACGTCCTAGAGACGTACAGATTGCCTCTCATAGATCTGGAGCGTCACGTTTGTCGCCATTGCGCAACGAAGGTGCCGCAAACGGTCGCGCGACCAGCCCCTGCGACCTCCCCCTCGATGCCCACGACGCACGCCCGCGCACCAGACACGCCGGAGCGGAGCGCCAACCCCTACTCAGCCGCCGGCACCGCCACGGGCATCCCGACGAAGTCCCGCTGGCGCACGAGCGCCAACCCCGCCAGCGCTCCCACGAGCGCGATGCCCGCGGCGATCAGCAGGATCTCGTGCAGCGCGCCCGTGAACGCGACGTGGAATCCGTCCGTGCGCGCAAGCTGCGGATCCACCGCGAGCGCGCCGCCGTGCGCGCCGGCCGCGGGCAGGCGCGCGACGAGCGCGTGCTGGAAGACGGCGCCGAGCCCGGCGATGCCGGTCGCCAGCCCGACCTGCCGGCACGTGTTGTTGAAGCCCGACGCCATCCCCGCGCGTGCGTGCGGCACGACGCCGACGGCCGTCGAGGCGATCGCCGGGTTCGCCAGCCCGATCCCGATCCCCGCGAGCAGGAAGCCGGGCAGCAGCACGGTCCAGTCCGAGCCGGCGTCGAGCACGCTCATCGACGCGAGGCCGGCGGCGACCAGCGCGAGGCCGCCGCACAGCAGCAGCCGCACCGGCACGCGCACCGTCAGTCTGCCGGCGAACGGCGCGACCACGAACGAGATCAGGCTGATCGGCAGGAAGCGCAAGCCCGCCTCGAGCGGGTCGTAGGCGAGCACGTTCTGGATGTAGAGCGTGAGGAACAGGAACATCGCGAACATCGCCGCGGCGAGCGCGAACGTCACGAGCGAGACGCCCGCGAACGCCGGCACGCGCAGCAGCGCGAGGTCCAGCATCGGCCGCTCCTGCAACAGCTCCACGGCCAGGAACGCGGCCAGCAGCAGCGCCGCGCCGCCGAGGCAGCCAACCGTCTGTGCGCTCCCCCAGCCGGCGTCGTTGGCCTGCGTCAGGCCGAACACGAGCAGGAACAGGCCGCCCGAGAAGGTCGCGAGCCCGGCCCAGTCGACGCGCCGCGCGTTCGGATCGCGCGACTCCTCCACCTGCGTGAGCGTGACCAGCAGGGCGAGCGCCCCGATCGGCACGTTGACGAAGAAGATCCACTCCCAGCCGATGCCCGACGTGAGCGCGCCGCCGACGACCGGTCCCACCGCCACCGCGGCGCCGATCACCGCGCCGTAGACGCCGAACGCGACGCCGCGGTCGCGTCCCTGGAAGGCGCTCGCGATCAGCGCCAGCGAGGCCGCGAGCATCATCGCGCCGCCGACGCCCTGCACGGCGCGCGCCACGTTCAGCATCAGCGCGCCGCTGGAGAGCCCGCACACCAGCGAGGCGGCGGTGAAGAGGACAAGCCCGAGCGCGAACACGCGGCGGCGGCCGAGCAGGTCGGCGACCGAGCCGGCGGTGAGCAGCAGCGCGGCGAGGCTCAGCGCATAGGCGTTCACGACCCATTGCAGGTCGTCGAAGCTCGCGTGCAGCTCGCGCTGGATGTCCGGCAGCGCGACGTTCACGATCGTGATGTCCATCAGCAGCATGAAGATGCCGACGCTGACGGCGATCAGCGTCCACCACTTGCGATCCATTCCGCCGACCATAGCGTCGGCGCGCTGATGCGGCCGGTTACGCCGCGGACACCGCCTCGGGCTCCGCCTCCGCGGCCTCGGCCAGCGGGTCCGATGCGCGCCCGTCCGTCATCCAGATCTTCGCGACGACGAACGCGACGGCCATGATCCCCGCCATCCCCCACACGACGAGTTGCGTCGAGTCGGCGACGTCGACCTGGATCTGGTGGAGCAGCGCGCCCGCCTGCCCCGCGGCGCCCTCGCCACCGCCGCTGCCGGACGTCACCGCATGCGCGATCGCGTCCGCTCTGCCGGCCGGGATCCCTCTCGCGGTCAGCGTGTCCTCGATGTTGGAGACGTTCTGGCTGAGGAAGACCGACCCGAGGATCGCGAGGCCGAGCGACGCGCCGAAGTTGCGCACCGTCTGCGTGATGCCGGTGACCTCGCCGTAGGAGGTGTCGGGCGCGCGGTTGAGCGCGTCGGTCGAGACCGGGCCGAGCACCATCCCGAGGCCGGCGCCCGCAAGCGCGAGGTAGTACCACTGGTTGCCGAAGCTGAGGTCCGGCAGCTGCGAGCCCCACAGGTAGAAGCCGACCGCCGCCACCGCGCAGCCGATCACGACCGGCCGCTTCGCACCGCCCGCGTCGAGCATCCGGCCGCCCCACTGCGCCGCGGTCGCGAAGCCGCCGAAGAAGACGAGCAGGAACAGGCCGGCGTTGCTCGCCGACTCCCCCAGCGCCGCCTGCGCGTAGACGCTGGCGAAGAAGAACAGCGGGATGAACGTCGCCGACATCAGGAACAGCACGGCGTTGTCGGCGGAGAACGCGCGCTGGGCGAAGATCCGCAGCTGGATCAGCGGCTCGCTCTTGCCGAGCTGGTCGGCGACGAACACCGCCAGCAGCACGAGCCCGACGACGATGGAGCCGATCGTGCGCACGTCGGTCCAACCCCACACGGCGGCCTGCTGGAGGCCGAGCACGATCAACGCCATCGCAGCGGTGATCAGCGCCGCGCCGCGGTAGTCGATCTTCGCCGGACGCGGGTTCTGGTCGGGCTTGGACTTGAGCGTCAGCACGATCGCGACGATCGCGACGGGGATGTTGATCCAGAAGATCGCGCGCCAGGTCCACTCGGTCAGGTAGCCGCCCGCGAGCGGGCCGATCGACGTGAGGCCGCCGGAGACGGCGAAGAAGACGGCGAGCGCACGGCCGCGCTCGCGCAGCGGGAAGGCGGCGACGACGATCGCCAGCGCGGCCGGGAACAGCAGCGCGGCGAACGCGCCCTGGACGATGCGGAAGACGATGATCCACGTCTCGCCGAGGTCGCCCGTCGGCGTCGCGCCGCACAGCGCCGAGGCGGTGGCGAAGCCGACGATCCCGATCAGCACGGTGAGACGGTGGCCGTAGACGTCCGCGAGCTTGCCGCCGAACGCAAACAGCGCCGAGAGCGCCAGCAGGTAGCCGTTGATGATCCACTGGCCGCCGGTGGTGCCGAGCGACAGGTCCTTCTGGAGGTCCGGGATCGCGAGCGCCACGATCGTCTGGTCGATGAACATCATCGCGACGGCGAAGATCATCGCGACCAGCACGAGTCTCTTGCTGCCGCCGGCAGGGGCGTCTAAGGCCATGGGGCTGTCCGTCCTTCCATCCGTCCTACGGGGGATGGACGCGATGCTAGCTCGCGCGGGCGGACGTCTCGGCGAACGTTCGAAGCGCCTCGCGCGCCCCGCCGACGAGCGGGTCGCCGTGGGCGAGCAGCAGCAGCTCGAAGTCGAGCGTCTCGGCGAGCTTCAGGTAGGCCTCGGCGAGGCCCCGCTTGACCTTCTCCGGATCCCCGCCGAGCAGGAAGTCGGGCATGAACGCGAGCGCGCCGTCCCCATCGCGCGTGAGGCCGTCGGCGACGGCGAGCGCGCCTGGGCCGGCGAGGTGCAGCCCCGCCTCCTCCGGCGTGATCGAGGCGACGCGATGGCCGACGACGCCGGGCGCCAGCTCGTCGCCGAATCTGAAGCCTCTGACGCGCACCGGCGCGTCGTGGAGGTCCCACAGGCCGGCTTCCTGGACGTGCACGCTGCAGCCGAAGCGCTCCACGAATCTCGCGCTGTGGCGCAGATGGTGTCGGTTCACGAGCACGATCCGCTCCGGTGGGCCGTGCTCGTCGAACCAGGCGATCCCCTCGACGGGGAGCATCGGGTCGATCAGCGTCCGCGAGCGCTCGTCGTAGGCGCAGTGGACCGTGCGTCTGATCGTCTCGCGGAACGCGGTCCAGTGCCAGAGTCCGGGGGCCAGCTCGTCCATGCGGCCAATCTATCCGAGCCGGCGTGGTTTTCGAACCGGGAGCGCGGATAGATTGCCGCGCATGGTCGACTTGGTGCAGACGCGGCTCGGGTCCGTCGAGGTCTCGATCGTCGGCGAGGGCGCACCCGTGCTCGTGGTGCACGGGACGCCGGGCGGCTGGGATCAGGCGGCGGCGATGGGGCGGTTCCTGACCGACGATCCGCGCGCGGGCGTGAAGGCGATCCTCCCTTCTCGCCCCGGATATCTGGGAACGGCGCTGGAGGGCCGCGAGTCGATCGACGCGCAGGCCGACCTGCACGCGGCGCTGCTCGACGCGCTCGGCGTCGAGCGGGTCGGCGTGCTGTGCTGGTCGGGCGGCGGGCCGTCCTCATATCGCCTGGCGGTCCGGCACCCGGACCGCGTGCGAGCGGTCGTCGCATTGGATGCGGTCGGCAAGGCCTACCCGCGCCCGCACGAGGACGTGCCGACGCGGCTGATGTTCACCACCCGCCCGGGCAACTGGCTGTTGCGCGCGATGGCCGCGCACGCGCCGAAGCAGCTGATCCAGGCGACGCTCGACGCCGAGGGGTCCTTGTCGAAGGAGCAGGTCGCAGAGCGCGCCGAAGAGGTCTTCTCCGACCCCGTGAAGCGGCAGTTCGTGCTCGACCTCGACGCGTCGGTGCTGCGCCACGACGGCCGGCAGGCCGGCTACGAGAACGACCTGACGCAGTTCGAGGCGATCGAGACGCTGGAGCTGGAGCGCGTCGAGGCGCCGTGCCTGATCGTGCAGGGCGGCGCCGACACCGACGTCACGCCCGACTACAGCGACTTCGCGGCCGAGACGATCGCTCAGGCCGAGCTGCTGACGCTGGACGGCGGCACCCACCTCGCGTTCTACACGCACCCGGAGGCCGGGGCGGCGCAGGCGCAGGCGCGGGAGCTGCTGTTGCGCTGAGCGGCGGCGGCGCCGTCAGGCGACGCGACGCATCGTCGCCCGCGCCCGGCGCCCCACGAGGTCGCCCCAGTCCGCGTCGTCGATGCGGGCGGGCGCGGTCGTGGCGACGAAGTCGGCCAGCACGGCGGCGAGGCCGGCGGGGTCTTCGAGGTTGGGGAAGTGTGCGGCGCGCGGCAGCAGCTCGAAGCGGCAGCCGGGGACGGCGTCGCGGGTCGCGAGCCCGTGCGCGAGCGGGATCGTGCGGTCGCGCTCGCCCCAGACGACCATCGTCGGCATCTCGCTCAGCAGGTGCAGGCGGTCGCGCGCGCTGACGCGCTGTCCGTGACGGTCGATCACCGCGCGCAGCGTCTCGAGGAACGCGCGCTGCGCGCCGCGCTCCTCCAGCGGGCGCAGCGCCCGCGCGACGGCCTGCAGCTGCACGCCGTTGGCGTTGCCGCGAGCGCGCAGGCGCGTGCCGGCGGCGGCGAGCGCCGTGACCAGCCGCGGCTGGGTCGCAAGGCGGAGGAGCAGCGCCGAGCCGGGCATCGCGGCGCCGCGCAGCAGCGGGCTGACCTCGGGTCCGAGCCCGCCGCTGGAGATCAGCACGAGCCGTTCCGTGCGCTGCGGGAACTGGTAGAAGAACTGCATCGCGACGCCGCCGCCGAGCGAGTGCCCGACGATCGTCGCGCGGTCGACGCCGAGCGTCGCCAGCAGGTCGCGGATGCTCGCCGCGTGAGCGCCGAGCGAGTAGTCCCCGCGCGGCGTCGCGGAGCCGCCGTGGCCGATCAGGTCCGGCGCGATCACGCGATGCGAGCCGGCCAGCCGCGTCGCGACGCCCTCCCAGTGGCGGGAGGAGTTGATCATTCCGTGGATGAGGACGATGGGCGGCCCCTCGCCGGCGACGCGGTACGTCGCCCGGTTGCCGTGGAGGTCGACCTCGTGCGCCTCGAACGGGCCGGGTGCGTTCATCCGAGAGACCGTAGGCGATCGCGCGGCGGTGCTGCAACCGGCGGTTCTACGAGGGGTGAGCGACGGGACTTGAACCCGCGACCGCCTGGACCACAACCAGGAGCTCTACCAGCTGAGCTACGCCCACCACGGAACGGAACGGACTGTACCAGCGGGGTTTTCAGCGCGCTTCGAGCAGATGCGGCCCGCGCTCCGAAGACCGGGCGATAGCCTTGCCCCGCTCGCAGCATGAAACCGGCGACCAACACACTCACCGATCTCTTCGGCGCCGACGTCCGTCATCTCGTCCCGCTGTATCAGCGGCCGTACGTGTGGCAGCGCAAGCGCCACTGGGAGCCCTTGTGGCAAGACGTCGTGGCGGTCGCCGAGCACAATCTCGCGGGCGAGGGGACGCGCGGGCACTTCCTCGGGGCGGTCGTGCTCGAGCAGGACCAGACGCATCCCGGGGAGATCACGCGCCGCCTGGTGATCGACGGGCAGCAGCGCCTCACGACGCTGCAGCTCCTGCTCTCCGCCGCCGCCCGCGAGGCCGCCGAGGACGGCGCCGACGCCGAGTCGCGCCTGCTGCACCGACTCGTCGCGAACGACCCCGACATGGCGAGCGGCGACGACCGCTTCAAGGTCTGGCCGACGAACGCCGACCGCGCCGAGTTCGTCGCCGTGATGAGCGACGCAGCGCCCCGGCCATCCGCGGCGGACGTTGACGAGGACGGCGACGGGATGGGCCCGCTGCGCGACGCACACGAGTTCTTCCGCGCCGCGGTGCGCAGATGGGTTCGCGAGGGCGGAGCCGGCGACGAGCATCGGATCGTCCGTCACAAGGCGGTGCGGGTGACGCTCACGAGCCTGCTGCACGTCGTCTCGATCAATCTGGAGGGCGGCGACGACGCGCAGGTGATCTTCGAGACGCTGAACGCGCGCGGCACGCCGCTGCTGGCGATGGACCTCGTCAAGAACGCCGTCTTCCACCGCGCCGAGAGCGAGGCCCCCGAGCGCGTGGACGCGCTGCACAACGAGGTCTGGGAGCCGGAGCTCGGGCGCACGTACTGGCGCGAGCTGCAGCGCCAGGGGCGTCTGAACCGGCCGCGCGCGGAGCTGTTCCTGATGCACTGGCTGACGATGCGCCTGCGCGACACGGTCGCGGCAACCGAGCTGTTCGCCGCCTTCCGCGGGCGCGTGCTCGACGCACAGGAGGCGCCGCCGACAGCGGACCTGATCGCCGAGCTGTGCCGCGACGCGCGCACGATGCGCGACTTCGACGCGCTGCCGCCCACCGCTCCGGAGGGACGCTTCTTCCGGCGCCTCGCGGTGCTCGACACGACGACCCTCCTGCCGCTCGCGCTGCTGCTGTTCAGCCGCCCGGAGGTGACGGCCGAGCGGCGCCGCGCCGCGCTCGCCGCGCTCGAGAGCTGGCTCGTGCGGCGGATGCTGTGCGGCCTGACGTCGAAGAACTACAACCGCTCGGTCGTCGAGCTGCTGGAGCTCGTGTGGAAGAACCTCGACGCGGTCGACGAGGCGTTGGGCGCGACGCTCGACGGGTGGGACGGGCCGATCAACCGCTGGCCGGGCGACGAGGAGGTCGTGCAGGCGCTCACCACACGTCCGATGTATGGCTGGATCGCCCAGCGGCGCGTCGTCCTCGTGCTGGAGGCCGTCGAGCACGCACGTCGCCAGGCCGCGAAGACGGAGTCGATCCTCGACCCCGACGAGCGCCTCTCGATCGAGCACGTGATGCCGCAGGAGTGGAGAACGCACTGGCCGCTCGGCGAGGTCGCCGACGCGATCGTCGCGACCAATGAGCGCGACGGGCTGCTGCACCGCATCGGCAACCTGACGCTCGTCACCTCGCCGCTCAACGCCTCGCTCTCCAACGCGCCATGGGACGTGAAGCGGACGGGCCTGACGCAGCACAGCCTGCTGCGGCTCAACGCCGAGCTCGCCGAGCACGCCGTCTGGGACGAGGAGGCGATCCGGGCCCGGAGCGCATCGCTGGCGCACGAGATCTGCGCGATCTGGGCTCCGCCGCCGACGGCGCGCGGACTGCCCTCCGACCAGCGCACGACCGGCGAGCGCGTCACGTATCCCTGGACGATCGGCGACCTCGTCGCGGCCGACAAGCTGCGCGCCGGCGAGCAGCTGCGCCCGCGCCCCGGCAAGTACTCGACGCCGGCGACCGTGGGCGAGGACGGCACGCTCGAGGTCGGCGGCGAGATCTTCCAGACGCCGTCTGCCGCAGCGAAGCGCGTCACCGGCACGACGGCCGTTCCCGGCTGGCACTTCTGGTGCGCCGAGCGCGACGGGAGCCTGGTGCAGCTGGACGCGCTGCGGGAGCAGCTCGGCGCCGAGATCTGAGGCGTCGAGGGCCGAAGCCGCCGCACCCGTCCCTTCGGCCGCATAGGCTGCATTCGTGGCGACGTCCCCCCCGACGGCCCGGCCAACCGGCGCGAAGCCCGAGCGCGCCACGCTCGTCCTCGCGACGCTGATCCTCGTCGCCGGCGTCGCCAACCTCAACCTCGCGGTCGCGAACGTCGCGCTGCCGGACATCGCGAGAGACTTCGACGCCGGGCAGACGGGGCTGAACCTCGTCGCCGTCGGCTACTCGCTCGGGCTCGCGGCCTCGGTCCTCTACCTCGGTGCCGTCGGCGACCGCTACGGCCGCAAGCTGATGCTCGTGCTCGGCACCGCGCTCGCGATCCCGGCGAGCCTGCTCGCCGGCTTCGCGCCGTCGCTCGAGGTGCTGTTCGCCGCGCGGCTGCTCGGCGGCGTCGCCGCCGGACTCGCGTTCCCGACGACGCTCGCGCTCATCACGGCGCTGTGGATGGACCCCGGCCGCACGCGCGCGATCGCCCTGTGGTCGGGCATCGGCGGCGCGATCTCGGCGCTCGGGCCGCTGATGTCGGGTGCGCTGCTGGAGCACTTCGACTGGGGCTCGGTGTTCCTCGCCACCGTGCCGCTGGCGCTGATCGCGCTGGTGCTGGCGATCAAGCTGATCCCCGCGCACGTCAACGAGACGACGGACCCGGTCGACAACCTCGGCGGCATCCTGTCGGTGCTGCTCGTCGCGGCGCTCGTGCTGGGGATCAACTTCGCGCCGGTGCCGAACCGCGGCACGCTCGCGATCGGGCTCGGGCTGATCGCGCTCGCGGCCGGCGTCGCGTTCGTCCTGCGCCAGCGGCGCGCCGCCTCCCCTCTCTACGACCTCGAGGTCGCGCGGCGGCGGATCTTCTGGGTCGCCGCCTGCGCCGGCGTGATCGTCTTCGGCTCGCTGATGGCGGCGATGTTCATCGGCCAGCAGTTCCTGCAGAACGTGCTCGGCTACTCGACGCTCGAGGCCGGCGCCTCGATCCTGCCGGCGGCGGTGCTGATGGTGCTCGTCGCGCCGCGCTCGGCGAGACTCGTCGAGCGCCACGGCGCGCGCTTCACGCTCCTGGCCGGCTACGCCTTCTGCCTGCTCGGCTTCGTCGCGATGCTGCTGCTGTGGAAGGACGGCATCCCGTACTGGAAGGTCTTCCTCGGCTACGCGCTGCTGGGCGTCGGCGTCGGCCTGGCGGGCACGCCCGCGTCGCACTCGCTGACCGGCTCGGTGCCGGTCAAGCGCGCGGGGATGGCCTCCGGCACCGCCGACCTCCAGCGCGACCTCGGCGGCGCGATCATGCAGTCGATCCTCGGCGCGCTGCTGACGGCCGGCTACGCGTCGGCATTCTCCAGAGCGATCGCCGGCTCGCCGAACGCCGACAAGGTCAGCGACCAGCTCCAGACCGAGCTGGAGAAGTCGTTCGCGAGCGCCGCCGACACCGCCGCCTCCTACCCGCAGCACTCCGACGCAATCGTCGCGGCGGCGAAGTCGTCGTTCGTCTCCGGCGACAAGTGGGCCTTCAGCGCCGGGATCGTCGCCGTCCTGCTCGGCGCCGCGCTGGTCTGGCTGCGCTTCCCGAAGCACGAGCAGGAGCGGGCGCTGCTCGCGCAGTACCAGGCGGAGGACGCCGCGCCCGGCGCGGTGCCCTCCGCCTGAGCGCCTATCTGCCGGCGTTCTCCGAGACGTATCTCGCGACGGCGTCGATCTCCGCCTGCGACAGGTCGCCGCTGAACGAGGGCATCCCGCCGCCGCCGTTCTCCACCTGGTGCTGGACCGTCGCGAAGTCCGGCTGCAGGTCGTCGAGGTTGGGGCCGACGTTGCCGCTCGCGTTCGCCGCCGCGAGCGTGTGGCAGCTCGCGCAGCCGGCGGAGGCGAACACCTTCGCACCGTCCGGCCCCTTGGGCGGCGGCGCTCTTCTGGCCGGTTTTGTCGTGGTCGCGGTCGAGGTCGACTGCTGCGTCGTCGTCGCCGGCGGCGGCGCGGACGAGCCGCCGTCCGTGCTGCTGCTGTCGCCGCCACCGCCGCCGCAGCCCGCGAGCGCGGCGGCGACGAGCACGACGGGAAGCGCGTGGATCGGTCTCATGGCACGGCACCGCCTTCCGGTTCGAGGTCGAGGTTCAGGCGCACAGCCTTCCACGTATCGCCGACGACGTCACGCGTTGACCGCCGACAGCAGCCACAGGCCGAGGCACGTGAAGCCGACCATCACGGTCAGCATCCAGTACTGAGAGCGCACCGCCGCGCGTCTGTCGCCGCCGAACACCGCGAGCGCGCGGTCGTGCGCGAGCACGAGCCCGGCGACGTGCCCGGCGATCAGCGCCGCCACCTGCACGTACCAGATGCCGGTCGATGAGATCAGCGTGTAGTCCACCTGCGTGTTCGCGGTTCCGAGCAGGTTCGCGCCCGTCCCGAGCGGGTCCGAGGCCAGGTAGATCAGCGCCTGGCCCTGGAACACCAGCAGCGAGAAGTAGTGCGCGATCGCGTACGCGAACGCGATCGGCGCGAGCGTGTGCGCGAACGAGCGCGCCAGCTCGCCCGCGTCGCGCCGCGGGTCGACCGTGCGCATGCCGCGGATCCCCAACTCGTAGAAGCCGGCGATGGCGGCGACCGCGATCGCCAGCCCGATGCTCGACGCGAGCTCGTTCGCGGCTGTGATGCCGAAGCCGAGGTCGCCGAACAGGTCCTGCAACTTCGGCGCGACGTCGACCCACAGCACGCCGTTGGAGGCGCCGTCGAACGTCGTCGTCCCGATCAGCGCGCACAGCAGCGCGACGGTCCCCGGCAGCGCCTCCAGCCGCGGCAGGCCGCCGAGCAATGGACGCACGCACAGCTCGCGCCCGCGCGTCTCCCATACGGAGATGCGCGAGCAGAGGTTGAACCAGACGCCGAACGCGTCCGCGCGCTCGCTCCACGTGCGCTCGCCGTAGACGCTCATGCCGACGACCTGGACGAACCCGTAGGCCAGCGCGAGCGCGCCGAGCGTCGACGGCACGTCCTTGTCGACGTAGACGAGCTCGACCCAGCCGAACGCGACGATCCCCGCCGCCGCCGGCCAGCGCCCGAGCCACGCCGGGTATCGCATCGGCTCGGCGTCGAGCCCCGGGCTCACGCGCCGCGCCGCGCCGGAGATCCAGCGGTAGACGGCGCGCCAGGGACTGAAGAGCGCGAAGACGTCGCCGAACAGCACGCTCAGCACCGGGATCCCGACCCAGAAGGCGACGTAGATCGCGGTCGGCGCGAGGTTCGCAGTCGGAACCGCGGTGCCGGCGAAGGCGGCGTAGACGACGAAGCCGTAGAGCGCGACGCCGACCAGGCCGCACAGTGCTCGCACCCCGTGCGGGATCGTCAGCACGCGCCGCAGCCGCGGCTGCTGCAGCCGCGGTCTGGGCCACAGCACGCCGAGCGCGACGAACGAGGCGATCAGGACGATCGCCGCCGCCCACGCGAACATCCACTGCGGGATCGGCAGGTCGGCGCTGCCGGAGATCCCGTGCGCCTGCGCCGCCGCCGGCGCAAGCGCGCCGGCCGCCAGCAGCGCGACGGTCAGCAGCGCGCCCGCGCGCATCCGGGTCACGTCTGCGCCCCGGCCGCCCGTCGCCGCCGCACGAGCACGACCGCCCCGACGGCCACCAGCAGCAGCACGACGAGCGAGACGACGGCCGCCGTCGGGAACGACGAGCCGGCGCCGGGCTCGCCGACCCACGTGAGCGTGCCGACGATCGCGCCGGGCTCGCCGGCGACGAGCAGCGGGACGCGCCAGTCCTTGACCTTCGTCTCCTTGCTCTGGTCGGTCACCTGCGGCGGGACCGGCTGCGCGCGGTACTTGATGCGCGGGTCGTGCCACTCGTAGCGGCCCGTTCTGTCGATCGTGACCCAGTCGACGCCGGCCTCGCCGGCCTCGCCGGCCTCGTGCTCGCCGGCGCCGTGGTCCTCGTCGCCGTGCGCGAGCAGCGTCGTGCTCGCGTACAGCGCGGCATCGGCGTGGTCGTCCGCGCTCTGGCCGTGCGGCCCGGACGGCGCGTTCTCGCCGACCGCGAGGCGGGAGTGCGCGTTCACCTGCACGGTGCCGTCCTCGTGCAGGCGGGCGTACGGCTTCCCCTGCAGGTCGAGGATCGTGACGTCGTCGCCGCTCTTGTTGACGATCGACAGCGCGTCGTCGTGATCGAGCACCTGCGCGCTGAGGCCCTCGGTCGGCGGGACGATCGTCTTGACGACCGAGCGGTAGTTCGGGTTGCCCTCGTGGGCGACGGCGGGGACGGCGGCGAGCGCCAGCAGCAGCGCCGTCGCCAGGGTCGCGCGTCTGCATGCACGTGCGATGCGATTCATGGGACTCCTCGGGAAGTTCGATCGGATGTCGCAGCGCCGGACGGGCGCGACACGCGGTCGTCCCGGGGCGCTACGCGAGCTGGGCTGCGACCGCGTCGCGCGGCGGCGCACGGCCGGCCGCGGCGCGCGCGAGCGGCGAGGGCGTCGCAGGTGCGGGGAAGGTCGGGACGAGGCGGCGCGCCTCGCGCAGGGCCGCGCGCAGCGTCAGCCGCAGCGGCGGCGCGAGCGCCGCCAGCGCCTCGCCGGCGACGACGCCGAGGCGCAGCGCGAGCGCGAGCGCCCCGCCGACCAGCAGCGCGGCCGGCAGCGCCCACCAGCCGCCGCCGCCGAGCACGGCGGCGAGGCCGGACGCGTGGCCGCCCGCGAACGTGCCCTCCAGCAGCTCCTGTCCGGCGTAGATCCCGAACAGCGCGGCGCTGGCCAGCAGCCACGTGCGCGCAGCGGTCGCGCGCGGCGCCGCCGCGGCGGCGCGTCCGTTCGCCCAGCGCTGCACGAGCGAGCCGAGCGAGGCGCCGAGCGCGAGCCCGGCGAGCAGGACGATCCACGGCGTCAGCGACGACAGGTACGCATGCCCCTGCGCCGCCAGCGCGCGCGGCGCGTCGGCGCCGAACGCCAGCTCGTAGCGCAGCTGGTGCACGAGCAGCGCGGCGGCGGGCATGAGCGCCGCGCCGCGCAGGGCCGGCGGCAGCGCGGCCAGCAGCCGCGCGCTGCGGCGCGCGGCGGGCGGGCGGCGTTGAGCGACCGCGGACATCGTGGCCGGCAGCCTACCGGCGGCGCGCGACCCGCTGCGCAGCGCGCGCGGCCGCTATCCGACCGGCACGCCCTCGCGCGCTTCGCGCGAGCGGGCGCGGGAGGCCTTCACGCGCGCATGCGGGTCGAGCTCGACCTTGCGCAGGCGGATGTGGCCGGGGGTGACTTCGACGCACTCGTCCTCGCGCACGAACTCCAGCGCCTCGTCGAGCGTCGGGACCTTCGGCGGCGTCAGGCGCTCCAGCTCGTCGGCCGTCGAGGAGCGGATGTTCGTGAGGTGCTTCTCGCGCACGATGTTGACCTCGAGATCCTCGGGGCGGGTGTGCTCGCCGACGATCATGCCGTTGTAGACGTCGGTCCCGGGCGCGACGAACAGCGTGCCGCGGTCCTGCAGGCCGGTCAGCGCGAAGGCGGTGACTCTCCCGGCGCGGTCGGCGATGATCGAGCCGCTCGGGCGCAGGCGCAGCACGCCCTGCCAAGGCTCGTAGCCGTCGAAGACGTGGTGGAGGATCCCCGTCCCGCGCGTCTCGGTCAGGAACTCCGTGCGGAAGCCGATCAGCCCGCGCGCGGGAACGCGGTATTCCATCCGCACCCAGCCGGTGCCGTGGTTGACCATCTCCCCCAGCCGGCCCTTGCGCGTCGCGAGCAGCTGCGTGACGACACCGACGTGCTCGTCGGGGATGTCGATCGTCATGTGCTCCATCGGCTCGTGCAGCTTGCCGTCTATCTCCTGCGTGACGACCTGGGGCTTGCCGACCGTCAGCTCGAAGCCCTCGCGCCGCATCAGCTCGACGAGGATCGCCAGCTGCAGCTCGCCGCGGCCCTGGACCTCCCACGTGTCCGGGCGCGCGGTCGGCAGCACGCGCAGCGAGACGTTGCCGACGAGCTCGGCGTCGAGGCGGTTCTTGATCAGCCGCGCCGTCACCTTCGTGCCCTTCTCTCTGCCCGCGAGCGGCGAGGCGTTGATGCCGATCGTGACCGACAGCGACGGGTCGTCGACGTGGATCACCGGCAGCGCGCGCGGGTCCGCGGGGTCGGCGAGCGTCTCGCCGATCGTCACGTCGGCGAGGCCCGCTATCGCGATGATCTCGCCGGGACCGGCCTCCTGCGCGTCGACGCGCTCCAGCGCGTCGGTGATGAACAGCTCCGTCACCTTCACGCGCTCGATCGAGCCGTCGGTGCGGCACCAGGCGACCTGCTGGCCGCGTCTGATCACGCCGTGGCGCACGCGGCAGAGCGCTATGCGGCCGAGGTACGGCGAGGCGTCGAGGTTGGTGACCAGCGCCTGCAGCGGGTGCTCGGGGTCGTAGGACGGCGCCGGGATGTGCTCGACGATCAGGTCGAGCAGCGGGCGCAGGTTCTCGCCCAGCTCGCCCTCTCTCATCGACGCCCAGCCGTCCTTCGCGTTCGTGTAGACGATCGGGAACTCGATCTGCGACTCGTCGGCGTCGAGGTCGAGGAACAGCTCGTAGGTCTCGTCGATCACCTCGCCGATGCGCGCGTCGGGGCGGTCGACCTTGTTGACGACGAGGATCACCGGCAGCCGCGACTCCAGCGCCTTGCGCAGCACGAAGCGCGTCTGCGGCAGCGGGCCCTCGCTCGCGTCGACGAGCAGCAGCACGCCGTCGACCATCGTCAGCCCGCGCTCGACCTCGCCGCCGAAGTCCGCGTGGCCGGGCGTGTCGATGATGTTGATCTTCGTCTCGCCGTACTGGACCGCAGTGTTCTTCGCGAGGATCGTGATGCCCTTCTCGCGCTCGAGGTCCATCGAGTCCATCACGCGGTCGGCGACGTCCTGGTTGGCGCGGAACGCGCCGGACTGGCGCAGCAGTCCGTCGACGAGCGTGGTCTTGCCGTGGTCGACGTGCGCGACGATCGCGATGTTGCGCAGTTCTGAGCGGGTGGCTGAGGGCACCCGGCCCATCGTAGGGGACCGCGCGCCGAGACGGCTCCCTCTCTACGCGTAGGACTCCGAAGATCGCGGCACCGCACCCGCGCGCAGCCGCAGCGCCAGGATCGGGTAGATCGCCGTCGAGCAGATCGCGGCGAGGATCAGCGAGGCCGCCGTCGAGCTGCGCATGTGGCCCGCGTCGACGGCGATCGTCGTGATCGCGACGACCAGCGGCAGCTCGGTCGCGCTGAACAGCGCGAGCGCCGCACGCTCGCGCGCGTCGAGCACCTTGCGGTACAGCAGCAGCGCGGGCGCGCCGCGCACGAGCAGGAACAGCGCCAGGAACATCGGCACCTTGAGGAACTGCACCGGATCGTCGATCAGCGCCTGCAGGTTCACCGCGACGCCGCTGGCGACGAAGAAGAACGGGATCAGGAAGCCGTAGCCGACGGCCGTCAGCTTCGACTCCAGCACCTCGACCTCGCGGCCCTGCAGCGCGAGCCGCAGGATGATCCCGGCGACGAAGCCGCCGAGCAGCAGGTCGAGGCCGAGCTCGCTGGCGAGCGCCGCGAGCGCGAACACGATCACGACCGTCATGCGGATCGCCAGCTGGCTGCTCGTCTCCAGCGTGCGCTCGAACAGGTTCCAGCTGCGGCCCATCGAGCGCACCGCAATGATGCCCGCGAGCACCGCCGTGACGATGAACGCGACCAGGATCGCCGCGTTCTCGGCCGCGCCCTTCGTCGAGAAGACGAGCGTGATCAGCAGGATCGGTCCGAACTCGCCCATCGCCCCGGCGCCGAGCAGGTAGGTGCCGAAGCGCGTTCTGAGCTCGTCCGCGTCGCGCAGGATCGGGATCAGCGTGCCGATCGCCGTCGTCGCCAGCGCCGAGCCGGTGTAGAGCAGCGAGACGACGATCCCGGCAAGCGAGAGCAGTCCGCCGACCGTGTAGGCGAGCACGAGCGAGATCAGCCAGCCGAACGCCGCGAGCCGCAGCGGCTGGCCGCGGATCCGCTCGAAGTCGATCTCGTAGCCGGCGAAGAAGAACAGCATGCCGAGCCCGAGGCTGGAGAAGAAGTCGACGAAGTCGTCGGGCTGCGCGAGGTTCAGGCCCTGCGGGCCGATGGCGATCCCCAGCAGCAGCTCCAGCACCACCACCGGGACGACGAGCCGGCGCGCCAGCAGGCCGGCGCCCAGCGCCGCGAGCGCGGCGACGACGACGATCGCCAGGAACGATCCTGCGTCGACGCTCACCATGTGTTGCCGTCCACGACGTCGGCGATCCTAGTGCAGTGGACGGAGGCGGTCGAGCGGTCACAGGCACGGCGGGGCTCGTGTGGCGCGCGCGCCGCCGCCGGGCGCGGCGGCGCCTGGAGCGCAGCCTGATCGCGATTCCCGCCGCCTACCTCGTCGGGGCGATGGCGCTGGGCGCGATCGCGCCGCGGATCGACAGCCGGCGCGACGCCTCGATCGGGCTCGACACGGGGATGGACACCGCCCGCGACATCCTCACCTCGACGGCGACGGGGATGATCGCCTTCACCGGCCTCGTGATCGCGAGCGTGCTCGTGGTCGTGCAGTTCGCGGCCGGCCAGTACTCGCCGCGGCTGATCCTGTGGTTCCGCCGCGACCGGCTCGTCAAGCACGCGATCGGCTCGTTCCTCGCGGCCTTCCTCTACTCGCTCGTCGCGCTGCGGGCGTTCGAGCGGCGCGGCGAGCAGTATGCGCCCGACCTCACGGTGACGCTGTCGATCGTGCTGCTGGTCGGCGCGTCGGTGCTGTTCCTGGCGCTGCTGCAGCGGACGATGGACCGGCTGCGCCCGCGCGCGCTGTACGCGGCGGTGGCGCGCGAGGCGGTCGTCGCGATCCACGCCGTGTATCCGCGGCCTTTGGGCGCAGCGGAGGGCCGCGCGGGCGCCGACGACGACGGCTCGTGGCGGGTTCCCTCCCCGCACGCGGTCCGGTGGGACGGCGCGCCCGGCGTCGTCAGCGCGTTCGACCGCGAGCTGCTCGTCGCGGCCGCGACGGGCGCCGGCGCGACGATCGAGCTGGCGGTCGCGGTCGGCGAGTTCGTCGACCCCGGCCAGGTGCTCGTGCGCGTGCACGGTGCGGGCGAAGGGGCGATCGCAGCGGAGTTGCTGCGCGCCGGCGTCGAGATCGGCGAAGAGCGCACGATCGAGCTGGACCCCGCGTTCGCGATGCGGATCGTCGTCGACACCGCGATCCGCGCGCTGTCGCCCGCCGTCAACGACCCGACGACGGCGGTGCAGGGGATCGACGTGCTGGAGCCGCTCGTGCGCGAGCTGGCGGGCCGCGACCTCGACGCGTCGTTCGCGCGCGGCGGCGACGGCCGCGTGCGCCTCGTGTGGCCGTCGCCCGGCTGGGAGGACGCGCTCGACCTCGCGTTCGACGAGATCCGCGGCTATGGCGCGAGCTCGCTGCAGATCTGCCGGCGGATGCGGGCGGCGCTGGAGGACCTGCGGGCGACCGTCGCTCCGATCCGCCATGCGGCTATCGACGCGCAGGTGGCGCGGCTCGATGCGGCGGTCGCGCTCGCCCACGGCGACGGTTCCGCGGAGGCCGCGCTCGCGCGGGTCGCCGATCGCATGGGCATCGGGCTGGGGCGGGGTTGAGTCAGCGAGTCGAGGTCCAGCGCTCTTCGGCTGGGATCCAGCGTCTGGCTCCCCCGGCTTGAACGCCGTCGACGAACGCTACGACGGCATCGACGACGTCGGCGAAGCGTTCAGGGAGGGCATCGAGCCCCACCCGGCTGCGGAATGCCGTCCACGGCCGCTGGCGACTCTCGCTCAGCGTGTTCAAGAGCGTCCCGAGCTGACCCATCTCGGCGCGGCGATGCTCGGCGACCGTGCTCAGCGCAGCGCGCAGCGCAGGCCCTTCGATCGGATGCACGCGCGAGAGCAGATAGATGTCGGCGTAGTCACGGTCACGTGTGTTCGCATCGCCGAGGGTCAACATCGTGATCGCCTTCTCGGCGATCGCGCTCTCGAGCGGATAGCCCAGCAGCTGAAAGCTCGCGTCATCGAGCAGTGTCGGGTAGTCGATGCGCCGCGGCACGATCGGATCGCCGGGGTAGTCGGCGTCCTCGCGGATCCGGTCGATGATCATCGTCGCCGGCTTGAAGATCACACCGTCGTTCATCGGGACGGCTGCGATCTCTTCGACCGCTGCTCGGATCGCCTCCGGCTCGTTGGCGAGCCCACGCGCGAGCAGATCGGCGTCACGAGTGGGACGGCGCACGTCGAGGACGGCGAGCAGCATGCCGCCCTTGAGGACGAACCGCGGCGCGAGCGGCGATGCTGCGATCCGCGCCAGGAACCGCTCGTGGATATAGAGCTCGAAGAGCTGCTGGCTCGTGCGCCCTTGTTCGCGAGCGAGCTTCTGCAGTGCCGAGTAGGCCTGCTGAGACGTGTGGTCGCTCACGCCAGCAACGGCTCCATCGCAGCTGCCACGACCGTTCCGGCGCGCAAGCGGCGCGCAACCGTCAACAGCTCGCCTGGACGCGCGCCCTCGCTCGCCAGATAGCGCCGCAACGCAGCCAGCGCTTGGTCGCGACCGACCCGCGAGCGCATGCGCAGGAGGTCGACGACAGTGCGCTCACGTGAGCTGACGGCGATGCCCTCGCCTGACTCGAGTTGCCGCGACTCGCGACCGATGTCGAACGTCGCAACCGCGAAGACGTGCACCTGCGTCGGTGGATACGCAATCTGCGGGCGGTGTCGACCGCGAGGAACGGCGACATGCACGACATCGGGCATCTCGTCGGTCAAATCCCAGTAGCTCGCAGCGGAGTTGAGGCAGATCATCCCGTCGGGCACGCGCCGACAGACGGCGAGCAGGTCGACGTGCGCGGTCGCCGGAGCGTCAGCCAGACGATAGATGCCGCGCGAGATCTCGACGAGTGCGCCGCTGTCGCGCATGCCGTAGAGGTCTTCCCAGCGAGTTCCGCCCGCGACGAGCTCGGCAGACGAAGCGGTGCCCCCGGTCCGCCGAGCAAGCTCAGCGATCTGTTCAGGATGCATGAATGAAAGTCTATACACCTAGTATCTATATGTAAAGCCTTTCATCCGCCTAAAGCGGCGTGCCAACGTCCGCGCCGGCCCTACGGCTCATCAACAGCTCGATCCGCTCCAGCCGCTGCGCGACCTCGCGCAGCTCGCGGTGCAGCTCGGCCTCGGTCACCTGGATCTCCGCGTCGACCTCGTGCGCGATGAAGCGCTCGGCGATCGAGCCGATCAGGAGTGTCCCGAAGCCGATCCCGACGGCCATGACGACGATCGCGATCAGTCTGCCGGGCAAGGTCTCCGGAGCGTCGCCATACCCGACCGTCGTCATCGTCTCGGCCGCCCACCAGACGCCGGTCCACTCGCTCTTGTGGTGCTCGACCGCGGCATACGCCGACCCACCGGCGAACAGTGTCACGAACGCCAGCAGCCCCGCGTACTTGACGCCATCGAGCGAGAACATGCGTCTCGCGATCGGCCCGAGGCGCAGCAGGCGCAGAACCCGGAGCAGTCGCAGCACCCGTACCGCCGCGAGTCCGGTCGGCAGCACCGGCGGGCTGATCACCGTCACGACGACGTCGACAGGATGCTCGCGCAGCCACCGACGGCGGTCCGGAACGATCGCCAGCATCGTCACGATCTCGGCGACGAACACGAGCCACGTGCCCCAGTCGAGCACGACCTCGACGACCGTCCATGCGCCGCCGGGGTCGGCCTGGTCGATGATCAGGAGCGGGATCACCAGCACCGCAGCGACCATCACGAACGGCTCGAACCGCTTCGCCACGCGTTCGCTGCGCGCATCCATCGTGGACCTCTGTTCGACGCCGACGCGCCGCGCCCTTGCCGCCCTCCGACCGCCCTGTAAGGATCCGCCGCGGTGAGCAGGGCCACCGCCACGCCGATCGACCGCGCCACCAAGCTGGCGCTCGTCGCGACCGGGCTCGCGATCTTCGTGGTCGCGAACGACTTCACGGCGCTCGCCGTCGCGCTGCCGGCGATCGAGAAGGACTTCCACGTCGACGTCTCGACCGTGCAGTGGACGATCAACGCCTACGCGCTCGTGTTCGGCGTCTTCACCGTCACCGGCGGGCGGCTCGCCGACCTGCTCGGGCGGCGGCGGATCTTCGTCGTCGGCGCGGGCATCTTCGCCGTCTGCTCGCTCGCCGGCGCGCTCGCGCCGAACATCGCCGTGCTGATCGCCGCGCGCGCCGTGATGGGGATCGGCGGCGCGATGATGTGGCCGGCGACGCTGGGGATGATGTACGGGCTGCTGCCGGAGTCGCGCAAGGGGCTCGCGGGCGCGCTCGTGCTCGGCGTCGCGGGGCTGGGCAACGCCGCCGGCCCGCTGCTCGGCGGCGTCATCACCGACGCGATCGACTGGCGCTGGGTGCTGGTGCTCAACATCCCGATCGCCGCCGCCGCGATCCTCGTCGTGGTCCGCACCGTCGGGGAGACTCGCGACGAGGGCGCCGACCGCCGTTTCGACTGGTTCGGCACCGCGACGCTCAGCTGCTCGCTCGTGCTGCTGCTGATCGCGCTCGACCAGGTCGACACGTGGGGCTGGGGCGACCCGCGCGTGATCGGCGCGCTCGCGCTCTCCGCGCTGCTCATGCTGCTCGTCGTCCCGCTCGAGCGCCGCGCCGGTCCCTACGCGCTGCTGCCCGACGACGTGCTCGCCAACCGCGACTTCCGCGCCGTCGCGGTCGCCGTGCTGCTGATGTCGATGACGTTCTTCACCGCCGTCATGTACCTGCCGCAGTTCATGGAGAAGCTGCTCGGCTGGTCTGCGCTGAAGGCCGGCGCGGGCCTGCTGCCGATGATGGCGATCTTCGGGCTCTCCTCGTTCGCCGCCGGCCCGCTGTACGAGCGCTGGGGCGGCAAGCGCGTGATCGTGACCGGCGCGGCGTGCCTGCCCGCCGGGATGCTGCTGCTCTCGCTGCTGCGCGCCGACTCCGCGTACGCGATCCTGCTGCCCGGACTGCTGGTGCTGGGGATCGGCGTCGGCCTCTTCTACTCGGCGGCGACGACGTTCGCGATCGGCACGCTCGACGAGTCGCGCGCCAGCCTGGCGGGCGGGATCCTCTACATGTTCCAGGTCGCGGGCGGGTCGATCGGCCTCGGCATCGCGACCACGATCGTCTCCACCGCGGCCGGCCATCAAGCCGAGGCCGGCGGCAGCGCCGGACAGGCGTTCGTCGACGGGCTGCAGACGACGCTGCGCGTGAGCGGCGCGCTCGCGATCGCCGGCTTCCTCGTCGCACTGCTGCTCGTCGGGCGCGGGACGCGCTCCGACTCACTGACCACGGCACAACCCACGGGAGGAACCACATGACACGTCGACTCGCGCTGTCCGCTGCGCTGGCGGCATCTGCCGCCGCCGCGCTGCCGGCAGCCGCCGCGGCGCAGATCCAGGTCGATCAGGGGATCGCCGGCGCCCGCATCGGCAGCACCGTCGCACAGGTCCACGCCGCGCTCGGCAGACCCGCCAGAGTCCAGAACGGCAGCAACGACTTCGGCAGATTCCGCGAGGAGCGCTACGTCGGCGGGATCGTCGTCGACTACCAGGGCGGCAGAACCGTCAGCTCGGTCACGACCACCGGTCTCGGCGACCGCACCGCCCAGGGGATCGGCGTCGGCTCGACCGAGGCCGCCGTGAGAGCGAAGGTCGGCGGCGTGAGATGCGAGACGATCTCCGGCAGCCACTCGTGCCACACGCACAGCTTCAGAGCCGGCCAGCGCGTCACGGACTTCTTCATCAGAAGCGGCAAGGTCGTGCGCGTGAGCCTCGGCGTCGTGATCGACTAGCGACGCCGCCCGCAGGCGGTCGCTCGCGATCGCCGGAGGGCGAAACCTCGATGAACGTCGTCGTCAACGCCTGCCGCATCGCCCTCATGCGAGACGCAGATGTCGTCGTAGACATGCGTGACGCCCCGTAAAACGGTGGTTATCCAGAAAAGCGATTAACGAAGTGCCCAAACTGGGGTCCTGACCCCATTGCCGGTTCGGGGGCGCAGCGGCTCTCCTGTTGCGCGGCGCACGGCCGGCCCTCCAAGTCCCTCGGCCGGGCGCCCCTCTTCCCCCCGACATCGATCCCTGGAGGATCCGCCGTGTCCGAAGCGCATGCGCTCGCGGTCGCCCCTGCCGTGCCCGCAGCCGCCGAGCCGACCCCTGCCGCGTCCCCGCTCGTCCCGCCGTGCGTCGCCGTCGTCGGGCTGGGCTACGTCGGGCTGCCGACGGTCCTCGCCCTCCACGACGGCGGCGCCGACGTGATCGGCATCGACGTCAGCGAGCGGCGCCTGCAGGCGATCCACGCCCACGACGTCGACCTGCCGGACGGCGACGTCAACCGGCTGCGCGGCGCGCTCGGCGGCGAGCGCCTGCGGCTCAGCTCGATCCCCGCGGCGATCGCCGCCGCCGACGCGGTGATCGTCTGCGTCCCGACGCCGGTCGACGAGCAGCGCCGGCCCGACCCGCGGGCGCTGCGGGCCGCCTGCGCGAGCGCCGTGGAGCACGCGCGGCCCGGACAGACGCTCGTGCTGACCTCCACCAGCGCCGTCGGCTCGACGCGCGAGCTGCTCGTCGACCCGCTGCGCGAGCGCGGCCTGAAGGCCGGCGAGGACGTGGCGGTCGCGTTCGCCCCGGAGCGGATCCTGCCCGGCGACCTGACCGTCGACCAGCAGGCCGTGCCGCGCGTCGTCGGCGGCGCGACGCCGGACTGCGCCCGCCGCGCGCAGCAGCTGCTGGCGCCGACGACGGCGGCGATCCACCTCGTCTCCTCGCTCGAGGCGGCGGAGCTGACGAAGCTCTACGAGAACACCTTCCGCGCCGTCAACCTCGCGTTCGCGAACGAGATGGCGGGCGTCTGCACGCACCTCGGGCTCGACCCGGTGGAGATCGTCGACGCGGCCGCGACGAAGCCCTACGGCTTCCTCGCGCACTACCCCGGTCCTGGCGTCGGCGGGCACTGCATCCCGGTCGACCCGTACTACCTGCTGGAGCCGCTCAACGAGGCCGGCGTCGCGACCCCGATCGCCGAGCAGGCGATGGCGGGGATCGTGGCGCGGCCGGCGGCGGTGACGGCGCGCGCGCTGTCGCTGCTGCGGCTGCGCGGGATCGCGGCGCCGCAGGCGCGCGTGCTGATCGCCGGGATGGCCTACAAGCCGGGCGTCGCCGACGCGCGCGAGTCGCCCGGGCTGGCGATCGCCGAGCGGCTGGAGCGCACCGGCGCACAGGTCGCCTACCACGACCCGCGCGTCGCCGAGGTCCGCACCGCCTCCGGCACGCAGCTGCGCTCGATCGCGCAGCCGGCGCCGGCCGACGCCGACCTCGCGATCGTGACCGCGCTGCACGACGGCGCCGACCTCGGCTGGCTCGACAGCTTCGAGCACGTGCTCGACGCGACCTACCGCCTGCCGCTCGACGGTCCACGCCACCTGGTCTAGTGCCCACGCTGGCCGACAAGGCGATGCGCGTCGTCGCCGCCGTCTACTTGACCGCGCTGCTGTTGCTCGCGATCGCCTACCACGGGCTGTGGTTCGACAGCGGCGCCGAGGACGTCATGTTCATGGCGTACGGGATCGTCGTCGTGACCTACATCACGAGCCGCTTCCTGTTCTCGCTGCCGTACAAGCCGCCGCGCGACGCCGGCATCGAGCCGCATGTCGCGATCGTGATGCCGGCCTTCAACGAGGAGGAGGTGATCGCGCACTCGCTGCGCTCGCTGCTCGCGCTCGACTACCCGCAGGACAAGCTCGAGCTGGTGGCGGTGAACGACGGCTCGACCGACGAGACGCTCAAGCGCATGTCCGAGGTCGCCGCCGAGGAGCCGCGCGTGCGCGTCATCGACCTCGGCCAGAACTGCGGCAAGCGCGCCGCGATGGCGGTCGGCATGCGCGCGACCGACGCCGAGATCCTCGCCTTCGTGGACTCCGACAGCTCGGTCGAGCCGGACGCGCTGCGCAAGCTCGTGCAGGGCTTCGCGGACGAGCGCGTCGGCGCGATCTGCGGCCACGCCGACGTCGCCAACCCGGACGACTCGTGGCTCTCGAAGATGCAGGTCGTCCGCTACTTCGTCGCGTTCCAGGTCGTGAAGGCGGCGGAGTCGATCTTCTCCTGCGTCACCTGCTGCTCGGGCTGCTTCTCGGCCTACCGGCGCAAGGCGATCGTCCCCCACCTCGACGGCTGGGAGCACCAGACGTTCTTCGGCTCGCCGGCCACGTTCGGCGACGACCGCGCGCTGACGAACCGCGTGCTGCGCGACTGGAAGGTGCTGTACGCCTCGAACGCCGTCTCGCACACGGCGGTGCCGACGAAGCTGCGCCAGTTCCTCAAGCAGCAGCTGCGCTGGAAGCGCTCGTGGACGCGCGAGTCGCTGATCCTGATGACGTTCGTGTGGCGCAAGCACCCGATCGCCGCGCTCACGGCCTACCTCGGCATCCTGATCTCGCTGGTCGCGCCGATCGTCGCGATCCGCGCGCTGCTGTGGCTGCCGATCACCGGCGCGACGAGCATCCCGTTCGTCTACGTCGCGGGCATCTACGCGATGGCGCTGGCGTACGGCCTCTACTACGTCGTGCGCCGCCCGCGCTACGACCCGCGCTGGATCTACGGCGTCGTCTTCTGCTTCTTCTACCTCGCCTTCCTGCTGTGGCAGACCTACTGGGCGATCCTCACCGCCCGCAGCTCCGACTGGGGCACGCGGCCGGCGACGGCCACCGGCCACGCGCAGCCCACGCCGACGCCGAACGAGGCGGGCGCGTGAGCCCGCGATGGAGACGCGCCGCCGGCTTCGCGCTGGTCCCGCTGTCGGTGCTGCCGATCGCGGCGGCCGCCCCGGCGATCGCGCCGTCGGCGGCGCAGCGGATCGCCGAGCTGCGCGGCACCGCGCAGGCCCAGACCACCCCCACCCCCACCCCCTCTGCAACCCCCACCCCCGAAGGGAGTCGACGGCCATGTGCGGCATCGTCGGTTACGTCGGACAGCGCCCCGCGCTCGAGCTGCTGCTCGGGGGCCTGGAGCGCCTGGAATACCGCGGCTACGACTCCGCCGGCGTCGCCCTGCTCGGCGGCGACGGCACGGCGGTGCGCGTGCGCAGCGTCGGCGGCATCGCGCAGCTGCGCGACGCGGTCGTCAAGCACCCCAGCCGCGAGACGCTGCGCGTCTCGACGACCGGCATCGGCCACACGCGCTGGGCGACGCACGGCCGCGTCAGCGAGGGCAACGCGCACCCGCTGACGGACGACGGCCAGCGCGTGCAGATCGTCCTCAACGGGATCGTCGAGAACCACGCCGAGCTGCGCGCGGTGCTGGAGGCCGAGGGCGCGCGCTTCGACTCCGACACCGACGCGGAGGTCGTCGCGCACCTCGTCGCGCGCACGCTGCACGTCGGCGGGCTGGCCGACGCCGTGCGCGCCTCGCTGCAGCAGCTGAGCGGCCACTTCGCGTTCGTCGCCGCCTCGCCCGACGAGCCCGGCACGCTCGTCGGCACGCGCCGCGCCTGCCCGTTGGTGGCCGGCCACGGCGACGGCGAGCGCTTCCTCGGCTCAGCGATCGCCGGACTGCCGATCGACGCCGCCGCCGCGCACGCGATCGAGGACGACGAGGTCGCCGTGCTCGACCACGGCGCGATGCGCGTGCTCGACGCGCGCGGCCACGCCGTGCGCCCGCGCCGCCTGACGCTGGACGAGCGCGTGGCGGCGACGAGCCGCGGCGAGCACGCGTCGTACACGCTCGCCGAGATCGAGGAGCAGCCGCGCGCGCTGCGCCGCACGCTGCGCGCCGCGCCCGCCGGCCCCGGGCTCGACGAGCTGCCGTGGGTGCAGCTGTGCGCGGCGCGGCGGATCACGATCGTCGCCTGCGGGACGAGCTACCACGCCGGGCTCGCGGGCCAGCACCTGCTGGAGCGCTGGGCGGGGCTGCGCGTCGACGTCGACGTCGCCTCCGAGTGGCGCTACCGCGAGCCGGCGATCGGCCCCGGCGACATCGTCCTCGGGATCACGCAGTCGGGCGAGACAGCCGACACGATCGGCGCCCTGTCGATGGCGCGCAGCCGCGGCGCGAACGTGCTCGCGCTCACGAACGTGCCCGGCTCGCAGGTCACGCGCGAGGCGTCGGCGGTGCTGCTGACCGACGCCGGCACCGAGGTCGGCGTCGCCGCCACGAAGACGTTCGTCACGCAGGTCGCGCTGCTGGCCGCGTTGGCGCGCCAGCTCGGCGCCGCGCGCGGCGTGCTGGCCGACGCGCAGGCGGAGCGGCTGGAGGACGAGCTGCAACGGCTGCCCGCCGTCGTCGCGGCCGCGCGCGCCGCCTCCGAGCAGCCGATCGCGCGCGCGGCGGAGCGCTGGTGCAACGAGCCGTTCTTCCTGTTCCTCGGCCGTCACGCCGGCCTGCCGGTGGCATTGGAGGGCGCGCTGAAGCTGAAGGAGATCTCCTACATCCCCTCCGACGCCTACGCGGCCGGCGAGATGAAGCACGGCCCGATCGCGCTGCTCGGCGAGGGCACGCCGGTGGTCGTCGTCGCGACCCAGTCGCCGGTGCTCGACAAGCTGTGCTCGAACGTGTCCGAGGTGCGGGCGCGCGGCGCGCACGTGCTCGCGATCGCGACCGAGGGCGCCGCCGGCGCGATCGCCGACGCCGCCGACGAGCTCGTGCTGGTGCCGGCGACCGACCCGCTGCTGTCGCCGATCCCGGCGATCGTCCCGCTGCAGCTGCTCGCGCACGCGATCGCCGTCGAGCGAGGGCTCGACCCCGACCGCCCCCGCAACCTCGCGAAGACGGTGACGGTCGAATGAGGCGCCTGCTGCTCCTCCCCCTCCTGCTGGCGCTCGCGGCGACGTCGATCCTCGCCGCGCCCGCCTCGGCGTCCGCCAAGCACGCCAAGCGACGCGCTCCGGCCTGTGCCAGACCGACCGCGCTCACGTTCACGCGCACGACCGGCAAGACGGTCGGCACGCTGCGGTGGAAGGCCGCGAGAACCGCCAAGCGCTTCCGCGTCACCCGCAACGGCCACACGCTCGGGCAGACGCGCAAGCGCGCGCTGCGCGTCCAGGTGGAAATCGACGGCGGCTACCGCTTCGCCGTCCTGACGCTGAACCGCGCCGGCAGACGCACGCGCTGCGCTGCCGCGAAGCGCGTCCACGTCGACTACCGCGCACCGGGGGCACCCCGCGCGCTCGCGATCTCCGGCGACGAGCGCGGCCTGAAGCTCGACTGGCTCCCCGGCACGCCCGGCGACGGCAAGCTCGCCGGCTACCGCCTCCTGCGCGGCGGCGACTCCATGGGCCAGACCACGCGCACGAGCTGGACGCTCTCGGCCGCCCCGAACCGCAGCTACAAGTTCACGGTCGTCGCGGTCGACAGCCGCGGGCGCACGAGCGCCCCGAGCAACGCCGTCGCGCTCGACACCGCGCACACGCCGCCGAGCACGCCGCAGGGCCTGCAGGCGCTGCCCGTCTCGGACTCGCAGATCGGCGTGCAGTGGCAGCCGAGCAGCGTCGCCGCGGGTCGCATCCAGGGCTACCGCATCCTGCGCGACGGCGTCGTCGTGCGCCAGGTCGACGCGACCTCCGACGTGCTCGACAACCTCGCGCCGTCGACCGGCTACGGGATCTCCGTCGTCGCCGTCGACAACCTCGGCTACGCGAGCGCGCCGACGCCGACCGTCGCCGCGCGCACGCAGGACCCGGTCCCCACGAGCGGGCACGCGCACGCCTTCCTGCTCGCGACGACCGACCAGAGCTTCGAGGACTTCCGCGACCACTATCGGCAGATCGGCTACGTCTACCCGACGTACTTCGACTGCACGAGCAGCGTCACGATCGAGGGCTCCGACGATCCGCTCGTGACGCAGTGGGCGCTGGCACGCCACGTGAAGCTGATGCCGCGCGTGAACTGCCAGTCGACGACGCGGATCCACGCGATCCTGACCGACCCCGCGACGCGCGAGGCCTGGCTCGCCGGCCTCCGGCAGCTCGCCGCCGACCACGGCTACGACGGCATCTCGCTCGACTTCGAGGCCGGCGCCGCGACCGACCGCGCGGTCTACAGCTCGTTCGTCGAGGAGCTCGCCGCGCGCCTGCACGCGGACGGGCGGCTGCTGACGCTCGCCGTCTCGGCGAAGACGAGAGACGACCTCAGACACTCGCGCTCGGGCATCTTCGACGTGCCGCGCCTGGAGCAGGCGGCCGACTGGCTGTTCGTGATGGCGTGGGGCCTGCACTGGTCGACGTCGGCGCCGGGAGCGCAGGACGACGCCACCTGGGTGACGCAGGTCGCGAGCTACTTCGCGAGCACGCCCTTGAAGCAGAAGGTGGTCTACGGGACCAACCTCTACGCGATGGACTGGCCCAACGGCGGCGGCCCGTCGAACAAGGCGACCGCCTACCAGTACGAGGACCTCGTCCCGCACCTGCCGGAGATGGGCGCGACGACGCTGCTCGACCCCGCGGCCGACAACTACCACGCCACCTACACCGACGCCGGCGGCGTGTGGCACGACGTCTGGTACCCCGACGCGGACACGAGCGGGCGGCGCATCCAGCTCGCGCACGACAGAGGTCTCGGCGGCGTCGGCTTCTGGCGGCTCGGGCTCGAGGACCAGCGGCTGTGGAGCAACCCGCATCTGGCGGCGGGGAGCCCGTGGTGAGCGCCTCCGCTTTCGGGCGTCCCTACCTCGTCAAAGGTCCATAGAACCCCCATGCGCACATCTGGAACACACCTCGAACGTACGGACCTGGCACCTTTGCGTTCATGCTCGAATCCCCGCAACATGCAGGCGAGAAGCGGACCGGCGACATCCGCCTGAAGGGACGCGAAAGGACGCGGGGCGCCATCGCGGGCGTCCCTGAGCCGGAGCGCTCGCCGGCGTTCGAGGCGCGACATCTCGCCGCGCTCGTCGCGGTCGCGCAGACGGGCTCGTTCCGCCTCGCCGGCGAGCGGCTCGGCTATGTGCAGTCGGCGGTCAGCCGGCAGATCTCGACGCTCGAAGAGGTCGCCGGCACGCGCCTCGTCGAGCGCGCCTCGGGGGCGAACGAGGTCACGATGACGCAGGCCGGCGAGCTGCTCGTGCGCCACGCCGAGGTGCTGCTCGCGCGCCAGGCCGCGGCGCGCGCGGACCTCGACCGCCTCGCCGCCGGCGAGACGGGCGCGGTGCGCATCGGCGTGCCGCAGGGCATCGGGCCGCGACTGCTGAGACGCGTGCTCGGCACCTACCGCGAACGGCGCCCGGGCACGCAGGTGCTGGCGAGCGAGTTCACGACCGACGCACCGCTGTTCGAGCTCGTCGAGCAGGGCGCGCTCGACCTCGCGCTCGCGACGCTGCCGCTCGCGCCGGGTCCGTTCGATCACCAGCGCCTGCTGCGCGTGCGCTGGGTGCTCGCGGCGCCGGTGCGCTGGTCGCTCGCGCGCCGCGGGGAGCCGGTCCAGCTCGTCGACCTCGCCGAGCGCCCGCTCGTCGGCCGGCACGGCGAGCGCTCCGGGCCGCCGCTCGAAGCGCAGCTGACGGCCGCCGGCCACGAGCCGAACGTCGTCTTCCGCACGGACCTCGACGACACCGTGCGCTCGCTCGTCGCCGCCGGCGTCGGCGCCGGCCTGCTGCCCAGCTACGGCGTCGCCGCCGACGACCCGGCGATCGCCACGCACACGCTCGACACCGTCCCGCTCGCGCAGTCGATCGCGCTCTTCTGGCACCGCGAGCGCGTGCTGTCGCCGGCCGCGGCGGAGCTGCGCGCGATCGTCGGCGAGCTGTTCGAGCGCTAGGCGGCGCGCCCGTAGCGCTCGGCGGCGCGCGCCTTCGCCTTCGCCGCCTCGACCTCGCGGTCCTTCGGCGGAGCGGCGGTTCTCAGCTCGACGAGCAGCTCACGCGAGATCTCGGCGACCGCGTGGACCGCGTGCTCGAACGCCTCGGCGTTCGCCTGCGACGGTCTCGTGAAGCCGCTGATCTTGCGGACGTACTGGAGCGCGGCGGCGTGGACCTCGTCCTCGTTCGCGGGCGGCTCGAAGTTGTAGAGGGTTCTGATGTTTCGGCACATGCCTACATCGTAGGCAGCGCGGCGCTCAGACCGCGACCGGCTCCGCCGCGGCGGTCATCCCGCCGACCGCCGCGCCCGTGCGCGAGAACTCGATCGCGTCGTCCTCCAGCGGCCCGCGCCGCAGCATCAGGATGTCGCGCGCGTAGTTCTGGTGCAGGCGCCACGGCGTCGTGTCGCCCTGCTTCGGCAGCGCGTCGAGGGAGCGCAGGATGTAGCCGGATCTGAGGTCGAGGAACGGCCGCGTCGGCAGCGACGGGTCGGGCCCGAGCGGCGTCACGCGGCGGTAGCCGTTGGCGTCCATGTGATTGAGCAGCCGGCACACGTACTCGGCGCAGAGGTCGGCCTTGAGCGTCCACGAGGCGTTCGTGTAGCCGAGCGTGACGGCGGCGTTCGGCACGCCGCTGAACATGATGCCCTTGTAGCCGACGCACTCGGACAGGTCGACGTCCTCGCCGTCGACCGCGAGCGTCATCCCGCCCAGCAGCTGCAGGTTGAGGCCCGTCGCCGTGACGATCACGTCGGCCTCCAGCTCCTCGCCGGAGACGAGCTTCAGGCCGCGCTCGGTGAACGTCTCGATGCGGTCCGTCGCGACCGATGCACGCCCCCCGCCGATCGCTCTGAAGAGGTCCGCGTCGGGCACGAGGCAGACACGCTGGTCCCACGGGTCGTACGTCGGCGTGAAGTGCGTGTCGACGTCGTAGCCGGCGGGCAGCGCTCTCTCGACGCCTCTGCGGAAGACGCGTCTCATGAGCTTCGGGCGCCGTCTGCTGAGCTGGTAGAAGATCGCCTGCAGCACGACGTTCTTCCAGCGCACCGCCGTGTACGCGAGTCTCGCCGGCAGCTTCGCGCGCAGGAAGTCGGCGATCGGGTCGCGGCCGGGCAGCGCCACGATGTAGGTCGGCGAGCGCTGCAGCATCGTCACGTGCTCGGCGCCGCCGTCGACCATCGCGGGCACGAGCGTGACGGCCGTCGCGCCGCTGCCGATCACGACGACGCGCTTGCCGGCGTAGTCGAGCTGCTCGGGCCAGTGCTGCGGGTGGACGAGCTCGCCTCTGAAGCGCTCGACGCCCGCGAACTGCGGCGTGAAGCCCTCTGCGTACTTGTAATAGCCGGTGTTGCCGTAGAGGAACGCGCAGGTCAGCTGCTCCGTCTCGCCCGTGTCCCCGCGCTCGACGTCGACCGTCCAGCGCGCGTCAGCCGAGGACCAGCTCGCCCGCACGACGCGGCGGGAGTAGCGGATGTGCTCCTCGACGCCGTGCTCGCGCGCGGTCTCGCGTATGTAGTTGAGGATCGACGGGCCGTCGGCGATCGCCTTGGCCTCCGTCCACGGCTTGAAGGAGTAGCCGAGCGTGAACATGTCGGAGTCGGAGCGGATGCCGGGGTACTGGAAGAGGTCCCAGGTCCCGCCGCTGCGCTCGCGCGCCTCGAGGATCGCGTACGTCTTGCGCGGGCAGTCGCGCTGCAGGTGGACGGCGGCGCCGACGCCGGAGAGGCCCGCGCCGACGATCAGGACGTCGAAGTGCTCGGTGGCGGTCATGACTTGAACGATAGTCAAACGGTGCGCGGAGCGCGCAGGCTGCGCTCGGCGCTCGCGACGTGCTCGACGATCGCGTCGACCAGCAGCGGCCACAGCCGCTCCGGCAGCCCGTGGCCCATGCCGGGGACGAGCATGAGGCGCGCGCCCGGGATCGCGCGTGCGGTCGCGCGGCCGCCCGAGGGCGGGATCAGCGGATCCTGGTCGCCGTGGATCACGAGCGTCGGCGCGGTGATCGCCTGCAGCATGCGCGTGCGGTTTCCGGAGGCGAGGATCGCGGCCAGCTGGCGGGCAGTCGCGCCGACGTCGGGGTCGCGGTCGTAGGCGCCTTCGACGAGGGCGCGCCCCTCCGGCGTGTCGAGCACGTCGCCGGGCGCGCCGATCGCCGTCAGGATCCGCAGCTGGTGCTCGACGTAGCCGGCGCGCTCGCGCGGCGCGGTGCCGAGCAGCGCCGGGTACACACGCGGCTTCGGCTGCCCGACGCGGCGGCTGCCGGTCGTCGACATGATCGAGACGAGCGAGCGCACGCGGCGCGGGCGCGTGGCCGCGAGCGTCTGGGCGATCATCCCGCCCATCGAGACGCCGACGACGTGGGCGGAGTCGAGCTCCAGCGCGTCGATCAGCCCGGCGGTGTCGAGCGCCATGTCCTCGAGCGTGTACTGGTCCGTGCCGAAGCGGCGCGTGAGCAGTCTCGTGAGCGTCGGCGGCCGCATCCGCGCGTGCGTCGAGCGGCCGCGATCGCGGTTGTCGAAGCGCACGACGTGGTGGCCGCGCTCGACGAACTGCGCGATCAGCCCGAGCGGCCAGTGGACCATCTGCATGCCGAGGCCCATGACGAGCAGCAGCGGCGGGTCGGCCGGGTCGCCGAACGTCTCGCAGCAGAGCGTGATGCCGCGGCCGACGTCGACGAGCTGCTCGCCCTGGTTGGACGCGATCGGCGCGGCGAGCTCGGTCATCGGTGAGACGATAGAGGGCGCGCGATGGCCGCCTCCACCACACGCGAGCTGGACACGCCCCACGGGCCGGCGCGCGTGCTCGTGCAGCCGGCCTCGGGGAGGTCGCCGCGCGGCGCGCTCGTACTCGGCCACGGCGCGGGCGGCAGCGTCTCGGCGCCCGACCTCGTCGCCGCCAGCCGGGCGGCTTTGGGCGCGGACGTGAGCGTCGCGCTCGTCGAGCAGCCCTACCGCGTCGCCGGCCGTCGCTCGCCGGCGCCGGCGAGACAGCTCGACGCGGCCTGGGTCGCGGTGCTGGAGGCGCTGCGCGCGGACGAGCTGCGCGGCCTGCGGCTCGTCGTCGGCGGGCGCTCCTCGGGCGCGCGCGTCGCCTGCCGCACCGCAGCGGCCGTCGGCGCGGCCGGGGTCCTGTGCCTCGCGTTCCCGCTGCAGCCGCCGTCGCGCGAGGGCGCCGCCGCGCGCCCCAGCCGTCTGGACGAGCTGGAGGCGGTGTCCGTGCCGGTGCTGATCGTCCAGGGCGTCACCGACGGCTTCGGGATGCCGCCGGCCGCTCTGCCGGGTCGCGAGGTGGTGCAGGTGAGAGGCGACCACAGCCTGCGCGGCGACGCGGCGTTGCTCGTCGCCGCGGTGGGCGACTGGCTGCCGCGCGTGCTGGCGGCGGCTTAGTCGGACGCGCCGGCGATCCGCACGTCGGCCATGTCGGCCATGTGCATGTGCGCCATGCCGCCGCCGGGTGGCGGGGTGGGTCTCGCGCCTCTTCTGATCACGTCGACCGTCTGCATCATCCCCGCGTCCTCGTGGGCAAGGATGTGGCAGTGGAAGACGTAGTGGCCCGTGAAGTCGTCGAACGGGTTACGGATCACCACGCGGCCGCCGTTCTTGGGGATCACGACGACGTCCTGCAAGCCGTTGGCGTGGAACGGCTTGCCGTTGACGCTCATGACCTGGAAGTCGTTGACGTGGATGTGGAAGGGGTGGTCCTCGGTCGAATGGTTCACCAGCGTCCACTGCTCGACGGTGCCGACGATCGGGACCACGTTGTCGATGCCCGGCATGAACTGTCTGCCATTGATGAGCGCTCTGAACGTTCTGCCGGTGCCGAAGGAGAAGACGAACGTGCGCTTCTTGAAGACCGGGCGTCTGCCGAGCGGCGTGCTGGGCGTGTCGAGGCGTTCCGGCAGGTCGAGGTGCGCGGCTCTCGCCGGCCCGGTCACGGTGACGTGCGCGAGGTCTCTTCTGTCGACGAGCTCGAAGCCCTCGTCGTATCTGAGCGTCTTGAACGCGTACTCGCCCGGTCTGCCGCCGGTGACGAGCACGTCGTAGCGCTTGCCGGGCGGCAGGATCAGGTGGCTCGCCTTGTGCACGCGCCAGACGGGCGAGCCATCCTCGGCGATGACGGTCATCGGGTGGCCCTAGAGCGCGACGTCGTAGAAGAGGTCGGAGCCGATGTTCCCGATCCGCCACAGCTGCGTCTCGCCCGATCTGAGCGAGAGCTTGGGGAGCAGCAGTCCGTTGACGAGCAGCGCGGACGGTCTCGTCGGGTCGATGTCCGCGTCGTTCGTGACGACCTTGTCGCCGATCGTCTGCAGGTTGCGGATCGCGAGCTGGCGCTGCTGGACGTGCTGCAGGCGTCTCGGGAGCAGTCTCTGGAGGCCCTCGACGACGAGCAGGCCGGAGAGGCCGCCCATCACCTGGCTCTCCGTGAGGCCATGGAGATGGACGTGGTACCAGTAGGTGCCGGGCGAGTGGCCGAGCGGCAGCTTGACGACGGACTTCACCGTCTGGCCGGGATGGAACGTCCGGAAGACGTTGTCCGAGATCCCGTTCGGGTCCACGTGCAGGCCGTGGTAGTGGATGTTCGTCTCGTGGTCGATCGCGTTCTTGATCGTCGCCTCGATCGTGTCGCCCGGATGGACGTGCAGCGTCGGCCCGATCAGCCGGCCGTTGAACGGCTGCGCGACGACCTGCGAGCCGGACACGTTCGTCACGCCCCGCCGCGCCGTCAGGTCCACTCTGAGGACGCCGTGCCTGGAGTAGAGCTGCACGGGCTCTGTGAACGGGAGGCCGGACTTGGGCTCCCACGTGAGCGGCTTGTCCGCCGCGCGCGCGCCGCCGTCACCGTCGCCCGTCGCGACGGCCACACCCCCGGCGACGAGAGCGAGCACGAGGGCGGCGAGGGCGATTCGGAGGGGGCGCATCGGGGGCCAAGCTACAGGTGGGTGCCGACGGCACGATCGAGCCCACATCTGTGATGTATCACGAATAGTCACATGACGTGATACCGTCGATCGCATGCGAAGCCTGCGCCTCGAACCCACACTCGACGATCGCGTCAGACGCGCGGCAGCCGCCGAGGGATCCTCGGTGTCGGAGTTTCTCCGCAACGCGGCCGCCGAGCGCGCCGATCGCACGCTGTCGAATCGGAACAGCGACCGGCTCGCCGACGTGATCGGCGTCGTGCGCGGCGGCGGCGCGGGGCGCGCACGCGACACCGGTGCCGCCTTCGGTGACCTGCTCGCCGACGAGCACAGACGCCGGTGACGCTGACCGACGCCGGGCCTCTGATCGCACTGATCGACGCCGACGAGCCCGATCACGACCGCTGCCGTGAGACGCTCGACCAGCTCCGCCTCCCCCTCCTCACCACCTGGCCGGCGTTCACCGAAGCGATGTACCTGCTCGGCCGCGCGGCGGGCTGGGCAGGACAGAATGCGCTCTGGCGGCTGCTCCAGCGCGAGGATCTCGTCGTGGCTGCGCCGTCCGCCGAGGCGAGCAGACGCGCCGCCCACCTCATGGAGACCTACGCCGACCGCCCGATGGATCTCGCCGACGCCACGCTCGTCGCGCTCGCCGAGGAGCGCGACACGAACCGCATCTTCACGCTCGACGCCGACTTCCACGTGTACCGCTTCAAGGGGCGCCGGCGCTTCGAGGTGGTTCCTGCCTGAGGTCGCGCGTGGAAGGTCGATCGTTCGACAGTCCGAGTGGCGCCTGAAGTGAGAGGACGTGGCCCGGCGACACTTCCACACGGCGAGCGCCTCCTGCGCGGCAGGAGCGGGAGATCAGCGCGTGGCCGGCGGGAGCTCTCCCCGACGCCGTCTGACCACAAGGGCACACGCTGTGTCTACGCAGCGACCCGCGACCAGATCGTGACAGCACGCCCCGCAGGAGCTGCGGCGCTCCTACCCGGACAGGACGCCGGCGCGGTCAGCCGCGCGACGCGCACCGCGTGGACTGGCCCAGGTAGAGCCGCCGCTCGCCGGCGTGGCGCTGAGCTGCACGAGGCTCGCATGCGTGACGCCCGCGCCACACGACCGCTTCTGGCCTGCACTGTCGTCGGGCGGCGGGAGCGCCGCTGATGACGTGCCTCGCCGATGACGCGCAGCAGGCAGGCGTCGAATGCACCGTGAGGGAGGTGCGCCGTTTCCCAGGGGACGCGACGCCCACGTGCACGCACCGGATGCGACAGCAGCTGCGAGATCTTCGTCTCGTGCACGAGCAGCCGCCCGGGGCCGCCAGCTACGCGTCGCGACTCGCCGACGCCCGCCCGTCACCGAAGTGGAACACCGGTCCCGAGACCTGTCGATCAGCCGACGTCCCCCGAACGACCCGTCGTCGAACGGAAGGCGCACGCACGTCCGCGACGAACAGCTGGGCGCTCGAGGTCCGATCCGCGCATCCAATGCGCGGCGCGCCAAGGCGATGCCACCGGATCGACGACGGTCCGCTGACGAGCACACGCGTTCCCCTCGACCGAGCTCCACGGTTGAACGGAAGCTCGCCGGTCGCACGCACGTTGAGGTCGGCGCGACGAGGACGGAGCTCGGTCCGTGGATCTGATCCGCCTGCACGACAAGCGCATAGCGTGCGCCGCGCTGCTCATGGCCGCGAGCGCCTCGCGGCTCGGCCCGCACAATTGCGCGAGCGTTGCCAGCGCAACGCCCTGCCCGCACCCGACCTCGAGCATCCGGGGCGCTCCTCCGGAAAGTCGAAGGCTGCGCACAAGCGCCGGCACCTCGTGGCGCTGAGCGCTCAGGCTGACGCCAGTCGAGCGCCGCGGAGCGGTGGAGAGGAGTGGAGGGAGCGAGCGCAGGCGAGTGTAGCGCGAACGTGCACGAGGAGCAGCGCGAGCGAGGTGCGGCGACGCACGCAGCGGAAGTGGGGCGCGGGACGGGCGAACAGGAGGGCGCGCGGCGCGACGGCGCACAGGCGACGACCGTGGCGGGCACCGGACGCGGCGCGGGTGGAGACGCGTCTGCCGCGAGACCGCCATCTCAGTGATCGAACGAATGCCGGACAGGCAGTTCGACTGCCCGCGCTGACGGGCGTAACATCGGCGAGTTCAAACCGGTCGCCTCACACGTGCGGCGACCGGGCGGAGAACTACCCCTCCCTCACGATCTACGACGGAAAGGGCGGAGCGGGCGTAGGTGATGAAGGCGAGGAGGCGGCGACGGAGGCGGTCCCAGCGTGCCCACGCACGCCATCCGCGACCGCCCCTCAGACCCCGCGGGGTGACTCCGTGAGAAACGGCGGCGACGGGGGGCGAGGGAGAGGCGACCGACACGCCACGGCGCCCGAGAGGCGGGAAATCCACCGGCAAAGCCCGGGACGGGACACGGAGGGGACGCAACGAGAGCTGCGCAGGCACAGCCGGAGACGGACACGTGAAACGCAGGCGCGCGCCGACACGCGGGAGATCGCGTGCGGTAAAAGAAGGGAGAGAGAGGAAACGGAAGCGGCGAGGCGGAACCGAGAGACAGAGAAGCGCGGAGTCTCGCCTGGCGCCAGTTGCGACCCTGCTCATTCGGGAACGCCTGATACTCGTGAACGTGACGCAGAGCGCGGGACATCTTTTACCGTTGCGTCGCCTCACCTGCGCCACACTCGGAATGCCGAGCACGTCGAAAGGCGGCGCGACAGGGAGAAAGAGAGGGGGGGAGGACGACGAAGGAGGGGGAGGAGGTCGAGCGACCGCTCGACCAGGCATCGCGAGGTGCGAGCGCGAGAAGAAGCGCCGCGATACGTCTCGTCAGGCGGACAACGGGTCTGTCGTGAGTTCGGCGGCAGCGTCTGTGAAGTCGAACTGCAACAGGAGGCGCGAACAGTCTCGGCAGAGCAGACGCTGCAAGCGTGTCGGCCATCAGCGAGTCGAGCAGGATGACGACACACACGGACGCGAGCCACAAACACAGACTTTCCCGCACGAACCTCGGCGAACCACGTCCAGCGCTTTCCCGCAATCGGGGCGCCGGGATTTGAACCCGGGACCTCCTGCTCCCAAAGCAGGCGCGCTACCAAGCTGCGCTACGCCCCGTCCGGCCGAGTATACGGGCGACCCAGAGGCCCACCGGCAGGGGACAACCGACCGCCGCCGCCCCACCACCGCTCCCAATAGGCTCGCCCCATGACCATGCGCATCACGCACATCGGCGGGCCGACCGCCCTGATCGAGGTCGGCGGCTGGCGGATCCTCACCGACCCCACCTTCGACGCGCCCGGCCGCAGATACAACTTCGGCTGGGGAACCTCGTCCAGAAAGCTCACCGCTCCGGCGATCCAGGCCGCCGACCTGCAGCCGATCGATGCGGTCCTGCTGAGCCACGACCACCACGAGGACAACCTCGATCCGGCCGGCCGCGCGCTGCTGCCGTCCGTCGGAACCGTCATCACGACGCACAGCGGCGTGAGACGGCTCGCGAGCAAGGGCGCGACGAACGCCCAGGGACTCGAGGACTGGCAGACGGCCCGCCTCGAGGCGCCGGGGAAGACCCCGATCGACATCGTCGCCACCCCCTGCCGTCACGGTCCGCCGCTCAGCCGCCCGATCGTCGGCGACGTGATCGGCTTCTCCCTCACCTGGGACGGTCAGCAGCACGGCGCCGTCTGGATCTCCGGCGACACCGTCCTCTACGACGGCGTCAAGGAGGTGGCCGACAAGCTGAAGGTCGGCACCGCCATCCTGCACCTCGGCGGCGTCCGCTTCCCGATCTCCGGCCCGTTGCACTACACGATGACCGCGAAGGACGCCGTCGAGCTCGCCCAACTCATCCGCCCGCGCACCGCCATCCCGATCCACTACGAGGGTTGGAAGCACTTCCGCGAGGGCCGCGACGCGATCGAGCGCGAGCTGGCCGCCGCGCCCGCCGAACTGCGCGACACCTTCCAGTGGCTCCCGATCGGCACCGCGGTCGAGCTGGAGGCATGACGCCCGACCACACCCCCGCCACCCACCGCTACGCCGCCCGCACCAGCTGGACCGGCTCCACCGCCGACGGCTACGACTCCTACACACGCGCGCACGAGGCGACCTGCCCGCCGGCGGACCAGGCCCGGGCCGCCCTCTCGCTCTCCGGCGACCCGGCCTTCAACGGCGACCCGGCCAAGCTCAACCCCGAGCAGCTGCTCGTCCTCGCCGCCAGCTCGTGCCAGCTCCTCTCGTTCCTCGCCGTCGCCGCCCGCGCGCGCATCGACGTCGTCGCCTACGAGGACGACGCCCACGGCGTCATGCCCGAGGACGACAAGCCGCTGCGGATCACCCGCATCACGCTCAGGCCGCGCATCACCGTCAGCGGCGACGCGCCGGCCGACGAGCGCCTCGCGCAGCTCGTCCACACCGCCCACCGCCACTGCTTCATCGCCAACAGCCTCACCACCGAGATCGCGCTCGAGCCGACGTTCCTCCGCACGCCCGCCTGAGCCCGCCGTACACGCCGGAGCGTGGATGGGCTCGCGACACCGTCCGCACGCGTCAACGCCTCGCTACCATGGGCGCGCCAAGACCCGCACTCCTCGGAGCAGAGAACAAGATGATGAAGGCGACCGCGCGACGCACCGGCAGGTACACCCACGACATCGACGTGCGCGACCACCTGCTCAGAGCCGACGAGGGCCACGACGTCGGCGGCGAGGACGAGGCGCCCAATCCGCAGGAGCTGCTCGCCGCGAGCCTCGCCTCCTGCACCGCGATCACGATCGAGATGTACGCCAAGCGCAAGGGCTGGGACATCGGCGGCATCGAGGTCGAGGCCGAGTACGCCCCGGCCGAGCGCGGCGCCCCCACCCGCTTCAAGCTGCTGCTGAGGCTGCCGAGATCGCTCACGAGCGAGCAGGTCGAGCGCCTCTCGGTGATCGCCGCCAAGTGCCCGATCCACCGCACGCTCGACGGCGAGGTCATGTTCGACGAGCGCATCGAGCTCGTCGGCTGAGTCATGATCGCCGCGTGACGGCGATCGGCGAACACCTGCGCGCGGTTCTCTCCCCGCCCTTCGGCGAGGTGCCCGACATCGCCCACGACGAGACGGAGGCGTCCGTCCTCGTCCCGCTGTTCCTCAAGGACGACGGCCTGCACGTCGTCTTCACGAAGCGCCGCGAGGACCTGCGCCGCCATCCCGGCGAGATCTCGTTCCCCGGCGGCCGCCGCGACCACGCCGACGAGACGCTCGCGCAGATGGCGCTGCGCGAGGCGCATGAGGAGATCGGCCTGCCGGGCGACGCGGTCGAGCTGCTCGGCACGCTCGCGCCGGTGCGGACGTTCGTCACCGGCTACGTGATCTTCCCCCACGTCGGGTTGATCGAGGCCGGCCGCGAGTGGGTGCTGAGCCCCGACGAGGTCGCGCTCGTCCTGGAGCTGCCGCTGCCGGCGCTGATCGACGGCTACGCGATGCGCTCGATGACGCGCCGCGGCTTCACCTTCGAGACCGACACCTACGTCGTCGGCGACCACCTGATCTGGGGCGCGACGGCGCGGATCCTCGGCGACCTGCTCAGACGCCTCGACGAGGCGGCGCCGCCCGCCTAACGCTCGAACGCCAGCAGCGCGTCGATCGCCGCGAGCGCCGCCGCGAGCCACGCGTCAGGTGTGGCCGGATCGGCCTCCAGCAGCGCCCACGGGATCTCGGAGTAGTCGCACGCCGCGCGCACCGTCTCCGCCCCCGCCGCGAGCAGCTCGCCGTCCACGCTCCCGGCCGCCTCGTAGAGGACGCCCCGCACGGTCGTGTCGATCGTGCGCTCCAGCAGCATTCTCAGCCGCGAGCCGTGCAGCGCTGTGACCGGCTCGGCAGGTCCGACCGCGGACCCCATCAGCCAGCACAGGATCGTGACCCCGTCGAGCGCGTAGCTGATCGTGGCGATGCGGTCGGGATCGCCGATCCACACCTCCGCCCCGGCGGCCTCGATGTCGGCGGCCCGCCGCTCCGCAGAGCGCGTCGTCCCCCGCACCGCGTGCCCCTGCTCCCGCAGCGCACGCGCCAGAGCCTGCCCCCGGCAACCGCACCCGACGATCAACACCCGCGCCATCGGCGAGAGCGTTTCACATCATGCCGCGGCGCACGTCCTCGTCCTCGAGCAGCCCGTCCAGCGTCAGCTCCTGCTCGCCGCGCGCGCGGCGGCGCACGTTCGCCGCCTCCAGCATCTGCTCGAGATCCTCGGCCTCGCGCACCGCCTGCGTGCGGTCGTGCTCGTGCGTGGTTCTCCAGCCGAGCTGCTCGGAGCCCGTCCCCGGCGTCGAGAAGATGCCCAGCAGGATGAACGCACCGAGTGCGAGTGCGATGGAGCCGAGCACGATCGCGAGAAACGCGTCCATCCTGCGCCGAGTCTACCCGCGCAACTCGCGCCGAGCGCCCGTGTTCAAGCAGGCGTCCCACCCACGCCGGCAGCGGAGAGGCGCCCGGCCAGAGCAGTTCCACCACCCATCCAGCCATGGAGGATCTCGTGCGCTCTCGTCCCACCACGATCGCCTTGCTCGTCATGGCGCTGACGCTGGCATTGCCCACCGTCGCAGCCGCCAAGCGCCACCGTCACCTCCCGCCGCCGCACAACCGCGGCCTGACGATCGCCGCGGCGCCGAACCCGATCTCGACCGGCGACCCGGTGCTCGTCTACGGCCAGCTCAACGGCCCCGACCACGCGAACCAGCAGATCACGCTGTGGCACGACATCGCCGGCATCCCCGGGGGCTTCAGCCCGGTCCAACACGCGACGACCGACGCCAACGGCTTCTGGTCGATCCCTCGCGCCGACGGGGTCGTGACGACCAACCGCGCGTGGTTCGCGACCGCCGGCCGCGGCGTCCACAGCCGCACGATCCTCGAGCGCGTCCACGCCGCGGTCACGCTCGACCAGCCGTCGGATCCGCTCGTGACGCGCCAGCCGGTCACGCTCACCGGCAGCGTCGCGCCGAGCCATGCCGGCCAGCGCGTGATCCTGCAGCGCCAGGACAGCGCCAACGGCGACCGCTGGCGGACGATCGACGCGACCCGCCTCGACGGCGCCTCGCACTTCACGATCGTCCACCGCTTCCGCCGCCCCGGCGACCGCACGCTGCGCGCCGTCTTCCGCACCGACCGCCGCAACTTCCGCGGCGAGTCGACGCCGATCTCGATCACCGTCCAGCAGGAGCAGATCGCCGGCTTCACGATCGCCTCCAGCAGCCCGTCGACCGACTTCGGCCAGTCGATCGTGCTCTCCGGCACGCTCGACGGCGCCGCCGCCGGCACCTCGGTGACGCTGTTCGCACGCGACGAGACCGGCCCGCCGCAGCGCTTCGATCCGATCGCGACGGCCGCGACCGACGCATCCGGCAGCTACGCCTTCACGCAGGCGCCGGCGCGCAACGCCGTCTACGAGGTGCGCGTCACCACAGACCCGAGACACCGCACCGCGCCCCTCTTCCAGGGCGTCCACAGCGTCGTCTCGATCGCCGCGAGCGCGAGCGCCGCGTCGGTCGGCGACCAGGTCACGTTCAGCGGCACGGTCCAGCCGAGCAAGGTCGGCCACGTGGTCGTGCTGCAGCGCCTCGGCGCCGACGGCATCTGGCGCGACGTCGAGATCGGCCGCGTCGGCGACGGCTCGACCTACTCGCTCGCGCACACGCTGGAGATCGCGGACCCGTCCGCCCAGCAGTTCCGCACCCTCGTCCCCGGTGGCCCGGCCAACCAGCGGGGCATCTCGTCGGCCGTGACGGTCGCGGTGAACCCATCCCCGGCGAGCGCGCTGCCCGGCAGCGGGCTCCCGGCCGCGTCGTAGTCCCACACGGCATCCCGCGGCCGGCCGGCACGGCGGCCGCGGACGACGGCCCGCCGGCTCCCGACCGCACAAGCCCCCGCGGTCGGGAGTCAAGGCGGGTGACGAATCGGGGGTTCGACGACCCACGGCCAGCTAGCGTGCCGGCCATGGACTTCGACCTCACCGACGAGCAGCAGATGATCCGCGACACCGCTCGCGAGTTCACCGACAAGGAGATCGTCCCGCGCGCTCGCGACAACGATCGCAACGCCCACTTCGACACCGAGCTCGTGCAGAAGATGGCCGCCCAGGGCTACCTCGGCGCGATCGTCCCGCGCGAGTACGGCGGCGCCGGCCTCGACTACATCTCCTACGGCCTCGTCGTCGAGCAGATCGGCCGCGGCTGCTCCTCGATGCGCACCGTCATCTCGGTGCAGACCTCGCTCGTCTGCTCGGCGATCCTCAAATGGGGCACGGAGGAGCAGAAGCAGGCGTACCTGCCGAAGCTCACGAGCGGCGAATGGCTCGGCTGCTTCGGCCTGACCGAGCCCGACACCGGCTCCGACGCCGCCAACCAGAAGACGCGCGCGAGAAAGACCGAGAGCGGCTGGTCGATCTCCGGCTCGAAGATGTTCATCTCGCAGGGCAGTCACGCGAAGGTCGCGCTGATCTTCGCCCAGACCGACCCCGAGCTCGGCTACCGCGGACTCGCCTGCTTCCTCGTCGACACCGACCACCCCGGCTACACCGCCCAGGCGATCCACCACAAGCTCGGCCTGCGCGGCTCGGACACGTCGGAGCTGGCGCTCGACGAGGTCGAGGTGCCCGAGGAGGCGATGCTCGGCGGGATCGGCGACGGATTCAAGGTCGCGATGTCCGCGCTGGACTCGGGCCGCTACTCCGTCTCCTGCGGCTGCGTCGGCGTGATGCAGGGCTGCATCGACGCGTCCGTTTCCTACGCGAGAGAGCGCGAGCAGTTCGGCAAGCCGATCGGCTCCTTCCAGCTCGTGCAGGCGATGATCGCCGACATGGTCGTCGACATGGAGGCCGCACGCGGGCTCGCCTGGCGCGCCGGGGTGCTGAAGGACCAGGGCAAGCCGTCGACGACGGAGACCTCGATCGCGAAGCTGTTCGCGACCGAGGCGGCGGTGCGCACCGCCAACACGGCGATCCAGGTGCACGGCGGCTCCGGGTACGTCGACGACCACCCGGTCGAGCGATACTTCCGCGACGTGCGCGTCACCACCTTGTACGAGGGCACCTCGCAGATCCAGAAGCTGATCATCGGCCGCGCTGCGACCGGCATCAACGCGCTCACCGGATGAGGGATCGTGGGGGCGCGGACGTCGTCGGCGTCGTCGGCGCCGGCACGATGGGTGCCGGGATCGCCCAGCTCGCCGCGCTCGCGGGCGCGCGCACGCTGCTGCACGACCCGGATCCGGCGCGCGCTCGAGCGCGGCGCGCGGCGATCCGCGCGAACCTCGCGAAGGGCGCCGAGCGCGGGCGTTGGACGCGCGGCGAGGCCGCGGCGCGCAGCGCGCGGCTGGAGCCGGTCGGCACCTGGAGAAGCTCGCCCCCTGCGACGTCGTGATCGAGGCCGCGCCCGAGCGCCTCGACCTCAAGCGCGAGCTGTTCGGCCGCCTGTCGGAGATCGTCGGCCCCGACTGCGTGCTCGCGAGCAACACGTCCTCGATCCCGATCACGGCGATCGCCGGCGCGGCGAGCGCCCCGAGCGCGTCGTCGGCATGCACTTCTTCAACCCCGCGCCGCTGATGAGACTGCTCGAGGTCGTCGCCGGCGAGGACTCCGGCGAGGCGCGCGCTGGCGACCGCCCGCGCGCTCGGCACGGCGATGGGCAAGGTCGTGATCGACGCCGCCGACGGCCCCGGCTTCCTCGTCAACCGCGTCAACCGCCCGTTCGGCCTGGAGGCGCTGCGGCTCGTGACCGAGCGGATCGCCGCCGTCGAGCAGGTCGACCGCATCGCCCGCCTCGGCGGCGGCTTCCGCATGGGCCCGTTCGAGCTGATGGACCTCGTCGGCGTCGACGTCGGCTTCGACGTCTCGAAGTCGTTCCACGAGCTGAGCTTCGGCGAGCCGCGCTGGCGCCCGTCGCCGCTGAGCGCGCGCATGGTCGCCGCCGGCCGCACCGGCCGCAAGTCCGGCCGCGGCTTCTACGAGTACCGCGACGGCGCGCACCGCCCGCCCGACCCCGAGCCGCCGCAGGCCGAGCTGCCGAGAGCGCCGGGCGGGCCGCTCGTCGTGATCGCCGGCCAGCTGACGCTGGCGCAGCTGCTGCTCGAACGCGCCGAGGAAGCGGGCTGGGACGCGCGTACGCCGGCCGAGGCCGAGGGCGAGGTGCCGTTCCTGATCCTCGACTGCGGCGCCGGCGAGGACGACCCGCCGCTGCAGGGCGGCCCGCAGGCGATCTGCTGCCACGCCGGCTCGCTCGCCGTGCTCGACCCCGGCGGCGCGGCCGTCGGCTTCCACGCGCTGCCGCCGCTCGAGCCGGGCGGGCTCGTCGAGCTGACGCGCGGAGCGGACAGCCTCGACGCCGCCGCCGAGGCGGCCGAGCGCTTCTTCGCGACGCTCGGCCTGCACACCGAGTGGGTCGGCGACGCGCCGGGGCTCGTGCTCGGGCGGATCGTCTGCCAGCTGGTCAACGAGGCGGCCTTCGCGGTCGGCGAGGGCGTCGGCTCGGCCGCCGACGTCGACGCCGGCCTCGTCCACGGGCTCAACCACCCGCGCGGGATCCTCGGCTGGGGCGACGAGATCGGCCTGGACCACGTCCTCACGGTGCTCGACGCGCTGTCGGAGGAGTACCGCGAGGAGCGCTACCGCGCCGCGCCGTCGCTGCGGCGGCTCGTGCTGGCCGACCGCGTCGGGCAGACGGCCGGCGAGGGCTTCTTCACCTACGACCACGAGATGGAGGCCGAATAGGCATGCACGCCGTCACCTTCCAGGCCCCCGGCGAGGTCGCCGTCGAGCAGGTCGCCGAGCCCGGCTCTGCAGGCGCCCGACGACGTGATCGTGCGCGTCGAGGCGAGCGGCATCTGCGGCTCGGACCTGCACATCTACCACGGCCGCGTGCCGGTCGGGAAGGGCTTCACGATCGGCCACGAGTTCGTCGGCACGGTGACCGACGCGGGCGACGCGGTCGAGCGCGTCGCCGTCGGCGACCGCGTGCTCGGCACGTTCTTCACCGCCTGCGCGCACCTGCACGCCGTGCATCCGCGGCGACTATCACCGCTGCTCGCACGGCCGCACCTTCGGCCACGGCCCGAACCTCGGCGACCTACAGGGCGCACAGGCCGAGCGGCTGCTCGTGCCGCGCGCGAACCTGACGCTGCGTAAGGTCCCCGAGGGCATGTCGGACGACGTCGCGCTGTTCGCCGGCGACGTGATGGGGACCGGCTACCACTCGATCGCGCACGCCGGCGTGAGAGCGGGCGACACGGTCGCCGTGCTCGGGCTCGGCCCGGTGGGGCTGTGCGCGGTCCAGGCCGCGCGCGCCTCCGGCGCCTCCCAGGTCTACGCGATCGACACCGTCGCCGACCGCCTCGCGATGGCCGAGCGCTTCGGCGCTGACGCCGTTGCACCTCACCGACGACGATCCCGAAGAAGGCGATCCGCGCCGCCACCGGCGGCGGCGTCGACGTGACGGTCGACGCCGTCGGCGACCCCGGCCCGCTCGCGCTCGCGGTCAGCCTCACGCGCGACGCCGGCGTGGTGTCCGGGATCGGCGCCTACGCCGGCAAGGGCGAGGTGCCGCTCGGCCTCGCCTGGCTCAAGGGCCTGCAGCTGCGTCTCGGCCTCGCCAACGTCGTCGCCCACGTCGACCGCGTGCTCGCCCTGATGGAGGCCGGCATCCTCGACCCCGCCCCGCTGGTCACGCACCACATGAAGCTCGCCGACGCGCGCCGAGGCCTAGGCGTCTACGACGCGCCGCGAGGCGCTGAAGATCGTTCTGACGCCGTGAGCCGGAGCCTGGCCGCTCTGCTGGCATCGCTCGCCGCCAGCCGCCTGCGCGCTGGCCCTCGCCGCCGACGCAGCACCGGCTGCGGCGGCGGCCCGGCCGACCCCGCCCCGTTGCTGCTGCGCCTGCCGGACCTCGGGCCGGGCTACGTGATAAGCCGAGCCAACCGCTCATGCACAATGCTGCGGTCGTCGATGCCCACTCGTGCGGCCCGTCCTCGGCCCTGGGTCGTACCGCGGCTGCTCGATGGCGTTCCGGCAGGTTTGGACGACGCGGGGCACGCCGCCGGGTCCGGCGGGCGTCGACACCCTCGCGTTCGCGTCGACACGCCGGCGAGGGCCGACGACTGCGCTCTCACATCCACGCAGTCTTGTCCCCGGGCTCCTCTACCCCAGCCGCAGATTCCTGCGCATCGTCGAGCCCGCTCCGGCTGATCGGCGATCAAGCGGTGCTCATGCGCAAGGACAGGACCATCCTCGGCCTCCACGTCTCGGTGGGCGTCGTGGTGTGGCGCTCAGGAGCGGTGCTCGGAATCGTCATCGCGAGCAGCCTCGACGGAGACGGGGACGCGCGCGCCCGAGCCGCCGTGCGCCTCGCAGCCCTCCAGCAGGAGCGAATCGCGAATCCGACGCCTTTGCGCCCGCCGGTCAACGACGATCGCTTCGTCCTGCTGGACGACCCGACGCTCAAGGCGACGGTGATGTGGCTCGGCGAGCAGCTGCCGGCGCGCGGCGGCTTCCCGGCGCTGGACCTGCGTGCGACCGATCAGACGATCGGTCTCTTCACGGCCCCGCAACTGCTCATCCGACTGATCTACGGCACGCCCCGGCTGCCGCACACCATGAAGGTGGCCCTGTGGCAGTCACCGAGCTGCACCGCCTGCTCCGTCGGCGAATACCCCCCTACGTGTGCCAGCGCCGCTTCGACGCGGACGCTCCCCCGGGCGCGCCTGGATCGTCGAGACCCTTCGGCGGGAGCCCCGGCGCGCGAACGGTCGCTGCCCGCACAGCGGCGGGGACCTCACGGCGATCGCCTTCTTCAACGACGTCGCGGTCACGATCGACGCGAGCAGCTGCTGCCGCTCCCGCTCGACCCCTCGATTCGCGCCCTGGGCTGCGCGCCCTGTTGCGCACGCTGCGCCCGCGTCCACTGCCGACTCCATGAGCCGAGCACTCGCCGGGCCATCCTCGTCGCGATCCTCGCAGCCATCGCGCAGGCCGTAGCGCCCGCCGCGCCGCTCTCGCCCGAGCAGCTACACTGCGACTGCCCGACCTCGGACTGGGGTACCGCCTGAGCCGCACTGCCTGCCAGCTCCTGCACGTGTACTCGTTCACGCAGCGCGACCCCCTGAGCGCGCTCTCCGGCATGCGCCACCGCGGCTGCAGAGTCGGCTTCGTGTCGCTCTGGACACCGCCGGGTAGGGCGCCCGGACCCGACGAGGTGACCAGCGCCGCGGTCGCGTTCGCCAGGCCGTCGGCCCGCGGGAGGCGCTCGCGCACGCGAGCGCGTTCGCCAGCTATGAGCTCGCCCCCACGACCGCGTACATGCTCAACCCCATTCCCGGCACGTTCCGGGAGACCTCGACACCAGCACCCACGATCGGCGACGAGGCGGTGCTGCTGCGCAGCGCCGCCGCACCGAGGCCGGGCGCCCCGCGGTCGTCGGTCGTGGTCGTGTGGCGCTCCGGCTCGGTGCTCGGGCTCGTGGCCGTGTCGGGCCGAGCGCCTCCGCGGACGGCGAGCAGGCCGCACTGCGGCTGGCCGCCGCGCAGCAGGCCCGGATCGCAGCACCTACGCCCCTGTTGCCTTCCGACGGACGCCGACCGCGAGGTCGTGGCTCGACGACCCGGAGCTCGGGCATGCCGGCCTTCTGGCTCGGCAGGCGTCTCGCAGGTACACGGACGCCTGCCGGCACTGTCTCTGTTCGACAGCTTCCCCCCGAGCCCATCCGACCGGCGGAAGGGCGTGCGCGTGGTGCTGTCCTACGGCAGGCGGATGTCAGACGCGTACGTCGAGCTGCTCGAGCCCGGCGCGCCGGGGAAGCCGGCTGCACGCCGCGAGCTGCGACGGTTCCGGCGCACCGGCTGCAACCGGTCCGCTCCACTCCCGCTCGCGAGCGGCCGCGCGACGGTCTACTGGCAGGCTCGCCACTGCAGCTCGCGCCGGGTGGCGCCGTTCGCGGTCGTCGAGTGGGCTGGCGCGGTGGCGATCGTCACCGCCGAGCCCGGACCGTACGACTCGCTCGCTGGCATGCGCGCGATCGTCCGCGCGCTGCGCATCCGCGAGCCGAGCGACCCGGCGCGCTAACGCCCGCGCCCACCCAGCGCCGCCGGCAGCAGCTTCAGCGCCGACAGCCGCGCACGCGGCTTCAGCCGCCCGCGCATGACCGCGTGGCCGGGATTGACGCGACCGGAAGCGACGTCGAGCCAGTCGTCCCAGCTCGTGCGCAGCGTCACGTCGGGCTTCTCGGCATGGCCGCGCTCGACGCTCGGGCCGCCGTGCTGCAGCCGCAGCACCCACGGCTCGACGTCCGTGAACGCGAACTGGACCGTCAGCGACGTCCCGTTCGTGCTCGGCAGCTGCCGCCGCACGGTGTCCATCACGAGGTCGATCGCCGCGGCGTCCTTCGGCGCGCTCGCCTGTCTCTCGCCGAGCAGGCCGTACATCGTCAGCAGCGGCCCGCGCGTGGCGGTCTCGCGCGGCGACAGGTCGGCGGGGACGATCGGCGGCCCGGGCAGCTCCTCCATCGGCATCCGGCGCTGCGCAGCTTCGTCTGCAGCGACGTGACGCCCTCCTCGGCGATGTCCTCGATCGAGAAGCCGAAGACCTCGGTGTAGTTGCGGTCCCAGCCGGGCGGCTGCAGCACCGCGGCGCCCCACGGCGTGACCTCGCGCAGCGTGTCGGCGATCGCGCGGCGGCAGCGCTCGTCGTGCGCGGCGATGTCGTGCAGCAGCTTCACGCCGAAGGCGATGTGGCGCTGCTCGTCGCGCGACGATCTGCGTCATCCCCTCGCGGAACGCCGGCAGGAGTCGCGCTGCTCGAGGTAGGAGGTGATGAAGTGCTGGCCCGGCTGCGCGAGCGTCGCCTCGATCACCATGTGGTAGAGCGTGACCGCGGCCGACAGCTTCGCCGGCGAGCGGTCCTTGCGCAGCTCGTCCGCCATCGTGTCCAGGCGGTCGAAGACCTTGCGGAAGCCCCACGTCAGTTCCGGCTTGATCGCCTGCAGCCCGCCGGCCATGCTGCCGTCGCCGATCCCGCAGACCTCGTGCATGAAGCGCTTGAAGAAGACCGCGTGGCGCGCCTCGTCGACCTGCTGCGTCGTGAGGAAGTACTTCTGCTCCTCCAGCGGCGCGGCGTCGATGAACGGCGACAGGTTGTCGGCGACGGCGTCCTCGCCCCAGAAGAACAGCGCGTAGTTCCACAGCGCGGCCTTGCGCTCGAAGTCGGTCAGCTCCTCGCGCCACTGGCGCGCGTCCTCGGTGAAGTCGAGCCCCATCGCGCTCCAGTTGCCCTGCTCCCAGCGCGTGTAGAGGTCCTCGTAGGAGATCAGGTCGGCGGCGATCCGGCTCGGCGCGGTTTGAACATCATTCAAGCTCATGCCGAGTACGATAGACAGCGCTTTGAACGGAAGTCAAGACACAGCGTCGGCTCCTGCCGCCGACCGCCGCGCCGAGCTGCTCGCGATCGCCGCCAGCTGTTCGCCAAGCACGCCTACGACGAGCTGTCGATCGCGACGTCGCGGCCGCCGCGGGCGTCGCGAAGGGGCTCCTCTACTACTACTTCCAGGGCAAGCGGGGCTTGTACCTGGCGACGATCCGCACGGAGGCCGACGAGCTGCTCGAGCTCGCCCAGCCCGTCCCGGCGTGCCGCCGGCCGAGCGCCTGCGCCGCACGCTCGACGCCTACCTCGCGTTCGTCGACGAGGCGTCCGACCGCTTCCGCGCGCTCTACCTCGCCGGGCTCGGCGCCGACCCCGAGGTCCGCGCGATCCGCGACCGCGACCCGCGGAGTTCCTCGACTGATCGCCGAGGGCGTCGCCCACCGCCCGGCCCTCCCGCGCTGCGCGCCGCGCTCGTCGGCTGGCTCAGCTTCATCGAGGGCGTGAGCCTCGACTGGCTCGAGCACCGCGACGTCACGCGCGAGCAGCTGCGCGACTTCCTGCTCGGAGCGCTCGGCGGCGGACTCGCCGCGGCCGGCGCGGCGGAGCTGCTGGCGTAAGGCCCGCTACGCCTCGATCGTCTGCTGCGACTCCCCGCGCGCCGCGACCACCGGCGGCGTGTCGCGCAGGTACCACTCGGCGTCCAAGGCGGCCTTGCAGCCGGACCCGGCCGCGGTGATCGCCTGGCGGTACGTGTGGTCGACGAGGTCGCCGGCGGCGAACACCCCGGCGAGGTTCGTGCGCGTCGAGCCCCCGACCGTCTTCACGTAGGCGTTGTCGTCGATCTCCACCTGGCCGGCGACCAGCTCGGACTGCGGCACGTGGCCGATCGCGATGAACGAGCCCGTCGCGGGCACGTCGCGCAGCTCGCCCGTCTCCGCGTGCCGCGCGCGCACGGTCGCGAGCGCGCCGTTCTCGCCGGCGACGAACTCCTCCGGCACGTAGGGCGTGACGAACTCGATGTTGCCGGCGGCTCTCGCGCGGTCGAGCATGATCGCGGAGGCGCGGAACTCGTCGCGGCGGTGGATCACGTGGACTCTCGCGGCAAACTTCGCGAGGAAGATCGCCTCCTCCATCGCCGAGTCGCCGCCGCCGACGATCACGGTGTCGTGCTCCTTGAAGAAGGCCGCGTCGCAGGTGGCGCAGTACGACACGCCGCGTCCGGACAGCGACTCCTCGCCGGGGATCCCGAGCTTCTTGTGCTGCGCGCCCATCGCGAGCACGACCGCCTTCGCGCGGTGCTCCTCGTCGCCGATCCAGACGCGCTGGATCCCGCCGTCGCTCAGCTCGACTCTCGTCGCGTCGTCGGTGATGAAGCGCGTGCCGAAGCGCTCGGCCTGGTCGCGCAGCTCCTGCATCATCTCCGGGCCCATGATCCCCTTGGGGTAGCCGGGGTAGTTCTCGACGTCCGTCGTCTGCTGCAGCAGGCCGCCCCAGGCGAAGCCCTCGATCACGAGCGGGTCGAGGTCGGCGCGCGCGGTGTAGAGCGCCGCCGTGTACCCGGCCGGTCCGCTGCCGATGATGATCACGTTCTCGACGTCAGCCATTCCCGCGCTCCAGTCAGTTCCAATACTTCACAAAGTATAGCGCCCTGCCGCGCCCGCCGCCTCAGACGGACGCATACCTGCCGCGCCACTCCTGGACCCGCTTGCGCAGCTGGAAGTAGGCGATCACGCCCGGCACCGTCGGCAGCCAGAACGCGAACAGACGATACGAGAGGACGGCCAGCACGGCCACGCCCGCGTCGACGCCGAACGCCGCCAGCGCCCCGATCATGCCGCCGTCGACGCCGCCGATCCCACCGGGAATCGGCAGCAGGTTGGCCAGCATCCCGACGAAGAACGCCTGCACGAGCACCGCGATGGGCGGCGAGTCGCCGAACGCGCGGAAGGACGCCCACAGCACCGCGATGTTGAACGCCCACCAGGTGATCGAGCCGATCATCGCCAGGTCCGGGTGGATCGCCTTGTGCAGCGCGAAGCGGATGCCGCCGCGCATCGAGGCCGGCGCGAGCGCGAAGCGGCGCAGCCAGCGCGCCGCACGGGGCCGCCGCGGCGCCATCCGCTCGATGCGGTGCTCGAAGTCCTCCGGGACGAGCGCCAGCGCCCCGAAGACGAGGATCGCGATGCCGCCGATGATCGCCGGCACGACCGTCAGCCCGAACGGCGCCTCGCCCGGCAGCACGCCCATCCGCAGGCCGATGCCGCACAGCATCATCACCACGACGTAGACGCCGTAGAGCACCACGAGGAACGCGATCATCCGCTCGGCCACCTCGCGCCGCTCCATCCCGGAGCGCCGCAATGCCCACGCCGTCAGCGCGACGCCGCCGGCGCCGCCGGCCGCGAACAGTCGCGTCGCCGCCAGGCCGGCCATCGTGATCAGGTAGCTGTCCCTGTGCGTCAGCGGGGAGCCCGGCGGCACGTGGATGCCGTGGAACAGCGCGACGTAGCTGACGATCGACAGCAGCTCGAAGACGAGCGCCGCCGCCAGCCACGCCTTGTCGCCGTCGGAGACTCTCTCGTAGGCGTCCTTCACGCCGCTGATCTGCGGCAGCACGAAGTACAGGAACGCGATCGACGCGAGCACGAAGATCGCGAACAGGATCACGCGCCGCCGCGTCAGCGCGACGCGCGGCATCTCCTCGTCGTCGTGCAGCTGCGGCGCAGCGGCGGGCTCCGCGAGCGGCGCGGTCGAGGCGTCCTGCAGTCGGGTCGCGCGCTCGACGGCGTCTTCGGCCATGAGCCTAGACGCGCGCCTTCGCCTCGAGCGCCTGCACGAGCCCGGCGACGCGCTCGAGCGACGGCCCGGCGACGGGCGCCAGCGCGCGCACGCCCTCGGTCAGGGCGAGCCCCGCGAGCAGGTCGACGACGTAGTGCTCGCCGAGGTACACGAGCGCGAGCCCGAGCGTCAGCGCGTACGTCCAGCCGATGGCGCCCTCGACCCGGCCCGACTCGGCGAGCAGGTGCGCGGCGTTCACGGACGTGGCGAAGTGCAAGGACGGCATGGCGGCGAGGGGATTGCCCCCGAGCAGAGAGTAGAGCGGGCCCCAGCGGTGCTCCCAGAACTGCTCCCCGTATTCGACCATCATGCGCCGCACCGGCGACGTGCGGCTGTCACCGAGGCGACCTCTCTCCGCCGCGTACCAGGGCGGCGCGGTCGGCACCAGCCAGTACACGAGCACGCCGAGGTCGAAGACGGCGTACGTCGTGGTGGCGGCGCGGCCGAAGCGCTCGCGCTCGCGCACGAGCACGTATGCGTTCGCCGCGTGCGGGACCGCGAACCACACCCAGTGCGTCCACACCAGCAGCTTCTCGAAGCGGCGCGTCTCGCCGGGGGCGGACAGCCGCCGCTGCAGCCGCAGCGTCGGCGGAACGCCCAGCCCGAGCACGCGGTCGACCTGCACCGGGTAGTCGATCCGCACGCGGCGGGTCAGCGCCTCGGCGTCGTCGTGCGGCATCTCGTACGCCGCCAGGTACGCCCACATCTGCAGCGCGCAGGTCGCTACGTCGCGTGCGCGCGTGCGCGGCAGCGCCACGCACACCGCGACGGGGGCGGCGCCGGCGGCCGCCAGCACGACCGGCTTCGGCAGCTCCATCCGGCGGCGCGCGAGCGGTGCGGCGACGCCGGCGGCGACGACCGCCCACGCCGCGGCTCGGATGGCCTGGGACTTCCGCAAAGCGCCGGGAGTATACGAGGGGCGTCTCGTGCGACTGCGGCGCGAGCGCGGGTCGTCGCCATAAAGTCCGCGCGCATGAGCGACTACGAGCTGGTGCACGCCTACGAGACCGTCAACCTCCAGCGCGCGGGCGGCGCCGCGCGCATCGAGCTCAACCGGCCCGAGAAGATGAACGCGTGGGAGGCGACGCTCACGCGCGATCTGAAGGCCGCGTTCGCGCAGGTAGCCGAGGACGACGAGCTGCGCGCCGTGCTGCTGACGGGCGCCGGGCGCGGCTTCTGCTCGGGCGCCGACCTGTCCGCCGGCTTCGACCCGACGCCCAGCGGCCACCCCGACCTGCAGACCTCGCTGCGCGAGCGCTACCACCCCGTCATCACGACGATCCGCGAGCTGCCGAAGCCCGTCGTCGCGGCGGTCAACGGCGGCGCCGTCGGCGTCGGCTGCTCGCTCGCGCTCGCCTGCGACCTGATCCTCGCCGCCGAGTCGGCCTACTTCCTGCTCGCGTTCGTGAACATCGGGCTCGTGCCCGACGGCGGCTCGTCCGCCTTCATCCCGGCGCGCGTCGGGCTCACGCGCGCGCTCGAGATGGCGATGCTCGGAGAGCGCGTCCACGGCCCGCAGGCGCTGGAGTGGGGGCTCGTGAACGCCGTCCACCCCGACGACGAGCTGCAGGCCGCCGCGGACGCGCTCGCGGCCCGGCTCGCGGCCGGCCCGACGCGCTCCTACGCGGGCGCGAAGCGGCAGCTGAACGCCTGGGCCTACAGCGCGCTGGAGCAGCAGCTGGAGCTCGAGGCGTCGATCCAGCAGGAGCAGGCGATGACGCAGGACTTCGTCGAGGGCGTCACCGCGTTCCTGCAGAAGCGGCCGGCGGCGTTCCAGGGCCGGTGACAGACACTCTCACCTATGTGACGCGGCACTCCGCCGCTCCATGAGTAGAATCCGCGCCGCCTTGCGACCTGAATCCTCCTTCCGCCGCCGCCTCGTCGCGGCCCTGCTGCTCGCGACGACCGGTTCGCTCGTCTTCGCCGGCGGCGCGTTCGCCGACTTCCTCACCCCCGAATCGGGTGGGTCGCCGAACGCCGACTCGATCGACTCGCTCTACAAGATCATCCTCTACATCGCGATCGTCGTGTTCGTCGTGGTCGAGGGTGCGCTCTTCTACTCGCTCATCAAGTTCCGCGCCAAGAGAGGCCGCGTGGCGGCCCAGATCCACGGCAACACGCGCCTGGAGATCTCCTGGACCGTCGGCGCCGCGCTGATCCTCGTCGTCCTCTCGGCCGTCACGTTCGCGAAGCTCGGCGACATCCAGAACCCGCCGAACAGCAGCCCCGACGGCCTCAACCTGGCCCAGGGCGTGCTGACCGCCTCGACGACCGAGCCGAGCCCGCCGAACGGCAAGAAGCTGACGATCTGCGTGACCGGCCGCCAGTACATCTGGCGCTACACGTACGGCGCGAACTGCAAGTCGAACGCCTTCGGCCTGCCCTACTCCTACCAGGAGATGGTGGTGCCGGCCAACACGACCGTCGTGCTCGACATTCAGGCGACCGACGTCATCCACTCCTGGTGGATCCCCAAGCTCGGCGGCAAGTTCGACGCCGTACCGGGCTACCGCAACTTCACGTGGTTCAAGGCTCCGCGCGCCGGCGAGCTGTACAAAGGCCAGTGCGCCGAGCTGTGCGGCCGCAACCACGCCGACATGACGGCGCGCGTGAGAGTCGTGTCGCCGAGCGAGTACGAGTCGTGGCTCGCCCAGCAGAAGCAGGCGATCTCCGACGCGAACAGAAGCGCCCTCGAGCTGCGCAGACAGCTGACCGCCGACGGCGTGCTGTAGCGCCACCCACCGAGCAGACAAAGGAATCCCGAACCGATCATGGCCACCACCGCTCCCGCACTGCGCCCAGTGCCCCAGGTGATCGCCCACGAGGTCACGGCCGAGCCCACGCGCGCGCGGTGGACCGAGTGGTTCACCACGACCGACCACAAGAAGATCGGGATCCTCTACATCGTCACGACGTTCGGGTTCTTCCTGATCGGCGGCGTCGAGGCGCTGCTGATCCGCCTCCAGCTCGGGACGCCGAACAACAACCTGCTGACGCCCGAGCACTACAACGAGCTCTTCACGCTCCACGGCACGACGATGATCTTCCTGTTCGTCGTGCCGATGATGGCGGGCTTCGCGAACTACTTCCTGCCGTTGATGATCGGCGCGCGCGACATGGCGTTCCCGCGCCTCAACGCGCTCTCCTACTGGCTGCTGCTGTTCGGCGGCATCGTCTTCTACTCATCGCTCTTCTGGCAGCCGCCGGAGGCCGGGTGGTTCTCGTACACGCCGCTCTCGAGCCAGATCTACACGCCGAGCGGCGGCCAGGACGCCTGGATCTACCTGATCCACATCACCGGCATCTCCTCGCTCGTCGGCGCGATCAACTTCTACGCGACGATCGTGAACATGCGCGCGCCCGGCATGGGCTGGGGCCGCCTGCCGCTGTTCGTGTGGGCGATCCTGATCTACGCGCTGCTGCTGATCCTCGCGCTGCCGGTGATCGCCGGCGCCGTCACGATGCTGCTGACGGACCGCAACTTCGGCACGCACTTCTTCGACCCGACCGAGGGCGGCAGTCCGATCCTCTGGCAGCACCTGTTCTGGTTCTTCGGGCATCCAGAGGTCTACATCATGATCTTGCCGGGCTTCGGGATCATCTCCGAGGTCCTGCCGGTCTTCGCGCGCAAGCCGATCTTCGGCTACAAGGCGATCGCCGCCTCGACGGTCGTGATCGCCTTCCTGGCGGCGCTCGTGTGGGCCCACCACATGTTCGCGGTGCCCGTGCCGACCGTCGTGCTCGGCTTCTTCATGCTCTCGTCGTTCCTGATCGCGGTGCCGACGGGCGTGAAGATCTTCAACTGGATCGCGACGCTGTGGCGCGGGACGATCGAGTTCAAGACGCCGCTCTACTTCGCCGTCGGCTTCCTCTCGATCTTCGTCGTCGGCGGCATCACCGGCATCTTCCTCGCCGTCTTCCCCGTCGACTGGCAGCTGACCGACACGTACTTCGTCGTCGCGCACTTCCACTACGTGCTGATGGGCGGCGCGGTCTTCACGATCTTCTGCGGCCTCTACTACTGGTACCCGAAGATGACGGGCCGGATGCTGAGCGAGCCGCTCGGCAAGGCGTCCTTCTGGTTCATGTTCGTCGGCTTCAACCTGACGTTCCTGGTCCAGCACGCGGCCGGCCTCTCGGGCATGCCGCGGCGCGTCTACCAGTACCCCGCCGACGCCGGCCTGACGCTCTACAACCAGATCTCCACGGTCGGCTCGTTCGTGCTCGGCTTCGGGATCCTGCTGTCGGTGATCAACTTCCTGCGCTCCTACAAGAAGGGCGCGATCGCCGGGCCCGACCCGTGGAAGGCGAACACGCTCGAGTGGTTCACGACCTCGCCGCCGCCGGTCAACAACTTCGACGTCGTGCCGCGTGTGCGCTCGGTCGAGCCGATGAAGGACATCCGCCGCCAGGTGGAGCGTCAGTCCGGAATCGAGCACAGCGACACCGCCGGCCAGCCCGTCTCGTTCGTGTGATCGTGCCGGCCCGGCCTGCCCGGACCACGCGCTAGGCTCCCTCGTCGCGTGGAAGCCTCGCGTCTCACCTCCCCCGCCCCGGTCGCCGAGCGCGCGACGCGCCTCCACGGCGTGCGTCAGCTCGTCGCGGACTACGTCACGCTGACGAAGCCGCGCGTCCAGCTGCTGCTGCTGCTGACGACCGTCGCGACGATGGAGGTCGCGGGCAGCCCCTCGCTCGGCCTGATCCTGCTGACGCTGCTCGGCGGCGCGCTGTCGGCCGGCGGCGCCGGCGCGGTCAACCACTGGTACGACCGCGACATCGACGTGCGCATGGCGCGCACGGCGACGCGGCCGATCCCGGCCGGGCGCATCTCCCCGCGCGCGGCGCTGATCTTCGGCATCACGCTGGCGGTGCTGTCGTTCGCGGAGCTGAGCCTGACCGTCAACGTGCTGGCGGCCTGCCTCGCGCTCTCGGGCTTCCTCGGCTACGTGTTCGTCTACACCCTGTGGCTCAAGCGCTCGACGCCGCAGAACATCGTCATCGGCGGCGCCGCCGGAGCGGTTCCGCCGCTCGTCGGCTGGGCGGCGGTGACGGGCTCGCTCGACCCGGCCGCGCTCTACCTGTTCGCGATCGTCTTCTACTGGACGCCTCCGCACTTCTGGGCGCTCAGCCTGCTCATGAAGGACGAGTACGCGAAGGTCGAGATCCCGATGCTGCCGGTCGTCCGCGGCGAGGACGAGACGCGCCGCCAGATCACGCTCTACAGCGTGCTGCTCGTGGCGATCACGTTCCTGCCCTTCGCCGGGCGCCTGTTCGACGGCCTCTACGCGGCTGCCGCGGGCGTGCTCGGCGCGATCTTCCTGACGTTCGCGATCCGCCTGCAGCGCAACCCGGATCGCCGCGCCGCACTGCGCCTCTACCTGTACTCGCTGCTCTACCTCGCGCTGCTGTTCGCCGCGATGGTGGCCGACGTCAAGCTCTAGACCCCGATAGGATTCGCGCCCTCATGGACCGTCGCCTCGCCCGCAAGAACATCCGCTCCGCGCTGATCGCCACCGCGGTCTGCGTCTTCATGTTCGGCGCCTCGTTCCTGGCCGCCGCGATCTACATCTCCTAAGCGATGACGAACCCCGAGCAGACTCCCCCGCCCGTCGGCGAGGAGATCCACCTCCCCGGTCCGTCGCTGCTGCCGATCCTGTGCGCAGCCGGCATCACACTCGCACTGATCGGGATCACGCTCGGCTGGGTCCTGTGCGTCATCGGCGGCATCCTCTTCGTCGTCACGACGTGGAAGTGGATCGCCTCCACGCGCCGCGACATCGCACAGCTCCCCCCAGACCACTCGGCGCATTAGCCCGACGCCGCTCGGCGGGTCGACGCACCGCTCCTCAGCCGCTGTCTTCATCGCCGAGGCGACGTTCTTGCCCTGCGGCGAGTGTTTCATCGCCAGGCAGGGCAAGAACGTCGTCTCGGCGCGCCTCAGCCGCTAGAGCTGGAGGCCAGCGGAACCGCGCACACCGCGCCGTCCTCAGTCCAGCAGCGCACGACGTCGCGCATCGACAGCACGCCGACGAGCTCGCCGCCCTCGACGACGATCAGGTGGCGGAAGCCGCCGCGCACCATCTCGCAGGCCGCCTGCTCCAATGACCATTCGGGGCCGGCGAACACGAGGTCGCTCGTGAGGTGGTCGGCGACGCGCTCGGCGTCCGGGTCGAGCCCGCGGCCGATCGCCGCCAGCACGTCGCGCTCGGTCAGCAGGCCCGGTCCGGGCTGGTCGCCGTCGAGCACGATCGCCGAGCCCACGTTGCGCTCGTGCATCAGCCGCGCGGCCTCGCGCAGCGTGTGCCCGGGCCCCACCGTGAGCGACGTGGCGGACATCCCCTCGCGAACCTGCATCGTCGTCCCTCCCGATCGCTTGCAACGATTGCCTCAAGCATAGTCGACGGTCAGACGACGGTCGACACCATCCGCGGCCTACCCGACCGCCCGCGTACCCAAAGCGCGCCAATGCGCCAGCTTCGTCCCTTCCCGACCCCCATGGCATCCAAATGTCGTGTGCGTCCGTATCTGCACCACATGCAACGACCGGGAACCGTCCGCCACCGCACGCAGCTGTACACGGAGGCCATCCGGATCGTCGAGACCGAGTACGCATCAGACCTGGAGCTCGACGACATCGCCCGCCGCGTCGCCAGCTCGCGCCGCCAGCTGCAGCGCGCCTATGCCGAGATCGGGCGGACGACGTTCCGCGAGCACCTCACGCGCGTGCGCATGGAGCGAGCCGCCGCCCTGCTCGCGAACGGCTCGCTGACCGTGCGCGAGGTCGCCCGGCGCGTCGGCTACCGGCAGCCGGCCCAGTTCGCGAAGACGTTCCGCCGCCATATCGGCAGCGTGCCGTCGGCGTATCGCACTCGCATGCGCGAGCGCGGCGCGCCGATGCAGCGGGCTGCATAGCCCGCGCGGCGCTTCCGGGCGCCCCCCTCGCTCCGGACGCCACGGACGACGGTCGCGCCTGTCCCCCTGGCGCGGCCGTCGCCTGCGCGCGGCGGCGCAGGACGTCGGCGCCGGGGCTCTGAAACCGACCGCATTTGCGGTCCGTCCCGCATGTCGCTTAGGATCGCGGCCGGAGAGTTTGGCCAGGGTGCTCGCGACAGGACTCAACGGTGCGTAGGCACCCAATCATCCAGATGGTCGTCATCGGTGCGATCGCCTCTGCGATCGGCATCGCGCTCGCGCTGTGGATCAACTGGTTCCCGGCCGACGCCGCGAAGCAGGACAAGCCGATCGACACGCTCTACGACGTGCTGATGATCGTGTCGATCCCGATCTTCGTGCTCGTCATGACGGTGATCCTGTACTCGGCATGGGCGTTCCGCATGCGGCCCGGCCAGGAGAACGAGGACGGCCCGCCGATCCACGGCAACACCCGCCTCGAGGTCTTCTGGACCGCGATACCGGCGATCATCCTCGTCTCGCTCTGCAGCTACGCCTACGCGGTGCTGCACGACATCGAGAAGACGCACCCGAACGAGCTGGTCGTGAAGGTCCACGCGATCCAGTTCGCCTGGTCCTTCGAGTACCCGCAGGCGGACGGCAGACCGGTCGTCTCCAACCAGCTGTTCCTGCCGAAGGACAAGCCGGTGCGCTTCGACATCGAGTCCGAGGACGTGCTGCACGACTTCTGGGTCCCGGCCTTCCGCGTGAAGATCGACGCCGTCCCGGGCATCACCACAAGACTGCGCGTGACGCCCACGAGAATCGGCATCTTCCCCGTCGTCTGCGCCGAGCTGTGCGGGCTCGGCCACTCGGTCATGCGCTCGACCGCGCACGTGCTCTCGCCCACCGCCTTCGACAGATGGCTCGCGGACCAGAGCGCCCCGGCCAGAGGCGCCGGCGAGGGCAGACAGCTCTCGCAGGAGCAGCTGATCGCGCTCGGCAGAGAGACCTTCACCGGCGACGGCGGCTGCGGCGCCTGCCACACGCTCGCCGACGCCGGCACGACGGGCTCGACCGGGCCGGACCTCGGCAGAGTCCTCAGAGGCCAGAGCGACGACGAGATCCGCACCGACATCGTCGACCCGAACAAGGACATCGCCCCCGGGTACTCGGCGAACATCATGCCGCCCAACTTCAGCGAGACCCTCTCGGCGCAGCAGCTCGACGGGCTGGTCGCGTACTTGGCTACCGTGTCGAAGTGATGGAGGACGCACTCAGATGACCGCCAAGCTCCGCGCTCCCGGCTGGTATCGCGCCGTCGCGTTCCTGATCCTCGGAGGCGTGTTCGCCTACCTGCTCGTCGGGGTCGTGCGGAGCGCGATGCACTATCCCGACGCATGGACCGACGGCGACGCGATCACGATCGTCTCGCTGCTCGGCGCGCCGCTCTTCTTCCTCGTCGGCATCGGCTGCTTCGACTACTGGTTCTACTGGGTCTCCGGCCGCCCGACGCGCGCGGAGGACCACTCCTCGCACGGCGCCACCAGCTGGAAGGACTACTTCCGCGTCAACACCGATCACAAGGTGATCGGGATCCAGTACATCTGCGTCTCGTTCTTCTTCCTGTTCGTCGGCGGCCTGATCGCGATGCTGATGCGCGCGGAGCTCGCGCAGCCGGGCATGCAGTTCGTCAACAGCGAGCAGTTCAACGGACTCTTCTCGGTCCACGCGGCGCTGCTGATCTTCCTGTTCGTGATCCCGGTCTTCGCCGGCATCGCGAACTACGTGATCCCGCTGATGATCGGCGCGCCGGACATGGCGTTCCCGCGCCTCAACGCGCTGTCGTTCTGGATGCTGCCGCTCGCGGGCACGCTGATGGTCGCCAGCTTCCTCGCTCCCGGCGGCTCGTTCGCGACCGGCTGGACCGCATACGCCCCGCTCTCCACGGAGATGCCGATCGGGCAGCTGTTCTTCACGATCGGCGTGCAGTTCGCGGGCGCCTCCTCGATCGCGACGGCGCTGAACTTCCTGGTCACGATCATCACGATGCGGGCGCCGGGCATGAGCTTCTTCCGCATGCCGCTGCTCGTGTGGGCGAACTTCTCGACCTCGCTGCTGGTCGTGATCGCCACGCCGTTCATCGCCGCGTCGCAGTTCTTCGTGCTGCTCGACCGCGCGCTCGGCTTCAACTTCTTCGACGCCTTCGTCGGCGCCGGCAAGGACGGCAGCGTGCTGATGTACCAGCACGTCTTCTGGTTCTACTCCCACCCGGCCGTCTACATCATGATGCTGCCGGGCTTCGGGATCATCAGCGAGATCATCTCGGTGAAGTCGCGCAAGCCCATCTTCGGCTACCGCATGATGGCGTTCTCGCTGCTGGCGATCGTCGTGCTCGGCTTCACCGTGTGGGCGCACCACATGTTCGTCTCCGGCATGCAGAGCTGGATCCGCATCCCGATGATGATCACGACGGCGATCATCGCCGTGCCGACGGGCATCAAGATCTTCAGCTGGCTCGCGACGCTGTGGCGCGGCGTGCTGCACCTCGACACGCCGATGCTGTTCGCGCTCGGCTTCCTGACGACGTTCACGCTCGGCGGCATCAGCGGCGTGATGCTGGCGATGATCCCGTTCGACATCCACGTCTCGGACACGTACTTCATCGTCGCCCACATCCACTACGTGCTGTTCGGCGGCTCGCTGTTCACGATCTTCGCCGGCGTCTACTACTGGTTCCCGAAGATGACGGGCCGGATGTACGACGAGCGGCTCGGCCGCATCCACTTCTGGGGCACCTTCATCTTCTTCAACCTGACGTTCGCGCCGATGCACGTGATCGGCGTGCAGGGGATGCCGCGACGGGTCGCCGACTACGCGGAGCAGTTCGCGGGGATGAACCTCGCCATCTCGATCGCGAGCTTCGCGCTGGGCCTGAGCATGCTGGTGTTCCTCTACAACATGATCGTGAGCTGGCGCCTCGGTCCGCGCGCCGCCGCCAACCCGTGGCGCGCGCTGACGCTCGAGTGGCAGGTCTCCTCGCCGCCCCCGATCTTCAACTTCGACGCGGTGCCGACGGTGGTGGGCGGTCCGTACGAGTACGGCATCCCCGGCGCGGTCCACGGCATCTTCCAGTCGCCGGCGGAGGCGAAGCCAACGCCGGCGGGCAGCGTCGCGACATCACCGACCCCGGAGTGAGGTGAAACGCATGGCCAACGTCCTCGTCGTCGCGAACGACACCCATGGCGGGCGCAGCCTGATCGAGGCGATCAAGGCGCGCGCCGCGAGCGGCGATGCGCACTTCGTCGTGATCGCACCGCAGAACAAGCCGCAGTCCGGCCTCGTGATCTACGACGAGGCGGTCCGCGACGCCGCCAGACACCGCGTCGAGTCGACGCTCGCCGCCCTGCGCGAGCTCGGCATCGAGGCGCGCGGCGACGTGATGGACCCGGACCCCTTCAACGCGACGCTCGACGCCGTGCGCGAGTACGACATCGACGAGATCATCGTCTCGACGCATCCGGAGACGCGCTCCGGCTGGCTGCGCCGCGATCTGATCGAGCGCGTGCAGGAGGCCACCGAGCTGCCCGTCCAGCACGTGGTCGTCGACCTCGACGCGGATCGCGCCGAGGCGGCGCAGACGCTCGTGGTCGCCAACCAGACGGTCGGCGGCGAGCCGCTGTTCGAGGAGCTCAAGCGCCGCGCCGCGGACGGCCGCCACCGCTTCACCGTCGTCGTCCCACAGGACGGCGGCGAAGGCCATCATGCCGCCGAGGCGCGCGAGCGGCTGAACGCCCTGCTCGCGCGGCTGCACCAGGAGGGCATCCCCGCCACCGGCGGGATCGGCGACCCCGACCCCTTCACGGCCGTCATGAACGCGCTGCAGTTCTACCGCGTCGACGAGATCGTCATATCGACGCTGCCGAAGATGCGCTCGCGCTGGCTGCGCAGCGACCTCGTGGAGCGCGTCGAGCGCGCGACCGCGGCGCCGGTCCAGCACGTCGTCGTCGACCTCGCGGCCGACGACACGGGCGACAGCGGAGCGCAGGCCGCCTGATGGAGGCCTCCGCCGCATCCCTGCACACCGGCGCCGGCGCCCACGCGGGCGAGCACGAGCACCACGGCCCGCCCGAGGCGCACCGCAGCTCGCGCGTCGAGCCCCAGATGCTCGGGATGCTGCTGTTCATCATCTCCGAGATCATGGTCTTCGGGGCCTTCTTCACGGCCTACTTCTTCATCCGGGTCGTGGACGCCAACCCGTGGCCGGCCGCCGGCACGGAGCTGCCGAAGATCATCGCCGGCTTCAACACGGCGGTCCTGCTGTCGTCGTCGGTGACGATCCACTGGGCGCTCGAGTCGGTCAAGCGCGGCAACCGCTGGGGCCTCAAGGCCGGCATGCTGACGACCTTCTTCCTCGGCGCGACGTTCCTGACCGTGCAGATCAACGAGTACGTGCACATCGGCTTCGCGCCCTCCAACAGCGCGCAGGCGTCGGTCTTCTACGGCCTCACGGGCCTGCACGGCGCGCACGTCTTCATCGGCCTGTGCCTGCTCGCGTTCGTCACGATCCGCGCCTTCCGCGGGCACTTCTCGCCCGAGCAGCACCGCGGCGTCGAGGTGCCGGGCATCTACTGGCACTTCGTCGACGTGATGTGGGTGATCGTCTATACGACGGTCTACCTCATCTAGATGGACGTCTGATGCTCAACCCGCTGCGCTCCGAGCAGGAGGCGTTCCGGTTCCTGCTCTACGTCGCGAGCGTCCTGATCGGGATCGCCGTCGTCGTGCTGGTCGTGCGCGCGCTGACGTGAGCGCCGCGCGCGTCCCGCGCGAGCGGGACGATTGAGCGGCCGTGCAGCTCGTCGCCTTCGACCCCGTCCTCGCAGCCCTGCTGCTGCTCGCCTGCGGGCTGTACGTACGCGCGCTGCGAATCGTGCGCCGCCGCGCGCACGACGTGCGCCGCCACGCCCTGCTGCACGTCTCGGGGCTCCAGCAGTCCTGCTGGTGGATCGGGATCGCGCTGCTGGCGATCGGGCTGATGGGCCCGCCGGACGCCTACGACGGCCGGCTGCTGAGCGCGCACATGGCGCAGCACCAGCTGCTCGGCGACCTCGCGCCGCCGTTCCTGCTCGCCGGGCTGCGGGCGCCGCTGCTGCTGTTCTACCTCCCGCGTCCGCTGCTCGTGCCGCTGGCGCACCAGCGCTGGCTGCGCGCGGCCTTCCGCTTCCTGCGCAGACCGCTGGTCGCGCTGCCGCTGTACGTGCTGACGGTCTACGGCTGGCACTACGCGCCGCTGTTCGAGGGGGCGCTGGCGCATCCGCTGCTGCACGCGCTCCAGCACGAGTCGTTCCTGCTCGCGAACGTGCTGCTGTGGTGGCCGGTGATCGAGCCGGCGAGACGCCGCATGGGCGGGCAGCTGTGGAAGATCGGCTACATCTTCGCGGCGCGCATGTCGACGATGTTCCTCGGCATGATCTTCGTCTTCACGAGAGGCGTGCTGTACGAGAGCTCCTACGGCGCCGGGCCGCGCGAGGGCATCTCCGCGCTCTCCGATCAGCAGACCGCCGGCGGGATGATGATGACGCTCGACATCGTCGTCATGGTGCTCGCGGTGAGCTGGTTCTTCTGGATCGCCTCCAGCGAGCACGACGCCTCGGGCGCGCACCGCACGCAGCGGCGGCGCACCGCTATCTGACGGTCAGCGTGCCCTGCATGCCGGCCTCGCGATGGCCGGGCAGCGTGCAGTAGAACGTGTATCTGCCGGGTCTGAGGCTCACCGAGACGGTCGAGACGCCGCCGCCGGAGACGGTTCTGCCCTCGCCGAGGACGGCGCCGTCGGTGCCCTCCTGCAGCGCGATGTCGTGCGGGACCGACGATGCGTTTCTGGAGTCGATCTCCAGCGCGCCGGTGGGCGCCGTCGCGCTTCTGACCTCGTAGAGGAGCTGTCCGTCGGGGTTGGCGTCGATCTCGAGTCTGCCGCCCTGCGCCGCCGCCGCTCTCTGCGTGGCGCCTCTGACGGCGCTCGCGAGCGCCCCCGTGTCCTCGCCGGGCTTGGCGGCGGAGGCCGCGACGTACGCCGCGACGTCGACCGCGTCCTGGCCGGTGACGAGCTTCCCGGGCATCTTCCCGGAGACCGCCGGGTAGAGGACCTGCTCCTTCACGACGCCCGTGATCACGCTGCGCCTGAAGCCTTCGGAGAGCGACTGCGAGAAGGCGTCGTCGAGGTCCGGCCCGACGTTGCCTCTCGTGCCCGCGCGGGCGAGCGCGTGGCAGGCGCCGCATCTCTGCACGAACAGCTGCTTGCCCGAGACGAGATCGGCGTGATCGCCCTTGATGTCGCTGCCGCAGCCGGCAAGGGCGACCGCGGTGCTCGCCGTGATCGCGGCGAACGCCGCCCCTCTCCTCAAAAGCCCGAACATCGTGCGCGACGATGCTATCCGGAGCACCGGCTGTCTGCCAGTGCCTACCGGGCGGCCTCGAGCACGCCGCCCGCCACGCCCTCCCACGACCAGCGCTCGCGGACCGTCGCGACGAGCGCCTCGCGCGTCGCCTCGCGCAGCTCCACGGGGGCCGCCAGCCATGCGACAAGCCGCTCGGCGAGCGCCCGCACCGGATCCGCATCCGCCGACTCGACCGGGAACGAGAGCCACGGCCGCGCCTCCGGCGGAACCGCCTGCGCGAGCGCCTCGGCGACCTCGGCCAGGCCGGAGTGCGCCGCGCAGACCGGCAGCGCGCCGCAGGCGGCGCCCTCCGCCGCGACCATCCCGAACGCCTCCGGGAACGTGCTGGGCACGACGAGCGCCTCGCACGCGGGCAGCAGGTCCGCCAGCTCCTCGTGGTCGAGCCGTCCGGTCAGCACGACGCGCTCGCGCAGGCTCGCGGCCGCGGCCAGGTACGCCGTGCGCGCGTCGTCGTCGAACGAGTCCAGGAACGCGCCCAGCAGCTTCAGCGGCGCCGTCGGTCCCCCCTCCGCCCCGCGTCCGGCCGCGACGAGCGCGTCGAGCGCCGCGAGGTCGCCGTCGGCGAGCGCGCCGATCAGCCGCTCGACGGCGGCGCGGTACGCGCCGAAGCCGACGACCACGAGCCGCGCACGCGGCTCGCGCTGCAGCACGAGCGGCCAGGACGCCACCAGCAGGTCGATCCCCTTCGAGACGATCAGCTTGCCGACGAACGCGACCAGCCGATCCTGCCCGCCCGCCGCCACGTCGGCGAGCGCGGCCGCCGCCTCGCCCGCGTCGCGCGCGAACGCCGACTGCTCCTGTGCCTCGCCGGCGTCCCCGCCCTGGGCGAGCCGCGTCGCGAGCGCCCGCAGGCCGGTGCGGGCATCGGCCGGCTCGCGTGGCGCGAAGCGCGCGACGTCGACGCCGGGCGGCCCGAGCCGGATCCGCGCCCGCAGCGTGGGGTCCTCGAGCGTGGCCGCGAGCCGGTCGGCGACGTGATGCGAGCCGACGAGGATGCTGCGAGCGCCCGCGATCCCCTCGCGCGCGGCCGGCAGGAAGCGCTCGGGATGCGGCGCGACGACGTACTCGAGCGCACTGCCGTGGATCTTCGCGGCGTACGGGACGGTGTCGCCGAGCGCGCGCGCCAGCACGAGCGGCCCCATCACGAGATGGTTCGCGAGCGCCGCGTCCGGCAGCGCCCTCGCGGCGACGTCGCGCACGGCGCGCACGTTCGCGTCCACGTAGGCGTCGATCTCGGCGTCGCTGCAGTCCGGAAACGGGCGCGCCTCGATCCCCGCGTAGCGGTCGGCGACGTAGACCGGGAGCAGGCCCGCGAGCGCGGGCCGGTAGACCGTGCAGCGGACCGGCTCGCGCAGCGTCCGCACGGCCAGCGAGCCGTCGTCCCAGTCGCCGACGGCGTCCACGAACGGCAGCTCCTGCGGCGCGCGGTCCTGGCACAGCAGGTGCACCTCGTGCCCCAGCCCTACGAGCGCGGCGGCGAGGTTCACGTTGTAGACGTTCGACCCCGTCCCCTGCAGCAGGTAGCCGTGGAAGATCAGAACCTGCATGCAGCCACCTTACGGCCGCCGGCGGCGCTTCACGGGGCCGCGTTGGTAGCATCCCGTCGCGTGAGGACGCACCAGCGCTATCGCATGCGGACCCCGTCCACGGGCCGCGAAGTCGTCATCGAGGCCCAGGCGGGTCGCACGTACGTCGATCGTGAGACGGGCGAGCCGCTCGAGGTCGTGGCGACGCTGGTGCCGCTCGCACCGACCCCATCCGAGCTGCCCTGGGCCGTCGAGAACCTGCGCCTGTGCAACTGGTGCGACCAGTTCGCGCAGAAGGATCTCAACGACTGCCCGAACTGCGGTCGACGCATGTCGCCGATCGCCGCCACCTAAGGCCCTTTCGCTCTCCGTGCCTCGTCGCACGCACCCCCTGATGCTCGCCGCGGCCCTCGCGGTCGGGTTGCTGCTGGCCGTAGGCGTCGCCGCGTGCGGCGGCGGCGGATCGCAATCCGCCGAGGCGCTCGACCCGCCGCCCCTGACCGTCGGCACCGGCGCGACGCTGCCGAGCACGACGCCGACGACCACCACGTCGACGACCACGACCTCGACGACGTCCACCACCGACACGAGCGACGACACCGGCGGCGCTGTCGACACCGGCGCCGACAGCGGCGGAGCGGTCGACACCGGGGGCGACACCGGCACCGGCAACACGGGTGGGGACACCGGCGCCGACACCGGCGGTGGGACCGCGCCCGACACGGGCGGCGGCGGCGGGACGACGACGCCGGCCACGCCGGCGAACCCCGGCGGCGCGGCGCCGAACTACCAGAGCTTCTGCAACGAGAACCCCGGCGCCTGCTGACGCCGGGGCGCAGGGCATCGGCCCCGCGCCCCGCCGTGCAGGGCCGCTATCTCGTCGTTCTTCTGTCTCTGTTGTCCTCGACCGGGGCTCTCGGCGCGACCGGCGTCGAGACGAGCGTCGCCGTGTAGGTCACGCGCGCCGTCTGGTAGAGGCACTTGTACTGCGTGGAGCTGCTGACGGTGAGCTGCGCGGTCTGCGTCAGCAGGTCGGTGCAGTTGTCGGCACGGCTCGCGCGCCAGCCGTTCTCCTGCGGCAGGTTCACGGCCAGCACCGGTGCCCATGTGGGCACGCTGAGCGCGACGAGGTCGCCCTTGCGCGCCTCGAGGGTCGTCTTGAGCGGGAACTGCACCGTCGTGCCGAAGAACGGCTGGATCTTGAAGATCCCGGTCGTCGCGACGACCTCGTAGCTGCGCGCAGGTCTCGCCTGCGGCCGCAGGACCGCGAGCTGGATGCGCGAGGTCCCGCCGTACGTCGAGTTGAAGAAGTGGATCTGTCTGTCGCTGAGCGAGCCCAGCTGCAGCGTGAACGCGACGATTCGGCCGCTGCGCGGCGCGGTCGTCGGATATCTCAAAGCTCCGGTGCGAACCTGCATCGCCGTCGTGCGCGTCACGACGAAGCAGTTGTCGGGACAGCTGACAGTCGATGCGTCGTCCGTCGCACCGAGCTCGTACGTCTTGGCCGAGGCCGTGGATGCGGCGGCGCCGAGCAGGCAGACGGCCAGGGCGACGCCGAGGGGGATGCGCTTCATATCCCCATTCAACACGAGTCGAGGACGAAAAGCCCGGTTCGCAAGGCGCCGTGCAAAGGCGCCGACTTACAGTCTGGTGACGTTGACGGCCTTGGGGCCCTTGTCGCCCTGCTCCTCTTCGTAGTTGACCTTCGCACCCTCCGCGAGCGAGCGATAGCCGTCGCCGGAGATGCCGCTGTAGTGGACGAAGAGGTCGCGACCGCCGTCATCCGGCGTGATGAAGCCGAAGCCCTTGTCGTCGCTGAACCACTTGACCGTTCCCGTTGCCATTGCGTCCCCCGAGGAGCAAGCTGCCGGCCGGGCGGCCGGCGGGGTTTCCATCGAGCACGAACTCGATCTGTCGGGGAAAAGCTAACAGGATCCGGTGTGCCGGCTGCAAGTACCGGGCGCCGCTCGATCAGCTGCGCAGGAGCACGCCGGCGGCGGCGATCTCGTCCATGTCGCCCGGCGCCGGGACCCACGGCAGCTCGAGCGGGTCCCCGACATAGCGGGGAACCACGTGCATGTGGAAGTGGAAGACGGTCTGCCAGGCGGCGCTGCCGCACGAGTTGATGAGGTTGACGCCGTCGGCGCCGAGCCGCTCTCTCACGCGGATGGCGAGCCGCTGGGCGGCGATCGCGCAGGCCTGCAGGTCCTCGGCGCCGATCGCGTGCAGGTCCTTCGCGTGCGTACGCGGGATCACCAGCGCGTGGCCGCGCGTCGCCGGGTTGATGTCCATGAACGCGAGCGTGCGCTCGTCCTCGTCGACGATCGTCGCCGGCAGCTCGCCAGCGACGATCTTGCAGAAGATGCAGTCCTCGGAACCGGTGGGCACGCGGCGAGCATATCGGTAGCCTGCGAACGGTCGTGCCCGACCGCCCGCACCTGCGCCAGGCGATCGCCCACCTTGCGGCGATCGACCGTCCCTCGGCCTCTCCGGGCGAGCACGAGGCCGCGCAGTGGATCGCCGCGCAGCTCGCGGAGTTCGGCTGCAGCGTGCGGGTCGAGGAGGAGCGCGCGCACGGCGGCTACTGGTTCCCGCTCGGCGTCCCCAACGCGCTCGCGGGCGCAGCCGGGCTGCTCGCGCGCCGCGGCGGGGTGCGCGCCCGCGCGCTCGCGGCCGCCGTCGGCGCGTTCGCCGCGGCCGCGATCTGGGACGACGTCGGCGGCGGACGGCTGTGGTTCCGGCGGCGCTTCCTGCCGAGCCGACCGACCTGGAACGTCGTCGCCGAGACGGGCGACGCGAGCGCCGAGCGGACGCTCGTGTTCGTCGCCCACCACGACGCGGCGCACTGGGGCCTGCTGTTCCACCCGGGCGTGCTGCCGCTCGTCGACCGCGTCGCCCCGAAGCTGCTGGAGAGAGCGGACACCTCGCCGCCGCTGATGGCGCCGGTGATCGCGGGGCCGCTGCTGGTGGCGCTGGGGGCGCTGACGCGCCGCCGTCGCGCGATCACGACCGGGACCGTGCTCGCGCTCGGCTCGGCCGCGACGTTCGCCGAGATCGGCGCGCGCAGCGCCGTCCCCGGCGCGAACGACAACCTCACCGGCGTCGCGACGCTGATCGGGCTCGCGACGGAGCTCGCCGAGCGCCCGGTCGAGGGGCTGCGCGTGCTGCTCGTCTCGACCGGCTCGGAGGAGGGCTTCATGGAGGGCATGCAGGCGTTCGCACGCCGCCACTTCCCCGCGCTCCCGCCGGAGAGCACGCACTTCGTCTGCGTCGACACCGTCGGCTCGCCGCAGCTGACGCTGATCGAGGGCGAGGGGATGCTGCGGATGCGCGACTACCCCGAGGGCTTCAAGGACCTCACCGAGGGGTGCGCGCGCGCAGAGGGCGTCGAGCTGCTGCGCGGCCTGCGCCTGCGCAACGCGACCGACGGGCTGATCGCGCTGCGCGCCGGCTACGAGACGGTCGCGATCGGCTCGGTCACGCGCCTGAAGGTGCCCGCCAACTACCACTGGCCCTCCGACACGGCGGAGAACGTCGACCACTCCACGGTCGCCGACGCCGTGACGCTCTGCACGGCGGTCGCGCGCCGCCTCGCGACGGCGACCGACCCGCACGCGGCGCCGAGCACGGCCTCGGCGTAGCTATTCGGCGGCGAGCAGCTCGCGGGCGCGGGCGATCGCCTGCTCGCGCGTCGCGACCTCGCCGGCGTACGTCGCCTCCTCCAGCTCCGCCAGCAGGCGGCCCAGCTGCGGGCCGCGCTCGATCGCGAGCGCGTCGGCCAGCTCGTCGCCGCGCACGAGCGGGGCCGGCGGACCGTTCGCGCGCCACGCGAGCGCGGGCCCGAGCAGCTCGCGCGTGAGCTGCAGGTGCTTCGCGATCGCCTCGTCGGCCTTGCGCCCGCGCGTCGCGAGGCGGTCGGCGACGGACAGCAGCGTGACGTCGACCTCCACCGGCTCGCACGCCTTCAGGTAGCGGTACTCGGCGCGCGGCGTCAGCGGCCGCTCGCGCACGAGGAAGCCGAGCCGCAGGTGGTGGCGCGTGAGCGCGGCGACGTGCGCGCGCAGCCGCTCGCTCGCGTGCAGCCGCGCGAGGATCGCGCGGCTGACGTCGGCGCCCTGGGCGTCGTGGTGCCAGAACGAGATGCGCCCCTCGTCGCTGACCGCGCGCGTCTGCGGCTTTGCGATGTCGTGCAGCAGCGCGCCGAAGCGCAGCGCGGTGCCGCGCGTCAGCTCGTCCGCGAGCGGCTCCGCGAGCAGCGCCGCGACCGCGACCGCGTGCTCGTCTCCGAGCGCCGCCGCGGGATCGCGCTCCAGCGCGACGGCCTCGCCGAGCACCGCGAGCGTGTGGCTGCGCACGTCGAGGTGGTGGTAGGCGCTCTGCTCGACGCCCGCGAGCGCCGCCAGCTCGGGCAGCACGACCGCGACCGCGCCGACCTCCTCCAGCAGCTCGATCCCGGCGACGGGGTCCGGCGCGGCGACGATCCGCTTCAGCTCGGCGAACACGCGCTCGGCCGCGACGCCGGCGAGTCCGGGCGCGTGCGCCCGGGCCGTCGCGACGGTCTCCGGCTCCGGCGCGAGCTCCAGCTCGCTCGCGAAGCGCGGCAGCCGCATCACGCGCAGCGGGTCGGCCGCGAACGCCGCGGCGGAGACCATCCGCAGCCGGCGCGCGGCGAGGTCGGCCCGCCCGCCCGTCGGGTCGACGGACTCGCCGCCGCCCAGCGGCTCGGCGATCGCGTTGACGGTGAAGTCGCGCTGCGCGAGGTCCTGCTCGATCGTCTCCCCCAGCAGCGGGGAAAGGTCGACATGCCAGTCGCCGTTGCGCGCCACGACGCGCCAGGCGCCGAAGTCCTCCGACAGCGGGAAGACCGCGGCGCGCGCGGCGCGCGCGAGCGTGCGCGCCGCGGCCTCCACGTCGCCCGCGACCGCGAGGTCGAGGTCGGTCGGCCCCGTCGCGGCGCGGCCGAGCAGCCGGTCGCGCACGGCGCCTCCGACGAGCCAGGCCGGCGCGTCGCCGAGCGCCCGGCGCGCGATCGCGAGCGGATCCTCGCTCACCCGTGCCCCACGCCGCCCGCCTCGAGTGCGAGCCCGTCGCGGTGGTACGCGCGCGTGGGCCGTGCGGTGAGCGCGGTCGTGATCTCGTAGTTGATCGTGTCGATGCGGCGCGCCAGCTCTTCCGCGGTGATGCGCTCGTCGCCCTGCGGGCCGAGCAGGACGACCTCATCGCCCTCCGCGATGCCGGCCGGGTCGGGTCCGACGTCGACCGTCACGTTGTCCATGCTCACCCGTCCCACGAGTGGATGGCGGCGCCCGCCGATCAGCACCTCAGCGTTGTCGGAGAAGGCGCGCCGCCACCCGTCCCCATAGCCGATCGGCAGCGTCGCGATCCACGTCGGCTCAGCAGCCGCGAACGTGGCGCCGTAGCCGACGCTCTCGCCCGGCGCCAGCGGCTTCAGCGCGCCGACGTAGGAGCGCAGCTCGAGCGCCGGCTCCAGCCCGTGCGCCGCGGAATCGGCGCCGAACGGGTCGAGCCCGTAGACGGCGATGCCGCAGCGCACCATCCCGAACGCGCTCTCCGGCAGCGACAGCGTCGCCGCGCTGTTGGCGGCGTGCAGCACGACGTCGGGCGCGAGCGCACGCAGACGCTCGCCGAAGACGCGGAAGGACTCGACCTCGGCGCGCGTGCGCTCTGGATCCTCGTCGGCGCACGGCAGGTGCGTCATCCCCCCCACCAGCTCCAGCTCCGGCGCGGCATCGATCCGCTCCGCGAGCGCCAGCAGCTCGTCCGCGTCGCGGATGCCCAGCCGGCCCATGCCGACGTCGAGCTTGACGTGCACGCGCAGCCTGCGCCCGCGCGCGTGCCCCGCCTCGCACAGCGCCTCGACGAACGCCGGCCGCCACGCCACCACGTCGGCGTGCGCGTCGAGCGCGCGCGGCAGCTCCTCGGCGCTCAGGGCGCCCATCATCAGCACGGGTGCCGCGATGCCCGCCGCGCGCAGCTCGATCGCCTCGTCCGCGGCCGCGACCGCCAGCCAGCTCGCACCGCCGGACAGCGCCGCGCGCGCGACCGGGACCGTGCCGTGCCCGTACGCGTTCGCCTTCACCACCGCGCACAGCGCCGTGCGCGGGCCGGCCGCGAAGCGCAACCGCTCGCAGTTGCGCTCCACCGCCGCGAGGTCGACTCGCGCGAGCGCGCGCAGCGCCATCGCTACTCCGCGGTGACGATCGCCTCGAGCACGTCGAGGCGCGTGACGACGCCGACGAGCCGGCCGTGCTCGACGACCGGCAGGCGGTTGTGGCGGCGGTCGGCGATGATCCGCGCGGCCTCGTGGAGGTCGGTCTGGGGCTCGACGGTGACGGGGTCGGCGCTCATCATGTCCTCGACCGTCGCGGCGATCGCCTTCTTCAGGCGCTCCTCGTAGCGCTTGACCGGCCCGAGGAAGATCGTGCCGCCGAAGAGGTCGATGTGCAGCGGCAGGCGCAGGTCCTCCTCCTCGTCGATCAGCACGAGGTCGGACTCGGTGACGATCCCGACGCAGCGGCCGCCGCCGTTGACGACCGGAACGCCCGGCAGCTCGTGCTCGCGCAGCGTCCGCAGCAGCGTCTCGACGCTGTCCTCCGGTCTCACGCTCACCGGGTCGCGCTCCATGATGTCGGCGACGGTTGCCATGGCCGGGGAGCCTACCCGTCCCGCCGGGCGTAGGGCAGCATCGCGATCACGTCGCGCGCCATCGCGCCCTCCACGCCGACGCGGGCGCCGACGAGGCGGCCGGCGCGGCGATGCAGCTCGATGCCCGCGCAGGCGGCGGCGAACGGGTCGACGCCGCGCGCGAGCAGCGCCCCGATCACCCCGGCGAGCACGTCGCCGGTGCCGGCCGTCGCGAGCGCCGGCGCGTCGCCGCGGCTCACGCCGACGCGCCCCTCGGGCTCGACGACGAGCGTGTCGTCGCCCTTCAGCACGACGACGGCGCCCGCGCGCCGCGCCGCCCTGCGTGCGCATGCGAGCCGTGCCGCGCGCACGTCGTCGCTCGTCACGCCGAGCAGGCGTGCAAGCTCGCCGCCGTGCGGCGTCAGCACCGTCGCGGCGGTGCGCCCGGCGAGGCGCTCGAGCGCACCGGCCTGCGCGTTCAGCCCGTCGGCGTCGAGCACCAGCGGCAGCGGCGCATGCGTCGCCAGCTCGCGCACGAGCATCGCGGTGCCTTCCGCACGGCCGATGCCGGGCCCCAGCACGAGCGCGTCCGCGCGCCGGCAGCGCTCGAGCGCCGGGTACAGCGCCGCGACGGCGATCGCGCCGTCGTCGTCGGGCAGCGGCACGCTCATCACCTCCGCGTCGCGCAGCTCGAAGACGAGGTTGAGGGACGCCGGCACGAGCGCGGTCACGTACCCGGCGCCCGCCCGCGCCGCGCCCTCGGCGGCCAGCGACGGCGCGCCCGTGAGCCCGAGCGAGCCGCCGCACACGAGCACGCTGCCGCCGTCGAACTTCGTCGCCTCGGCGCCGCGCACGGGCAGTGTCGCGAGCACGCGCTCGCCGATCAGGCCGATGCCGGGATCGTCTGCGTCCGGACGGCCGTCCGCCGGGATGCCGATCTCGACGACCTCGACCTCGCCCGCATGCTGCTTGCCCGGCGCGATCCACAGGCCCGGCTTGCCGGCGTGGAACGTGGCCGTGGCGACCGCGCGCACCGCCGGCCCGGCGACCTCGCCCGTCGAGGCGTCGACGCCGCTCGGCACGTCGCAGGCGACGACCGGGATCCCCCGCTCGGCCGCGGCGGCCATCGTCTCCACCGCGTCGAGCGCCTCGCCGCGCGGGACGCCGTGCGAGCCGGTGCCGAGGACCGCGTCGACGATCCCCGCGACCTCCATCAGCGAGCCCGGGTTGAACGGCCGCGGCGGCGCGCCCGGCAGCCGCTCGCAGCTCGTGCGCGCGTCGCCCTCCAGCTCGCCCGCCGCACCCAGCAGCTGCACGTCGACCTCGCGCCCGGCTTCGCGCAGCAGCCGCGCCGCGACGAAGCCGTCGCCGCCGTTGTTGCCGTGCCCGCAGACGATCGCGATCACCCCCTGCGGGACGCACCGCTCCACCAGGTCCGCGAGCCCCCGGCCGGCGTGCTCCATCAGCTCCAGCCCGGGGACGTGGCGCTGCTCGATCGCCCACGCGTCGAGCGCGCGCTGGGCGGCGGCGTCGGGCAGCGGCTCCAACCAGGCGGGCAGCCGGGGCTTCGCCGGCTCCGGCATCACTCGACCGTGACGGTCTTCGCGAGGTTGCGCGGCTGGTCGACGTTCAGTCCGCGCAGGCAGGCGATGTGGTATGCGAGCAGCTGCAGCGGCACGACCGCCAGCAGCGGCGCGAGCATCCAATCCGTCTCCGGGATCGTGATCGCCTGGTCGGCGTGCGCGGCGATCTCCTCGTTGCCCTCGGTCACGATCGCGATCACGTGCGCGCCGCGCACGCGCACCTCCTGCATGTTCGAGACGACCTTGTCGAGCACCGGCGAGTCGGTGGCGACGCAGACGACGGGCGTTCTGTCGTCGAGCAGTGCGATCGGGCCGTGCTTCATCTCGCCGGCGGCATAGGCGTCCGTGGCGATGTAGGAGATCTCCTTCAGCTTCAGCGCCCCCTCCAGCGCCACCGGCAGGCCGATGTGGCGTCCGAGGTAGAGGAAGAAGCCCGCCTCGTGATGAGCGCGCGCGATCGCCTCGATCCGCTCGCCGCCGGTCTCCAGCAGCTCGGCGATGTGGTGCGGCAGGTGCTTCAGCGCGCCGACCAGCTGCGTCAGGCGCTCCGGCGGCAGCGTGCCGCGCAGCTCGGCGAGCCGCAGCCCGATCAGGTACATGGCGGCGACCTGGCTGACGAACGTCTTCGTCGCCGCGACGCCGATCTCCAGCCCGGCGCGCGTGTACAGGACCCCGTGCGCGTCGCGCGTGATCTGCGAGCCCATCACGTTCGTCACGCCGAGCACGGTCGCGCCGCGATCGCGCGCGAGCCGCATCGCCGCGAGCGTGTCGGCCGTCTCGCCCGACTGCGAGATCCCGATCACGAGGTCGCCCTTGCCGACGACCGGGTTGCGGTAGCGGTACTCGGACGCGACGTCCATCTCGACCGGCACGCGCGCCCACTCCTCGATCGCGTAGCGGCCGATCAGCCCGGCGTGGTACGAGGTGCCGCAGGCGACGACGATGATCCGCCGCACGTCGCGCAGGAAGTCGTCGTCGATGGCGCCGAGGTCCCCGAGGTCGACGCCGTCGCCGCGCGCGGTGCGGTCGGCCACCGTCTCCGCGACCGCGTCGGCCTGCTCGTGGATCTCCTTCAGCATGAAGGTGTCGTAGCCGCCCTTCTCGGCGGTCTCCTCGTCCCAGTCGATCTCCACGATCTCGCGCTCCACCGGAGCGCCGTCCGCGGTCATGAACTCGACGCCGGACGGGCGCAGCACGACCAGCTCCCCGTCCTCGATGTACTGCACGCGGCGCGTGCGGGCGAGGAACGCGGGCACCGCCGAGGCGAGGAACTGCTCGTCCTCGCCGCGTCCGACGACGAGCGGGCACTCGCGCCGCGCGCCGACGAGCACGCCGGGCTCGGCGACGGTCATCGCGACGAACGCGAAGTGGCCGACGAGCTCGCCGTAGGCGGCGCGCACCGCGGCGGTCAGGTCGCCGTCGTAGTGCTTGGCGATCAGGTGCGCGATCACCTCGGCATCCGTCTCCGAGGAGAAGACCGCGCCGTCGCGCTCGAGCGCGCGCTGCAGCGAGACGTAGTTCTCGACGATCCCGTTGACGACGACGTGGACGCGGTCCTCGTCGTCGGTGTGCGGATGGGCGTTGCGCTCGCTCACGCGCCCGTGCGTCGCCCAGCGCGTGTGGCCGATGCCCGTGCCGGGCTCGGCGAGCGCGACGCTGGCCGACGGGGCCGCCGCCTGCGGCTGCGCGGCGAGCGCGCTGCGCAGCGCGTCGAGGTTCCCGACCGCGCGCACGGAGTCGATGCCCTCCTCGCCGAGGACGGAGATGCCGGCGCTGTCATAGCCGCGGTATTCGAGCTTCTCGAGTCCGGCGAGCAGCTGCTCGCGGACCGCCGATCCATCGGACCGGGCGCCGACGTAGCCGACGATGCCGCACATGGGGAACCTCCGTGGGGGCCTGGGGAGACCTTAGCGGGCCGTTTCGACGGCCGCGGCCTGCGCCCGCTCGACCAGCCGCCCGCAGACGGCGTCGGCTTCCTCGACGCTCGGCGCCTCGACCATCACGCGCAGCAGCGGCTCCGTGCCGGACGCGCGCACGAGCACGCGGCCGCGCCCGGAGAGCGCGTCCTGCTCCCGCTCGACCGCCGCGACCATGTCCTCGCCGGCGGCCGCGCGCTCGACCGCGGCGCGGTCGGGCAGGCGCACGTTCACCAGCTTCTGCGGCAGCTTCTCCATTGCGTGGCGCTCGGCCAGGTCGCCGTCCTGCAGCGCCTCCAGCGTGAGCAGCGCGCTCGCGATCCCGTCGCCGGAGGGCGCGAAGCCCAGCTCGACGATGTGGCCGGACTGCTCGCCGCCGAGCGACCAGCCGCGCTCGCGCAGGGCTTCGAGCACGTAGCGGTCGCCGACGGAGGTCGTCGCGACCTCGATGCCGGCGGTCGCCATCGCGGTGTGGAAGCCGTAGTTCGTCATCACCGTCACGGCGACGCCGCCGCCCGGCAGGCGGTCCTGCGCGCGCAGGTGGAGCGCGGCGAGCGCGATCAGCTCGTCGCCGTCGACGATCGCGCCGGCGCGGTCGACGGCGAGCACGCGGTCGCCGTCGCCGTCGAACGCGAAGCCGGCGTCGTAGGCGCCGTCGCGGACGCGCTCGGCGAGCGCCTCCACGTGCGTCGAGCCGCAGCCGTCGTTGATGTTGCGGCCGTCCGGCTCGTCGGCGATCGCGTCGACGTGCGCGCCGAGACGGCGGAAGATCTCCGGCGCGGCCTTGTAGGTCGCCCCGTGGGCGCAGTCGAGCAGGATCCGCCGGCCCGACAGGTCGAGCGCGGCGAAGCGCGTGTGCAGCTCGCGCAGGTAGTCCTCGAGCGTCCCGTGCAGCGTCGTGACGCCGCCCGGCTCGGCGGGAATCGCCGCCTCGGCGTCCAGCAGCGCCTCGATCTCCTCCTCGACCGCGTCTGAGAGCTTGTCGCCGTCGGCGCCGAAGAACTTCACGCCGTTGTCGCGCCAGGGGTTGTGCGAGGCCGACAGCACGACGCCGAGGTCGAAGCCGTAGCGGCGGATCAGCAGCGGCGCGGCGGGCGTCGGCAGCACGCCGCCGAGCAGCGCGACGCCCCCGGCCGCGGCGACCCCGGCCGCGACGGCCGCTTCGAGCATCTCGCCGGAGGCGCGCGTGTCGCGGATCACGAGCACCCGCGGGCGCTCGACGCCGACGCGCGCGGTCGCCGCGCGACCGAGCGCGAGCGTCAGCTCCGCTGTGAGGAACTCGCCCGCGACGCCGCGGACGCCGTCCGTGCCGAACAACCGCCGGGCCACGAGTGGAAAGGGTAGGTGCTCGACCCGCCGAGCGCGACTAGCGCTTCGAGAACTGCGGCCGCTTGCGGGCCTTCTTGAGGCCGGCCTTCTTGCGCTCCTTCGCGCGCGCATCGCGCGTGAGGAAGCCGCGGCGCTTCAACTCGCCGCGCAGGTTGGGATCGGCCTCGAGCAGCGCGCGAGAGATGCCGTGACGCAGCGCGCCGGCCTGGGCGGACACGCCGCCCCCATGCAGCTTCGCGATCACGTCCATGCGCGCCTCGTAGCCGACCGTCTCGAGCGGCTGGCGGATGTTGCGCTGGAGCGTGGGGCGCGGGAAGAAGTCGTTGAGCGGCTTGCCGTTGATGCGGTACTCGCCGGTGCCGGGCTTGAGCGTGACGCGGGCGACCGCGGTCTTGCGCTTGCCGGTGGCGTTGTAGCGCGCGCCGGTCGCGAGCGAGATCGCGGCGTCGGCGATCGGCTGCACGTCTGGCTCGTCGTCGCCGTCCGCGGATGTGACGACGGGCTCGCCGTCCTCGTCATACACGGTGGCCTCGCGCCCGAGCGCGTCGCCGCCCTCGGGGACGATGTCCGGGATCAGGTCGGCGCCGGGGATCTCCGGCTTGACGCGCGGCGTCTCCTCGATCAGCTCCTCCTCCGCCTCGGCGGCGGGCGGAGCGGCCTCCGCGGCAGGGGCCGCCTCGGCGGCCGGCTGCTCGCTCGCGGCGGGCGCCTCGGCAGGCTGCTCGGCGACCGGCGCCTCGGCGGCGACCGGCTCCGCGGGCGCGGGCGCCTCGACGGGCTCGGCCGCAGGCGCCTCGGGCTCGGCCGCGGCGGCCGGCTCGGCGGCGTCGGGCGCGGCCTCGGCGGCAGGCGACTCCTCGGCGGCGACGGGCTCCTCGGCGGGAGCGTCGGTCTCCGGGGTGCGCTGCTCGTCCTCTGGCTGCTCGACGTCGGTCACGAGGTCTTGATCTCCATGGGTTGCGGCTGCTGGGCGACGTGCGGATGCTCGGGGCCGGCGTACACCTTCAGCTTCGTGAGCTGCTTGCGCGCGAGGCGGTTGCGGGGCAGCATGCCCTTCACCGCGAGGCGGATGACCTCTTCGGGCCGGCGGTTGAGCATCTCCTCGAGCGTCCGCGAGCGCAGGCCGCCCGGGTAGCCCGAGTGGCGGTAGTAGCGCTTGTCGGCGCGCTTGTTCCCCGAGACCGAGATCTTCTCGGCGTTGACGACGATGACGAAGTCGCCGGTGTCGACGTGGGGCGTGTACGTGGGCTTGTTCTTGCCGCGGAGGGTGTCGGCGATCTGGGTCGCGAGCCGGCCGAGCGTGAGCCCGGTGGCGTCGACGAGCACCCAGTTGCGCTCACGGTCCGCTGCATTGGCGACGTAGGTCTTCATGGCATAGAAGTAGCCACGCCTCGTTGGCGCGGCGGTCGCCCATGATAGGGAAATCGTCGCCGCCGTGATGTCGCGACGCGTCGGTCGCGTCCTGGGACGTCCGTCCGAAGGGCCTGGTTATACTGCCGCGCGTTCCATAAGCAAGAGCCGAATCCCTCACCTGCCCGAGGGAACGGGGAACCCAATGTCGGCGCCGGTGCCATGGCGTCGTCGAGGGGCGAATCCGAGCACTGCCGCTCGGTAGCGCAGACCTTTCAGCGCGAGCCCGTCAGCTAACCCCGTAGGCCGAACAGAAAGGGCATCGCACCACGATGCTGCGCGGAATGCGGGGTCGCCCCGTGACGAAGACGACGCTTGCCGCCGCCGTGCTCCTCGGCATGACCGCGGGCTCCGCCACCGCCGCGACGGGCGGCGCGGACATGTCGGCGCCGACGCCGAAGCGCGCCGCCTCCACCCCCGTCGCGCCGCCCCCCGCGCCGGCGCCGACCCTCACCCCGCTCGCCTCGCTCCCGCAGATCTCCGCCGGCGTGTCGCTGCGCAAGGTCTCCGCCCGCGCCGTCAGCGCCGCGACGCTCACGTACATCTCGCACGCGCGCGGTCCCCAGCAGGTGCGCGTCGACGTCGTGCGTCTGGCCGACGGACTCTCCGTCTACACGGACGAGCGCACCGTCGATCCCGAGACCTCGCAGAAGATCGGCTGGAACGGGCGCGCCAGAAGCGGGCTCGCGCTCGACGGGCGCTACCAGCTGCGGATCGCGCTCGCCGCCGACGCCGGCGCGAGCACCAGCGCCACCGCCGGCGGAGGCGCCGCGCCGGAGAGCGCCGCCCCGCCGCCCGGCTCGGCGAGCGTGCGCACGTTCACGTTCGTGGGCGCCGTCTTCCCCGTGCGTGGCCCGCACGACTACGGCCAGGGCGCCGCCGGCTTCGGCGCCGGCCGCACCGGCCACTCGCACCAGGGCCAGGACGTGATGGCGAGATGCGGGACGCCGCTCGTGGCGGCGCGCGGCGGGACCGTCGTGATGCGCACCTACCAGGCGCTCGCCGGCAACTACCTCGTGATCCAGGACCCGATCACCGGCGAGAGCAACATGTATGCGCACCTGCGCGATCCGGCGATCGTGAAGAGAGGCCAGCGCGTCGAGACGGGCCAGCCGATCGGCGTCGTCGGCGACACCGGCGACGCGAGCGCCTGCCATCTCCACTTCGAGCTGTGGACCTCCCCCGGCTGGTACCAGGGCGGCGAGCCGATCGACCCGCTCCCCACGCTCCAGCGCTGGGACCACTTCAGCTAGCCGACCGCCGCCACGTCCGGCGGCGTAGCCTTCGCAGTCGATGATCCCGCTCGCCGTCTCGGTGCTGGGAATCGCCGGACTGGTCGTCCTCGGCGCGGCGCTGCTCCTGCTGCTCGTGTCGCTCCTGCACCCGGAGGGCCTGCGCCGCCCGGGCGGCTATCTGGACGGGCAGGAGCCGCAGCGGGGCGACGAGCCCGACGGGGATCGATAGTCGAGGCGCAGAGCGGCGCCGGCTGGACGCTGGCGGATGCCGGCGCCCGCCAGGGGAGGACGCAGCCTGCATGGCGTACTTCGTACGCGAGCAGGCGAGGACGATGCCTGGCGGGATGCCGGCATCCGCCAGCGTCCAGCCGGCTACTCCCACTCGATCGTGCCGGGGGGCTTGGACGTGATGTCCAAGACCACCCGGTTGACCTCGCGGATCTCGTTGATCATGCGCGAGGCGATCTGCTCGAGCAGGTCGTAGGGCAGACGCGCCCAATCGGCCGTCATCGCGTCGTCGCTCGTGACCGCGCGGATCACGACCACGTAGCCGTACGTGCGCTCGTCGCCCTGGACGCCGACCGTGCGGACGTCGGGCAGCACGCAGAAGGACTGCCACAGCTCGCGGTAGAGCCCGGCTCTGCGGATCTCGTCCTGCAGGATCGCGTCGGCGTCGCGCAGCGTGTCGAGCCGCTCCTTCGTCGCCTCGCCCCCGACGACGCGGATCGCGAGGCCCGGGCCGGGGAACGGCTGGCGCCACACGAGCCGCTCGGGCAGCCCCAGCTCGGCGCCGACGGCGCGCACCTCGTCCTTGAAGAGCGTGCGCAGCGGCTCGACGAGGTCGAACTCGAGGTCCTCGGGCAGCCCGCCGACGTTGTGGTGCGACTTGATCGTCGCCGCGCCGGTGCCGCCGCCCGACTCGATCACGTCCGAGTACAGGGTCCCCTGCACGAGGAAGCGCGCGCCGTCGCCGTCGCCCGCGAGCCGAGCCGCCTCCTCCTCGAAGACGCGGATGAACTCCTCGCCGATCGCCTTGCGCTTCGCCTCGGGCTCGGTGACGCCCTTGAGCCGGGCCAGGAAGCGGTCCTCCGCGTCGACCGCGACGAGCGGCACCTTGAAGTGGTCGCGGAAGGCCGCGATCACCTGGTCGCCCTCGTTCTTGCGCATCAGGCCGTGGTCGACGAACACGCACGTCAGCTGGTCGCCGATCGCGCGATGCACGAGCAGCGCCGCGACCGAGGAGTCGACGCCGCCCGAGAGCCCGCAGATCACGCGGCCGTCGCCGACCTGCGCGCGGATGCGCGCGAGCTGGTCGTCGATCACCGACGCGGCGCTCCACGAGCGCTCGCAGCCGCAGATCTCCTCCAGGAAGCGCGTGATGATGTCCTGCCCGTAGGGCGTGTGGACGACCTCGGGGTGGAACTGGATGCCGTAGATCCCGCGCTCGACCGACTCGAGCGCCGCGACCGGCGACTCGCTCGACGCCGCCAGGGCCGTGAAGCCGGGCGGCGGCGCGAAGACCGTGTCGCGGTGGGACATCCAGCAGGTCTGCTCGCGCGGCAGGCCGGCGAGCAGCCGGCCGGGCTCGTTGACCGTCAGCTGCGAGCGGCCGAACTCCCCCACTTCCGCGCCCTGCACGTCACCGCCGAGCTCGCTCGTCAGCAGCTGCATGCCGTAACAGATGCCCAGCACCGGGATCCCGAGCTCCAGCAGCGCCGGGTCGAGTCTCGGCGCGTCCGGCGCGTACACGGACGCCGGCCCGCCGGAGAGGATCAGGCCCTTCGGTCTGCGGCGCGCGACCTCCGCGGCGCCGACGTGGTGCGGCAGCAGCTCCGAGAACACGCCGCACTCGCGCACGCGCCGTGCGATCAGCTGCGAGTACTGGCCGCCGTAGTCGAGGACCACCACCTCTTCAGTAGCGAGATCCGTAGGTGCCTCGTGCGCGGGCGCGTCAGCGGCGCGGATCGTCGTGTCTGGCAAGGAAGCAGCCGGTGTGGCGTGCTCAGGCACGCGAACCGGCGATGACGCCGCCAGGCGCGACGAGGCGCGCCGCTGACGCGCCCGCGGAGCCCATGCCGACCTGCTGGTCGCGCTGCAGGTGCTTCCCCTCCGTCTGCAGCGAGGGAGCGACCATCAGCTCGGCGCGGTTGAACTCCGCGATGTCGCGGTAGCCGCACGTCGCCATCGACGTGCGCAGCGCGCCCATCAGGTTGAACATGCCGTCGTTCTCGCGCGCGGGGCCGAGCAGGATCTCCTCCAGCGACGCGTTCTGGACTGTCGCGACGCGCGTGCCGCGCGGCAGCGTCGGGTGGAACGTCGCCATGCCCCAGTTGTAGCCCTTGCCGGGCGCCTCGTAGGCGCGCGCGAGCGCCGAGCCGAGCATCACCGCGTCTGCCCCGCAGGCGATCGCCTTCGCGATGTCCCCGCCGTTCTTCATGCCTCCGTCGGCGATCACGCGCACGTAGTCGCCGGTCTCGAGCATGTGCTGCGAGCGCGCGGCGGCGACGTCGGCGATCGCGGTCGCCTGCGGCACACCGATCCCCAGCACCCCGCGCGTCGTGCAGATCGCGCCGGGACCGACGCCGACGAGCACGCCGGCCGCGCCGGTCCGCATCAGGTGCAGGCCCGTGTGGTACGAGGCGCAGCCGCCGACGACCACCGGCACGGGAACCTCGCGGATGAACTCCTTCAGGTTCAGCGGCTCGGCGACCGTCGAGACGTGCTCGGCGGAGACGACCGTGCCCTGGATCACGAGGATGTCGAGCCCCGCCTCGAGCGCGATCTCGTAGTACTCGCGCACGCGCTGCGGCGTCAGCGAGGCGGCCACGACGACGCCGTGCTCCTTGATCTCGCGGATCCGCTGGGCGATCAGCTCGGGCTTGACCGGCTCGCGGTAGATCTCCTGCATCTCGCGCGTGGCCTCTTCGCGATCGAGCGAGGCGATCCGCTCCAGCTGCGCGTCGACGTCCTCGTAGCGACAGAAGATGCCCTCGAGGTTGAGCACGGCGAGCCCGCCGAGTCTGCCGATGACGCCGGCCGTCTCCGGCGAGACGACGCCGTCGAGCGCGGCGCCGAGCAGCGGCAGCTCGAACCGATAGGGCCCGAGCGTCCAGGAGATGTCGACGTCTTCCGGGTCGCGCGTGCGCCGCGAGGGCACGATCGCTACGTCGTCGAAGCCGTAGGCCCGGCGGGCCTTCTTACCACGGCCGATCTCTATCTCCATTGCGGCACCGTATGGGTCGAGGCGGACGGGACGGCCCCGCGGGGACGGGGCCGGAAGGGGGACTTCTGGTGGCGGGGCGGCGACCACCGACTGCTGTCGATAGTAGCGCAGGACCCCGGCGGAGCATCCGCCGCGCGCCGCCGCTCAGGAGACCTCGGCCGGCAGCGCCAGCGGCACCGCCTCGACGCTCGCAAGCAGCCGCTCGGCCGCCTGCGGGTCGATCACGCCGGCGCCGAAGTGCTGCGTCGACTCGGCGCCGCAGGCGACGCCGAAGCGCAGGCAGTCCTCCGGCGTCCCGCCGTCGTAGCGCGCCGCCACGTAGCCGGCGAGGAAGGCGTCGCCCGAGCCGACGGCTGCGCGCGCCTCCTGCTCGGCGACGCGCACGCGGAACAGCTGCGGGCCGGTCTCCCCCGCGACGTGCGCGAAGCAGCCGTCGGGCACCGTCATGATCGCCTCGCGCGGGCCCAGCTCGACGACCTCGGCGATCCCCAGCGCGCGCTCGTCGTCGTCGTTGAACTCGTGGCCGACCAGCTCCTCGGCCTCGCCGACGTTCGGCGAGACGACGTCCGGCTCGGCGCGCACCGCGTGGCGCAGCGGCTCGCCGTCGGTGTCGACGACGGTCGTGACGCCGAGCTTCTTCAGCTCCTTGATCAGGCCGCCGTAGACCTCCGGCTCGACCGCGCGCGGAAGGCTGCCGGCGATCACGCACACCTTGGCGCCTCGGGCGAGGTACAGCAGCTTGTCGCGGAACAGCTCCATCTCGCGATCGGTGATCGCCGGGCCGCGCTCGTTGATCTCCGTCTGCACCCCGGTCGTCGGATCCAGCACCGCCGTGTTCGTGCGCGATTCTTCGCCGATGCGGACGAAGTCGGTGAGGACCGACTCGGCCGTCAGCGCGTCGACGATGCGCGTGCCCGTCGAGCCGCCGGCGAAGCCGGTCGCGATCACCGGACGGCCGAGCAGCTTGATCGCGCGCGCGACGTTCACGCCCTTGCCGCCCGGCATCGTCGCCTGCGCGACCGAGCGGTGGCGGCGGCCGATGCGGAAGTTCGGCACCTCGAGCGTCTTGTCGATCGCCGTGTTGAGGGTGACGGTGATGATCATGCTGCCTCCATGTCCGCCCGTCGTCGCTCGCGGCGGCGGCGTGCGCCGCGCGCTCGGACGACCAGGGCGGCCGCGCCTGCGAGCAATGCCGCGACGGCTATCAGGCTACCGGGACCGTCCAACGCCCGCCCGGCCTGCTCCAGCAGGCCGACCTCGGGCACGGCGCGCCGCGTGACGAGCGGGACGCGCGCGATCGCGCGGCCGTTCGCGCGCACGGTCGCGCTGCCGACGACCGCGTGCCGCGGCAGCGGCCCCTCGAGCTCCTTCGGCACGTCGACGACGAGCCGCACGCGCGCGTCGCGTCGCAGCAGCTCGCGCACGGATCTGGCCGCCACGACGTCGACGTGCTCGTCCGGGCGATGCTTCACCGCAGGTCGTGCGTAGACGGCCCCGGCTTCGACCGGCGTCGCCACGCGGTAGCTCGCGAAGGCCCACCTCAGCAGCGCCAGCGCGTCCGCGTCGCGCGCGCCCTCGCTCGGATCGCCGAGGACCGCGGCGACGAACGTCGTGCCGTGCTGGGTCCCCGACGCGACGAGGATGTAGCCGGCGGCGTTCGTGTGGCCGGTCTTGACGCCGTCGACCCACGGCACCTCCTGCACGAGGTTGTTGCGGTTGACGACCGTGCGGGCGTGGTCGCCGCTGCGCAGCAGCGCGCTGCGCAGGTCCATCGTCTGCGCCAGGAACGGCACGCTGCGCGCAGCGATCGCGAGCCGCGCGAGGTCGGCGGCAGTCGAGTAGTTGCCGGCGTCGTCCAGCCCGACGGGCGTCGAGAAGTGCGTGTGCCGCAGCCCGAGCTGGCGCGCCCGCGCGTTCATGCGTGCCACGAACGCCGCGCGCGAGCCCGCCGTGCAGACGGCGAGCGTCATCGCCGCGTCGTTGGCGCTCGGCAGCAGCGCGGCGCGCAACAGGTCGCGCACGCGCATCCGCTCGCCGGCGCGCAGGCCGATCTGCGTCTCCAGGGGCCCGGCCGCATACGGCGGCGCGGTGCAGATGCGGTCGAGTCTGAGCGACGACGCCGCGATCAGCGTCGTCATCAGCTTCGTCGTGCTGGCGATCAGCCGCCGCTGGCCGGCGGCGCGGCCCCAGACGGGCGCGCTCGTCGAGGTTTCGAAGACGACCGCGGCGGGCGCGGAGAGCGCGGGCGGCGGGGCGATGCGAGCAGATGCGACCGCTGCCGCGACGGCGCACGCGACCGCTGCCGCGAGCAACGCGGCGAGCGCACGACGCGCGCTCACGGGGAGAGCTTGAGGCGCTGGCCGGTCTGCAGCGCCTGCGGGTCGACGTCCGGGTTGATGCGCTGGATGGTGTCGAGCGAGACGCCGGTCTTGTCGGCGATCACGGTGAGCGTGTCGCCGGGCTTCACGACGTAGATGCGCGGAGCGGCTCTTCTGTGTCTCGCCGGCTGCGTGGCGACGGTGCGCGTTGCGGTCGTCGCGCTGCTCGGCGAGTCGCCGCCGGACGCCTGGACGACGATCGCGATCGCGACGGCGGCGGCCACCAGTGCGAGCGGCGCCGCGACGCGTGCGAGGTTCCGGTCCGTCATCGGGCGCCGATGCTACCTGCGCGCCCGGCGCCTCACGACAGGCCCCGCCACCGCCTGCAGCGGCGACGGGACCGGCCGACGGCGCGGCGCGAGGCCGCGCGCGTCCAGGGGGCCTTAGCCCTTGACGGCTCTCTTGAGGCCCGACCCCGGCGTGAAGCGCGGGACGCGGGAGGCGGCGATCTGGATCTTCTCGCCGGTGCTCGGGTTGCGACCCTCGCGGGCGCTCCGCTCGGCGACGTGGAACTTCCCGAAGCCGGAGAAGGTCACCTCGCTGCCGCGCTTCAGCGCGTCCTCGATCGTCTGGAGGACCGCGTCGACGGCATCGCCTGCATCCTTCTTGCTGAGCCCGCTGTTCGCGGAAACCTGGTCGACGAACTCGGATTTCGTCACGTCTTTCCTCCTTCGAGGGTTCGGGGGAGGGCCGAAGCTAACAACCATTGCGGACGGGAACAACGCGAATTGCCCGTCATCACGGGGAATCTCGCGATCCTGGCAGATCGGAGCGACCGCCTACGAGCGCCGCCGCGACCATGTCCAGGTCGTGCCGGAGCAGCGTGGCGAGCGCGAAATCCCCTGCAAGCACCGCTATTGCGCCACCGTCGGCGGTGCGTGCGACGAGCAGCTGGCCGTCCTGAGCGGAACCCGTTCCGGCGGATGTCAGCAAATCGCGGGCCTGCCGGGCGATTGCGAGATCTCCGGCCAGCGGATCGCCCCCGGCGTCGAGCACGACGGCGCTGCGGACGTCGACCGACAGCTCGTGCAGATAGGCGAGCGCCAGCGTGGGCGTAAGCGAAGCCGTCATGCCGGCAGGCGAGAATACGCGAGTGCCGCTCTCGCGCATCGCCTGGCTCGTGACCGTCGGCAGCTGCCTGATCGGCGTCGTCCTGCTCCTCGCGAGCGGCTACGTCGGCTACGCCGGCGTCGTCTTCGCCGTCGCCTGCTCGGCTGCGATCAACCTGCGCTAGCCGGCGTCCGTCCGGGTCCACTCCGTCCCCGGCCGCACGCGGTCGGCCGGCTCGAGGTGGATCAGCACGTCGGCGCCGTCCAGCCGGGCCGTGATCGCGTCCTCGATCAGGTGCGCGATCTCGTGCGCCTGCTCGAGCGACGTACCCGCCTCGAACTGCAGGTGCAGGTCGACGTAGCGCCGCGCCCCCGCCCGCCGCGTGCGCAGCTTGTGGTACCCGACGACGCCGCGCTCGCCGAAGGAGACGACCTCGGCGTGGATCGCGGCGCGCTCGTCCTCCGGCAGCGCCTCGTCCACGAGCACGCGGGAGGAGCCCATCAGCAGGCGCACCCCGGCGGTCACGATCGCCCCCGCGACCAGCAGCGCGACGAGCGGGTCGAGCCACTCCGCGCCGGTGAGCTGCACCAGCGCCAGCCCCGCGAGCACGGCCAGCGAGGTGTAGGCGTCGGTGCGCAGGTGGGCCGCGTCGCCCTCGAGCGCGGGCGAGGCCGTCGCGCGCGCCGTGCGGCCGATGGTGGCCGAGACCACGAGGTTCGCGATCGCCGAGAAGGCCACGACCGCGATGCCGAAGCCGAGATGGTCGACGCTCCCCCCGACGATCAGCCGCCGCACCGACTCGAAGACGATGATCCCCGAGCCGACGAGGATCAGCATCCCCTCGATCGCGGCCGCGAGGTTCTCGATCTTCTCGTGCCCGTAGCGGTGCGACTCGTCGGCCGGCTCGCCGGCCTTGCGCACCGAGACGTATGCGACGACGGAGGCGATCAGGTCGATCCCCGAATGCACCGCCTCGGTGAGGATCGCGACGGAGCCCGTCACGACGCCGGCGACCAGCTTCAGCAGGATCAGCGCGAGATTCGAGGCGATCGACAGCGCCGCCGCGCGCCGCTTGCGCGGCGTGTCGGCGTGGTGGACGGCGACGGCGCTCATCGCGTCAGTCCGGCAGCCGGGCGAGCAGCGCCCGCACGGCGCGCCCGCGGTGGCTGATCGCGTCCTTCTCGACGTCGCTCAGCTCGGCCATCGTGCGATCCGTCGCGTCGTCGTCGGGCAGGAACGCCGGGTCGTACCCGAAGCCGCGCTCGCCGCGCGGCGCGGCCGCCAGCGTGCCGGTGCAGCGCTCCTCGATGACATGCTCCTCGTGCTTCCCAGGATCGACGTAGGCCAGCGCGCAGACGTATGCGAGGGGGCTGCCGGCGGGCGCCTCGCGCAGCAGCTTCGCCAGGTTCTCGCCGTCGCTCGCGTGCTCGCCCGCAAAGCGCGCGGAGCGGATGCCCGGCCGGCCGCCGAGCGCGGCCGACTCGATGCCCGAGTCGTCGGCGATCGCGACGCGCCCGGTCGCGGCCGCCGCGGCGCGCGCCTTGCCGAGCGCGTTCTCGGCGAACGTCGCGCCGTCCTCGGGCGGCAGCTCGACCTCGTCCGGCAGCGGATCGATGGAGATCGATCCCCCACCCCACCCTTCCGCCAGCCGCGCGAACTCGCGCAGCTTGTGGGCGTTGCGCGTCGCCAGCAGCAGGCGCGCCATCAGGCGGCGGCGACGGCCGCGTCCTGCAGCTCGCGCAGGCGCTCGATGCCGTCGGCCGCGAGCGCCAGCAGGTCGTCGAGGTTGGCGCGCGAGAGCGGCGTGCGCTCGGCCGTCGCCTGCACCTCCACGAGGCCGCCGTCGGCCGTCATGACGACGTTCGCGTCAACCTCGGCGGTCGAGTCCTCGGGGTAGTCGAGATCGAGCAGGGGCACGCCGCCGACGATCCCGGCCGAGACGGCGGCGACGCTGCCGGTCAGCGGCACGCGCTCGAGCTTGCCGACGGCGACGAGCCGCGCGCACGCGAGCTGCAGCGCGACCATCCCGCCGGTGATCGAGGCGCAGCGCGTACCGCCGTCGGCCTGCAGCACGTCGCAGTCCACGTAGACCGTGCGCTCGCCGAGCGCCTTGAAGTCGACGACGCCGCGCAGCGAGCGGCCGATCAGCCGCTGGATCTCGACCGTGCGGCCGTCGGCACGCCCCTTCGTGACGTCGCGCGCCTTCCGCTGGCCGGTCGAGGCGGGCAGCATCCCGTACTCGGCCGTGACCCAGCCTCTGCCGCTGCCGACCATCCAGCGCGGCACGCTCTCCTCCACCGACGCCGTGCAGATCACGCGCGTCTCGCCGACCGAGATCAGCGCCGAGCCGGTCGCGCTGCGCACGAAGCCCGGCTCGATCTCGACCGGCCGCAGCCCGTCGGGGGCGCGCCCGTAGCTGCGCTCCGTGCTCGTCGCTCCGCTCGTCACACCGGCACCTCCACTGGGGTCAGGGCCACCCGCTCGACGTCGCCGAGCGGCATCTGCAGAAAGCGCGTCCCGAGCGTGCGGAACGCCTCGGCGTCGCCCGTCGCGAAGAAGCGGTAGTCGCCCTCCGTCGTCCGCGCGCTCAAGAGGTCGCGCCGCTCGAGCGTGCGCTCGACCGCGCGCGCCACGCCCTGGCCGGAGCTGACGAGGCGCACGCCGCGCCCGAGCATCCGCTGCAGCATCGGCGCGACGAGCGGGTAGTGGGTCGAGCCGAGGATCACGGTGTCGACGTCGGCCGCGCGCAGCGGCGTCGTGTACCGGCGCACCGTCTCGACGACGCGCTCGTCGAACGGGAAGCCGCTCTGGATGATCGGCGCGAGGTCCGGACAGGCGACGCTCTCGAGCCGGGCGTCCGGGGCGCCGGCGGCGATCGCGCCCGCGAACGCGCCGCTGGCGACCGTCGCCGGCGTGGCGAGCAGTCCGATGCGCCCGCTGCGCGTCGCCTCGACGGCCAGCTCGGACGCCGGGCCGATCACGCCGAGCACGTCGACGCCGCGGCCGTTGGCAGCGAGGCGCTCCTCCAACAGCGGCAGCGCCGCCGCGGTCGCCGAGCCGCACGCGACGATCAACAGCTTCGCGTGCGTGCTCGCGAGCAGGTGGTCGGCGATCTCGAGCGCGTACGTGCGCAGCTGGTCCTGCGTCTTCTCGCCGTAGGGGAAGCGGGCGGTGTCGCCGAGATAGACGAAGTCCTCCTCCGGGAGCGCGACGAGCAGCTCGTGCAGGACCGTGAGCCCGCCGACGCCCGAGTCGAAGACGGCGATCGGGCGGTCGCGGGAGATCGCGGGCATCGGCGACATGGTGGCAGAGGGGCCCCGCGGAAGCGGTTCGCGGCGCGGACCCGGCCGCACCGCGAACCGCACCGCTCATCTGAGGTTGTCGAGCGCGGATCTGATCTGGCCGACGATCGCCTGCGCGATGCCGCCGGTGCCGAACTTCGTGCCCTTCGTCGCCGCGACGACGCCCGCCAGCAGCGCCGCGACGAGCAGGATCAGGGCGACGTACTCGACCGTCCCCTGCCCGCGCTCTCCGCCCCACGCCGCCACCAGGCGCGTGTGGGCCCAACCCATCAGTCGGTAGATCACCCGTCCTCCTTCTCGTTGCCGGACATCGCCGACGAGTCTTGGGGCGACCGCTGCACCGGCGCCAGACGCGATCTGCGACGAAAGACGCGCACGGGTACGCTGGCGCAGCCGATGCGTGCGCTGGTCGTCACGAACATGCACCCGACGCCCGCACGACCTGCGCTCGGACGCTTCGTGCAGGACCAGGTCGCGGCGCTGCGGGCGATCGACGGCGTGGACGTCGAGTTGTTCGCGTTCCCCCCCGGCCTGCGCTCGTATCCGCGCGCCGCGCGCGAGCTGCGGCGGCGCTACCGCGGCGAGCGCTTCGACGTCGTGCACGCGCACTTCGGCCTGACCGCGTGGCCGGCGCTCGCGCTGCGCGGCGCGCCGCACGTGGTGACGTTCCACGGCACCGATCTGGCGCATCCGCGCTCGGGACGGCTCAGCCGCGCGGCGCTGCCGTTCGTCGACCTGGCCGCGACCGTGTCGGCGTCGCTCGCGCGCGACCGGCTCGCGGGGGCCGGCGTACGGCGCCGCGTGGCGGTGCTGCCGTGCGGCGTCGACCTCGGGCGCTTCCGGCCGCTGCCGCGCGCGGAGGCGCGTGCGCGGCTCGGCCTGGACGCCGACGCGCCGTGCCTCCTGTTCCCCGCCGACCCGGCGCGCGCGGAGAAGCGCTTCGACCGCGCCCGCGAGGTCGCCGGCGACGTGCCGCTGCTGACGCTCGGCGACGTCCACCCGGACGAGGTGCCGGCGTGGGTCAACGCGGCGAACGCGGTGCTCGTGCCATCGGAGCGCGAGGGCTTCGGCCTGGCGGTGCTCGAGGCGCTCGCCTGCGACGTGCCCGTGCTCGCGACGCCGGTCGGGATCGCGCCGCTCGCGCTCGACGGGATCGCGGGCGCGCACTGCGGCCCGTTCGACCGCGACGCCTGGCGCGCCGCGCTCGCGCCGCACCTCGCGGCCGCCGACCCGCGCGTGGCCGGGCGGGCCCGCGCCGAGCTGTTCTCGGCCGAGCGGATGGCCGCGCGCGTCGTCGCCGCCTGGCGCGGCGTCATGGCGGAAAACGGGGGGACGGGCGAACCCGTCGCTATACTCGCCGCCGAGGCGCCGCAGCGGTAGGGAAACGCGGCGTCCCCGATCGATGAGTGGCATGTTCCAACGCATCGCGCGCCGGCAAACGGACGGCTCGGACGAGCCGGAGGCTCCCGGCGATCAGCCGGCGACCGGCGACGCTCAGGCGCCCGCTCCCACGCCGGCTGTCGACGCGCCGACCGAGCGCATCGAGACCGTCGCCGCGCCGGAGGGCGCCGACCTTCGACCGACCGTCCCCCTGCAGGACCAGCCGACGACGCATCAGCCCGCGGTCCCGCCGCCGACGGTCGACCTGACCAGCAAGCTCGCGGCCCAGCCGGCCGCCCCGCCCCCACCGGCGGCGCCCGCAGCCGCGGGGACCACCGTCGCAACGGTGCCCGCAGCCCAGCCCGAGCAGGCGACGGCCGCCGTGCCGACCGGCGACGGCGAGCAGCCCGCGCCCGCCCCGCGCCGCCCCGGCTTCCGTGCGCGCGGCCGCATGCGCCGCCGGCTGCGCTACCTGCGCAAGCTGCGCGAGCTGCAGGTGCGCGACCTCGGCGGCCTCGCGTTCGACCTGCGGCGCTTCGAGCGCAAGCGCGACGACCTCGTCGCCCAGAAGGTCGACCAGATCCGCGCGTGCGACGACGAGCTGCACGCGCTCGAGCTGGCGCTCGACGAGCGGCGCGACGTGCGCGACGTGCGCGAGCCCGGCATCGGCGGGACGTGTCCGCGGTGCTTCGCGATCTTCGGCAGCGCCGACCGCTTCTGCGCGAGCTGCGGCGCCGCGCTCGGCGGCGCCGTCCAAGGGCCTGCGCAGGTGCCGCCCGCTCCGGCGCCCGCCTCCGCTCCCCCGCCCCCCGCTCCGCCCGCAGCGCCGGAGACGGCCGTCGCGCCTGCGCCTGCCGCGCCTGCGCCGGCGGCGACACCGCCCGCAGCCGCAGATCCGCAGTGAGCGCAGTCCGCCCGTCGCCGACGACGCCGGGCACGTTCCTGTGCCCGCGCTGCGGCAACACGCTGCGCGACGACCAGGGCTGGTGCCTCGAGTGCGGCCTCGCCGCGCGCACGCGCGTCCATCCGCCGCCGAGCTGGCGGCTGCCGGTGGTGCTGACGTGCCTCGCGCTCGCGCTGGTCGCGGCAGGGATCGCGGTCGCGCTCGTGACGCTGCTCGACAGACCGGAGTCGACGCCGGCCCCCGCGACCGTGACGCTGCCCGCCGCGACCACGCCCGCGACCACGCCGACGGCGACGGTCCCGACCGCCACGACTCCGACGACGCCGACCGTCACCGGCACGACCGTCCCGACGACGCCGGCCCCGCCCGCGGCGACGACGCCGGGCGCCACCACGCCGACGGTCCCGGGAGCGGCGACGACGCCGACCGCGCCCCAGAGCGGCGGCGCGCAGAGAAGCTTCACGATCCCCGGAACGGGGATCAGACTGCCCGCGAACGCGAGCCCCTGAAGCGCGCTCAGCCCGGCGCCAGCGCCGGCCAGTGCTGCGCGAGCCGCTCGACCGCGGCGCGCGCCTCGGGCGCGACGGGCACCTCGACCGCGGCCGGCGGATCGGCGGCCGTCAGCACCCGCAGCGTCGCCGCCGTCGAGGCGGCCAGCGCGCGCAGGTCGTAGCCGCCCTCCAGGACCGCGCCGACCGGCGCCTCCAACTCCGCCCCGAGCCGGCGCACGCTGCCGGCGAGGGCGGCGAAGCCGTCCTCGGTCAGCGACAGCCCGGCGAGCGGATCGTCGCGGTGCGCGTCGAAGCCGGCCGAGATCAGCACCAGCTGTGGCGCGTAGGCGCGCGCCAGCGGCGCGACGACGTGCTCGAGCAGCGATGCGTAGAGCGCGTCGCCGGAGCCCGCGGCAACGGGCAGGTTGACCGTGTAGCCGGCGCCCGCCCCGCTGCCGACGTCGCTCGCGGGACCGGTGCCCGGATACAGCGGCCACTCGTGCAGCGAGACGAACAGCACCTCCGCGGTCGCGTGGAAGGCCGCATTCGTGCCGTTGCCGTGATGGACGTCCCAGTCGAGCACCAGCACGCGCTCGAGCCCGTGCGCGTCGAGCGCGTGCTGCGCCGCGACCGCGACGTTGTCGAACAGGCAGAAGCCCATCGCCCGCGCCGGCTCGGCGTGGTGCCCGGGCGGCCGCAGCGCGCTGAAGCCGCTCGGGGCCTCGCCCGTCAGCAGCAGGTCGACGAGCCGCACCGCGCCTCCGGCCGCGCGCAGCGCCGCCTCGTAGGAGGCCTCGACGACGACCGTGTCGGCGTCGATCGCACCGCCGCCCGCCGCGCACAGCTCCTCGATCCCGCGCACGTAGCGCGCCGGGTGGACCGCCGTCAGCGTCTCGGCGGCGACGCGCGGCGCCTCGACGCGCTCCATTCCGAGCCAGTCGTGGCGCGCCAGCTCCTCCTCGATCGCGACGATGCGCGCCGCGCGCTCGGGGTGCGCCCCGGTGTCGTGCGCCAGCGAGGCGGGGTGCGACAGGTAGACCGGGCGTCCCATCTCCGTCCGAGTACGGTACTGGCTTCCATGGCGCCACCCGCAACGATCGAGGCCGACGTCGCCGTCGTCGGCGCCGGCGCCGCAGGGCTGTACGCCGCGCTCACCGCCGCCTCCGCGGGCGGCCGCGTCGCGCTCGTCTCGGCGACGCCGCTCGCGCAGTCGGCCAGCTACTGGGCGCAGGGCGGCCTCGCCGCCGTGCTCGCGCTCGACGACACGCGCGAGCGGCACCTGGAGGACACCCTGCACGCCGGTCGCGGCACCGTGCGGCGCAGCGCCGCGGAGATCCTCACGAGCGAAGCGCCGGCCGCCGTGCGCGACCTCGAACGGCTCGGCGTGCGCTTCGACGCCGACCGCCGCGGACGCCTCTCGCTCGGCCTCGAGGGCGGCCATTCGGTGCGCCGCATCGTCCATGCCGGCGGCGCCTCGACGGGCCGGCGCGTGACGCGCCAGCTGTCGGCGCTCGTCGCCGAGCACCCGCGCATCGACGTGCTGGAGGACTGCCGCGCCGTCGCGCTGCCGACCGCGGCCGGGCGCTGCGTCGGCGTGCGGCTGCACGACGGCCGCCTCGTGTCCGCGCGCGCGGTCGTGCTCGCGACCGGCGGCGCCGCGGCGCTGTGGTCGCGCACGACCAACCCGGCGGGCGCGGTCGGGGCCGGGATGGTGCTCGCGCACGCCGCCGGCGCGGCGCTCGCGGACCTCGAGATGATGCAGTTCCACCCGACCGCGGTGGCGGGCGCGAACGGCGTCGACGGCTTCCTCGTGACCGAGGCCGTGCGCGGCGAGGGCGCGCTGCTGCTCGACGCCGACGGCGAGCGCTTCGTCGACGAGCTGGCCCCGCGCGACGAGGTCGCGCTCGCGGTCGCGCGGCGCATGCGCGACACGGGCGCGACGTCGGTCGGGCTCGACATGCGCGCCGTCGACCCCGCGCTGTTCCCGAACGTCGTGACGACCCTGCGCCGCAGCGGCATAGACCCCGTGCGCGAGCTCGTGCCGGTTGCCCCCGCGGCGCACTACACGATGGGCGGGATCGCGACCGACCTCGAAGGGCGCGCGTCCATGCCGGGCCTCTACGCGGTCGGCGAGTGCGCGTGCACCGGCCTGCACGGGGCGAACCGGCTCGCGTCGAACTCCCTCAGCGAGTGCTTCGTGTTCGGCCGGCGCGCCGCCCTGGCCGCGCTCGCCGAGCCCCGCCCGACCGCCGCGCCCGAGCTCGCGCCGGGGCCGCCGCGCCCCGAGCTGACGCCCGCGAGCCGCGAGGCGCTGTGGCAGCACGCCGGGATCGAGCGCGACGCCGAGGGGCTGCGCACGCTGCGCGACGCCGCGCACCCGCTCGTACGGCTCGTCGCCGCGTGCGCGCTGGCGCGCGAGGAGAGCCGCGGGGCGCACCTGCGGCGGGACTACCCGCAGCGCGACGACGCGCTCGACGAGCACCACACGGTCGTCCGCGCCGGCGAGCAGCCGGTGCTCGAGCACTGGGCCTGAGCGCCGACCCGCACGGCAGAAGAACGCCGGCGTTCGTCATTCTCCTGACAAGCGAACGCAAACGTTTCAACTTAACGCGGTGTTAATAGTCCCGTGGCCTGAGCTTCACACCCCGGCGAGATACTGCCCCCGCCACAGGGGAGTCAGGCACGGGGACAGCGAAGGAGAGGGCAGCCGTCATGTATCGATTCAGTCGCGCGATCTATCGAGAGCTCGCGGAAGAAATCGTCGAAGACAGTCCGGGCAGCATCACCGGCGTCACCAACCACGAGCGCGTCCTGCGCGCATGCGAGGCCGCGATCGAGCGCCTCGCCACCGACAGGCACTACTTCGCGCGACCGGCACGGACGCTGTTCAACGACATCCGGCCCTATTTCCCCATGTCCTCCCAGGCCCGGATATACCGCGTCATCGAGCGCTACATCGCGTGCGCCGACGAGTTCCTCGCACGCCAGCCGATGACCGGCTACGACCTCGCGGGCAACCCGCTGCAGTGCCGTGCGACGACGCGCAAGGGCACGCCGTGCCAGCGCATGCCGCTGCCGCACAACGGCTACTGCCCGTCGCACCAGCACCTCGCCGAGACCGAGGAACTGGCCGAAGAAGCCCTCGCCGCCGCCTGATCGGCGGCCCTCGCCGCGTCTGGCTGCGTCATCGGTCGCTCGCCTGCGATTGCAGGCGACGCTCCCTGCTTCCTTGCCAGACACGACGATCGCTCGCCGCTCACGCGGCGGCGATCGCATCCGTCCGTAAGCTGCACGACGTGCTCTTGGGAGTCGACGTCGGCGGGACGTTCACCGACGCCGTCCTGCTCGGCGACGGCGTGCTCGTCACGGCGAAGGCGCCGACCACGCCGGAGGACCAGTCGCTCGGCGTGATGGCCGCCGTCGAGGTCGCGCTCGGCCGTGCCGGCCGCGAGGCGCGCGACGTGACCGCGTTCGCGCACGGCATGACGGTCGCGACGAACGCCCTGCTGGAGGGCAGAGCCGCGCGCACCGCGCTCGTCGCCACCGAGGGCTTCACCGACCTCGTCGAGCTGGGCCGCCAGGCGCGCGCCGACCTCTACCGCCTGTGCGCCGCCCGCCCCGCGCCGCTCGTGCCGCCGGAGCTGCGCTTCGCGGCGCCGGAGCGGATGACGCCCGAGGGACCGCTGCGCGCGCTCGAGCCGGCCGCCGCCCGCGCACTCGCCGGGGAGGTCGCGAACGCCGGGCCGGAGGCGGTCGCGGTCGTGCTGCTGCACGCGTACCGCCACCCGCAGCACGAGCAGCTGATCGGCGAGGCGCTCGCCGCGGCGCTGCCGGACGCGCACGTGTCGCTCTCGCACGAGGTCGTCGGCACGTTCCGCGAGTACGAGCGCGCCGCGACGACCGAGATCGACGCCGCGCTCTCGCCGCTGCTCGGCCGCTACCTGCGCCGGCTGGCGGCGCGAGCGCGCGAGGCGGGCCTGCCGGAGCCGGCGATCATGCAGAGCAACGGGGGCCTCGCCGATCTCGCGAGCGCGGCCGGACACGCCGCCTGGACGGTCCTCTCGGGGCCTGCCGGCGGAGCCGCCGGAGCCGCCTACGCCGCACGCGCCGCGGGCGTCGAGCGCGCGCTGTGCCTCGACATGGGCGGAACGTCGGCCGACGTCTGCGTCGTCCACGACGGCGCCGTGGCGGAGGCGGGCGCGAGCGAGATCGCCGGGCGGCCGATCGCGCTGCCGACGCTCGACGTCCACACCGTCGGCGCGGGCGGCGGCTCGATCGCCTGGCGCGACGCGGGCGGCGCCCTGCGCGTCGGCCCGCGCTCGGCGGGCGCGGTGCCGGGACCCGCCTGCTACGGCCGCGGCGGCAAGGAGCCGACCGTCACCGACGCGAACCTGCTGCTCGGCCACCTGCCCGACGACGCGCCGCTCGCCGGCGGCGTGCAGCTCGATCGCGAGGCCGCGGAGCGCGCGGTCGGCGTGCTCGCCGAGCAGCTCGGCCTCGAGCCGGGCGCCTGCGCCGAGGGGATCGTGCGCGTCGCGAACGCCGAGATGCTGCGCGCACTGCGCGTCGTGACGGTCGAGCGCGGGATCGACCCGCGCGACCACGCGCTCGTCGCGTTCGGCGGCGCGGGCCCGCTGCACGCCTGCGCGATCGCGCAGGAGCTGGGGGTCGAGCGCGTGATCGCGCCGCGGGCGTCCGGGGTGCTGGCGGCGCTCGGGCTCGTCGTCGCCCCGCGCCGGCGCGACGCGCAGCGCAGCGTCCTGCGCACCGGCGGGACGCTCACCGCCGACGCCGTCGCCGCGGACGTCGCCGAGCTGGCGGAAGCCGCGCGCGCGGCGCTCGGCGAACCGGATGCAGATGTGGCGATCGCCTACGAGCTGCGCTACCGCGGACAGGCGTACGAGCTGGCGATCCCTGCTCCGGCCTCCTCCCCCGCGCTGACGCCCGACGAGCTGCGCGCGGCGTTCGAGGACGCGCACGAGGAGCGCTACGGCTACCGCGACGCGGATCAGCAGCTCGAGCTGGTGACGGTGCGCGCGAGCGCGAGGACGACGGCGCCGGCAGAGCCGCAGGCCGCGACGGCCGTCGACGGGCCCGCGCCGGGGAGCACGTTCGCCGGCCCGGTCGTCGTGCCGCTGCCGGAGTCGACGCTCGTGATCCCGGCCGGCTGGCGCGGGACCGTCCGCGACGACGGCGCGATCGACGTGCGGCGCGACACTGCGGGAGCCCGGGCATGAGCGTCGACCCGGTCGAGCTGCAGGTGATCCTCGGCGCGCTGCGCGCCGCCTGCGACGAGATGGGCGCCGTGCTGATCCGCTCGGCGCACTCGGCGAACATCAAGGAGCGCCGCGACGCCTCGACGGCGCTGTTCGACGCCGCCGGCGAGCTGACGATGCAGGCCGAGCACATCCCCGTCCACCTCGGCGCGATGCCGGCGGCCGTCGCCGCCGTGCGCGGCGAGCGGCACGAGCCCGGCCGCGCGTGGGTCCTCAACGACCCCTTCGCCGGCGGCACCCACCTGCCGGACATCACCGTCGTGACGCCCGTCTTCGCCGCCGACGACCGCGAGCTGCTCGGCTTCGCCGCCTGCCGCGCCCACCACGCGGACGTCGGCGGCCCGACGCCCGGCTCGATGCCGGCCGACAGCCGCACGCTCGCGGACGAGGGCGTGGTGATCGAGCCGCAGCCGCTCGACGACGCCGCGATCGACTGGATGGCCTCCCGGATGCGCCAGCCCGAGCAGCGCCGCGCCGACCTGCGCGCGCAGCTCGCGGCCAACCGCGCCGGCGCGCGCCGCCTCGAGCAGCTCGCGGAGCGCATCGGGACGACGACGCTGCATGCCGCGACGGCGGAGGTGCTCGACTACGCCGAGCGGCGCACGCGCGCGTGCATCGCCGCGCTCCCCGACGGCGTCCGCAGCGCGCGCGACGTGCTCGAGGGCGCCGACGGCGACCTCGAGCTGCAGCTGGAGGCGACCGTCGAGGGCGAGCGGCTCGTGCTCGACTTCTCCGGCAGCGCGGCGCAGCACGACGGCAACCTCAACTGCCCGCTCGCCGTGACCCGCTCCGCCTGCTACTTCGCGATTCGCGTGCTGACCGACCCCGACATCCCGGCGTGCGCCGGCACGTACCGGCCGATCGAGGTGCGCGCGCCGGAGGGCTCGCTGCTGAACGCGCGCAGGCCGGCGGCGGTCGTGGCCGGCAACGTCGAGACGTCCTCGCGCGTGGCGGACCTCGTGCTGGCCGCGTTCGGCCGCGCGCTCGGTCAAGGGACGATGAACAATCTCACGCTCGGCGACGACGGCTTCACGTACTACGAGACGCTCGGCGGCGGACAGGGCGCGTGCCCGGACGCCGACGGGCCGAGCGGCGTCCACGTCGCGATGAGCAACACGCTCAACACGCCGGTCGAGGCGCTCGAGCTGGAGTTCCCACTGCGGGTGACGGAGTACGCGCTGCGGCGCGGCTCCGGCGGCGGCGGGCGCTTCCGCGGCGGCGACGGCGTCGTGCGCGAGCTGGAGGCCCTCACGCCGATGACGTACTCCCTGCTGACCGAGCGGCGCCGCCACTCGCCGCCGGGAGCCGGCGGCGGCGAGCCGGGCGAGCGCGGCAGGAACCTGCTCGACGGGGAGCCGCTGCCCGCGAAGGCGCGCGGAACGCTGGAGCCCGGCCAGCGGCTGCGGATCGAGACGCCGGGCGGCGGCGGGCAAGGCTAGCGCAGGCAGACGCGCCAAATGCGGCGAAATAGCCGCAAATTGCAGGGAAATTATGGAAATCCTAGGGTTTCGCCTAGAATGGGCAGCCCGTGCGCGGGTAGTTGCATCTCCGCGACAACACGGTTGATACGCACCCTCCTCCCCGGAAACTTATGCCGATTGCTTTCAAAGAATGGGCCGTCACCGTACGTGCGCTCGCCGAAGGCGAGCAGTTGGTAACACTGCGCAAGGGCGGCATCCGCGAGCCTGACAAGCATTTCGCGCTCGAGCACGAGCGTTTCTTCCTGTACCCCACGTTCGACCACCAGCGCGAAGACCTCGTGCGGGAGTCGCACCAGCCCGAGCTGCTGCGCGCCCTCGAGGAGGGCGTCTGGCCGGAGGGCGATCCGCCGATGCACGCCCTGACGCGTGACGGCGACATCCCGCAGCCCGACCGCGTGCGCATCCGCGCATGGGCCGAGGTCGCGGACCACTGGACGATCACCGACCCGCGGGCCGTCGACGCGCTGTCGCCGTTCTACGTGTGGACGACCGACTACGCCGAGAAGCGCCTGGCGTGGAAGCGCCGCCACCCGCTGCACGTCGTGCTGCTGCGCACCTACCGCATCCCGCGCCCCGTCACCGTGAAGGTGCGCGACGAGTTCGGCGGCTGCCGCAGCTGGCTGGAGATCACGCGCGACCTCCCGTTCGAGGGCACCCCGGTGCTGTCGGACGACGAGTTCGGGCGTGCATCCGAGGAAATCGCGGGCATCGTCGCCGGCAAGACGCCCGCGCTGGTCTAAAGCGCGAGACGGCTTCGGCGTCTCGTGAGGCGTGACGCCGAACGCGATCTCAGTCCGCGGGGCAGGATGCCCCGCGGAGGTGCCTAGATGGCGTGGGTCGAGACCGTCTCGTCGTCGTTCCGCGCCCGGCACGAGTCCGCGGACGCGGACGACGTCTCGCGTGCGCTGGACTCGCTCGAGGCGACGCGCGCGCGGCTGGAGATCGTCTTCCCGAGAACCGTCGCGGACGTCACGGTGGTGTTCCACCGCTCCGCACAGCTGCTCGACCTCGCGCACCCGCTGGTCCCGCTCGAGCGGCTGCTGACGGCGCCCGCCGCCCGCCGCTACGTCGTCGGCTCCACCAGCGGCGCGCAGACGCTGCACGTGCTCGCGCCGCACGCCCTGCGCGCACGCGCCTCCGCCGTCCCGGGGTCGCGCGAGATGCTCGAGCGCGCGCCCGACGTGCTCTACGCGCGGCTCGTCGTCGGACTTAACAACCGCCGCCTCCCGCCGCCGTCCACGCCGCCCCGGCTCATCCAGCGGCTGCGCTGGGCGTGGCTCGTCGAGGGCACGGCGCGCTACTTCGCCGGCCAGGTCGACCACGCGCGGCCGGCGATCGCGCGCCGCCTGCGCGAGGGCGAGCGCCCCGCGTTCCCGCCGCGCCTACGCGACGCCGCGCTGCTCGGCCCGACGCTGATCGACCTGCTGGCCCGCGAGCAGGGGCCGGAGGCCGCGATGCGCCTCGCCTGCTACCTCAATCCGGCTGGTCCGCAGACCGCCCTGCGCGAGGCCTTCGCCGGCCGCTCGCTCGTGCACACCGAGGGCGCCTGGCGCTCACATCTCGCCCGCATCGCCGGCGCCTGAAGGACGCGGCGACAGCAGGTCGCGGGCCGCGTCCGCGCCCGAGCTGGGCACGAGCACGTCGCGCGGGCCGGCGGCGAGGAAGTCCGGCACGTCGAAGCCGCCGCTGCGCTTGGTCATGCTGGGGATCCCCTCCTCCAGCAGCAGGTTCTGGATCAGCTCCGCCTCGGCCTGGTGCTGGGCCCGCGCGACGCGCACCAGCTCGCCCTCGGCGTACTGCGGCTTGATCTTGCGCGCGCGCTCCTGACGCGCGCTCTTCTTCGGCACGGGCGTCGTGTCGGCCTGCACGAGCGGCACGCCGCAGCGCGGGCAGAAGCGCTCCTCGTCGCCGAAGACCTCGCCGCAGGTCGGGCAGACGAGCAGGTCCATGCTTACTCGACAGTCAGCTCCACCTGCGAGACGCGGCCGTCCTCGATCGCCCAGGTGCGTACGTCGGGCTGCTCGCCGGCGAGCCCGACGATCACCCACAGCGCGCCCGGCCACTGGGCGGCGCCGTTGATGTCCGTCTGCGACGGCTCGGGGGCCGTGCGCGTGTGCGAGTGGTAGATCGCGCCGAGCTCGAGGTCGTGCTCGTCGATCTCTCTCCAGATGCGGATCAGGTCCTGCTCGGCGATCTCGAAGCGCAGCGGGCTGGCGAACTTGTTGGTCGCCGCGTACACCCGCCGCGCATGGCCGTCGCCGTTCGTCGCGACGATGCCGCAGCACTCGTTCGGCGCCTCGGCGCGAGCGTGCTCGATGATCTCGTCGTACAGCCCGCGAGCGATGCGCATGCAGCGGCGGGGCGAGCTAGGCGGCCTCGCGCTCGCGCGCGGCGGCGGTCAGGTCCGGCTGCGGCTCCTCGTCCTTCGTGATGCCTGCGATCGAGTCCTTGAACTCGCGCATGCCCTTGCCGATCGAGCGGCCGGCCTCGGGGAGGCGCTTCGGCCCGAGGACCAGGAGGGCGATGACGAGAACGAGGATGATCTCCATCGGTCCGATTTGCGAGAACACAGCGCTGCTCCTTGCTTCGAAGGTGTCAGGCGATGGTAGCGGTCGATAGGACTGCGCGACAGGCGCGCGTCCGGATCACCACCACACGGTCGAGTCGAGGTTCTCGACCTCGTCGACCGGCAGCGTGTAGATGCCGCTGGAGAGGTACTTCCAGCCGTCGTCGGCGACGATGAAGACGACGTTGCCCTCGTCGAGCTCGCCCGCGATCCGCACCGCCACGCGGGCGATCGCGCCGGTCGAGACGCCCGCGAACAGGCCCTCCTCGTCGAGCAGCTTGCGCGTCCACAGGATCGCGTCGCGGTTGGTGACGAAGATCTTGCGGTCGAGCAGCGAGAGATCGATGATCGGCGGGATGAAGCCGTCGTCGAGCGAGCGCAGGCCCTGCACGGGCTCGCCCTGCATCGGCTCCGCGGCGACGATCTTGCAGGCGTCGCCGAGCTCCTCCTTGAAGCGTCTGCCGTTGCCCATCAGCGTGCCGCCGGTGCCGAGGCCCGCGACGAAGGCGGAGATCTCGTCCAGCTCCTCGAGGATCTCGAGCGCCGTCCCGTTGTAGTGCGCGAGCGGGTTGGCCATGTTCCCGTACTGGTAGGGCATGTAGTACGAGGAGTCGGAGGCCGCCAGCTCCAGCGCCATCTCGACGGCGCCGTTGGAGCCCTTGTTGCCGGGCGAGTAGACGATCTCCGCGCCGTACATCTTCAGCAGCTGCGTGCGCTCCTGCGTGACGTTGTCGGGCATCACGACCTTCAAGGGGTAGCCCTTGCGCTTGCAGATCATCGCGAGCGAGATGCCGGTGTTGCCGGAGGTCGGCTCGAGGATCGTCTGGCCGGGTCTGATCGCGCCCTTCTCCTCGGCGTCCTCGATCAGCGAGCGGGCGACGCGATCCTTGACGGAGCCGGTCGGGTTGCGCGACTCGAGCTTCGCCCAGATGCGCACGCCGGGCTTCGGCGAGAGGCGCTTGAGCTCGACCAGCGGCGTGTTGCCGATCGCCTGGACGATGTCCCCGTAGCGGCCCCCGCAGGGGCGATTCTGAAGGCGCTCCCCGTCCATTGCTTCACGAAGTGTAGCGGGGTCGCACGGGCCCGTGATCTCCCGCTCGAACGCGCCACGGGGGATGCCGGAAGCGTGAATGCAACCCGGCGGTAGGTCAAATTGACCCCTATAGGCATCGAAATACCCTTTCCAAGGGGTCGACCCTGGCAAGGCGGCTCAACAGAGTCCCGTGCGTGCCGTCGCCAGCCGACGAGGATCTCCGCGTGCTCGCCGAGACGGTGAAGGACCTCCGCCGCTCGCGGGGCCTCACGCAGGAGGCGGTCTCGCTCGACGGCGGCCTCAGACGCAAGTACGTCGGACAGCTCGAGCGCCGCGAGCTCGACCCCTCGGTCACGGCTGCCGTCGGCGTCGCGCGCGGCCTCGGAATGTCCTCCGCCGAGTTCTTCCGCGCGCTCGCCGAGCGGCTCGACGGCCGCTAGCGTGCGCCGCCGGCCATCGCCGGCAGGATGACCAGGGTGTCGCCCTCGCCGACGGCCGTCTGGAGGCCGTCGAGCACGCGCACGTCCTCGTCGTTCAGGTAGACGTTCACGTAGCGGTTCAGCTCGCCCTCGGCCGAGAACAGCTGCGTCTTTGTGTCGGGGTGCGCGGAGGCGAGCGCGGTCAGGACCGCGCCGACGCTCTCGCCGTCGGCGCTGACCTGCTTCTCGCCGCCGACGGACGCGCGCAGCACGGGCGGGATCTTCACGGTAGCCATGGAGCGGACCCTACCCGGCCGCGGCGCAGAACGCCTCGTAGTCGGGGAAGACGCCCATCTCCTCGTCGGAGATCGCCTCCGGCGGACGGGAGCAGATCGGGCAGTCGGGATCGCGGCGGACCTTCAGCTCGGTGAACGTCGCGCCGAGCGCCTCGTACAGCAGCAGGCGTCCGATCAGCGGCTCGCCGGCACCGAGGATCAGCTTCACGACCTCGGTCGCCTGCAGCAGGCCCATCGTCCCCGGCAGCACGCCGAGCACGCCGTTCGCACCGCAGGACGGCGCCAGCTCGGCCGGCGGCGGCGTCGGGTAGAGGCAGCGGTAGCAGGGGCCCTCGTACGGGGCGAAGACCGACAGCTGCCCGTCGAAGCCGAGGATCGAAGCCGACACGACCGGAATTCTCAGCCGCACCGAGGCGTCGTTGAGCAGGTAGCGCGTCGGGAAGTTGTCGAGCCCGTCGACGATCACGTCGTAGCCCTCGATGATCTCCATGATGTTCGAGGCATCGATGCGGACGGGGTACTTGACGACGTTGACGTCGGAGTTGAGGTGCGCGATCGTCGCCTCCGCGGAGTCGACCTTCGGCTCGCCGACGCGGTCCTGCGTGTGGATCACCTGGCGCTGCAGGTTCGAGAGGTCGACGACGTCGTTGTCGACGATCCCGAGCGTGCCGACGCCGGCGGCCGCGAGGTACAGCGCGGTCGGCGCGCCGAGGCCGCCGGCGCCGAGCAGCAGCACTCTCGCGTCGAGCAGCTTCAGCTGGCCCTCGACGCCGACCTCCTCCATCAGCAGGTGGCGCGAGTAGCGGTCGCGCTGCTCGGCGGTGAGCGCTCTCGGCGTCGCGACCTCGTAGCCGCGGTCCTTCCACAGCGCGATGCCGCCGGTCATCGAGGCGACTCTCTTGTACTCGAGGTCCTCGGTCAGCGTGCGCGCGGCCCACGCCGAGCGGTTGCCGGAGGCGCAGTAGAGGACGACCCACGCGTCCTTGTCGGGCGCGGCGGTCTCGATGCGCGTCTCCAGGTAGGACTTCGGCACGTGCTTCGCGCCGGGGATGTGGGCGACCCCGAACTCCTCGGTCTCGCGCACGTCGACGACGACCATGCCGTTCCCCAGATGCTCGGCGACGACGGCGGGGTCGACCTCTTCGATCTGGCTCTTGACTTGGCGGAGCAGCTCCGCGCCGGACGGGCTCATTCGGGAAAACTCCTCAAAGGGGGTCGGCTTTCGTGACTTCAGAAAGGATAGCGTGTCCGTTCGGGCGTGCGCGAAGTCGCGAAAACCGGCCCGCGCGTCGATATGGGGTGCAGACCCGATGCGGCTCCGGCATCGCCGTGCCGATCCTCGCATGGGGACGTATTCGCCGACGATGACCACCCATCCGCTGCCCGCGCGCCTGCTGCTGCGCCATCACATCTCCAAGCTCACGCGCGAGCGCGAGGCGGTCGAGCGCCAGCGCACGCGCCTGGAGGCCGAGCGGCGCGCGGTCGGCGCGGCCGCCATCCGCACCCAGGAGCGGGAGCGCCAGCGGCTCGCGCAGGACCTGCACGACGAGGTCAACCAGGCGCTGACGGCGATCCTGCTGCGGCTCGAGGCGACGATCCACGAGGCGCCGCCCGCACTCCAGGAGGAGCTGCGCGCCACCAAGCAGCTCGCCGCGCAGGCGATGGAGGAGCTGCTGCGGCTCGCGCGGCGGCTGCGCCCCGCGGTGCTCGACGACCACGGCCTGATGCCCGCGCTGCACACGCAGGTGCGCGACTTCACCGAGCAGACGGGCATCAGCGCGACCTTCCACCCGCAGGGGTCGCCGACGCGCCTGTCGCCCGAGCAGCAGCTGGCGATCTACCGCGTCACGCAGGAGGGGCTGTCGAACATCGCCCAGCACGCGTCCGCCAGACGCGTGCGCGTGGAGCTGTCGTTCGTCGGCAGGACCGTCCTGCGCATCTCCGACGACGGCTCCGGCTTCGCGCGCCGCCGCAGCGACCGGCTCGGACTCGAGGGGATGCGCGAGCGGGCCGTGCTCGCCGGCGGACAGTTGTCCGTCTACTCGGAGGCCGGCAGCGGCACCCGCATCGAGCTGACGATTTAGATGGGCCACGTCATGCGCACGCTGATCGCGGACGACCACGGGATCGTCCGCAGCGGCATCCGGCTGCTGCTCGAGCGCCAGCCCGACATCGAGGTCGTCGGCGAGGCCTCCGACGGCGTCGAGGCCTTCCAGCAGGCGCTCGCCCTGCAGCCGGACCTGTGCGTGCTCGACGTCGGGATGCCGCGCATGACCGGCCTGCAGGCGACGCGCGAGATCCGCGCGCACCTGCCCGGCACGCACGTGCTGATCCTCTCGATGCACGACGACGAGCGCTACCTGTTCGAGGCGCTGAAGGCCGGCGCAGCCGGCTACGTCCTCAAGCGCGAGGCCGACCAGGCGCTCGTCGGCGCGCTCCACGCGATCGCGCGCGGCGAGCCGTTCCTCACGAACGCGGCGGAGCGCACGCTGATCCGCAGCTGGATGGAGGACGGCGCGCGCGGGCCGGATGAGCCGCTCACCGCACGCGAGCAGCAGGTCGTGAAGCTGGTCGCCGAGGCCTGCACGAACGCGCAGATCGCGGCGACGCTGCACGTCTCGGAGAAGACGGTCGAGTCGCACCGCGCGAACGTGCTGCGCAAGCTCGGCATGCGCGACCGCGTGGAGCTCGTGCGCTACGCGATCCGCCGCGGGCTGGTCGAGGCCTGATCTTCGTACCCTGTGGCGGATGCCCGCCCGCCTGCGCCTGACGCTCGTCGTCGCCGCCGTCTGCCTGGTCGGCGCGCTCGGTGCGATCGTGCTGCTCGGCGGCAGCAGCAGAGACGCAGTCGGCGCCGCCGGCCCGACCGGCCTGCACGGAGGGCTGCGGCCGCCGCAGGCGCGCGCGGTCGACTTCGCGCTGCGCGACCAGGACGGCAGGGCCGCGACGATGCGCGAGTACCGCGGCAGGACCGCGATCGTCACCTTCATGTACTCGACCTGCCAGGACAGCTGCCCGCTGACCGCGCAGCAGATCCGCGGCGCGCTCGACGACCTCGGGCACGACGTGCCCGTGCTGGTGATCAGCGTCGACCCCGTAGGCGACACGCCGCTGCACGTCAAGCAGTTCCTCGTCAAGCAGCACCTCGTCGGGCGCATGCGCTACCTGACCGGCACGCGCGCGCAGCTGGCACCGATCTGGCGCGCCTACGGGATCCAGCCGCAGGGCGCCGGCTACGAGCACACCGCCTCGACCGTGATCGTCGACGCGACGGGCAGGCAGCGCGTCGGCTACCTGAGCGACCAGCTCACGCCCGAGGCGCTGGCGGACGATCTTCGCGCGCTCTCCGACGACGCTCGCGCAGCGCGCTGAAGCCGAGCGCGCCGCCGAGCAGCAGCGCCGGAGCGGCGTACACCATCGAGATGTACCAATGCCCGAAGTGGGCGAGCACGAGCATGGGACGAAGGCTACCCTTGCCAGCCGATGCGCCCCCCCGCTGACTTCGACGTGCTGGCACCGCCGTTCCCGCGCCAGGCAGAGTGGATCAACGTCGCGACGTTGCGCATGGACCAGCAGCGCGGGCGCCCCGTGCTCGTCGAGTTCTGGGACTTCTGCCGCGTCAACTCGCTGCGCACGCTCCCCTACCTGAAGTCGTGGCACGAGCGCTACGCCGACGCGGGACTGCGCGTCGTCGGCATCCACAGCGCCGGCTTCGAGCCCTCGCGCGACCCCGACGCCGTGCGCGCGGCGGTCGCGCGCCTGGAGATCCCGTACCCGGTGCTGATCGACGCCGAGCTGGAGAGCTGGGACGTCTACGGCATCCAGGGCTGGCCGAGCCGCTACCTGTGGGACGGCGAGCAGAGACTCGCGGACTTCCACCTCGGCGAGGGCGGCTACGCCGACGCGGAGCACGCGATCCAGCAGCTGCTCGGCGTCGAGCGCGAGCCGCTGGAGCCGGTCCGCCCAGAGGACGCGCCGGGCGTCCTGCTGCAGGCGCAGACCGAAGACCAGGAGGGCGCCTACAGCGGGCCCTACGAGGCCGGCGGCGTGTGGGCGGTGCTGTCGGGCGCGGGCACGGTGCGCGCGAACGGGGGCGAGATCGTCGTCGAGCACCCCGGCGCGTACCCGCTGCTCGAGCACGAGCGCCACACCGCCGGCGTGCTCGACCTGCAGGTCGGCGACGGCGTGACGTGCCACGCCGTCTGCTTCACGCCGGGTCTCGGCTGAGCTCTCCGCGCATGTCGAGCTCGGCGTGCCCGCGGTCGCCGAGGACGCGCAGCGACACCGGCGGACCGCTCGCGTCGACGCGGATCGCGATCCCCGGCCAGTACGGGCTCTCCCACGGCCCGACGCCGTCGAGGAACTGGCGCTCGAAGACCCAGCAGCCGGTGTTGTGGAGGCGCACGCCGCCGGGCGTCGTCCACTCGGCGACCGGATCGCCCGGTCGCGGGCCGGCGCGGTGCGTGTGCCCGAACAGCACGTGCGCGGCTTCGATCCCGAGGCCGTCGACGACCTCGCCGAGCGCGCGCACGCCCGCGCGACCCAGCTCGCCGCCGGAGATGTCGGCGCGCAGCGGGCCGAGGCCGGCGCGGTTGAACGCCGCGACCGTGAGCGGGAACAGCGCGGCGAGCGCGCGGCGGCGCAGCGGGCGGTGCCCGTTGCCGGCGAGCGCGCGCCACGCGCGCACCGAGACGTTGTGCGTGCCGGTCGCCTCGTCGTCGGCCTGCTGCGCGAGCGCGTAGGACCACGCGTAGATCGGCGCCAGCGCCGCCTCGTAGTCGTCCGGGCGCACGTTGCGCGCCGGCAGCGCCCCGACGATGCGCCCCATCGCGCCGGCGCTCAGGCGCTCGAGCGTCGGCACCGTGATGTGGCGGTCGAGGTAGTGGCCGTGCATCGCGTAGACGTCCTCGCGCAGCCACACGCCCGGGTAGGCGAGCGTCAGGCGCGCAGGCGCCGCGACGTCTGCGAGCACGGCGACCGCGTCGCTCGGCGCCCACGTCGCCGTCTCGGCGAGCCCGAGCGACGGCGGCACGCCGTCACGGTGGCGGCGCTCGAGCCACGGCGACACGAGCGCGTGGTCGTGGTTGCCGGGCACGAGCACGATCTCGCCACCGGGGCCCAGCGCTCTGCCGGCCTCCCCCAGGAACGGCCGCGCGGCGGCCAGCGCCTCGCGCAGGGGCCCCTGGCGCAGCTCGAGCGCATCGCCGAGCAGCACGAGCCGCTCGATCCCGTCGAGCGCCGCGATCAGCGGCTCGCGCAGCTCCGCGCGGCGCAGCAGATCGCGGCCCGAGCGCGAGCCGAGGTGCAGGTCGGAGACGACGAGCGTGCTCAGGGGCCTACGCGGACTGCGCCGCCATCGCCTGGCGGATCGTCTTCGGGAGCATGAAGCGCACGTCCTCCTGGATCACTTCGAGCTCCTCGACCTGCTCGGTGCCGCGCGCGCGGAAGAAGTCGACGAGCCGCTGCACGAGCTCCTCCGGGGCGCTCGCGCCGCTCGTGATGCCGACGACGCGGCGGCCCTCCAGCCACGCCTCCTGCACCTGGCCCTCGTGATCGATCAGGTAGGCGTCGGTCCCGAGCTCGCGCGTGACGTCGACGAGCCGGTTCGAGTTCGACGAGTTCGCCGAGCCGATCACGAGCACGAGGTCGCACGCCTGCGCGAGCTCCTTGACGGCCGCCTGGCGGTTCGTCGTGGCGTAGCAGATGTCATCGGTGCGCGGCCCGACGATCGCCGGGAACTTCTCGCGCAGCTTGAGGATGATCGCGCGCGTCTCGTCGACCGACAGCGTCGTCTGCGAGATGTACGCGACGCGCTCCGGGTCCTCGACCTCGAGCCGCTCGACGTCCTCCTCGGTCTCGATCAGGACTATGTGCTCGGGCGCCTCCCCCATCGTGCCCTCGACCTCCTCGTGGCCTTCGTGGCCGACGAGCACGATCGTGTAGCCCTCGGCGGCGAATCTCTTCGCCTCGACGTGCACCTTCGTGACGAGCGGACAGGTCGCGTCGATCGTCCGCAGGTCGCGCGCCGCCGCGTTCGCGTGCACGCTCGGCGCGACGCCGTGGGCGGAGAAGACGACGGTCGCGCCCTCCGGCACCTCCGTCTCCTGATCGACGAAGATCGCGCCGCGCTCGCGCAGCTGCTCGACCACGTGCTTGTTGTGGACGATCTCCTTGCGCACGTAGACCGGTGCGCCGTGCAGGTCGAGCGCGCGCTCGACCGTCTGCACGGCCCGGTCGACGCCGGCGCAGTAGCCGCGCGGCTTGGCGAGCAGGAGCTTGTCCGGAGCGGCGAGCATGGACTTGCAACAGTGTAGGCGCGAACCGACTACCGTCCCACTGTGGCCAGAGCACGCGAAGCGCGCAGCGCGCAGAAGAAGCGAAACCCGGTCGTCGAGATCGTCACGATCGTCGTCGCAGCGCTGGTGATCGCGTTCGTCGTGCAGCTCGTGCTGGTGAAGACGTACCGCATCCCGAGCGGCTCGATGGAGCCGACGCTCGACATCGGGCAGCGCGTGCTCGTGAACCGCATCGGCACCCGCTTCGGCGATCCGTCGGTCGGCGACATCGTCGTCTTCCACCCGGCCGCGGGCGCCGACTCGCAGCCGCCGGTCTGCGGCGTCGCGACCGAGGGACTGGGCAGCACGCGCGCCTGCTCGACGCCGACCGGCGACCGCTCGGACCAGACGTTCATCAAGCGCGTCGTCGGCACCGGCGGGGACCGCATCCAGATACGCGACGGCCACGTGATCCGCAACGGCAGACGCGAGCCCGACTCCTTCACGAACCCCTGCGGCGACGGCGAGGGCTGCACGTTCCAGGGAACGATCACGGTGCCCGACGGGAGCTTCTTCCTGATGGGCGACAACCGCGGCCAGTCGGACGACAGCCGCTTCTGGGGGCCGGTGCCGAAGAAGTGGATCATCGGCACGGCGATCGCGACCTACTGGCCGCCGAAGCGGATCGGGATCTTCTAGCCGGGCCTCGCCGGCCCGGTCACGGCAGCGGGAAGCCGCTCGCCGCCCAGGCCGCGAACGCGCCCGCGAGCAGCAGCTGCACGACCAACGCGACCACGAGCACGCGAACCGACATGACGTAAGGGTCGCAGGAATGCGGCAGGGGGATCCAGAACGATGTTGCGTCACCGTCCCAGCCGGTTACGCTTGCCTCTAGACCATCACAAGCCCGGGAGACGCGCGCCATGGCGCAAGAGCACCTCGACCGATTGACCGCCGTGGACGCCTCGTTCCTCCATCAGGAGGACGCCGACTCCCACATGCACATCGGCGCGGTGACGATCTTCGAGGGCCCGCCGCCGCCGTTCGTCGAGGTCGCCGAGCACATCCGCTCGCGACTGCACCTCGTCCCGCGCTACCGCCAGAAGCTCGCCTACCCGCCGTTCGAGACCGGCCGCCCGCTGTGGATCGACGACGCGAGCTTCAACATCGAGTACCACGTCCGCCACAGCGCGCTGCCGGCGCCCGGCACGGAGCAGCAGCTGCACCGCCTCGCCGCGCGCATCGTCTCGCAGCAGCTCGACCGCTCCAAGCCGCTGTGGGAGTGCTGGTTCGTCGAGGGGCTCGAGGACGGCCGCTTCGCGCTCATCTTCAAGACGCATCATGCGCTCGTCGACGGCGTCTCCGGCGTCGACCTCGCGACGGTGCTGTTCGACCTCGCCCCGGTCCCCGAGCCGCAGGAGCAGGAGGCGTGGCAGCCGCGGCCCGAGCCGACGGGCGCCGAGCTGCTGGCGGCCGGCATCGCCGGCTTCGCGAAGACGACGCTCAACATGGCGGAGAGAACGCTCGTCGCGGCCACGAACCCGGCGGCCGCGGTCGACGCGCTGCGCGACGCCGCCGAGGGCATCGGCGAGGTCGTGTGGGCGGGCCTCAACCCGGCTCCGGAAGCGCCGCTCAACGTCCCGATCGGTCCGCACCGCCGGTACGCGGTCGTGCGCAACCGGCTCGACGACTTCCGCTACGTGAAGGGCGTGCTCGGCGGCACCGTCAACGACGTCGTGCTGACGGTCGTCTCCGGCGCGCTCGCGCGCTGGCTGCGCGCGCGCGGCGTGCGCACCGAGGGGCTCGAGCTGCGCGCGCTCGTGCCTGTGTCGATCCGGCCGAAGGACCAGCGCCACGCGCTCGGCAACCAGATCGTGCTGATGCGCGGGCCGCTGCCCGTCTACATCCGCGATCCCGTCGCGCGGCTGCGCTTCGTCAAGGAGCAGATGGACGGGCTCAAGGAGTCCAAGCAGGCCGTCGGCGCAAAGGTGCTCGCCGACGTCCAGCAGATGGCGCCGCCGACGATCCTCGCGCAGGCCTCGCGGCTGCAGTTCTCGACGCGCCTCTTCAACCTGATCGTGACGAACGTGCCGGGTCCGCAGTTCCCGATCTACATGCTCGGGCGCGAGATGCTCAACTTCTTCCCGATCGCGTTCCTGCCTAAGAGCCACGGGCTGGCGATCGCGATCATGTCCTACAACGGCGCGATCGACTTCGGGCTGCTGGGCGACTACGACGCGCTGCCGGACATCGAGACGATCGCCGACGGGATCGAAGACGGGCTCGCGCAGCTCAGAAGCGCCGCGAGAGCGAAGGAGGCGCGCGCCGCGGGTGCGAAGGCCGCGCCGGCGCCCGCGAGATCGGCGCAGCGCAGACGCCCCGCGTCACGCCCGGCGAAGCCCGCGCGCGTGCCCGCATCTGCGACGACGGGCGGCAGCCACGCCGAGCCGCAGCTGCTGCCGAGCGGTCCGGCCCGCTCGGACGGCCCCGCCGCGGCGATGCGCAAGCGCAACCGCAGACGTCCGCCGTCTCGCAACGGCGGCTCGTCCTAGCCGTTCGGGAGCGTCGCTAGAAGCCCAGCGCGAACTTCGCGTCCTCGCTCATCCGGTCCGGAGACCAGGGCGGCGAGAAGATCATCTTCGGCGTGACCTGGGTGACGTCCTCGAGCTCGCTGACGAACTCGATCATCTGCTCGGTCACCTGCGGACCGATCGGGCACGCCGGCGTCGTGAGCGTGAACGTGATGTCGACGTTCCCGCCGTCGATCGCGACGTCGTAGACGAGGCCGAGCTCGACGAAGTCGAGGCCCAGCTCCGGGTCGATCACGTTCGACAGCGCGTCGTTGACTTCCTCGAGCGTCGGCATGCCGTCAGTCTAGCGAGGCAGTTGCAAGGTCCCGTGCAGGGGTGTCTCGAACGTGAGAGTTGGTTCATCTTCCCTTGCGTCCCGCAAGCAGCGCTCTGTAGGTTCGCCGCCATCGTCGAGTACGCCGCACATCCACCAACGCTGCGCTGCTCCGGCGACGAGGACCGGGCGACGCAGGCGCGTCGCCGGCAGGCGCTCGTACGTGCGATCAAGGCGCGCACCGACGTCGCGGTCGACCTCCACGAGCTGTCGTGGGCCGACGTCTCGCTGATGCTCGACTTCGTCACGCTCGCGCGCCGACTGCGCGTGCAGGGCTACACGCTCGCGCTGCGCAACCCGCAGCCGCAGATCGCCACGCTGCTGGAGCTGGTCGGGCTCGACCGCGTCGCGGGCGTGCGCATCGAGCGCTCGCAGACCGTCCTCGTCTAGCTCGGCGGGCGACTCCCCCGCGTCCGAGCTCGCACCCTGGGTAGCCTGTGAAGCATGCTGCTGCCGCTGCTCGTCCTGCTGTTCATCGTGGTGCCGCTCGCCGAGCTGTACCTGATCATCCAAGTCGGTCAGGCGATCGGCGCGCTGCCGACGATCGGCCTGCTGCTGCTCGACTCGCTGCTCGGCGCGTGGCTGCTGCGCTCGCAGAGCCGCACCGCGTGGAATCGCTTCCGCACCGCGCTCGCGGGCGGGCGGCCGCCGGCCCGCGAGACGATCGACGGCGCGCTCGTGATCGTCGGCGGCGCGCTGATGCTCGCGCCGGGCTTCATCACCGACGCGTTCGGCGCGCTGCTGCTGCTCCCGCCCACGCGCTCCGTCGTGCGGCGCGGCATCCTGCGCAATGCGCGCAGCCGCCTGTTCGGCGGCGTCGGCGCGGCCGCCGACGCGGCATCGCGCGCGCGAACGCGGAAGGATTACGACGTGGACGCGACCGCGCGCGAGATCGACCCGCCCATCCTGCCGCGATGATCGGCCCCGAGCACGAGGCGGCGCGGACCGGCGAGCCCGGCGCCGCCGGGTTCGGCGACGCCGTCACGTTCGCGTTCGGGGACCCGGAGCAGGCGCTCTACGGCAGCGCGCGACTCGGGCTGGTCCCCGGCGAGCCGGCGCGGGCGAGCGGGCTCGGCCTGCTGTTCCGCGACGACGGGCTGGTCGCCGTCGACGCCGCCGGCGGCGTCGAGCTGGCTGGACCGGCGAGCTGGCATGCGGTCGCAGCGGGCGACGTCCGCGCGACGATCGAGCAGCCGCTGCAGACGTGGGAGGTCGCGTACGACGGCGACGACGGCGGCTTCGAGCTGCGCTTCGAGGCGCTCAGCGCGCCGGCCGAGCTGGGCGACGGCGCGGTCGCCGCAAGCGCCGCGGGGCTGCACGGCTACGAGCAGCTGTGCCGTGTCGCGGGGACGGTGCGCTGCGGCGAGCAGCGCCTGCGCGTCGACTGCCTCGGCCAGCGCGGCCACCAGTGGGGCGCGCCGGACTGGGACCGCATCGCGCTCGCGCGCACCGTGTCGGCGTGGTTCGACGGCGGGCACGGCGTCGCGCTCGCGAGCGTGCGCCCGGACGGCGCGGAGAGCCATGCCGCGGAGGCGGTGACCGCATGCCTGCTCGACGGCGACGCGATCACCGCGATCGCGGAGCCGCTGCTGTCGACGACGCTCGACGGCGAAGGCCGGCAGCGCAGAGCGAGCCTCGAGCTGTGGGAGGAGCCGGACGACCGCGAGCGGGAGGGCAGGGCCTATGCGCACCGCGCCGCCGGCGAGGCGGTGTGCGGGACGACGCTCGACCTCGGCCGCCTGCGGCTCGACTGCGCGTTCTTCCGGTGGCGCATGGAGGGCCGGCAGGGCGTCGGCCGCTACGACGTGCTGCGGCGCGCATGAGCCGGATCGAGGCGATCGTGTCCGACTTCGGCGGCGTCCTCACGACGCCGCTGCTCGACGCGTTCGTCGGCCTGCAGGAGACGCGCGGCATCCCGATCGAGGCGTTCGGCGCCGCGCTCGTGCGCGCAGCGGCCGACAACGGCGGCGAGAACCCGCTGTTCGAGTTGGAGACCGGCAGACTGACGGAGGAGCGGTTCGTCGCGCTGCTCGGCGACGCGCTGCGAGCCGAGCTGGGCCGCGACGTCGACCTCGCCCGCTTCGGCGAGGCGTTCTTCGAGCACCTGCACCCCAACGAGGAGCTGTTCGCGTTCATGCGCACGCTCCACGAGCGCAGATATCGCATGGCGATCCTCACGAACAACGTGCGCGAGTGGGAGCCGCTGTGGCGCTCGATGCTGCCGGTCGACGAGCTGTTCGAGCTGGTCGTCGACTCGGGCTTCGAGGGCGTGCGCAAGCCCGACCCCCGCATCTACGAGGTGACGCTGCAGCGTCTCGGCGTCGCCGCCGAGGCGACGCTGTTCCTCGACGACATGGAGGTCAACTGCGACGCGGCCCGCGAGCTCGGGATGCGCGCCGTGTGGTTCCGCTCGAACCCGCAGGCGATCGAGGAGATGGAGCGCGAGCTGACCGCCGCGGTGGCGGACTAGTTCTCGGAGCCGAGGCGGTCCCAGCAGTACAGCTCGACGCACTCGCGCGCCAGCTCCCTGCAGCGGGCATCGGACAGGAAGGGCAGCACGAGCTCGAGCGACTGCTCTTCCGTGACGCCGGCCTCGAACGCCTCCTCGCCGCGGAACCCGGCGGCGATCTTGAGCGCCTCGCGCCGGTTCTCGCCGAGTGACGGGAAGACGTTGACGAGGAACTCCTTGTTGGCGATCGGATGGCCGACCTCGAGCGAGGCGTGCCAGGCGGCGAGCATCGTGAGATCGTCCTGGTCGAGGTCGGCGACCGCCTTCGCGTAGTGCGAGACGAGGTCGGCCTCGGGAATCTCGTCGACCCACGCCCGCACGACTTCGCCCAACAGCTGCCGGCGCGCCTCGCGGCCGACCGAGTTGGCGATCACGCGGATTGCGTTCTGAGGCTCGATGAAACAGAGGGACATCGCTACTCCGCACGTGCGAGGGATCGGATCGCGCAGGACTCTACGACCCGGCGTGGACGGCACCGCGGTGGAAATGAGTCGCAGAAGCGGTGGATCGCAAATACCCCACTTTGCGGCGCATGAGGATTGCGTCGAAACCCGGTGCCTGCAACCATGATGAACGCCGGCGTTCCCGGGTGGGGTGCGCCGGCATTTTCCTTCGCAGGAGGCGCGCGTGACGGGCGATGTCGAGCGGGACGGGCCCCCGGCCGGCAGCGGCGGGAACGTCGACGAAGCAGCAGCAGCAGGCGAGGAGTCGTGGACGCCGGTCGAGCGTGCGCTGCTCGACGCAGCCCTTGAGTTCTACGGCGCCGCCGAGGGCGTCATCGACTTCACGGGACGCGAGCGACCGCAGGTCCGCCAGGACGCGGCCGGGTTCGAGGCGGTGCGCAAGGCGATGGCCGCGCTCGAAGCCTGCGTCGCCTCCGCGCACGCCGAGGGCATCGCACCGGCGCGGATCGCGGAGATCGCACGACTCGAGCAGGAGATCGTCGTGCTGATCCTGCAGCGGCAGGGCGCCGCGCCCAGCCCCTCGGAGAGCTGAGCGCGGCGCGGGCGCCGTCAGGAGACGACGACGAAGACGCCGGCCGAGCGGCCGGTCGCGAACGGGAACGCGCCCTGGTGCGGCACGAGCGCGCGAAAGCCGAAGCGCCCCGAGCTGAGACGGAAGCGGTAGCGCGTGCTCCAACGGCCGTGACGATCCGTGCGCACGGTCCGGAAGGTGCGCCACCCCCATCCGCGCTGAAAGCCCTCCAGCGTCACGAGCAGTCCCGCTCGCGGGATCGGTCTGCCGGCGACGCGGCCGCTCAGCCGCACGATGCGGGCGCCGCTGACGCGCCGCCGGTCGGCCCGGATCGCGAGCGCGGCCGGCACGTCGGCGTGCACGACGTTCGACAGCTCGACTCTGCGGCTGTCGGAGAAGGCGAAGTAGGCGAAACGCACGTCGCGGCTCGGCCCGGCCGGCAGCGTGTAGACGAAGCGCCCGTCGGGCCCGGTGCGGGCGCCCGAGCTCGCGACCCATCTGCGGCCGGCTGTCCGCCACGCCGCTCCGAGCCGCGCACCGCCGATGCCGGTCCCGGCGTCGTCGACGAGGCGCCCGACGATCGTCAGGCGCTGCCCGTGACGCGCGCGAACGCGCGCCGCGGTGCTGCCGTCGGCGCGCCGGAACGCGGCCGTGATGCGGGCGTGCGCGCTCGCCGCGGCACCGTTCGCGACATGGCCTGGGAGCTCGCCGAGCGGGTTGACGATGCCGTCGATCGCCCCGGGTGCCGGCGGAGCGGGCGGCTTGGCGCCGGGTCCCGATCCGCCTGCGCCCTGCCCCGGCGGCGGGACGGTGCGGCCGCCGGCGTCGGCGACCAGCGCGCTCGGAGCGCTCTGCGCCGTGGCCGCGCCGCTGCCGTTGGCCGCGGTGACCTCGACGCGAACGCGGTGGTAGGCGTCCGCGTCGCCCAGCGCGTAGCTCGCGCCCGTGGCCCCGGCGACCGGCGCACACGCGGAGCCGTCGGCGTCGCAGCGCAGCCAGCGGTGGTCGTAGCCGGTCGGATCGCCGTCCCACTCGCCGGGCGAGGCGTTCAGGTGCGCACCCACGTTCGTCGATCCGGACAGGGCCGGTGCCGCCGTGCTGACGGGGGCGTTGTGCGTGCGGACCGTCCCGTCGAACGCCGTCGCCTCGTTGCCGGCCGCGTCCTCGATCGTCGCGCGCACGGCGTGCGTGCCGTCTCTCAGCGTGGCGGTGTCGAGCTGGACGCTGGCGTCGGCATCGGGCGGGCACGGCTGCGGCGTGCCGAACTCGTACGGGTCGCCGTTTCCCGGCTCGACGTCGGCGCACGACCCCCCGTTCGCGTCGAGCACCTCGCGCGAGACCTCCTGCCCGTCGACCGCGAGCGCGACGCGATACACCCCGCCCTCGCCGTCGTACCCGTGCACGGCCAGGCTCGCCACCCCGCGCACCGGCTCCGTGCCCGTCAACGCACCCCCCGTCGCCATCGCGCTCGGAGCCTCGTCATCCGTCAACCCGATCTCCGCCCGCGAAATCGCCACCTCGGCCGGGAACGGCCCGCAGTCGTGGTTGCCCACCTGGCTCCAGCAACTCAGACGCACGCTCACTGAGTCCCACGACGTTCTCGTCCGCACCAGTGATGCTGGAAATGCAACTCCAGCTGTATCTCCGGACAAGGGTGGAAGCTCTGCTTCCAGCTGATTTTCGGGAATGTCTTGGTCGTGCCACGTGTCGTACAGGTACGGACGTCCAAATCTGTTTGGCACCAATGGCCAGCCAAGCTGAAGTGTTCTGAACAGCACTATCGAGCTGATCTGTGTGTCGAACGGCGCGTCGAATCTCCAGATCGCGGCTCTGTCTGGCGAGACAGGCCACACCCCGAAGCCAAACCGAAGACCCAGGGCGGGGTCTTGCTCGGTGCAATCGAGAGCAGTTGCCGGCTCCTCCCCTTGCGCCGGGGCGCTCGTATCGCTCGTCCAACCCCCATTGCCCGTCCAGGATCCCGTCGGGGTCTGGCAGGTGTGGACGGTGTAGGTCCCGGCGAAGGCGATCGGCGGATGGAGCAGCAATGACGCCGTGAGGGCGATGGCGATGGCGAAGATGGTGCGGGGGATGTGCATCGGGGTGATCTCCTGTCGTCTGGTCAAGGGCCGCCGAACTCGGACGGTCCAGGCGGGCTGGTGGGTGGCGCCGGCGACGACGACGCCGCCGCCGCCGCGGTCTTGGCCACCGGAGCGGAGGCGAACTCGGGCGGGGAGGTGGTGCGCGAGGCGAACTCCGGCGAAGCCGTCGGCTCCGCCCCGAACTCGCTGGATGACGGCGCACGACGCGGTCTGCGGGCCGACGACGGTGCCCGCTGCTCCGGCAGCGGAGCCGAGATCGTGAGCAGCCGCATGCCTGTCGCAGGTGCGGCGGCGACCTGCGCCGTCGGCGCCCGCGACGGCCCGGGCTGCCCGCCGCTCGCGTGCTGGAGCGCCGCGCCGCCGCCCGCGAGCGCGGCCGTGGAGGCGGCGACGGCCGCGAGCTTCGGGCCCGACAATGCCTCGAGCGCGCCCTGCACGCGTGCCGCCGCCAGCGTCAACCGCTCGACGACGCCGTGCAGCGCGACCTCGGCGTGGCCGGCCAGCGACCCGCCCGCGGCGGGCGCGAGCGCGACGAGCGCGGGCGGCACCAGCGCGGCCACCTGTCCCGGCGCCGCGTGGAACTCGCGCAGCGTCGCTCGGCAGCCAGGACACGAGCGCAGATGCGGGCGCAGCTCCGCCAGCTGAGCCGCGGACGCCTCCCCGTCCGCCAGTGCCGACAGCAGCGGCAGCCAGCGCGCGCACTCGGCGCCCGACTCGATCGCCCCCAGCCGCTCGCGCAGTGCGCGGCGCCCCTCCGTCACGCAGCGGTTGGTCTTCGTATATGTCCAATTCATGCGCGACGAGATCTCGCGATACGTCAAGCCCTCAGCCCGCAGTACGAGTGCGGTGATCTCCTGCGGCTTCAGGTGCCGGAGCGCCTCCGCGGTGTGCCGGACGCGCTCGTGCCCGAGCGCATGCTCGGCGGGATCCTCGACATGGCGGTCCTCATGGCGGTCGAGGTCGACCTCGACGCGGCTGACGAACTGCTCGCGCTCCGTCCGAATGCGCAGGGCCTCGTTCCGCAGCACCGTCCTCGTCCAGGACAGCGGCTGCGCGGGCGGATCGCTGCGCAGGCGGCGCACGAGGATCTCCAGCGTGCGCTGATAGGCATCGTGCGCGTCGTCTGCGCAGTGCGAGAAGCGCCGCGCGAAGCGCAGCAGCTCGGCGGCGTGCTCCTGCACGAGCCGCAGCGCCGCCTCCTCGGCGGCCCGTTCCCGTCGTTCGTTGCTTCGCATCCCTGCTCCTCCCGAGCGGCGTCCGTGCCTGGTGAGCGCCTCCTGCCGAGGCGCCCCTGCTATCGGCCCGAAAGGAGGTGGGAGAACAGCGATCTCACCCCCTGATCGCCATCAAAAGCATGCAATTTGCACACAGAAACACGTATGTCTGTCGACGGATGTCCGTCATCGGCCGGCACAGCGGCCAAAAATTGGCCGGTGGGTGATGGCCGTCCGGCGCTCAGAGGCCGAGGGCGGCGGCGACGCGCGCGTACGCGTCGGCGTCCGGCTCGATCCCGTCTGCGCCGGCGGTCGAGCGGTCGCGCGCACCGCCGGAGCCCGGGCGCGGCGGGCGCGACCAGTTCCACAGCGCGAGGTCGAGCGCGGCGGGCGGGATCTCCCCCGCGCTCGCGAGCTCGCCCGCGCGACGCTCGAGCAGCAGCGTGTCGGCGATCCCGAAGACGCGCTTGGCGGCGACGGTGACGTCGTCTGCGCCGCCGAGCTGCAGCGTGCCGGCGTGCAGCTCGTGCAGCCCCAGCTCGCCGAGCGTGACGAGCAGGTCGAAGCGCGCGTCGCGCGGGAAGCCCGGCAGCGCGAGTCGCTCGAAGGCGCGCGCGAAGCGGCGCTCGGCGCTCCACGCCGACTCGCCCCCGAGGGCGGCGTCCTGCGACCCGGACCGCTGGGCCCAGGCGCGATACGCGGCGAGCGTCGCTGCGCCGCGCGCCGGCTCGTGCGCCGTGCGCGGTCCGAGCGGGACGTCGTCGAGCTGCGGCAGCTCTCCGCTGCTCCAGGGCGTGCGCGCGGCGCGCACGCCGGCGAACGGATCGTCGCCGTCGAGCGGACCGAGGTATGCGATCAGGAAGGCGAGCCACAGCGCCTCCTCGCGATCCTCCGACGCGGCGACCTCGGCGTAGAGGCCCGGCGGATCGCTCGCGAGCAGCGTCAGGCGCGCGCAGGCGAACGCGATCTCCTCCGCCAGGCGCTCGGCGGCGGCACTCGCCTTGACGCCGGGAACGAGCGTGGAGCGGAAGCCGTCCTCCTGCTCGCGCGCGACCTGGCGAACCCGGATCGCTCCGCCGGCGCGGCTGCCGCGCGTCCGCGTGGTGCCGGCCCCCGGCCTCGTACTGCTCGTGCGGCGGGGCGCGGCGGCCTCCGCCTGGTCACGCGAGCAGATCGGGCAGTTCGCGAGGAAGCGGTTGTGGCGGCAGAACGTCGGCACGGAGCTGATGCTCAGTGTAGGCGGGATGCGCGTCTCAGCGCCGTCTGCTCAGCGGGCGCGGCGCCGGAACAGGCCCCGCCGCGGCTTCGGCGCCGCGGCGCCGGCAGGCGGAGCCGACTCGGGTCGGGGCACGACCGTGCGCCCGCGCGGGCCGCCGGGCGCCGGGACGCCGCCCGCGCTCGCCGTCTCGACAGCGGCAACGCCGACGCCGCCTGCGAGCGGGACGCCGGCATCTCTGCCCGCCCGCTCCGCGACCTCGGCGAACACCGCCTCCCACTCCCCCGCGTTGACGGTGACCGTCTGCGTCCGCCCCCAGGCCGCCGCGCGCTCGGCCAGCGCGGCCCGCGCCGGCGCGTCGGTCACGAGCGCGGTGAGCGCCTCCGACCAGCCGTAGGCGGGTGCGAGCCGCCCGCCCTGCTCCTCCCCCAGATCCTTGTACGGCCCTATCGGGGAGGCGATCCACGGCACCCCCGCGGCGGCGTACTCCTTGACCTTGATGTTGGAGCGCACGCGGTTGAACGAGACGTCGGCGATCGGCGCGAGCGCGAGATCGAAGGTCGCGATCGTGTCCGGCAGCTCCTGGAACGGCACGAAGGGATGGTGCGTGTAGCGGTCGCTGCGCACGCCGAGGTCGAGGCCGACGCTCACGAGCGAGACGTGCGGCTGCGCCTCCAGCAGCTGCTCGAGCGTGCGTCTGAGGCGCAGGTCCTTGAGGTCGCCGCGGTGCTCCGCTCCCGCCACCCAACCGATCGTGACGCCGTCGCCCGCGGCGGCGCGCTCGCGCAGGAAGCTCGATTCCACGTAGTTCTCGATCACGCGCACGTCGCCGCCGCCGAGTCTGCGCAGGCGCCCGGCCAGCTCGCCGCAGGTCGTCGTGACGAGGTCGGCCAGGCGCAGCATCGATCCCAGCTCCTTCGCGACCTGTTCTCTGGCCGCCTTCATTTCGGTGTAGGCGGGGCTGTGCTTCGGCACGCGCGTCATGTCGTCGTCGTTGTCGAACACGACCGCGACGCCGGCCTCCTTCAGCGTCGACGCCAGCCGACGCGCGGGCGCGCGGAACAGCCGCCACATGTGGACGACGTCGGCGTCGCGCAGCCGGTCCAGCGAGGGCGGCGCCTCACGCTGGTTCCACTCGATGTACTCGGCCCGGTGGCCGTGCGCGGCGAGCGCGCGCATCGGCAGCTCCGCTCGGTACGCAGCGCCCCCGGTGCCGTCGGTCCCCAATGCGACGACGTGCATCGGGCTACTGTGCCCAGGCCGCGTGCCTCAGGTCAAGGTTCAACCGACGCGGCGAGGCGCGCCATCCCGCCGAGGAACAGCTCGCTCGCGAAGCGCGCCGCGCGCTCGACGTCGGGCGGGTCCTGCTCGCTCAGGCGGATGCCCAGCTCGAACGCCACGCCGCCCATCGCCGCGGCGAGCGCGTCGAGGTCGAGCGCGGCCGGCAGCTCCCCGCGTGCCGCGAGATCCTCGCGCAGCTCGAGGATCCCCAGCTCCAGCGCGGGCGTGTCGAACAGCTCGCGCACCGTGCCGGCGTTGCGGCGCAGCATCTCGAACAGCGCCCGGTCCTCGACGATGAACGAGAAGTAGACGTGGAAGCCCTCGCGCACGATCGTCTCGGGATCGCGCGCACGGGCGCGCGTCTCGCGCAGGCGGCGGCGCAGCTCCGTCGTGTGCTCGTCGAGCACCGCCTGGAAGACCGACTGCTTGTCGGGGAAGTAGTTGTAGAACGTCCCCGCCGCGAGCCCGCTGCGGCGGACGACGTCGCGGATGCTCGCGGCCCCGTAGCCGATCTCGGTGAAGATCTCCTGCGCCGCGTCGAGGATCGCGCGGCGGTTCTGGGTCTTCGTCAGCTCGCGCTTGCCGGCCGCGAGCTGCGTCATGCCGGCAGCTCTGCGGCGCCGGCTTGCGCCGGGACCGGCAGGCGGAAGCCGTGCTCGCGCACGCGCCGCGCACCGGCGCGGCGCTCGCGGCCGAGCGCGTAGAGGTAGTTGTCGTAGTCGACCTGCATCGTGTGGCGCTTGGAGGCGACGTAGCGCTTGAACATCTTCGCGCGCTCCTGCTCCATGTCCTGCCGCAGCGCCACCGGGTCGGGCAGCGCGTACTCGCCGCGCAGGTAGGCGGCGATCCACCGCCCCTGCGCCTCCGAGAGCGGCATGATCGCCCCGAGCGGCTGCAGCAGCCCGACGAAGAAGACGTTGTCGAGCTCGGGGTGGAAGACGCGGCGGTAGAGCGGCAGGTCGTTGTCCGGCGCGCTGATGAGGTCCGGGTCGAAGAACGGGAACGTGACTCTGTAGCCGGTGCACCACACGATCGTGTCGACCTGCTCGACGGAGCCGTCCTCGAAGCGGACGCGGTCCCCCAGCAGCTCCGCGACGTTCGGCTTGTAGCCGATCTCGCCGTGGGCCACGCGATTGAGGAAGTCGGCCGAGATCGTCGGGTGCGCGTCGCCGAGGTCGTGATCGGGTCTGGGCAGGCCGTAGTCCTCCATCTGCCCGACGCCGACGCGGTAGAAGGTCTGGAAGATCGCCTTGCGGAAGGCCCACGGCAGCGCGCCCGTGAGCTTGTTCACGCCGATCTGGTCGAGCGGACGGCCGAACAGGTACTTGGGGATGATGTGCGCGCCGCGGCGCGAGGACAGCCACGTCGCCTCGGCGACGAAGCTCGACTCGACGGCGATGTCCATCGCGCTGTTGCCGATCCCCACGACGACGACGCGTCTGCCCTTGAACGGCTCGTTGTCGACGTAGAAGTGCGCGTGCGCCTGCTCGCCGTCGAACGTGCCGGGGTACGCCGGCTCGGGCCAGCGCGGGTCCCAGTGGTGGCCGTTGGCGACGACGAGCGCGTCGTAGCGGCGCGTCTCCCCCGTGTCGAGCACGATCGTCCACGTGCCGTCCGCGGCGCGCTCGGCTCTCTCGACGCCGGTCTCGAAGGCGATGCGGTCGCGGAAGCCGAAGTGGTCGACGTAGTCGTCGAAGTAGGTGGCGATGTGCGTGTGATGCGGGAAGTCGGGATACGACGTCGGCATCGGGAAGTCGCTGTACTCCATCCGCTCGCGCGAGGTGTTGATGTGCAGCGAGCGGTAGGCCGACGACATCCCGTTGGTGTTGCCGAAGACCCAGTTGCCGCCGACGCGGTCGGACTTCTCGAAGCAGTCGAACGGGATCCCGCGCTCGTGCAGCGCCTTCGCGGCCGCGATGCCCGAGGACCCGGCGCCGATGACGCAGACGGACGGCAGTTCGGGCATGACGTGGCTCCTCCTCAGAACGGTGACCGGCTCACAAAGGTGACGCCTGCGTCACCGTATCAGGGGCGTCCTCCGCGCGGCGATGCTCGCGCCCGCGGCGCACGACCTCCTTGAAGCTGCGGAAGCGGAAGATCAGCGCGAGCGCGGCGAAGCCCATCGCGACGGCCGCCGCCGCGAGCGCGATCTGCTGCCCGACCGAGAAGGCCGCCACCTGCGAGGACGTCGCGGCGCCCGCGAAGACCGTCAGCAGCAGCGCCTGCTGGACGCCCGCCCCGCCGGGCGTGAACGGGACCAGCATCGCGACGACCTGCACGCCGAGCACGAGCAGCACGTTGCGCACCGAGCCGCCGATGTGGAACGCGTCGAGCAGGAACCAGTACGCGGCGAAGCGCGCGACCCAGGCGGCCGACTGCCATGTGACCATCTCGCGCACGTAGCGATGCCGGTCGGTGAGGATCGTGAAGCCCTGCCGCACGCGCGCCCAGAAGGCCTTCACCTTCGTCGACAGCAGTGCGAACGCGACCAGCACGCCGATCGCGAGCGCAGTCAGCACGAACAGCGTGAAGCGCGGATGCGAGGCGAAGAACGCGAGGTCGAACGCCGGCAGCTTCGAGAAGTCCGGCGGCTTGGGGAAGACGCCCTGGGTGAAGGCGAACGCGAGCACGAGCAGGTTCACCGCCCAGTCGAACACGAGCCCGGTCCAGATCGCCGCGATGATCGCCGGGTAGCTGGAGGCGGGGATCGAGATGCGCGTGAGGAAGTACTGCACGAGCGTGCCGCCGCCGAGCGGGAAGACCTGATTGATGCCGACGCCCGCGACGTAGGCGCCCCACACCTCGCGCCACTGCACGTGCTCGGTCGGGTAGGCGGCCTGCACGGCGTTGTAGAGCGCGCGCGAGCGCAGCGTCAGGTAGGCGGCGTAGCAGAGCAGCGCCAGCAGCAGCGGCCCCCAGCTCAGGCCGGCGAGGTTCGAGAAGAACGATCCGACCGAGTCGAAGAACTGGCTGATGTCGGAGCCGAGGGAAGCCGGGACCGGGCTCATGGCCTCACAGTCTGCCCCTTAACGCGCGGAAGGGCCCGAATCCATCCGGGCCCTCCGCAGCCGGGAATCGTGGGGGAGACGATTCCGGCGGAGCAGGACACAAGGCCCTGCAGCTTGAGGATACCTTGCAAATCCGCAGATCGCGGCGCCATCGGCTCGAAGACGCACAGGATTCTCTGCGCGAGTTCGTGCACGATGCGGCGAATACCTGGGGCGAGACCCTAGATCGGGCCGCCCGGGCCGCTGAAGAAGTCGTCGCCGAGGCGCACGCTTCCCGCCGCCTCGGCCTCGTGACGGAGGGTGTGGTCTTCGACGCCGCTCCAGGCGCCGATCGAGAGCTGCTCGCGGTCCGCGTCCATCGGGCTGCCCCCGAGGTCCTTGTTGACGATGCGGGCGCAGCGGCGGCCCTCGGCGATCGCGGTCACGACCAGCGACTGGCCGACGCGCGCGTCGCCGCAGGCGTAGACGCCCGGCACCGAGGCGCGGTAGGTCTGGCGCGTGCGGACGTTGCCGCGCGGGTCCAGCTCCAGGTCGAGCTGGTCGACCGCGCCCGCGTGCTCGGGCCCCGTGAAGCCGATCGCGATCAGCACGAGGTCGGCGTCGACCGTGAACTCGCTGCCGGGGACCGGCTGCAGGTCGCGCGAGGAGGTGCCGGTGACGCGGCGGGCGTGGACCTGCGTCACGCGTCCGTCCTCGCCGGAGAAGCCGGTGACCTCGGTGCCCCACCAGCGTCTGCCGCCCTCGTCGAGCGCGTACGTGGTGAGCGTGCGCTTGGGCGGCAGCGGCCACGGCGTGCGGGGGTCGCGCCCGGACGGGTCCAGCTCCTGGTAGACGTCGAGGATCCGCGCGTCCACGGCGCCCTCGCGGTTGGCGTTCGAGATGCAGTCCATGCCGGTGTCGCCGCCGCCGATCACGACGACGCGCTTGCCGGCGGCGACGATCTCCGTGCCGGGCTCGGGCGCTCGCGTCGGGCGGCCCTCCTGCGCGGCGACGAAGCGGTTGCGCTGGTAGAGGTAGTCCATCGCGAAGTGCACGCCGTCGAGATCGCGCCCTTCGACCTCGACGTCGCGGTGCACGCGCGAGCCGATCGCGACGACGAGCGCGTCGTGGCGCTCGCGCAGCTCCGCGGCCGTCACGTCGCGCCCGACGTCGACGCCGTACTCGAAGCGCACGCCCTCGGCCTCCAGCAGCGCGGCGCGGCGGTCGATCACGACCTTCGGCAGCTTCGCGTCCGGCACGCCGAAGCGCATCAGTCCGCCGGGCCCCTCGTCGCGCTCGTACACCGTCACGGCGTGGCCGCTCTTGTTCAGCTCCGCGGCGACCGCGAGGCCGGCGGGGCCGGAGCCGATCACGCCGACGGTCTTGCCGGTGCGGCGGTCGGGCGGCTCGGGCACGATCCAGCCCTCGTCGAAGGCGCGCTCGGCGATCGCCATCTCGATCTGCTCGATCGCGACCGCATCGTCGTTGATCGCGAGCACGCACGCCGACTCGCACGGCGCCGGGCAGATGCGGCCGGTGAACTCGGGGAAGTTGTTCGTCGCGTGCAGCTGGACGATCGCGTCCTGCCACTTGTCGCGGTAGACGAGGTCGTTCCAGTCGGGGATCAGGTTCCCGAGCGGGCAGCCCTCGTGGCAGAAGGGAACGCCGCAGTCCATGCAGCGCGCGCCCTGTCTGCGCAGCTCGTCGTCGGGCTGCAGCTGGAAGTACTGGTCGTAGTCCTTGACGCGCTGCGTGGGATCGCGCTTGTCGAAGCCGACCCGATGGATCCTGAGGAAGCCGCCCAGTTGTCCCATGGCTACGCCTCGGCCGGCTCGGCCGCGGTCTGCTCGGCTGCGGCGGCAGCGCGCTCGGCGAGCGCACGCTTGTAGTCGCGGGGCATCACCTTCACGAAGCGTCTCACGGACGCGTCCCAGTCGTCGAGCATCCGTTCGGCGACCGGCGATCCCGTGCGCTCGGCGTGCTCGGCGATCAGGTCCTTCAGCTCGGCCTCGTCGTGCTCGCTCAGCGTCTCGAGGTCGACGAGCTCCAGGTTGCAGCGCCCGGCGAAGTCGTGGTGCTCGTCGTAGATGTAGGCGATCCCGCCGCTCATGCCCGCGCCGAAGTTGCGGCCGGTCGAGCCGAGCACGACGACGCGCCCGCCCGTCATGTACTCGCAGCCGTGGTCGCCGACGCCCTCCACGACCGCGCTGGCGCCGGAGTTGCGCACGGCGAAGCGCTCGCCGGCGAGGCCGCGGAAGAACGCGCGCCCGGCCGTCGCGCCGTAGAGCACGGTGTTGCCGACGATCACGTTGTCCTCGGCGCGGAAGCCGGCGTCTTCGGGCGGACGCACCGTCACGACGCCGCCGGCAAGGCCCTTGCCGGTGTAGTCGTTCGTCTCGCCCGCGAGCGTGAACGTCACGCCGGGCATCAGCCAGGCGCCGAAGCTCTGCCCCGCGGAGCCCGCCAGCGCGACCTCGATCGTGTGCTCGGGCAGCCCCTCGGGGCCGTAGCGCCGCGCGATCTCGCTCGACAGCAGCCCGCCGACGGTGCGGTTGACGTTGCGCACGGTCGTCGACAGCTGCACGCGCTCGCCGCGCTCGAGCGCCGGCTCGGCGTCGCGGATCAGCTCCCAGTCGAGCGCGTCGTCGAGCACCGGGTCCGGCGGGCGCGTGCGGTGGCGCGGCGCGTCGTCGGCGACGTCGGGCATCGCGAAGACGCTGGTGAGGTCCACCCCGCGCGCCTTCCAGTGGTCGATCGCCTCGTCGAGCTCCAGCAGGTCCGTGCGGCCGATCAGCTCGTCGAACGTGCGCACGCCGATGCTCGCCATCAGCTCGCGCGCCTCCTCGGCGACGAAGAAGAGGTACTTGACGACATGCTCCGGCGTCCCCTCGAAGCGCTTGCGCAGCTCCGGGTTCTGCGTCGCGATCCCGACCGGGCAGGTGTTGAGGTGGCAGACGCGCATCATGATGCAGCCCATCGCGATCAGCGGAGCCGTCGAGAAGCCGACCTCGTCGGCGCCGAGCAGCGCGGCGATCACGACGTCGCGGCCGGTCTTCATCTGACCGTCGGCCTCGACCGTGATGCGCGAGCGCAGGTCGTTGAGCAGCAGCGTCTGCTGCGTCTCGGCGACGCCGATCTCCCACGGGATGCCCGCGGCCTGGATCGAGGACTGCGGCGAGGCGCCGGTGCCGCCGTCGTGGCCGGAGACGACGACGTGGTCCGCGTTCGCCTTCGCGACGCCGGCGGCGACCGTGCCGACGCCGACCTCGGAGACCAGCTTGACCGACACTTCGGCGCGCGGGTTCGAGCAGCGGAGGTCGTAGATCAGCTGCTTCAGGTCCTCGATCGAGTAGATGTCGTGGTGCGGCGGCGGCGAGATCAGGCCGACGCCCGGCGTCGAGTTGCGCAGCCAGGCGATGTAGTCGTCGACCTTGTGGCCGGGCAGCTGGCCGCCCTCGCCCGGCTTCGCGCCCTGCGCCATCTTGATCTGCAGGCGGTCGGCGTTGACGAGGTAGTGCGGCGTCACGCCGAAGCGCCCGGAGGCGATCTGCTTGATCGAGGAGCGGCGCTCGTCGCCGAAGCGCGCCGGGTCCTCCCCGCCCTCGCCCGTGTTCGACTTCGCGCCGAGCCGGTTCATCGCGATCGCCAGCGCCTCGTGCGACTCGCGTGAGATCGCGCCGAGGCTCATCGCCCCGGTCGAGAAGCGCTTGACGATCTCCTCCGCCGGCTCGATCTCGTCGAGCGGGATCGGCTCGTCGAGCGTCTTGAGCTTCATCAGCCCGCGCAGCGACGCCTTGCGCGCCGACTCGTCGTTGACCGACTTCGCGAAGTCCTGGTACGTCTGCAGTCCCTCGCCGTTGTCGCCGCGCACGGACTGCTGCAGCAGCGCGACCGTGTCGGGGTTCCAGATGTGCAGCTCGCCGTCGCGCCGCCACTGCAGCACGCCGCCGACCGGCAGCACTTCGCGGCCGGTGCGCGGGTAGGCCCGGAAGTGGCGCTCGAGCGCCTCCTTGGCGAGCACGTCGAGGCCGATCCCGCCGATGCGCGAGGCCGTTCCGGTGAAGTGCTGCTCGACCAGCTCCGGCGCGAGCCCGACGGCCTCGAAGATCTGCGCGCCGCAGTAGGACTGGATCGTCGAGATGCCCATCTTCGAGAACGTCTTCAGCAGGCCCTTGCCGATCGCCTTGACGATCCGCTGCTCGGCCGTCTCGCGATCGAGGTCGACGGGCAGCAGGCCGCGGTCGGCCAGCTCGTCGAGCGACTCGAACATCAGGTACGGGTTGATCGCCGCGGCTCCGTAGCCGATCAGCGTCGCCATGTGGTGGATCTCGCGCGGCTCGCCGGTCTCGATCACGAGGCCGGCGCGCAGGCGCGTGCCCTGGCGCACGAGGTGGTGGTGCACCGCCGCGACGGCCAGCAGCGACGGGATCGCGACGCGCTCGGCGCCGAGATTGCGGTCCGACAGGATCAGGATGTTCGCGCCGCGCTCGATCCACGCGGAGGCCTCGGCGCAGATCGCCTCGAGGCGGTACTCCATCCCCTCCGCGCCCAGCTCGATCGGCCACGTGAGATCGATCGTGGCCGCGTGGAACACGTCGTGCGAGACCTGGCGCAGCTTCTCCAGCTCGTGGTTGCGGAGTATCGGCTGGCGCATGAACAGCTGGTGCGCGTGCGCCGGCGACTCGGTGAGCAGGTTGACCTCGGCGCCGACCGAGCACGCGAGGCTCATCACGACCGACTCGCGGATCGGGTCGATCGGCGGGTTCGTGACCTGCGCGAACAGCTGCTTGAAGTAGGCGAACAGCGGCGGCTGGCGGTCCGACAGGACGGCGAGCGCCGCGTCGTTGCCCATCGAGGCGGTCGGCTCCTCGCCGTTGGCCGCCATCGGCGCGATCGTCAGCCGCAGATCCTCCTGCGAGTAGCCGAACGCGAGCTGCTTGGAGCGCAGCGGCTCGACGCGCGGCGCCCGCGGCGCCCGCTCGGGCAGCTCGTCGAGGTTGACGACGCGCTCGTCGTACCACTCGCCGTAGGGACGCTGGCCGGCGACCTGCGCCTTGACCTCCTCGTCCTCCACGATGCGGCCCTGCTCGAGGTCGACGAGGAACACCTTGCCCGGCTGCAGACGGCCCTTGCGGACGATCTCGCTCGGCTCGGCCTTCACGACGCCCGTCTCGGACGCGAGCACGACGTAGCCGTCGGCCGTCTGCACCCAGCGGCCGGGGCGCAGGCCGTTGCGGTCGAGCGTCGCGCCGACCTGCGTGCCGTCCGTGAAGGCGACGACCGCCGGGCCGTCCCACGGCTCCATGACGCAGGAGTGGTAGTCGTAGAAGCCGCGCACCGCGGGCGGCAGGTCGGTGCGGTCGCGGTAGGCCTCCGGCACCATCATCATCACCGCGTGCGTGACCGGGCGGCCGGCGAGCACGAGCAGCTCGAGCACGTTGTCGAACGTCGCCGAGTCCGAGCCGCCCTGGCGCACGACCGGCATCAGCTTCTGCAGGTCGTCGCCGAACAGCTCGGAGGCCAGCTGCGACTCGCGCGCCCGCATCCAGTTGACGTTGCCGCGCAGCGTGTTGATCTCGCCGTTGTGGGCGATCATGCGGTACGGGTGCGCCAGCTCCCAGCTCGGGAAGGTGTTCGTCGAGAAGCGCGAGTGCACGAGCGCGAGGCGCGTCGCGAGGCGCTCGTCCTTGAGGTCGGGGTAGTAGCCCGACATCTGCGGCGCCGTCAGCATGCCCTTGTAGACGAGCGTGCGCGAGGAGAAGCTGGGGATCGCGAGGTCGGGGCCGGCGGCCTTCTCGATCAGGCGCCGGATCACGTACAGCTTGCGCTCGAAGGCGTCCTGGTCGGCCAGCTCGTCGGCCGCGCCGACGACGACGTGCCGGATGCGCGGCGCCGATCTGCCCGCGACGATGCCGACGAACGCGTCGTCGACCGGCACCTCGCGCCAGCCGAGCAGCCGTTGGCCCTCGCGCGCGACGACGCCCTCGATCAGCTCCACCAGCTCGTCGTGCCGCGCCTCGTCGTGCGGCAGGAAGCAGACGCCGACGCCGTAGCGGCCGGCCTCGGGGAGCCGCACGTCCATCACCGCGCGCAGGAACGCGTCGGGAAGCTGCAGCAGTATCCCCGCGCCGTCGCCCGTCGTCGGATCCGCCCCGGCCGCCCCGCGATGCTCGAGATTCTCCAGCGCATACAGGGCGCGATCGACGACCCCGTGGTCCGCGCCCTCGGTCAGCTTTGCGACGAATGCGACACCGCAGGCGTCATGCTCGTTTTCGGGGTGGTAGAGGCCAACGGCCTGTGGTGGCTTCATCTCATGCATGGATCTTGTGTTCCCGGAGGGCGGCGTGAACACTGAGAAGGAGCCCACAGGGTACCAGTGGAGGGCCGCTTCGCATTGCGCCATCGGCATGCGCGCGGCGGTTCGCCCCGGGAGCGGGGCTCAGCTGCGCGTCTTCGCTCTCGCGGAGCGTCTCGCCGGAGCTGCGGACGCTCTCGCGCGGCGCTTTCTCGCAGGCGCGGACGCCCCCGAACCGGGCGCGGGCGCCCCGTCCCGCTCGCCGTTGCCGCGGACCGCGGCGACGCTCGCCTCGAGCGCCGCCATCAGGTCCGGCACCGCCGCCGGCGCCTCGGCCGCGGGCTGGACCGCGATCTCCTCGCCGGCCGCCTTGCGCTCGATCAGCTCGAGCACGCGCTCGCGGTATTCGTCTCTGAAGGCGTTCGGGTCGAACGGCGTCGAGAGCGACTCGATCAGCTGCTCGGCCATCGCGACCTCGGCTCTGTTCGCCTCGACGTCGGCGAGCGCCTCGAGCTCGTCCAGCCGCTCGGGCGAGTTGACCTCGTCGCCGAACAGCATCGTCGACAGCACCAGGACGCCGTTCGCGGGCCGCAGCGCGCAGATCTGCTGCCGCGTGCGCAGCACGAAGCGGCCGATCGCGACCTTGCCGGCGCTCTCCATCGCTCTCAGCAGCAGCGCATACGGCTTCGCGCCGCCGGTGGCGGGCGCGAGGTGGTAGGCGTTGTCGTAGTAGACGGGGTCGATCTCCGAGAGCTGCACGAACGCCTCGATGTCGATCGTCTTCGTGTGACGGGGGTCGAGCGCGTCGAGCTCCTCCTGTCTGACGATCACGTAGCGGTCGGGCGCGACCTCGAAGCCCTTGACGATGTCCTCGTAGGCGACTTCCTCGCCGTCCGCGGGGCAGACGCGCTTCTGCTGTATCCGCACGCCGTCTCTGGCGTGCAGCTGGTGGAAGCGCACGGTCTTCGCAGACGTGGCGCTGTAGAGCTTGATCGGCACGTTGACCAGCCCGAAGCTGATCGCGCCGCTCCAGATCGCGCGAGGCATGTGGCGTTTCTACACCCCGCCGGCGCGCTCGGCAACCCGCGAACGCGGTCTTGCGTCCGCGCGTCGGCGGATCGCCACGCCTCAGGCGCTCATCGCCGACGGCCCGAGCGAGTCGGCCATCCGCTCGAGCGAGCGCCGCAGCAGCCGCGAGACGTGCATCTGCGAGATGCCGACGCGCTCGGCGATCTCGCGCTGCGTGAGGCCGGCGAAGAAGCGCAGCAGCACGATCTGCCGCTCGCGCTCGCTCAGTCCGCTCAGGCCCCGTCCCAGCTCGACCCGCTGCTCGGCGATCGCGAAGGCCGGGTCGTCGGCGCCGATGCGGGCGACCGGCTCGCCGTCGTCGCCGAGCGGCTCGTCGAGCGGAACCGTGCTGTAGGCCTGCGCGCCCTGGAGCGCTTCGAGCACCTGCTCGGGCGTGGTGCCGGTCGCCTCCGCGAGGTCCTCGATCGTCGGCGAGCGGCCGAGTCTCGTCGACAGGCGGTCGACTTCGCGCGTCACGCGTGCGCTCAGCTCCTGCAGCCCGCGCGAGACGCGCACCGACCACGCGCGGTCGCGGAAGTGGCGCTTGATCTCGCCGAGGATCGTCGGGACGGCGAACGTCGAGAAGCGCAGCTCGCGCGTGAGGTCGAAGCGGTCGACGGCCTTGATCAGGCCCACGCATCCCACCTGCTCGAGGTCGTCCAGCGGCTCGCCGCGGTTGACGTACCGACGAGCCAGCGAGCGCACGAGCGGCATCATGCGCTCGATCAGGAGGCGACGAGCCTGCTCGTCGCCGTCCTCGTGCCAGCGGCGCAGCAGCTCGTGCTCGTCGACCATCGGGTCGGCAGGCAGGCGAACGACCGTGGCGGACATTGTCGTGCCTCCTTCGTGGCGGAACCGGATTCCTTCCTGGTGGAATGCCGGCTGAGGTCATCCTCTCTGGACAACGGGGGATGACAAGGTGGACAGACACGGTCAGTGGCGCCTACGTGTCTGCTCCGGTACAACAGACAGGTGGACAAGGGTGGGCAGACTGTCAGCGCCACCGACTTCGCCGAGCTGACCGGGGTCTCGCGCGAGCGTCTGCGCACGTGGGAGCGCCGCTTCGACTTCCCGCGTCCGGCCCGCGTGGGTCGCGGGCCGCGCCGCTACGCGCTCGCCGACGCGCCGCGCGTGGTCGCCGTGCGGCGCGCCGCCGAGCAGGGCGTCCCGCTGCCGCGGGCGATCGCCGATGCGCACGGCGCCCCCGCCGCCGAGGTCTCGCTCGCCACGCTCGCGACGGTGGCGGCCGTCGCGCCGATCCCCGTGGTGCTGATCTCCGGCCCGGAGCCGCTGCGCGTCGCCTACGTCAACGCGCCGCTGCAGGCCGTGGACGGCGCGCTCGCGACCGGTGCGCGGCTGGACGCGCTCCCCTGGTTCATGGGCAGCGACCTCGAGCGCACGCTGCACACGCTGTTCGCCGGCGACACCGCCGCGCTCGAGTGCACGCACCCGTCATGGGCGGGCGGCGTGACGATCGAGCGCTCGATCGCCTATCGCGTCCCCGGCGACCCCGGCGAGTCGCCGACGGTCGCGCTCGTGGGCATCGACCGCGACGAGGAACGCCGCGCCCGCCGCGAACTGGGCGAGCTGCAGCAGGAGCTGACGCGCGTACGCGTGCACGAGCAGCGCCGTCAGCGATGGCTCGCGCTGGCCGCCTCGCTCGCCGAGCGCTTCCAGCGCGACGCCGGCGAGGCGCTGCTGGACGCGACGGTCGACACGCTCGTGCGACGGCTCGGCGCGGTCGACGCCGGCGTCGCGCTGTACGTCGCCGGCCAGCTCGCGCTCAGCACGACGAGCCGGGGGCTGGTCGGCCCTCACACGGTCACCGTCACCCGCTACGACGACCTCGCGACGCTGATGCAGCACAGCTCGCCCGAGTGGCTCGCGCCCGCGACCGCGGGCGCGTTCGGCGTCCATGCCGGCCTGCACTGCCTCGCGCTGCCGATCGGCGTCGTGGGCGAGCGCCTCGGCGTGCTGCTGATCGTCTTCGACCAGCTCGCCGAGCTCGACGAGGACATCCGCCATGTGCTGACCGTCGTCGCCGCGGGGCTCGGCTTCACCGTGCTGCGCGACCGGCTCGTGGCGTCGGCGCAGGACGGCGGCGAACCGCCGGGCGTCTAGAAGAGACGTCCCTCGGGCACCTCGAGCGTGGCTTCCAGCGGCCACGAGCAGAGCGAGCCGCGCCCCGGGCAGCCGTCGCAGATGCGCGGGCCGGGGTCCGGCGCGACGGGGAAGTCGCGCTGCAGCACCGCGTCGGCGCGGCGCTGCAGCTCGGCGGCGAGCGCCGGCAGGTCCTGCGGACGGTAGGTGGCGCTCGCCGGCTCGGCGGGACGTTCGAGGAAAGCGTGGACGATCTCCACCTCCTGCGCTCCGTCGCGCAGCGCCGCGAGCGCGTAGGCGCTGCGCTGCAGCGCATAGTCGTGCTCGACCAATGTCGCCGGGTCGGCAGCGGGCGCGAGGCGGTCGCTCTTGTAGTCCACGACGACGGTGCGCTGCGCTTCGCGCCCAATCGCATCGAAGACCCCGACGAGCGGGATCTCGCCCTCTCTCGTGTCCAGTCGCAGCGAGAACGACTGCTCGCGGCGGAGGTCCTTGAGCGACGCCAGCCGCTCGCGCATCTCGCTCGCGAGGAAGCCCGCGATGAGCTGCGAGATCTCCTCGGCTGCGTCGTCCGGCAGGCGCACCCCCGCCCGCTCGGCCTCGGCGACGACGGCTTGGGCATCGAGCGGCTCCGCGCGCACGAAGTCGAACTGCTCGAGGAGGGAATGGACCAACGTTCCCCGCACCCGCGGATCCAGCTCGGCCGGCGCGCGCGAGGGAGCGCCGATGTGCGTCACATCCGTCGGCGGAATCCGCAGCACGCGCTCCAGGTAGAAGCGATAGCCGCAGCGCGCATGCTGCGCCAACCCGGTGTAGCTCAGGGCGGGCACCGGCGACGCCGATCGGGCGGGTGGCGGTGAGGACGCACGTGCGCCGGCCGCAAGGCCGGTGTGCGCGCGCCCGGAGCCGTCAGGACCCGCCCGCAGCAGGGCTGGACCTGAGGGCGTTGGAAGCGACCCGAGCCATGCAGGTCGGGCGACCGTGACGGCGACGGCACCACCGTCATGCTCGGCGACGGTTCGGGGCTCCGCGTCGGGTGCGCAGCGCTGGGCGATATCGAGGACGAAGGCAGGCCCGAGCCACGAGAGCGGGGCGGCGCCCGGCTTCGCCTCCGGCCATGGGTCGCAGGCCGCCGCGCCGCTGAGGATCAGCTGCTCGCGGGCGCGCGTCGCGGCGACGTAGAAGAGGCGCGCCTCCTCGTCGGCCTCGGCGCGCCTCTGCTCGTCCACCAGCGCGCGGTAGGCGAGCGCGTCGCGCGGGCGGCCGCCGCCGAGCCGCCGCAGGCGGATGCCGACGCGACCGTCGCGGCCGACGCGCACGGGCTCGCGGCCCGCCGCCGGCGACTCGCGGCCGAGGTCGGCGACGCACACGACCGGGAACTCGAGCCCCTTCGCGCGGTGGATCGTCATCACGCGCACGGCGTCGAGCGCCTCGCCCTCGACCGGCGCTTCGCTCTCGCGCTCGTCGCCGGACCCGTCCGCGCCGCCGACGAGCCCGCTCACGAGGTCGGCGAAGCCGCGCAGGTCGCGTCCGTGCTGTGCCTCGTGCTCGCGCGCGAGCCGCATCAGCTTGCGGACGTTCGCGAAGCGGCGCGTGCCGCCTTCCATCCGCAGCAGGGCGAGGTCGTAGCCGGTGCGCGCGAGCACGCGGTCGAGCAGGCCTTCGAGGCCGTGGCGCGGCGCCGTACGGCGCTCGTGCGGCAGCCAGCTGCGCAGCTGCTCGACGCGGGCGCGGTCCTCTGCGTCCAGCCGGTCGAGCAGCGTCTCGCGGTCGGGCGAGGCGGCGTCCTCGATCAGCGTCCACCACGGATCGCGGCTGCCTGCGCGCGCGGCGGCGGCGACGTGCACGAGGCCGTCGCTGGAGAGGCCGACGAGCGGCGAGGCGAGCAGCGTGTAGAGCGCGACGCCGTCGCGCGGGTTGGCGAGCACGCCGAGGTACGCGACGAGGTCGCGCACCTGCTGCTGGGACCAGTAGCCGCGCCCGCCGATCACGTAGGTCGGGACGCCCAGCTCCACGAGCGCGCGCTCGTAGACGGCGAGGTCGCCGGTGGCGCGCAGCAGCAGCACGATCTCGCCGGGCGGCCGGCCGGCGTCCAGAAGCGCTCGCACCCGGCCTGCCAGCAGACGGGCTTCGGCGAGGCGCCAGAGCGGGGCCGGGGGAACGGCACCGGGCGAGACGAGCCCGGCGCCCGACCAGTCAGTCGACCGATCGACGACGAGCAGCTCGACGCGAGGAGCGGGCGAGGGGGCCTCGGCGTCCGCGCTGCCCGGCACCAGCGGTGTGAAGCTGGCTCCGAAGCGGGGCGCGAACGCCGCGTTGAACGCGTTCAGCAGCTCTGCGTGGCTGCGGAAGTTGGTTGCGAGCGTGGCGGTTCTTCCGTGCTGGGCGAGGGCTTCGCGGCGGGCGCGGAAGAGGCGGACGTCGGCGTGGCGAAAGCCGTAGATCGACTGCAGCTCGTCGCCGACGGCGAACAGCTCATCGCCGGCGATGCGCTGCAGCAGCTCGAGCTGGAGCGGGTTCGTGTCCTGGAACTCGTCGACCATCACGTGCTGAAAGCGCTCGGAGTAGCGGGCGCGCACGGCGGCGTGGTCGCGCAGCAGGCGGTTCGCGCGCAGCTCGAGATCCTCGAAGTCGAGCGCCGAGGCGACCTGCTTCGCGTCGGCGTAGCGACGGCCGAACGCCTGAAGCAGCGCGTCGAAGCGTGCGAGCACGGGCACCGCGGCGGCGTCGGCGCAGGCGTCGGCGAAGGCCTTGAGCGCGGTGCGGTACGCCTCGCAGGCGTCGCCGTTCAGCACGACGCCGTTGCCTCTGAGCGCAAGCACGTCGACCTCCTCGGGCGCCGGCGGCGGATCGAGCGGGCGCTCCAGCAGCTGCGCACAGGCGGCGAGCCGCTCGCGGGCGCGGGCGACCGTCTTGCCGTCGTTGGCCTGCTCCAGCTCGGCGGCGGCCTGCGCGCGCGCGATCGCGAGCGCGCTGCGGCGGGGCTCGAGGTCGGCGGGGCGCGCGGGCGGGAGCGCCGGCTGCTCATGCCCGCGGCTGCGCAGCTCGCCGTGCAGCGCGACGATCGCGTCGCGAAGGTCGGCAGGTCTGTATGCGGCGATCAGCTCCAGCGCGGCATCGCCGTGCGCGGCGACGAGGTCCTCGAGCGCCTGTTGGAAGGCGTCGGACGCCAGCCGCCGCGCCTCGCGCTCGTCGAGCACCGTGAAGCGTGGATCGATGCCCGCCCCGAGCGCGTGCGCGCGCAGCAGGCGGGCGCAGAAGCCGTGGATGGTGGAGATCCACGCGCCCTCGGTCGCCCGCGCGCGCTCGCCGTCTCCGAGCGCCTCGAAGCGGGCGCGCACGCGCCCCTTCAGCTCCGCCGCGGCCTTCTCGGTGAACGTGATCGCCAGGATTCGGCCGACGTCGGCCTCCCCCTCGCGCGCGATCCGCACGTAGCGCTCTGCCATCACCGACGTCTTGCCGCTGCCGGCGGTCGCGGTCAGCAGCAGGCCGCCGGGCCGCTCGATCGCCGCCCGCTGCTCGTCCGTGAACGGGACCGCCGGCGCGCTCACTGGTCCGCCGCCCGGCAGATCCCCGGGTACGCGCAGCCGTTCGGCGAGCACGTCTCGGGCGTCGCGCACAGCTCGCCGCCGCGCAGCCGCGCCGCCAGCTCGCAGGCGCGCGCGGCCGCCGCGTCCAGCTCAGCCTCCAGCTCCTCGCGCGTGCGGCGGTCGGTGTCGAGGACCAGCCCGCCCGCGTCGGCGTCCTCGTCGACGAGCCCGCGTGCACGCAGGTCCTCGCCGCGCAGCGGCTGGTAGACGCCGCCGGCCGGCTCGCGCCCCATCAGCTGACGCACCGCAACCATGTAGAGAGCCACCTGCAGCTGGTCCTCCGCGCGCCATCTGGCGACCGGCCAGCCTCTGCCGGCGCGGCCGCTCTTGTAGTCGCGCACGAGCGCGCGGCCTGCCCGGTCGAGGTCGACGCGGTCGATCACACCGCGCAGGCGCAGCTCGTCGTCGCCCAGCACGAGCGCGGGGAGGCCGTCCTCCCCCATCCCGAACGCCAGCTCCAGCTCGGCCGGCGCGAAGCCCCCGCCGCTGCGCGCCTCGTGGCGCAGCAGCCGCATGACGTCGGCGGCGATCTCGTGCGCAGCGGCCGCCTGCGCGGCGGCGCCGCGGCCGAGCACGAGCCGCCCCGCCTCCTCGGCGACGACCTCGCGGACGATCGCCTCGGCCGCCGGCAGCGCCCCGACCGACAGCGGCCAGTCGAGCTGCGCGAGCACGCGCTCCAGCACGCGGTGGACGCAGCTGCCGCGCGCCATCGCCACGGGATCGGGCTCGAAGCGGTCGGGCGACAGCTCGCGCTCGACGAGCCAGCGCACCGGGCAGCGCGCGTACGCCTCCAAGCCACCCGCCGACAGCACCTCGCGCTGACGCAGCGACGCCTGCGCGGCCGGGCCGAGCGAGCCGAGCGGCGGCTGGTCCGCGCGCGGTGCGGCGAGCGCCTCGGCGCGCGCCAGCTCAGCCGGCGTCGGTGCCTCCTCGGACGGCCACGTGACGGCCGACAGCGGCCGGTGCCGCGTCGGCAGCTCGTCCAGCAGCGCCCGCACGTCCTCGACGAAGAACGACGGCTGGGCCGGGTTGCCCTCCTCGTCGGCGTCGCGGCAGCTCAGCACGAGCCGCCGCTCCGCGCGCGAGGCGGCCGCGTAGAAGAGGTAGCGCTCGTCGGCGAGGCGGTCCTCGCGCGCTGCGAGCCGCAGGCCCGCGGCGCTGTTGAGCGCGCGGCGCTCGTCGTCGGACAGGAACGGCTCCGGTGCCGCCGGTCGCGGGAACTCGCCTTCCTGGAGCCCGCACAGCAGCACCGTGTCGAAGCGGCGGGCGCGGATCGCGAGCGGGTCGGCGACGAGCACGACGCCCGCCCGCGGCGGCGTCCCGACCGGCACCTGCAGCCGCTCGACCGCGTCGAGCAGCGCCTCCGGCACGGGCGCGCGACGCGGGTCGGCAGCTGCCAGCTCGGCCAGCTCGTCGAGCGCGGCCAGCAGCGCCGTGAGCGCGTGCGCGTCGACCTCCTCGTCGGCGTCGAGCTGCGCCGCCTGCCCGCGGTGCGGCGCGGCGAACAGCGTGCGCGCCTCGCGCGCGAGCGCGGCGATCAGCGGCTGCGCGCCGTCCGCCGCGGCGCCGCGCAGGCGGTCCAGCTCGCGCAGCGGCCAGCCGCCCGGCGCGTCCTCCCATGCGCGCCGCGCGCCCGCGAGGTCGGCGATCGCGGAGCGGCGTACGGTCAACTCGAGGCGGTCGGCCAGCTCCAGCCGCTCGAGCCGCCCGGGCGTGCGCAGGTAGGTGAGCAAGTCGGCAGGCCGCGCCTCCTCCGCCTGCAGCGCGCAGCGCGCGAGCGCCAGCAGGCCGCGCCCGAGCGCGGTGTGCGCGAAGTCGATCCGCCGCTGCAGCGCATACGGGACGCCGTAGGAGCCCAGCACCTGCTCCAGCAGCGCCGCGCCGCGCTCGGGCGAGCGCAGCACGACGGCGATCCGCTCGGCCGGCACCTGCTCCTCGCCGAGCAGCCGCAGCAGCTCCGCGGCGACCAGCTCCGCCTCCGCCCGCTCGCCGCCGGCGACCAGCAGCCGCACGGCGTCGCCCGCGGCCGCGCGCGGCGCACCGGGCTCGAACAGGTGGCGCTCCAGGTGGTGGAGCGCCGCGCGCGACTCCGGCGCGTAGTGCTCGTCCTCCGGGGGCAGCTCCGTCAGCTCGCTCGCGAGCTGCCCCAGCTCCCCCACGAGCGACGCCGAGCGCCCGGCGAACGCGCTGCGGCCCGGCTCGTACGTGAGCGAGACGGTCACCTCCACGTCCGCGACGCGCGCAAGCGTCTCGACCGCGTCGCGCTCCAGCGGCGTGAGGTCGTCGAAGCCGTAGAGGAAGACGGGCGTGTCGCCCCACGCGGCGGGCCGCGCGCGCAGCGCGTCGAGCGCTCTCCACGCGAACAGCTCCGGGTCCACGCGACCGAGGCGCTCGAGCGCGCGGGCGTAGCGGTCGTAGATCGCAGCCGCCTCGCGCGCGGCGGGCGTCGCCTCCGGCCACGCGCGCACGGCCGCCGTGAAGCGCTGCGGCGTCACGAGCGAGCGCTCCAGCTCGGCGACGAAGGCGAGCGCGGAGGCGAGGAACCCCGGCGTCGCGGCGACCGGCGCGAGCGCCTCCACCTTCGCCTCGGCGATCGCCGACGCGACGAGCCGCTCGCGCTGCAGCGGCCCGAGGCCGCGGGCCCACCAGCCGGCGCGCCGGGCGATCTCGCGCGTCAAGCCGGAGAAGGTCGTGACGCGCACCGCCTGCGTCGAGCCCTCGCCGGTCAGCTCCCGCTCGAACTCGCCGACGTCCGCCCGCGTCGGCACGACCAGCCACGGTCGTCGCCGATGCCCGGCGCGCAGCGCATCGAGCACCGCGCCGGCCTTGGCGGAGTTCGCAGGTCCGGTGACGAGCTTCAGCGGCACGGGTCCGACATGGTGGCGCGTGCCGCCGACGACCTCCGCGCGAGCCTAGGCGACGGCGGATTCGGCCGGGGCGGCTGCCCCGTCCGCGGCGGGCGCGGCAGCGGCCTCGGCCGCCTCGCCCTCCGCCTCGGGCGGCTTGGCGCCCTCGCGCGCCCACGGCTCGTCGAACTCGACGCGCCAGCGGCCCTCGTCCGTCTGCTCCAGCGCCAGCCGCGCGCGGAACGAGCGGCCGGAGCGGCCTCTGAAGCCGGTCACCGCTCTCTCCGTGCGGCCCGTGCGGATCAGCTCGCGCACGATCGCGGCCGTCAGCGTCTTGCCGGCCTTCGCCTTCCAGATCACGAAGCCGCAGCCCGGGTCCTCGCGCGACCAGCAGGAGTAGCCCTTGCGGTTCTCGACGATGTCGTTGCCGCAGACCGGGCAGGGCCCGAGGTTGGCGCGCGGAATGCGCACGTCTCTGAGCTTCTCGTCGAGCGTGGCGACGGTCGACTCGGCGAACTTGACGATGTCGCCCATGAACGCCTTGCGCGAGTCCTCGCCGGTCTCGATCCGCGCCAGCCGATGCTCCCAGTCGCCGGTCAGCGACGGGGACGTGAGCTGGTGCCCGTCGAGCAGGCGCACGACGTTGAGGCCCTTCTCGGTCACGACCAGCGCCCGCGCGTCGCGCTCGATGTAGCCGACGGCCAGCAGGCGCTCGATGATCGCCGCGCGCGTCGCCGGCGTGCCGATTCCGGAGTCCTTCATCGCCTCGCGCAGCTCCTCGTCGTCGACGAGTCTGCCGGCCGTCTCCATCGCGCCCAGCAGCGAGCCCTCGGAGTAGCGGCGCGGAGGTCTCGTCTCCTTCTCCTCCGAGCGGATGTCGCGGGTCTCGACCGCTTCGTCCTTCTCAAGTCTCGGCAACCGCTGCTCGCGGCCCTCGTCCTCGTCGCCCTCTCTGGGCTCGGCGTCGGCCTCCTCGCCGTAGACCCCGCGCCAGCCCGGCACCAGCATGACCTTGCCGCGCGTGCGGAAGACGTGGCCGGCGACCTCGGTCTCGACGCGCGTGTTCTCGAAGACGGCCTCGGGATGGAAGACGGCGAGGAAGCGCCGCGCGACGAGGTCGTAGATCTTGCGGTCGTCGTCGCCCATCTTGTCGACCGGATGCGGCGCGTTCGTGGGGATGATCGCGTGGTGGTCGGTGACCTTCTCGTTGTTGACCACGCGCCCGAGCGGCAGCATGTCGAGCCCGGTCACGAACGCGGCTCCCGCCGCATACTCGCGCCGGCCGCCGACGATCGCGGCGATCGGCTTGATCTCGGGGATCATGTCGCTCGGCAGGTAGCGCGAGCTGGTGCGCGGATACGTGAGCGCCTTGTGCTCCTCGTAGAGGCGCTGCGCAGCGCCGAGCGTACGCCGGGCGGAGAAGCCGAAGCGGCTGTTGGCGTCGCGCTGCAGCGACGTGAGGTCGTAGAGCAGCGGCGCGCGCTCTCTGCGCGTCGTCTTCTCGAGTCTGGAGACGACGCCGTCGGTGTCGCGCACGGCCGCGACGATCGCCGCCGCCTGCTCCGCGTTGGCGACGCGCGGGCCCTTGCCGATCTCGTCGCCCGATCCGCCGGGCGCGTGGTAGCGGCCCTCATATCTGCGGGCCCCCGCCGCCTCGAAGGACGCGTCCACGATCCAGTAGGGCTCGGGTCTGAAGGCGCGGATCTCCTCCTCGCGGCGGGCGAGGATCGCGAGCGTCGGCGTCTGCACGCGGCCGAGCGAGACGGCGCCGTCGAACGACGAGCGCAGGCGGATCGTCGCCGCGCGCGTCGCGTTCATGCCGACGATCCAGTCGGCCTCGCTGCGCGAGCGGGCCGCGTCCTCGAGCGAGCGCAGCTCCTCCCCCGGGCGCAGGCGCCCGAACGCGTCCTCGATCGCGGCCTTCGTCATCGACGACAGCCACAGCCGCTGCACGGGCAGTCTGGAGCCGGCCTTCTCGTACAGGTAGGCGAAGATCAGCTCGCCCTCGCGCCCGGCGTCGCAGGCGTTCACGACCAGCTCGACGTCGTCGCGGCCGAGTTGGCGCTTGACGACGTTCATCTGTCTTCTCGAGCGCTCGTCGCGCACCACGAGCTTGAACTTGTCGGGCACGATCGGCAGGTCGGCCATGCGCCATCTCTTGAACTTGTCGTCGTACTCGTCGGGCTCCGCGAGCTGGACGAGATGGCCGACGGCCCAGGTGATCACGTGCTGCGGACCCTCGAGCACGCCGTCGCTTCTCTGGAACGGCCCGGGCAGCACGCGGGCGAGGTCTCTGCCGACGGACGGCTTCTCTGCGATGACGAGGGTCTTGCTCATGAGCCCGTGGAGGGTAGCGGTCCGTCAACCGGCGCACGCGCCGCTCGACACCTGTCCACTCCCGCGGGCGGCGTCGAGCGCCTCCCGCACGACCTCGTTGGCGACCCCGTAGCCGCCCGGATCGCCGCTCCCGGTCGTGGCGGCGAAGACGGTCGTGAGGACCCGTCCGTCGGCGTCCACGACCGGCCCGCCGGAGTTGCCGCTGCGCACGCGGCCGCGCAGCGGCGTCACGCTGCGCCGCACCGGCCCGCGGCCGTAGGCATCCTCGGACAGCACGATGCGGGTGGCGCCGACGCGCCCGGCCTCGACGTCGAACGGCCCGTTGAGCGGGTAGCCGAGGATCGCGCCGGCGGTCCCGGCGGCCGGCTCGCCGGCGAGCCCCAGGGCCGGGGCAACGAGGCCGGGGACGCGCAGCACCGCCACGTCGTCGTGCACGTCGAAGTGGACGAGCGTCGCGTCGCGGCTGCCCGTCGCGTCGCCCGGCGCCTGCACGACCGTGTCGTCCTCGCCGGCGACGACATGCGCGTTCGTCACCACGAGCCCCGGCCCGGCCACCCAGCCGCTGCCCTCGACGCCGAGGCCGCACGCGGTCCCGAGGATCCGCACGACGCTCGGCGCCGCCGCGCGCACGCCGGGCTCGCGCAGCACCGCACGCGACGGGGGCGCGACGGCCGCGTCCGGGCCGGAGATCGCGGGCAGCGGATCGAAGCGCGCGAGCGCGTTGAGCAGCGGCCCCGACGGCGGCAGCACGGCGTTCAGCTGGCGCAGCACGACCGAGCGCTGCACGTCGGCGCGCAGGTCGCCGAAGCCCGGCGTCTGCAGCACGACCGCACCCGCGAGCCAGACGAGCCCGAGCGCGATCGCGGCGCTCAGCAGCCCGCCGAGCAGCCCGTCGAGCGCGCCGAGCCCGGGGATCCACAGGCCGTTGCGCAGGCGCGCGCCGAGCCGCTCCAGCCCGCTCGCCAGCAGGCCGCCGAGCAGCAGCGCGCCGGCGAGCGCGAACAGCGGCGCATACGGCGAGTGCGAGCCCTTCGGCAGCAGCAGCGGACCGACCCGCGCACCGACGACCGCGCCCGCGACGAGTCCGGCGAGCGACAGCGCGCCGACGATGAACCCGCGGCGCATTCCGGCGATGCCGAACAGCGCAACGAGTGCGACGATGATCCAATCCAGCGTCGTCATGCGGGACGACAGCATGCAGGACGCGGCGGGCGGGGTCACAGCGCCGCCGCATGAACTACATTCGCGGGCGTGGAGGCAGGTGGCCGCAGGAGCGTGCAGCCCGGGTCGCGTTATTCCCGTTCCGACGTGGAGCGTCGGAAGCGCCTGCTGCGCCGCGGCCTGCCCGCGTTCGCCGGCGTCGCGCTCGTCGCTCTGGTCGTCGGTCTGCTGGTCGGCGGAGGCCCCGGCGGAGCCGAGCGCGCGACCGCGAAGCGCTTCGCGACGCTGTGGGCGCAGGGCGACTACGGCCGCATGTACCGGCTGCTCGACGACGAGGCGCGGGCGCGCACCTCGTTCGAGGCGTTCGCGGCGGCGTACCGCAACGCCGCCGAGATCTCGACGATGAGAGACCTCGTCGTCGGCTCCGTGGGCGACCGCTCCGGCGACGCGATCCCCGTGCGCCTGACGGTCCGCACGCGCGTCTTCGGGACCGTCCACGGCGTGCTGGAGCTGCCGGTCAGCGGCGAGGGTGACACGATGAAGGTGGCGTGGCGCGACAGCGCGGTCTTCCCCGGCCTGCGCGCAGGCGAGCAGCTCGCGCGCGTCACCGCGATGCCGCCGCGCGCCGCGCTGCTCGCGCGCGACGGCAGCACGATCGCGACGGGCGACGACCGCACCTCCGACGACCCCGAGGTCGCCGCCGAGATCGCCGGGCGGGTCGAGCCCGCCCCGCCCGAGCAGGCGGGCGCGCTGCGGGCGCTCGGCTATCCGCCCGAGGCGCACGTCGGCGTGTCAGGGCTCGAGCGCGCCTTCCAGCACGAGCTGGCGGGCACGCCGGGCGGCACGCTGTCGGTCGGCGACCGCGTCGTGGCGCGCACGCAGCCGCGCCCCGGCGCAGCCGTGCGCACGACGATCGACCCGGAGCTGGAGCGGGCGGCGATCGGCGCGCTGGCGGGCCGCTACGGCGGCGTCGCGGCGCTCGACCCGCGCAGCGGCGAGGTGCTCGCGCTCGCCGGCGTCGCCTACTCGGCGCTCCAGCCGCCCGGCTCGACGTTCAAGATCATCACGCTCACCGGCACGCTCGAGTCGCATGTCGCGAAGCCGGACACGCAGTTCCCGGTGGTGGACGCGGCGACCCTGTCGGGCGTGCGCCTGGAGAACGCGAGCGGGGAGTACTGCGGCGGCACGCTCGTCGACTCGTTCGCGCACTCGTGCAACTCGGTCTTCGCGCCGCTCGGCGCGAGACTCGGCCCGCAGCGCCTGGTCGACGTGGCCGAGCGCTACGGCTTCAACGAGGCGGTGCCGATCCCCGGCGCCGAGACCAGCACGATTCCGTCCGCGGAGCAGCTCGGCGACGACCTCGACGTCGGCTCGACGGCGATCGGCCAGGGACTCGTGCAGGCGACGACGCTGGAGATGACGCTCGTCGCGGCGACGATCGCCGACGAGGGCCGCCGTCCGATCCCCACCCTGCAGTTGGGTGAGCAGCCGCGCTTCGTGCGCGTCACGCGACCGCGCGTGGCCCGCTTGGTGGCGCGCATGATGCGCGCCGTCGTCGCCTACGGGACCGGGACCGCGGCGGCCATCGCCGGGGCCGACGTGGCCGGCAAGACCGGCACCGCCGAGATCGGCAACACCGTTCCGACCGCCGACGACGGCAGCTCCGACGAGGAGCAGGCCGCCGTGCCCGAGACGGACGCCTGGTTCGTCGCGTTCGCGCCGTCGAAGCGACCGCGGATCGCGGTCGGCGTGCTGTTCCCGGAGGCGGGCGCGGGCGGCGACGTCGCCGCCCCGGCGGCGCGCGACGTGCTCGCGGCCGCGCTGCAGCACGGCGCCGGAGAGTGACCTCGGACTGCTAGAGGTCGAGTACGACGCTCGAGGGCTCGCCACCGCCGGGCGGCGTGATCTTGAGCTCCAGCGGGCGGTTCGCGTAGACCGACGTGTTCAGTCTGAACAGCAGCATCGAGCCCTGGATCGGGCCGGAGCCCGCTCCGCTCTCCGGATCCGGCTGGACCGGCTGGCCGTTCGCGCTCTCGACCGAGACCGACTGGTAGGAGAACGGGTTCGTCGCCGGCAGCGCGATCGGCTCGTACTCGTTGCCGAGCGTGTCGACGATCTTGAAGTCGCTCGCGTCGACGTGGTCGTCGCCCGTCGGGTTCTGGACGCGCAGCCACACGCCGAACCACTCCTCGTCGCCGGCGAGTCTCGCCGTGCCGGCAGGCAGCCCTTCGAGGTACTCGACGTCCTCGACGTTGCTCGGGTTGAGCTCGCGCGACATCTGCACCTGGTAGACGAGCGGCCCGGCCTGCACGTAGGCGCCCTCGCTGTCGCCCTCGTGCGTCGGCTGCTTGGCGCCGCCGCAGGCGGCGAGGACGAGCGCAGCCAGCAGCAGAGCGGCGGCGGGCAGGAGGCGCGGAAGTCGGTGCAAGTTCGTCATGAGCGGCGGGAAGTCTAGTGATCTAGCCGGCAGCGATCGTCGCTCGTCTGCCGCGCGAGCGATCCTCCTCGAGGATCTCCTGCAGGCGGCGCATGGCGCGTGAGAGCTTGCGCTTCCACCAGCCGCGCCCGGCGACGAGCTCCATCAGGCGGTCGCTCAGCTTGGCCGGCTGGGTCTCGTAGCGGTACTCGACGCGCGTCATGCCGCCGGGGGCCTCCTGGAGCGTCCACTCCCCCATCGCGCGCATGCGGTTGAACTTGCCGCTGCGCCCCCGCTCGAGGATCCGGTACGGCGACTCGACCTCGACGAGCGTGTAGTCGCCCCAGCCGAAGCGGCTGAGCGGCAGCTGCTCGCGGAAGCGCGCGCCGGCGCCGCGGCCGGCGCTGTCCTCGCGGGTCAGATGCCAGTCCGAGAGGTAGTGGTCCTTGAACTCGGGGTGGTTCGCGACGTCGGCCAGGTAGGCGAACAGCTCCGCGCGCGGGCGGGCGATGTTGACGCTGACGACGACGGGATCCACGGCGCGGCGCAGTGTAGTGAACGACCGCGCGGACCGGCTCTGACGCGGGCGCTCAGGCGGCGCGGCGATGCTGCGGAACGGGGCGCCGATCGGTCAGCCGCACCGTCTGGCCGCGCTCGCTGCCGTGCACGGACTCGGAGCGCAGCGGCGCCTCGCGGCGCTCGCGGCGGCACAGCTCGCACAGCACGCGCCCGCCGTCGTACACGTGCACCTGCTCGCCCACGAGCGGGGTGCGGTGGCAGCCGTGGCAGTGGTCGCGACCGGCGGCGAGCGCCATCACGCTGCGACGCAGCAGCTGGCGCTCGAGCTCCGGGGCGTGATCGTCGGATCGCGTCACGCCACACCGATTCGCCGGCCGCGGCGCGGCTCCTTCCCGTGGTGTTTCGCGTGCGCGGCGCAGTGGGTAGGAGCATCGTGGATCGCCCCCGCGATCGGGCGAGCTCGCCGCGCCTGGCCAGCTCGTCTCATCTGTAACTTGCGCCGCCGCTCTCCCGCTCGCGCCGCCGCATGGAGGTTGGGGACATGGAGTCACATTCGTCAGGCACCCTCGTCGGCACCGGAACGTTCCGCTGTGCCGCCTGCGACTACGTCGTATCGCTCGCCGCCGCCGACACGCTGCCGCCGTGCCCGAGCTGCGGCGGGGAGGCGTTCGTGCGCGCGTCGCTGTTCACCGCCTCGCACGACCCGGCGCCCGCGCTGCCGGACGCGAGCGCCGACGACGAGGCGCGGCTCGCCGACATGCGCGAGACGATCGACGCGGCCGGCCAGTACCTCGTCTACGACGACGGCGAAAGGCCGGTCGTGCACGAGCTGACGCGCGAATGGACGCGCATCGGCCGCAGCCTCGCCGCCGACGTCCGCTTCGACGATCCGACCGTCTCGCGCCGGCACGCGCTCGTGGTGCGTCAGCCCGACGGCGTGCGCGTGCTCGACGACCGCAGCCTCAACGGCGTGTTCGTCAACGGCGAGCGGATCGAGTGGCACCCGCTGAGCGACGGCGACGAGCTCGTCGTCGGCCGCCATCGCCTCGCGTTCGTCGACGTCCCCGGGATCGACGCCGGACCCGGTGAGCTGCTCGCGCCGGAGCCCGAGTCGCTGGTGGGCTGACCGGCGGACCGCCCGCGCCGCGGCGCTATCGTCCGCGGCGCGCATGGCGGTCACGATCGCAGTCCTCTCCCAGAAGGGCGGCACCGGCAAGACGACGATGGTGCGCACGCTCACGGACGTCTTCCGGCGCGTCGGCCTGTCCACGCTCGCCGTCGACCTCGATCCGCAGGGGAACCTGTCGGACTACCTCGACGTCGATCCCGAGGCCAGCCCGACGGTGGGCGACGTCCTGAGCGGACGCGCGAGCGCCGCGGACGCGGTCCACGACGGGATCGTCCCGGCGAACCTCGGGCTGGCGGAGTCGGAGCTGGCGATGAGCGGCAAGATGGGCCGCGAGCTGACGCTGAGACGCGCGCTGCGCGAGCTCGACGGCAGCTTCGACGTCGTGCTGATCGACTGCCCGCCGGCGCTCGGCCTGCTGACCGTCAACGCGCTCGTCGCCGCCGACTGGGCGCTGCTCAGCGCCGAGGCGCAGTACTTCGCGATGCAGGGCGTCGAGCAGGCGCTCGAGGTGATCGAGCTCGCCCGCGAGAACCTCAACCCCGACCTCGAATGGCTCGGCGTCGTGCTGAACATCGCCGACATGCGCACGCGACACTCGCGCGAGGCCTACGACTCGCTCAGAGAGCACTTCGGCGAGAAGCTCGTCGAGCAGACGATCCGCCAGTCGATCGCGTACGCGGAGTCGGCCGAACGCGCCCAGTCGATCGTCGACTACCGCCCGGACCTCGGCGTCGACTACCTGCGCGTCGCCGCCGAGCTGCTCGACCGGCTCGACCTCGCGGCCGCGCGCCGGCGTCTGCAACCCTTGCTGGATGACGTGGCGGCGTAGCGCCCTCCCCCCGGCGCTCATCGCAACGGCGGCGCTTGCGCTGACGAGCTGCGGGAGCGGCGACGGTCGCCCGCCGGCGGTGCTCGTGCCGCTGCCCGCGGCGGCGACGCAGCCCGCCGAGACCGCGCCGGCCGCCGCGGAGGCGGAGGCGCCGCGGACGCCGCCGGGGCGCCTGACCGTCCAGGTCACGCGCCCGCTCAACGTCCGCGCCACCCCCGGCGGACCGATCGTCGGTCACGTCCGGCCGCAGACCGAGTTCGACTCGCAGACGCTGCTCCCGGTGGTGCGGCGCCGCGGCGCCTGGCTCGGCGTGATCAGCACCGCGCTGCCGAACAACCGGATCGGCTGGATCTCCGCGAACACCGGCCTCGTCGCCTACCGCACGCGCTACAGCGTCGTCGCGTCGCTGAGCCGCCGCGAGGTCGTGGTGCGCAACGCCGGGCGCGTCGTGATGCGCTTCCCGGTCGCGATCGGGAGTCCATCGACGCCCACGCCGACCGGCCGCTTCGCCGTCACCGACAAGCTGCTGACGGAGGATCCGGGCTCGCCCTACGGCTGCTGCATCCTCGCGCTCAGCGCCCACCAGACGGCCACGCCGCAGGGCTGGGGCGGCGGCGACCGCGTCGCGATCCACGCGACGAACCTGCCGGAGACGATCGGCACCGCCGCGAGCCTCGGCTGCCTGCGCGGTCCGGCGGACAAGGTGCGCCGCGCCGTCGACAGCGTCCCGCTCGGGACGGTCGTGACGATCCGGGCCTGAGCGCGGCCTGAACGGGGCCTGAAGGCCTGAACGGCGGACGCTAGACGTCTACGACGTCGGCGCCCTGGGACTCGAACGGCACGCGCAGCACGTCCGCCCAGCCGTCGGCGCGCTCGCGGAGCCGCTCCGCGACGGCCGCGGTCTGCTCGTAGTGGCTCCACACGAGGACCGTCGGACCGGCCCCGGAGATCGTCGCGCCGAGCGCGCCGAGCGATCTCGCGTCGCCCACCAGCTCGGCCGAGCGCGGATAGAGGTGCGCGCGGTAGGGCTGGTGCAGGCGGTCGTCCAGCCCGCGGCCGACCAGCTCCCAGTCGCCGCGCGCGAGCCCGAGCGTCAGCAGCGCCGTGTGCGCGACGTTGTGGACCGCGTCGGCGATCGGGACCTCCGCCGGCAGCGCGGCGCGCGCCTCCGCCGTGCGGACCGCCTCGCGCGGAACGACCAACAGGCCCTCCAGCCCGGTCGGCGGGTCGAAGCGCGTCACCTCTCCGTCGGCGCAGATCACGACGCCGCCGCGCAGCGCCGCCGCGACGTTGTCCGGATGGCCCTCCAGCTCGGTCGCGAGCGCGAGCACGTCGGCGTCGAGCTCGAACAGGTGGTCGGCTGCCATCAGGCCCGCGACGATCGCCGCCGCGCTCGATCCGAGGCCGCCCGAGAGCGGGATGTCGGAGTCGATGCGAAACGTGAAGCCGTCCGCGGAGTGGAGCCGCTCGAACGCCCGCACGACGAGGTTGCGGCGATCTCTCGCGATCGCCAGCTCGGTCTCGATCGCGAACTCCCCCGTCTCGACCACCTCCACCTCGAGGTGGAGCGAGAGCGCGGCCGCGAGCACGTCGAAGCCGGGACCGAGGTTGGCCGAGGAGGCGGGGACGCGGACGAGGCGGCGGCGGACCATGCTCAGCCGAGCACGGCTTCCTCGACGGCCGCCAGCTCCGGCTCGCACGGCACGACCGCGCCCGCCTGGTCGAGCGCGGTCCCCGGGTCCTTCAAGCCGTGGCCCGTCAGCACGCACGCGACCCGCTCCGCTCCGCCGGCTCCGTGCACCATCAGCCCGGCGACGCTCGCGGCCGAGGCCGGCTCGCAGAAGACGCCCTCGCGCGCGGCGAGGAAGCGGTAGGCGTCGAGGATCTGCGCGTCCGTGACCGCTCTCACCGCGCCGTGCGAGGAGGTCATCGCGTCCATCGCCTCCTCCCAGCGCGCCGGATTGCCGATGCGGATCGCGCTCGCGACCGTCTCGGGGTTCGCGACCGGGGCGCCCTCGACCAGCGGCGCCGCACCGGCCGCCTGGAAGCCGAACATGCGCGGCGCGACGCCGGCCTCGCGGAAGCCCTTCCAGTACGCGGTGATGTTGCCGGCGTTGCCGACGGGGATGCAGAGCGCGTCGAGCGGACGCTCCTCGCCGAGCACCTCGACGATCTCGAACGAGGCCGTCTTCTGCCCCTCCAGCCGATATCTGTTGACCGAGTTGACGAGCGAGATCGGGTGGCGGTCGGCCAGCTCGCGCACGAGCTTCAGCGCCTCGTCGAAGTTGCCGCGCAGCACGATCACGCGCGCGCCGTGCATCAGCGCCTGCGCGAGCTTGCCGGTCGCGATCTTGCCGTCGGGCACGAGCACCGCGCAGCGGATGCCGGCGCGCGCGGCGTATGCCGCGGCGCTGGCAGAGGTGTTGCCGGTCGAGGCGCAGATGACCGCCTTCGCGCCCTCGCGCACGGCGGCGGAGACCGCACACGTCATCCCGCGGTCCTTGAACGAGCCGGTGGGATTGAGCCCCTCCAGCTTCAGCCACACCTCGGCGCCGACGCGCGCGGACAGCGCGGGCGCGTGCACGAGCGGCGTCGAGCCCTCGCCGAGCGTGATCACCGGGTCGCCGTCCTCGAACGGCAGGCGCTCCCGGTAGCGCTCGATCAGCCCCAGCCCGCGGCTCACGCGAACTGCTCCTCGATCACGCGGATCGCCCGCGGCGCCGTACGCAGCAGCTCGAGCCCGGAGAGCTGCTCGAGCGCCGCGAAGAAGCGCGACTCGAGCACCGGGTGGACGACCATCACGAGCCGCGCGTTCTCGCCGAGGCCCTTCTGCACGACGGACTTCACGGAGATGCCGTGTTCGCCCAGCACACCGGCGATGCGCGCGAGCGCGCCGGGCGTGTCGGGCACCTCCAGATGCAGGTAGAAGGCGGAGACGACGTCGGGCACGATCTCCAGCCGCCCGCGCGGGGGCGGCGTCGAGGCGGGCGGGATCATCGCGCTGATCACGTCGCCGAGCACCGCGCTCGCGGTCTGCGGCCCGCCCGCGCCCGGACCCGACATCGTGATCTCGGTGATCGACGGCGATTCGACCGTCACGGCGTTGAACGGGCCGTTGACCGAGGCGAGCGGGTGGCCCGGGTAGAGGAACGCCGGGTGCACGCGCACCGACAGGCCGCCGTCTATCCGCTCGGCCGTCCCGATCAGCTTCAGCCCGAGGCCGAGGTCGCGCGCGTACTCGAGGTCGTCGGGTGCGATCTGCTCGATCCCCTCGTAGACGACCTGGTCGAGGTGGACGGGCGTGTCGAAGGCGAGCCGCGCGAGGATCGCCATCTTCGCGGCTGCGTCCTTGCCGTTGACGTCGTCGCTCGGGTCGGCCTCGGCGTAGCCGAGCCGCTGGGCGTCGGCGAGGGCGTCGGCGTACGTCGCGCCCGTGCGCGCCATCTCCGAGAGGATGAAGTTCGTCGTGCCGTTGACGATCCCGTGGATGCGCTCGACGTGCGCGGCCGCGAGCGACTCCTGCAGCACGCGGATCACCGGCACGACGCCGGCGACGGCGGCCTCGAAGCGCAGCTGCACGTTCTGCTCGCGCGCGACCGCCCACAGCTCCTCGCCGTGCTGCGAGAGCAGCTGCTTGTTGGCGGTGACGACGTGCTTGCCGGCGCGCATCGCGCGCAGCACGTAGTCGCGCGCCGGCTCGATCCCGCCGATCAGCTCGACGATCAGGTCGCTGTCGGCGAGCAGCGTCTCGAAGTCCCCTCTCGAGCGCGTCAGCACGCCGCCGATCTCCGGCCGCAGCCCGGTGATGTGGGCGATCTGATCGGCGCGCTGCGGCAGCAGCTCGGCGAACGCCGCGCCGACCGTCCCGTGCCCGAGCAGGCCGACCCGGAAGCACGCGTCAGAGGACGTCACGGGCAGCCAGGTCGTCGTAGGTCTCGCGCCGCACGACGATGCGCGCGTCGCCGTCCTTGCAGAAGATCACCGGCGGGCGCGGGATGCCGTTGTAGTTGTTCGCCATCGCGTGGCCGTAGGCGCCGGTCGCGGGCGTCACCAGGATGTCGCCCGGTCTCGGCGCGTCGAGCGGCACGTCGCGCACGATCACGTCGCCCGACTCGCAGTGCTTGCCGGCGACGTGGCAGATCTCCCCCGTGCCCGCGGCGGCGGCGCGATCGGCCAGGAACGCCTCGTAGACGGAGCCGTAGAGCATCGGGCGCAGGTTGTCGGACATGCCGCCGTCGACGCCGACCCAGGTGGAGACGTTGCGCTTGACCGTCTCGACCGTGTAGAGCGTCACGCACGCGTTCGCGACGAGCGAGCGCCCGGGCTCGATCAGCAGCTTCCTGCCCGGGCCGAGCAGCTCGTTCGCCGCGTCGACCTGGACCGCGACGTAGTCCTCGATCGACGGCGGATGCTGGTCGGCCGTGTAGGCGACGCCGAGCCCGCCGCCGAGGTTGTAGACCGGGAAGTCGCCGAGCGCCGCGATCGCCTCGACCGCCGGGCGGTAGGCATCGAGCGACAGCAGCTGCGAGCCGATGTGCATGTGCAGGCCGACCAGCTCCAGCGCGTCCGAGCCGCGCAGCCGCTCGATCGCGCGGCGCGCGTCGTCGAGCCCGAAGCCGAACTTCGAGTCCGCCTGCCCGGTCGAGATCTTGTCGTGCGTTCTGCCGGCGACGCCGGGCGTGACGCGGATCAGCACCGGCTGAACGCCCGAAGGTACGCGCGCCGCGGCGACCTGCTCGAGCCGGTCGATGTCCATCGAACGAGTCGAGCACGACGTGGCCGACGCCCGCCTCGAGCGCCTCCTCCAGCTCGCGCAGCGACTTCGCGTTGCCGTGCAGGTAGATGCGCGCGGGATCGAAGCCGCCGCGCAGCGCGAGCGCCAGCTCGCCGCCCGAGGCGACGTCGCAGGCGATCCCCTCGGCCGCGAACAGGCGGTAGGCGGCGGTGCAGGGGAAGGCCTTCGAGGCGAACAGCACGTCGAAGTCCTCGTGACGCGCCCGCATCGCGTCGACGTAGGCGCGCGCACGGGCGCGCAGGTCGTCCTCCGCATAGACGTAGGCGGGCGTCCCGAGCTCGCGCGCGAGCTCGACGGTGTCGCAGCCACCCACCTCGAGGTGGCCGCGTTCGTTGACGCGGCTGCCGAGCGGGAGGACGTGCGAAAGCTGCTGTTCCTGGGTCGCGACCATCGCCGCGTGATTATGCCGGCTCGCCGCGGATCGCCCCGGCCGATCCCGGCTCACGCCCTGCGCCGGCTCACCGCGGTCTGCCCGCGCCGCCTCTGCCGAGGCTGCCGAGCAGCCCGCCGACGGTCGCGCCCGCGCCCGCGACGACCTGGCCGGCGGCACCGGTGGCGCCGCTCACGACGCCGCCGGCGAGCTGCCCGGTCTGCGTCACGACCTGCCCGGCCGCCGGACTGACCTGGCCGACCGCGCCGCCGAGCTGTCCGGTCGTCCCCTGCACCGCGCCGCCGAGCTGCTGGCCGGTCTGCGTCACCGCGCCGCCGGCGCCGTTCGTGACCTGCGTGACGGTTCTGCCGAGCCCCGGCGAGGAGCCGCCGCTCGCGGGCGGCGGCGGCGGCGTCGAAGCCTCTCCGCTCCCGCCGCCCGGCTGCGGCTGCGGTTGCGGCTGCGCGGGCGGCGGATCCGTCGTCGGCGCGGGTGCGGGCGCGTTCGAGCGCGGACCGGGCGAGCCCGCGTCGGGTCCGGCGGTGGCGGCCACGGGCGCGATCCTCGCGGCGCCGGGTGTCCGCGGCTCGCGGCGCACGAGCGGCCCGAGCGGGCGCGTGAGCGGACCGCGCTCGCCGGTCGCCCCGCCGTCGCGGACCTCTGCAGCGACGTCGCCGCGTGCTGACGCATCGGCGCGGCGCTCGCGACGCGTCGCCGCCGGTGCCGGCGGTGCGAACGCGGCGAGCAGCTGCCGCTCCGCGTCGCCGCCGAGCGGCGCTTCCTGACGGTCGAGCGTCGCGACGCCGGGCGAGAACAGTCCGAGCGGCCGACCCTGCACCGCGACGACCGCCGACAAGACCGCGAACGCGCAGCCGATCGCGCCGATCAGCGCGCCTGTCGTCCCGAGCCCGGCCACGTACCCCTTTGCGCGCATGCGTCCCCCGTCCTCCTGCTCCCCCGCCAGCATCCCCCGGCGGCTTGACTCCCGCCACGTCCATGCGGCGGCCCGACCGGCGCATCCTTACCGACGCGGGGCGACCTGCCAAGCGCGAGGACCTCGAAAACGCGCAAAATGCGTGTTCGCTGCCGCCGTTTGGCGCTTGCGCGCTAGGCGGTCGCGGGCCGGGACCGGCCGGCAGGGCGCGTCTCGGCGCCGGCGGCACGCAGCGTGCCGTGTCTGCGCAGCAGCACGATCAGCCAGACGACGCCCGCGACGATCAGCGTGAGGCTCTCGATCTGGGCCGCGGTGAGGATCCCCAGCACGTGCTCGTTGCGCCGCGCGAACTCGACGAGGAAGCGCTCGAGCCCGGCCCCGACGAGGTAGATGCCGAACAGCGCGCCGGGCCGGAAGGCGTCGCGCAGCCGCCACAGCACGAGCGCGAACAGGCCCATCGCGAGCGTCTCGTACATCGGCGTCGGCTGCACCGTCACGCCGGGAGCGGTCGGCACGGCGCCGTGCGGGTAGCCCATCGCCCACGGCAGGCCGGAGACCTTGCCGTAGTCGCCGTCGCCGGAGACCTGGCAGCCGATCCGCCCGATCGCGTAGCCGAGTGCGAGCGCCGGCGCCGCCATGTCGAGCAGCGCGAGTCTGAGGAAGTCGCGCCAGCGCGCCCACAGCAGGACCGCGACGACGCCGCCGAGCAGCCCGCCGTACCAGATGAGCCCGGCCCCGGAGAAGATGTTCCCGAGCAGGTCGCCCTTGACGGCGTCGTAGTTCTGGACGACGTAGTAGAGCCGCGCGCCGATCAGCCCCCCGATCAGCGACGCGAACAGCATCTCGTAGGCCCAGTCGACCGGCCGGCCGATCTCCTTCAGCCGCCGCGCCATCACCGCGGCCCAGCAGAGGAAGTTGAGCGCGAAGAACAGCCCGAACGTCTGCAGGTGCACTCCGGCGACGTCGATCTGCTTCAGCACGGAGCGGAGGCTACCGTCAGCCGAGGTAGCTCAACGGGTTCGTCACCGACCCGTTGATGCGCACCTCGAAGTGGAGGTGGTCGCCGAAGCAGAGGCCGGTGCAGCCGACGAGGCCGATCACCTGGCCCTGCGCGACGTGCTGGCCGACGCTCACGTGGATCGCCGACTGGTGCCCGTAGCAGGTGGAGACGCCGCCGCCGTGGTCGACGCAGGTGTAGTTGCCGTAGCCGCTGACCCAGCCGGCGATCACGACGCTGCCGGTGCCGGCGGCGCGGATCGGCGTGCCGGCGGGGACGCCGATGTCGATGCCGGGGTGGCAGCTCTCCCACGAGCGCTGCTCGCAGAACGGCGAGGTGATCGGGCCGTTGACCGGCCAGATGAAGCGGCCGCCGCCCCTGATCGGCCCGGCGGGGATCGAGCCGACGCCGCCCTGCGCCGAGCGGATCCGCGCTTCGATTCTCGCCTGCTGCGCCTGCAGCGCCTTGATGTCCTCGTCGATCTTGTGCGCGTGCTCGCGGACCGTGCCGAGCAGTCCCTGCTTCTGGTCGCGGACCGCGTCGATCGCGTCGCGCTTGCCCTGCACCTCGATGCGAACCCTGGCGACCGCGTTGCGGCGGTCGGCGATCTGCGTCGCAATCCGCTGCTGTCTCTGCTCCAGCGTCCCGAGGCGTCTCGCGGCGACGGCCATCTCGGCCTTCGCGTCGCGCACGGCGGTGATGATCGCGCGGTCCTGCTGACCGATCCGCTGCAGGTAGGCGCCGTTCTCGAGCAGGTCGGCGAAGCCGTTCGCGTCGAGCACGACGCTGACGATGTCCGGCTGGTCGGACTTGTAGAGCTCGACGAGCCGGTCCGCCAGCACCGTTCTCGCGTGCTCGAGCCGCGCGCGCAGCCGCACGAGGCGGGCACGCACGCGGCGCAGCTCGTCCTGCGTGCGCGCGAGCTCGTCGCGCTTGGCGTCGAGGTCCGTCTGGATCGTGTTCTCGCGCGTCTGCAGGGTCGTGATCGTGCCCTGCAGGGCGTCGATTCTGTTGGTCAGGCCCGAGATGTCGGTGCTCAGCACGCGAGCGCGGCCGTTGACGTGGTCGAGCTGCCCCTGCTTCTGGTCGATTCTGTCCTGCAGCGAGCTGACGCTCGCCTCCGGGCTCGCGCTCGAGACGAGCGGGAGCGCGACCCAAAGGGCCAGTGGAGCCAGGACGGCGATCAGCAGGACGCTTCGGAGTCGCATGCGCGGCGGGCGAGTCTAGGCTCGCGCCGATCCGGGGGTCAACCTGAGGTTCACAGTTATGAATCGCATCTGTCGGCGCCTGCGGGGTTAGCTGTCGGGCTCGCGCGTTGCGCTACGCAGCCACCAGGCTGCGATTCGCCCCGGAGGGAACGTGTGGGTCCCCCGCTCCCCTGCGCGTACACAGGAGACTCGGCGCGCAGCAGCCTACCACGGCACTCGACGCAGCACGCCGGAAAAACCGCCGCACTGCTGGGATTTTGGCGCACGCACTGTCATACTCCGCGGCGAACGGCATGGGCGCCCTTCCCCCCGACAGCACCGCAGGAGCGGCAGGAAGCCGGCTCAGCGCAGATCTCGCCGCACACGTCGAGGCGATCGTGCACGCCGCCGAGCGCGAGGCGCGCGCGGCCGAGCAGGCGATCGCCGAGCACCGCCGCAGCGCCGAGGAGGAGGTCCGCCGCTACCTCGCCGCCGCGCGCCTCCACGTCGACGCCGAGCAGGCCGCCCGCGCAGCGCGCGTCCAGACGCTGAGCAACGCGACCCGCCGCCTGGCCGACGAGCTCGCCGACGCCGTCGCCGCCCTCACGCGCGAGCTGCAGGCCGGCGAGCGCGACGCAGCCGAGCCGCTCCCCCGCGCCCCCTGGCCCGCGACGCCGCCCGCCGAGCCCAGCCCGGTCGCGCCGGCCGCACCAGCCGCGCCCGAAGCCGCCGAGCCCGCCCCCCTCGCCGTCCCCGACCCGTTCACGCCCGCCTTCGCACCGACGCCGGAGCCATCACCCAGCGCAGCGGTCGAGCCACCCACGCCCGAGCCCACACCGACGTGGAGCCGAGCCGCCGACCCGGAGCCGGAGCAGCCAGCGCCGGCGGACGCCGATCGGGCGGGTGGCGCGGGTGAGGACGATTTCGCGACCCCGCTCGCGAAATCGCCTCGACCCGTGACAGGACCCGCCCGCAGCAGCGCCGAGCCCGAGCAAGAGCAAGCCGCCGGCACCACCAACGGCCAGGCCACCGAGATCCCGGTCCCAAGCGCCGCCCGCCTCGTCGCCATCGAGATGGCCGTCGGCGGCTCCAGCCGCGCCGAGGTCGAATCCCACCTGCGCGACGAGCTCGGCGTGAGCGAGCCCGAGCCGCTGCTCGACGACGTCTTCGGCGCCGCCTCCCACGCCGGCAGCCGCCTGGCGTGGGGCGAGCCTTAGGAAGGCCTCATCTCGTCTGCCATGATGGCTCCTGGAACCTAGATCCCAGGAGGATCCCGCACCATGGCCCGCCCGACGTCGTTCGGTCGCGACACCGGACTCCAGCTCCGGATGACGCTCACGCTGTTCCTGCTCGGCCTCGTCTACGCCGTGCTGGTCGGCGTCGTCTTCGCCTCCGGCTACAGCTTCCTGCTGATCTTCGTCGCGGGCATGTTCCTGGTGCAGGTGTTCGCCTCCGACAAGCTCGCGCTGCACGCGATGGGCGCCAGAGAGGTCAGTCCGCAGGAGGCGCCGCAGCTGCACGCGATGATCGAGCGGCTGTGCGTCCAGGCCGACCTGCCGAAGCCGCGCATCGCCGTCGCCGACACGCCGATGCCGAACGCGTTCGCGATCGGCCGCTCGCCGAAGAAGGCGACCGTCTGCGCGACGACCGGGATCATGGAGCTGCTGTCCCCCTCCGAGCTCGAGGGCGTGATGGCGCACGAGCTGACGCACGTGCAGAACCGCGACGTGATGGTGATGACGATCGCGAGCTTCTTCGCGACGATCGCCTCCTACATCGTCCAGTTCGGCTTCTTCTTCGGCGGCGGCGGGATGGGCGACAGCGACGACGACGGGCCGTCGATGGCCGTCGTGATCCTCGTCTCGGTGGTCGTCTACGTCATCTCGTTCCTGTTGCTGCAGGCGCTCTCGCGCTACCGCGAGTTCGCCGCCGACCGCGGCGCGGCGGTCATCACCGGCCGCCCGAGCGCGCTGTCGGCGGCGCTGATGAAGATCAGCGGCACGATGGACCGCATCCCGCAGCGCGACCTGCGCGCCTCCGAGGAGCTGGCGGCCTTCTACATCTTCCCGCCGCACGCGAAGCAGTCGCTGATGAACCTCTTCTCGACGCACCCCCCGCTCGAGAAGCGCGTCGCGGCGCTCAACCGCCTCGAGGCGCAGCTGCAGGGCGCCGCCTAGTCCGCCGCACATGGGCCTGTTCGACATCCTCGCCGGCAAGCGCAGACTGGCGAAGCCGGCGCCGGACCGCCTGTTCGCGCTGAGCACCGCGTACGTGACGTTCCAGACGGAGCTGTCGATCGCGACGCGCGGCGTCGCAGGGATCGTCTTCCAGCCGCTCGCGACGGCCGACTTCGAGCAGATCGCTGCCGACATGGTCGAGGTCGTCGAGGGCACCTCGAGCGACAGCGGCACGACCGTCGAGGCGCGCGACGACGACTACGACTACCGCTGGATGATCCTGCGCGACGGCGACTTCGACGACCTCGTCGTCGGCGTCAACGCCGTCAGCGGCGCGCTCGAGGCGGGCGGTTACGGCGAGCGGATCCTGTGCGCGGTGTTCGCGTTCGAGGACGCGAGAGGCCGCCCGCTGTACTGGATCTACAACTACAAGCGCGGCGCCTTCTATCCGTTCGTCCCGGCCGGCGGGGAGCAGCAGCGCGACACCGAGCGCGAGCTGCGGCTGAAGGCGCAGATCGGCGCCGAGCTGCCGGTCGAGGCCGAGCTCGAGCGCTGGTTCCCGCTCTGGGGCATCCCCATCTGAGTCTTACTCGAATCTGGTTGAATGCGCAGATCTCGTTGACGCATTCGACTCCGAGGAGGCGCACATGGACGACATCCCGCTCTGCCCGCCGTGGTGGCCGGGCATCATCTGGTGGCTGATCAGAAGAGGTCCGAGAGGCCCGGTGCCCAATCCCTGGGTCATCGACGTCACCGAGGAGCTGCTGGTCGCACTGCAGGGCTATCACGTCGCAGCGACGATGAGCGAGAAGGTGCGGCCTGAGGCCCAGCGCGAGGCGGTCGAGCGCATGCAGCAGGCGGTCGCGAAGCTCGCCGAGGGGCGCGGCTGAGCGACGGCGGAGGCCGGCGGCGCGCTCCGGGCGACGGAGTGCGCCGACGTCGGCTCAGTCCGGGATCAGGCCGTCGCCGGAGAACTCGTGCCGCGCCTCCTCGAAGGAGGTGTCGGGCGGCGGGACGATCACGTCGGAGCCGTGCAGCTCGTCGTCGGGCAGGCGCTCGCCCTCGGCGCGCACGAGCGCGAGGATCTGGCCGAACAGCTCCGTGAAGCGCGGCTCGTCGCCTGCCTCGACGGCGGCGACCGCGTCGTTGTCGAGTGCGTTGACGCGCGCCACCGCCTCGTCGTCGAGGCGGTACTGGCCCTCGGTGGCGATGCGCACGATCATGCGGACTGCCCGCCCTGCGGCGCGTCGCCGCTGCCCAGCTCGCCGGCGCTCTGGCCGCCGGCGGCCAGCTCGGCCTTCAGCTTCTCCAGCTCGCCGTCGACCTGCGTGCCGCTGCTGAGCTCTCTCAGCTGCCGGTCGATGTCGTCCTCGCCGCTGCCGAGCTGCGTGAGGTCCTCGAAGGCGCCGGCCTGCTCCAGCTCGTCGACCGCCTGCGCGCGGGCGCGCATGTTCTCGGTCTTGTCGAGCGCACGCTGCATCGCCAGCCCGACGTCGGCCATCTCCTCGCCGACGCCGTTCGCGGCCTCGGAGATCCGCACCTGCGCCTCGGCGGCGGAGTACTGCGCCTTGATGACCTCCTTCTTGGAGCGGAAGGCCTCGATCTTCGACTGCAGCTTCGCCTGGTTGTCGGTCATCGACTGCTGCTGGGACTCCAGCTCGGCGACCTGCCCGTCGAGACCCTGCAGCTCTGCCTGCACGGCCGACTTGCGCTCCAGCGCGGTGCGCGCGAGCGCCTCGTTGCCGGCGGCCAGTGCCTGACGCGCCTGCGTGTCGAGCTTGACGACCTGCGCCTCGAGTCTTCTCGTCTGCAGCTGCAGGCGCTTCTTCGCGGTGACGACGTCCGCGAGCCCCTTCTTGACGTTCTGCAGCAGCTCCATCTGCTTCTGGTAGCTGTACTCCAGCGTCTCCGCGGGATCCTCCGCGCGGTCCAGCAGCTTCGAGATCTTCGCCTTCACGACGGTGGAGAAACGCCCGGTCAAACCGGCCATCGCATCCTCCTTGGGGCAGCTTCGAGGGGCAGGTCGGTCAAGCCTATCGAGCGGCGGTCACGCTCCAGGCGGTCGCTGGCGCCGCCAGGCAAGGACGCAGCCGGTGAAGCGTGCTTTGCACGTAAGCCGGCGAGGACGCCGCCTGGCGGGGATCAGCGGCCGCCTGGCTGGCTAGAAGCCGAGCGGATGGCGCGCCCGAAAGCCGCGGCCGGTGCGCGTCTCGGTGCGCCAGCGCGGACCCGATTCGCCGGGGCCGCTGGTGTCGAGCCGCAGCCCGGCGATGATCGCCCAGGCGTGGCCGGGGTTCGTGTAGACGGTGATCCACGCGCCTCTTCCGCGCTCGCCCCACTTCATGAAGCTGCCGGAGTCGAGCGGCGAGTCGAGCAGCCCGGCGGCGTGGAGCGCGAACGAGACGGTGCCCGAGCAGTCGTAGCCGCGCGATCTGAAGCTCTGGTGGCCGCCGCCGTAGACGTACGGCTTGTGGCGGAGCGCGTTGGCGGCCCAGATGGCCTGCTGGACCTCGAGCGGAGCGCCGGTGGGCGCGTACGCGATGCCGTCTCTGATGACGCCGACGTCGCCGGGGACCGTCGGGTGCAGCAGCGCGGGGACCGAGCCGAAGGCCGCGCCGCCGGCCTGGTCCTGCGGGGTCGCCGGAGCGGGCGTCGGGGTCGGGGCGGGAGCGTCGTCGGTGGATGACTTCGCCGACGACGACTTGGTCGACATGCCGGCACCCCCGGTCGCGGCCATCGAGGCTGCGGGGGCGAAGGCGATGAAGAACGTCATGAAACCCAGCGCGAACAGGGCTCTTGCGCGCAACAGCTATCTCTTTCGTCGGCCTCCGGGGTTAGCTGACGGGCGAGCGCGGAAAGAGCCGGCGCCTCTCGTGGATATCACCACGGGATTAGCCCCATACTGCTGGGTCCCCCGGTCCACGGCTTCGGGCCGTGGATTCGGCGTTGGGCGGAATCCTAGACGAAGTGTCGGCGGATATGTCAAGTCGTAGGCCGGTTCGGCCCAAACAGCCTGCAGTCTGCGTAGGATTCCGCCGATGTTCGCCCGCCGCCTCCCCCACGGCTCGCGCCTCCTCGCGCTCGTCGCCCTGCTCGCGGCGCTCGTCGCCGCCGGCTGCGGCGGCAGCGACAAGCAGACGCCCTCCTCGAGCGCAGGACCCGACCCCGCTTCGGTGACTCCGGCCGACGCCGCCTTCTACGGCCAGGCGGTCGTGCGCCCGACCGGCGCCGTGAAGGACGGCGTGCTGGCGGCGGCGAGAAAGGTCTCGCTGATCGACGACCCGGCCGCGGCGCTGCGCAGAGCGCTCGACGAGGACAGCGGCGAGGGCGACGACGTGAACTTCTCCCGCGACGTCGAGCCGTGGCTCGGCCAGCGCGCAGGCGGCTTCCTGCTGCTCCCCGCAGACGGCGCCTCGGACCCCGACGGAGCCGTCGCGTTCGCGATCGCCGACCGCGGCGCGTTCGACGATGCGCTCGCGCGCATTCGCGGCGAGGCGCACCTGCGCAGAGCGGGCACCTACCACGGGATCGCCTACGACGAGGACGACAGCGACTCCTCGCTCTACCTCGCGCCGG